>JBIOHC010000001.1:0-286258 GCA_044448685.1 Bacteroidia bacterium
ATATAGGCATACCCGAAATGTCCTCCGTAAATGCAACCGGCTGCCGTAAACCTTACTGTAACATTTGTTCCTAGATAGGGTCTCAGGTTAAGCGTATTGTGCTGCCAGGGCAGGTAAAATACCGAGCCGTTAATTCCGGATGTGCTGTAACCGGCAGGAGGTGTGCCGTTGTTGCATTCCTGATAATATTGAAGACAGGGGAGAGGAGTGCCATACTGATCAAGTACCTCGACCCTGAAATAAGGCTGTTCTCCTGTTGCATGACCTCCGTCATGGAGCACGACAGCATAGGCATAAGAGAACATAGCATTGGCTGAAGTAACCGGAAACGACTGTTCCAGGTATTCACCTCCGCTGCAAAGGTTTGTTCCGTCATAACCTCCGCCTGAGCAGGAATATGTACCCGTATAATCACTGCCACCGTATTGGTTGATGGATTCACCACCCAGGCGTTCGGCATAACTGCCTCCACCCGGGTCAAGCTGTGGAAATGCTCCGTAAGGGTCACTGCCACCGGCTCCGGTAACAATGGTATGGTATGAACAGGATCCTTCGGGAGCATCTGTTCCAAGTGTCGAAATAGTCGGAGATTGGATGGTAATAGGGTTAGCTGAGTTGGAATTATAGCCATAAGCTCCCGACCATCCGGTATAATCACCGGTTTCAAAATCGAGGTTGTTGCAGGTAGCCATTAATGCCGGGTTTCCATGCGAAGCTGTACGGCTTGCTGAAGTATGAGGATTAAGGATATGATATTTGGCATTCACAAAAGTCCGCTCCCGTGCATACATATAGTTGTTCCTCTCCATAGGATTGAGGTGGTGAACCCGGTCAAAGGAAATCATGTCCTTATAAAGAGCAGTAACATCCAGTCCGTTTAGAGTATCGCTAGAAAAGTAGCGGTAGCCTATCGGGTTTTGTGACAGGCACTCAAAGGAACAGAGGAGTAAAAAGAGAAGACAGTGTAGTATTTTTTTCATCGCTTTCCGTATTACTATTCAACAGCATGATCGAAAAAAACATCAAAACCTCAGCAGAGTCAAACGTTGCAGAATGTTGTAATTATAATATTATACGCAAGCCTCATGCAAAAGTTCGTTTTTTGACTTTTGATAATATTAACTTTTCAATGTGCTTAACTTCTCCGGTAATGGCTCAGGAATTGGATGTTGAAAAACTCAGGTGTCCGGTATAAAATGACGTAATTTGGTAACCTGTATGTTAACAGACATTTTTGCAGGGAAGGAGAAAACAAGGTATTCCGATGATTTACAGGATTAAAGGACCAACCATTATCATGATGATCTGCTGGTTGGGAATGACAGGAAAGCTGTGTTCCCAGTCTGCCGTGTCTGATCATATGGGTGTTGGTTTCGGTCTTGTTGCCGGCCTGGGAACCCATTTTGACAGGCTGGGCGTTTGTTTCAGGGCTTATTACCTGGATGAACAGAGACAGGTTCAGCTGAATGCTGATATACGTTTTTACGGCAATGTCAAAAATCTTGGCCCTCCGGGTTTTTCTCCTGAAGTGCAGGCCTGTCTGGGAGCTGTCTTTCTGTATGGTAAAAAAAACCCGGTTGTGAACGATCTGTTTCTGACCTGTGTGTCGAACCAAAGCCATTTTTCAAACAGTGTTGGGTATGCCCAGCAAGTCTATATCAACCCTATTGGCACCCGTCAGCGTACCGGTACTGTTTCGTTCCGGTTTGGCCGATGGGATCTCATCAGTGAAAATGACATTTTTGCCAAACCAATCCTGGACCGGTTCAGAACAGGAGCCATTCTGCTTCAATACACGGCCGATCCTCAACATCAGTATGGATTAAACTGTACACTGTGGACCGGAGAGATGCATCACCATGCAGAAATCAAGAATGAGCATTTTCCCGATGGGTATATGGACAGTGTTGGGGCCACCTATTCCGGTTATTCACACGGCTTGCTGAGCTTGCAGGTAAAGACCATGCTTCCCTTCTATGATCAGCCTGCACTCACTCATCCTGCTCAGGCAAGTATTGGCATCGATGCCGAACAGGTCCGGAATGCCGTACAGAACAAATTTATTCATGATCAGTATTTTCTTCCCCGTCTTTGGCGCTCCGGCCATAACTGTGATATGCCTATGGCTGACGATCAGGGGCAGCAATTTTTGTATCTGCCCGGGCAGAAGCGAAAAAAACCAAGACCATATCTTAACGGGTTCCTTAATCCATTACTCTTTTACTGATAGATTGGATTATCCGATTATTTTTGTTTGAATAAAGATGAGACACTATCTGCATGCAGACGAGATAAGGCTGATTCACAGCGGAAATGATTATTTCGAGGTGACAGAAAAACTTATTCTGAATGCCAAGGAAAGCATACACCTGCATACCTATATTTTTGATTATGACACTACCGGCAAACGAATTGTTGAACTGCTGACAGGTGCAGCCGGGAGGGGGGTTGTTGTCTATGTGCTTGCCGATGCATTCGGTTCGTCTGGCTTTCCTTCTGCCGTCATCAGTAAAATGCACGCTGCAGGGATTCATTTCCGCCTGTTTTCTCCTTTGTTTTCTTCCGAAGCAATTTCCATAGGAAGGCGTCTCCACCATAAGATCACCGTTGTTGATTCCTGCCAGGCTCTGATTGGAGGCATTAATATTGCCGATAAGTACCACGGTTCAGAGCCAGCAGATCCCTGGCTCGATTACGGGGTACTGATAAAAGGGCGGCCATGCACATACCTCGTTGCGCTGTGTCTTTCTATTTATGAAAAACGAATGGCTTTTGAATCATCTTCCCGGAGCAAGGAGGCTGAGGACGGGAATGTAAGATTCAGAAGAAACGACTGGCTGAAAAGGAAAAATGAAATTCACAAAAGTTATCTGGAAGCCCTCATCCGTGCCGATAAAAACATTAATCTGGTTGCCAGTTATTTTCTGCCGGGTCGTACTTTCCGGAAACTGCTTAAAGAGGCTGTAGCAAGAGGTGTCAGGATACGTATCGTGCTGGCCGGAAAATCAGATCTGATGATTATCCCCCTGGCTGAAAAATATCTTTATTATTTCTACCTGATCAATGGTATTGAAATTTATGAATGGGATAATTCCGTTATGCATGGAAAAGCAATGACTGTTGACGGGAATTGGGCCACCATTGGTTCCTACAACCTCAACTACCTGAGTCATTATCTGAGTATAGAACTGAATTCCGATATCAAGGACACTGCTTTTGTAAAACAGTTTGATACACACCTGGAAGACATTATTACCCAAAAATGTACCCCGGTAACCCGGGAAGGTTTTATGAAAAAACGAAGTCTGCTCTTCCGTTTACAGATGCGGGTGGGATATGCTGTTTATAAAGTGTTGATGATTTTTATGATGAAGAAACGGGACAGACACAAGAGGCAAGACATAGGACATAAGACAAAAAACCCGGACTGAGCAGTCCGGGTTTTTTTGTGTTGGTAAGCGATCCTGATTATTAATTCCGTATCAGCATCAGGGAGCCGTTGAAGGCATAACTCTTGCCATCATCACCCTTGGCGGTGATGATATAGTAATAGGTTCCGTTAACAGCCTGTGCTCCTCCGGAAGTGCGTCCGTCCCATCCCTGACCGGGAGCAAAGAGTTCTGACATCATAACACCCCAGCGGTCATAAATCTTGGCATCGAAGCTGGATATACCCTGGTAACGAACAGCCCATTCATCATTATCTCCGTCACCGTTCGGTGTAAAGATGTTCGGTACCTGTATCCATGACGGGAGATCTGTTACATGAATACGAAGGGTATCCGAACTGACACAGCCGTTGCCGTCTTTAATGGTTTCGATGACGACATAGGTTCCTCCGTTGTTGTAAGTATGAGAAGGATTGAGGCCCGAGCCGGTAGTTCCGTCTCCGAAATTCCAGGTCCAGGATACAGCCGATGTGGAACTGCTATCGATGAAGTTAACCGGTAGCGGGGTATAACCGGTGTAAACACTGGCTCCGAATTCAGCCGTGATCACATAAGTGGCTACAGGGAATACCGCAGTTGTTGTATCGCACTGATTGATTGCAGTTACGGTATAGTTTCCGGGGCCGGTCACAATCAGCGTAGGTGAAACGGTAGGCGGAGACGTATTCCAGGTATATGTTGCAGCAGGAACCGTTATAGGCGTGCTGTGTGCAGTAAGGGTATCGGATTTTCCGGGACAGAATATGCTTTTTCCCGTAACGGTTGGGACAAGTGCAGCAATAACCGTTATTACTTTTGTTGTTGTTACTGTACCGCACGCGTTGGTGGCCGTTAAGGTATAGGTGGTTCCTGTTTTGGCATAAATAGAATCCGCATTCGATCCTCCGGGCATCCAGGTATAGGTAGATCCCACACCTCCGCCGGAAGCAGTAAGCAGGGCACTGTCACCATGGCATATGGTACCTGTACTGGCTGTTACGATGGAAGGAGCAGGCATTGTGCCTACGTTATTCACCGTATCAATAACGGTGGTGGTACAACCAAGGCTGTCTTTAACCGTACAGGTATAAATACCGGCCGGAATACCGGTTATATTGTTAACAGCCTGTCCGGAATTCCAGGTATAGGAATAAGAAGGAGATCCTCCTGATCCGCTGGCTGTAGCCTGTCCGTTGCTTTGTGAACAGGTTGAATTGGTCGGAGCTCCGGTAGCGGTAAGTGCAGGAGGCTGTGTAATGGTAAACGTGGCCGAATCAATACAACCGTTTGCATCGCTGAAGACACAGGTAATACTTCCAGGAGCCAGTCCGTTTGCACAGGTAGTGCCTTGTCCGGATGATGGTGTTGGGGTCCAGGTATAGTTATAACCCGGGGTCCCTCCGGAAGGAAGCACACAGGCCTGTCCGTTATTGCTTCCGTTACATTTGATGTTTGTGGAAGTAGGGTTTGCAGCCAGGGCATTGGGCTGGGTGATGGTAAACGACTGTGTTGTGGTACATCCGTTGGCATCTGTGCCATTCAATGTATAGGTGCCGGGGCATAATCCTACAGCCGAATCGGTGATGCTGGCATTGCCCGACCAGGAATAGGTATAAGCACCGGTACCACCGCTTAAAGTACCCACCGCTTTACCGTTGCAGCCTCCGTTACATACTACGTTCTTTTGTGTAGGAGCGACAGCCAGAGCAGTAGGGCCTTTTATGGTATCTACCTTGGTCACCGTACATCCGCTGGCATCTTTTGTGGTACAGGTATAGATGCCGGCACAGAGTCCGTTGATACCGGGAGTTGTGGCGGTATTCGACCAGGAATAAGTATAAGGTGCGTTTCCTCCGCTGACAGTAGCGCTGTCTTTTCCGGAACAGACGGCATTACACCGGAGGTTGAGAGCAGCCGTAGTCAGCACAGGTGATCCGGGGTTGGCAATTGTTGCATTGGCAGTACCCGTACATCCGTTGGCATCTTTTATAGTAACCACATACGTTCCTCCGGCCAGGTTGGTCGCCGTATCACTCAGTTGTGCCGGGGTTGTATTCCAGGAGTAGGTAAGCGCTCCTGTACCACCAGTACCATGAGCTATGGCTGATCCGTTTGTTGCTCCACACGCGGTATTTGTCGTTGTCGGCGCACCGGTTACGGCAGGCGGAGCAGTGATGGCTATAACCTGACTTGTTACACAGTTGTTGGCATCGGTGATCGTAGCCGTATAGTTATTGGCACACATCTGACTGGCATTGGCTGTGCCCTGTCCGGCTCCGGGAGCAGGTGACCATACAATACTGTACGGACCGGTACCTCCGCTATAACTAACCGATGCAGTACCAACACAACCTCCGTTACAGATATTGTTGGTTGAGCTCAATACACTTGAACTTGGGCCACTTGCTGTGGTTATGGCAACAGTATAGGTCTGGGCACATAAATTACCATCCTTAACGGTAAGCACATAAGTGCCTGCACCCATGGCAGAGGCACTGGGAGAACCTTGTCCGGCTCCGGGAGCAGGGCTCCAGGTATACGTATAGGCAGGGGTTCCTCCGGAAACAGTGACCGAGGCAGCACCTGTATTGGAGGTACAGGACGACTGAGTGGTTGATCCCGGTGTAATGTTAAGTGCTGTTGGCTGGGTTATGGTATAGGTTGAACTTGTAGTACATCCTTTTGAGTCTGTAATGTTACAGGTATATGCTCCCGGACATACATTGGTTTGGTTCGGCACGTTTCCGGCGGCATTCGACCAGGAATAAGTATAACCGGATGTACCGCCTGTAACAGCTGTTCCCAGTGTGCCGGTACAGGAACCGTTACATTTTTCATTGGTGGAGGAAGGGGTATTGGCAAGAGCCGCAGGAGTCGTGATTGTATAGGTATGGGTGGTCGAGCAACCGTTTGCTGTGGTCAGGGTTGCCGTATAGGTACCGGCACAAAGGGAGCTGATGCTGCTTACATTACCAGCACCGTTCGACCAGGAATAGGTATAAGGAGCTGTTCCTCCGCTCGGCGTAACAGTCGCTGTACCGGTACAGGCACCGTTACAGACGGGGTTTGTAGAGGCCGGTGTAATGACAGGTTGCGGGTAAAAATTTACCACAGCGCTGATGGTGATGGGGCAACCGCTGTTTGGAGGAGGTAATGAGTAGGTAAGAGAATAGGTTCCCGGAGCATTTACATTGACAGATGATCCGTTGTTCGGTCCGACAATACCGGGTCCGGACCAGGTATAGGTTGTGCCGGGAGGGGTTGGAGGAGCAGAAATAGTTTCAATACCACCGGCACAAACTGTTGGAGAAGTAGAAGGAAACTGCAGAGGACCGCATGATCCGTCAACATAAGCATATCCGAAGTGTCCGCCCGGGACACAACCTGCAGAATAGAACTCCAGAATAACGGTTGTTCCGACCTTAGTACTCAGGTCAACCGTATTACCCTGCCATCCTGAATAGAAAACAGGGGCTCCGCCTCCTGCAGTCATTGCTGAAGTATTGTAGCCGGTTGGAGGTACACCGTTTCTTGCTTCCTGGAAATACGAAGAACAGGGAACAACTTCTGTTGCTGTATCAGCAGCAGAAACGATATCGGCAAAAAAGAAAGGCTGTTGTCCAACAGGGTGGTTATTGTCATTCAGAACAACATTGTAGTTGTAAGTAAGGAGGCAGTTGGCAGCAGTAACAGGGAAGCTAACCATTACAATTTCACCTGACGACTCGCTGGTGCTCCAGGTAGTAGGTACATTATACGTTGGCCAGGTCGGAACCTGGTTGCTGTAATTGCAGGATCCTGCATAACCGGCACCAATGTTCACTTTATCATCACCCATACGAAGGGAAAAGCTGCCCCCTCCGGGCATTACCATCGGAAGACCGCTGTATGGGTCTGTACCGGAGCTGACCAGGGTTACTCCGGAGCAGGATGTTCCGAATGCGGAATTGGTGGCTCCTACATACGCTGCTTGTCCATTGGCAGGCGGACCGTTCAATGCAGCCAGACCATAGTAATAAATTACCTGTCCTGTAGGGTAACCTGCAGGGGGAGCGGCATCATAATCATCCCAGCCCATACTTCCGAACCAGTTGCTCAGATCGCCTTGTTCAAGGTCAAGATTATGACAGCTTGAAGCAGCCACAGATGGATGGGTAACCATCGCCTTTTTTTCAGCAGCAGCATTTTTGCTGATGGATACGGCTCTTGGAATAACAAAGGTACGGCCGTTGATAACACGGGTGCGGGTACCCGGAGGTGCTATATTATTACCCGGCAGACTGTAAAGGGTAACAGGCAGACGATACTTGGTTTGTACAAAAGCCTTTTCAACCCGGTACATGTATACGTTTTTTTCATCTTCAGAAAGGTGTGCTTTTGCATTGTATAGTCCAAGGTTATTGTAGGCAGTATTGAAGTCAAATCCTTCCAGGGAGTCGCCCTGAAAAAAATGATATTGGACCGGAACCTCTGTTTGAGCTGATCCCCCGGATGTACCAAGGATAATACCAGCAAGGAGAAGTAAGTTCTTGATCATGAATGTGAGTATTGGTGGTTAATCTGCAAAATCCTGCCCTTTACCCTGTAACGCGAATCGGGGAAAAAGACAACAATAAATCCAATAAATATTTTTTAACGTGCTGATTCGTGGTAAAATACTGCCTGATAATACCGGTGTCAGCAGGTAATTAACATAGTGGCAATATCAGGATAAGACGAATTTAGCAGTTATCGTTGATAAATCCGAATAAAACAAGGGTGCCGGGGGTCTTGTTCCACCCTAAAAAACAGGGAAAACATCTGGTTTTTGTGAAAAAACCCAGAACAAGCCGGGGTTTAATTGCCCGGGAAGAGGAACGGGCTAAACCATATTTGAGCTTCCCGGTCCAGGTTTAGTTAATCTATACCCGTCTATAACTCAAGTCTGTATTATAACCAGGAGAGCAGCCTGTTTTTATCCCCCAGGTCTGGCACAGGAATATAGTTAGCCGGACCCCTTAGTTTATACCCATAAGACCAACTGATTTTACAGGCAATACTGGGAATAATTAATAACGGCTTTGCCCTGTTTTGCCGGATTATTGATTTTGTCTCATCAAGTTCTTGTTTTCTTCCTCCCTTTTCACTCCTCCAGGACAAGAATTGCCTACGCATTTATACTTAGACCTACGTATTTAGACGTAGGTTTTGATACGTATAAAGGCGTAATTATAAAAAAAAGTGACGTTTTGCTGGAACAAAATCGATTCTCAATTGCCTTACTACTAGAAAGGGTAATGAATGTAAAAACAAAGAAGATGAAAAACACATTGATCAATATAAACAGGGAGAAAAAAAACCCGGAAAGAGAAAAAAACATCCCGAACCGGATGATCGTTGCCCCGAAAGGGATCGTCAATGTCCTGAACCGGATAGTCGCGGCCCCGAATGAGCCAGACTCTGTCCTGAATCGGAAATTGAAAGTCTCAAACAGGACAGAGATTGTCCCGAATCGGATAATAAGTGGCCCGAACCGGATAATGATTGTCCCGATTCGGATGATGATTGCCCCGAATAGGATCTTAAGTGTCCCGAACCGGATGTTGACTTCCCCGAACCGGATGATCATAATCCGAAACCGGATAATGATTGCCCCGAAACGGATGATGACTGTCCGGGACCGGATAGCGATTGTCCCAAAAAGGATGATGAAAGTCCCGGATCGGATGATGATTGTTCTCAACCGGATTGTTTCAATATTCAAGAATATGAGGAGGAAACGAACTGGAAATGAGAAAACATCATTGGCTCCGCTAAAAAGGAATGAAGAAAAAACAGAAACAGCAATGTTCAAAGAATACAAATACAAAGGGATTAAAAACCCCTGAAAAGAATTCGGGATGAGGAGTACGGGCATGATGCGCAAATGCCTGACGCCAACAGAAAATCTGATCCGTCGCGGGGAACAGAGCATCTGAAAGTCCTGAATAGGAGTACCCGGAGAATAAGGAGGAGAATACAGAAACGTACTGTGTTCTGCATACCGGATTTCCGGTTTAATCAAATCAATAATTAACCTTTAAAAACTAAACAACATGAAAAAGTCAATAATAATGCTCGCAGTAATTATTTCAAAAAAGATCCAGGTAGTGTTGCACCTCAAGCAAAGAACGGCACCCCAGCTTATCACGGATGCCAAGTCCTATGTCACGGGTGTGTCGGGCAATGCCGGATACTTTCCTGTTCCGAATCCGCCTATTGCAACCATTCAGGCAGACATTGTCAATCTGGAAACAACTTCTGTGGCGGCACAGGGGAGGGCCAAGGGAACGGTTGCGGCCCGGAATGCGGCCCGCAAAACGCTTGAGCTAAGTTTGAAAGGCCTTGCTTTTTATGTGGAAGGCATCGCCAACAACGATCCCGACCATGCCCTGGCAATTGCCAAGGCGGCCAACATGACTGTTAAAAGTCATACTCCACATATGAAACAGGATTTCAAAATGGTGGCGACGAAGAAGGCGGGAGAATTGCTCCTGGTTGCTAAATCGGAAAAAGGAAGAGTAACCTTTAACTTCGAATTAAGCACGGATATCAGCAATCCTGCCAACTGGAAAACGGTTCAGAACAATTCAAAGGCTACGGCTCTTATTACCGGTCTGGTAAGCGGAACGAAGTACTTTGGAAGGGTGACTCTGACAGACCGTACCGGCCCGCGTCAGGTAGGCACTATACTCAGCGCCCTGCCGCTATAGGATAGAAGTATAAAGTAAACAGGAAGGCTTCCGGGGCCTTCCTGTTTTTTTATTTTTGGTTATATCCGAGATGTCCAGTAGGGACAAAATATCGGCAGAACAATATGACACACACGTCTCATTGCCCCTTTAGGGGCAATATATCGGCACAATAAATCCTATATACAATCGGTTCATTGCATTGCAGCCTATAACCGATATGCCGTCCCTACAGGACGGGGTACGTGAAAACAATTTAATCTTTCTGCTACCGATATTTAGTCCCTACGGGACTTGCAGGCGCACAAACGGTTATTTATTTATAAATTGCGCCCTCTAACACCCGCCTTATGGATCTGAAATCTGAAACAATTGAACGCCTCAAAAAGCTGGATGAAAAATTCCAGGCCATGGGCCAGGATATGAATTCTTACCTGGATGGATTGTTGCATGCCGATTACCTTACGTACTGGGATTATATACACCTCGACACCCTTCTCAGTCTTCAGACCCCCAAGACCAGCTTTCCCGACGAGCAGATCTTTATCATGTATCACCAGATTACAGAACTTTATTTCAGACTCTGTATGGTGGAATTCGAACAGCTCTGTGAAAAATCACCGATGGATACAGCGTTCTTCATTTCCCGTCTGGGCCGTATAAACCGTTATTTCGAAGCACTCATTACCTCTTTCGATATCATGGTGGACGGTATGGATGTGGCTCAGTTCCTGAAATTCCGTATGTCCCTTTTACCGGCCAGCGGTTTTCAGAGCGGACAATACCGAATGATAGAAATCTGTTCCACCAATTTCGTAAATCTTATTTCTCCCCAGCATGCCAAAAATTACAGCGGGGTTGTGACCGATTCCATGATAGAAAGCATGTATGAGCATATCTACTGGAAGGCAGGAGCTACAGAACTTGCTTCGGGCAAGAAAACACTGACCCTCGAACAGTTTGAAAAGAAATACTCCGGAGCATTTATTAATCTGGCCCGTAAATTCAGAAAAAAAAATCTGAATGAACTGTATCATTCCCTTCCCGAAGCAGATCAGAAAAAGGAAGAGCTGATTCATGCCCTTAAACAGCTGGATGTAAGTGTAAACATCAACTGGAAACTCTGTCATTACCGGTCAGCAGTACGTTATCTGCAAAAAGATCCGGAGGATATCAAGGCAACCGGTGGAACCAACTGGCAGAAATATCTTCCTCCGAGATTTCAGAAACTTTGCTTTTTCCCCGAACTGTGGACGAAGGATGATATGGATAACTGGGGAAAGAACTGGGTGAAGAAGAACGTGTTTAACCTTTGAGTGACATAAGTCTTACGTCTCTTCACTCTCCTCCCGGCCTGTCACCCTTACCCGGCGCCTTAAACTGTATATTCGGAGTCGCCTGTGCCGTTGACCGCCCTGTTATATCCATCAAAGAGAAGGATGCTTCGTAGGCACCATTCAGTTCCAGATTAAATGCCCCCGAACACATACCGTGGCCCAGCAAAACTTCCGTCTTGCTTTTTTCAGGAGATAAATAATAAGTAGTCGATTTCTTTGTTGTTTCGTTCGTAACAGTTGTTTTGATCAGGAAGTCGGATGTATCCCGGACTGAAAATCCCAGATGAACAAACACTTCAGGTCCGCAGCCAAACATGCAAAAGGTGTTTTTTAATACGGAAGGCTGGCTGATCCATGCCGGAGCGTCAGCCGTTTTATCAGCCACAGCTATCCAGGAAAAAGGCTTGCGGGTATTCGACCCCGCATCCCACTGTTCCAGTAAATTGTGTTCTGTCAGACGGTCTATACATACTTTGTAATCGAGACCTGGAATCAGTTTTTCTTCCGGCACAAGGACTGCCTGAGTCAGATGGAACTCACTTTTCAATGTTTCCCTGACAGAAAGCTTAATTTTCTTGTTTCCTGTTTTCAGATAAATGGAATATTTAGTGTTAAGGCTATCGATAATATGCTGACTTCCTCCATAGCCTGTGATGACCAGGATTGAATTGGCCCTTATCGTTTTTCCTTTCGGCCAGAAAGAAATCCCATCATAGGCGCATTTTGAGAACCCGTTTATGTTCAGCAAGCAAAGCAGGAGGAAGAACAGCTTTCTTTTCATGGTAAGGATAGAATAGGCAATTTTGTACCGGAATAAGCAGTTAAAGATACAAAGACGAAAACGGGAAAAACGCCTCAAATGTTAAAATAAGGCTACGAACTTTCAAAAATAATTGAAAGCAACCTAAATTTTTCTCCCTGATTATCAGGATCTTGTTAATTATTTTAAAAAAAACGGGAACAAAATCGATTCTCAATTGCCTTACTACTAGAAGGGGTACACAAATTAAGATGACCAAAAAGGAACATAACCAATTTATAGCGCTGTATGCGGATGAGCTTTATCGCTTTATCAAGGGTCATTTACGCGACTATCATTGGACCAAGGATGTACAACAGGAGGTATTTAAACAATTATGGGAAGAAAGAGATAAAGTAGACATAAAGAAAGTAAAGCCATACCTGTTCCAGGCAGCTAATCACACATTAATTAATCAAAAGAAACGTGATACGTTCAGAAAACAAGCAGACACAGAAGGCTTTGACGAAACCGTTCATCCTAAGGAATATCCGGATGTCAGGGATATAGTTGAAGAGGCAATGGATCTGCTCCCGGTTGATGAAAAAGCAGTTGCTCATTTGAGAATTTTCGGAAACTATGAGTACCAAGAAATAGCAGAGCTGCTTGATATGTCTTACGATGAGGTGAAAAAAAAAGTGTTTCGTGCCCGTTTGGCATTAAAAAGATATCTGGGCAAAGTTGAAAATCTGCTTTAACATGGAAAGAATAAATAGAGATAATTACGAAGTCTGGTTCCTCGATTACCACGAGGGCGTGCTGAGCGCAGAGCAGGTGGCAGAGCTTCTCCTCTTTCTGGAACAACACCCTGATCTCAAAGAGATATTTGAGGAATTCGAAATCATACCCATCACACTAAATAAGGAAGGGGATCCGGATAAGGAAAGCCTCAAGCAGGCTCTTGTCGATGCAGGTAATTATGAAGAGTATATGATAGGATCGGTAGAAGGGATGTTGGATGAAGAAGATACACTGGAATTAAAAAAATTCCTGAATAAGCATCCCGAATACCAGCGTGATATGGATCTGTTCAACATGACGGTATTCAAACCAGATCTCACAGATGTCTGTCCTTTTAAAGAGGAATTGAAGAAACGGGAATACAAAATCATCCCCCTCCGCTTCAACCCCTGGATGGCTGCTGCCGCAGCACTGGCCTTGCTGATCGGAATCTGGATGTTCAACCGCAATGAGACCATTACCGTAGAGTCTGTCGCTATCATTGACACGACAAAGCAGCCTGACAAAACAATAAACAATAACGGGCATCAGTCTGCCCCGGTTCAGGAGCGCGTAGCTATAAACCGCACCAATTCGAATACGTCAAAACACAGGATTGAAAGAGTGCCCGAACAGGTTTTACATACCACAACGCTGAGCACATTAGAAGCAAGAACAATCGAGACAAATCTCGTTGCTGAATCAACTCCGGATCTCAAAATGAAAGAACTGCCGGACGTGATTCATACACCCGAAACAGCACCTGTTGTGAAAGCATTTTACCCCGACATTAAATCACTGGCACGGGAGCAGCTCACCACCCTTACAGGCACAGAAAGACCGGCTAAAGGCCGCAGACACGCGGGCTGGGAGCTGTGCAAGATAGCCGTGAGAGGCTATAACCGTATCAGTTCACGAAAAATAAAAATAAAAGAAGAGTACAATAACCAGGGTATGCTGGTATCCTATGCACTGCAGAGCAAGGATATGACATACGAACAACAAACCAACAACTAATACCCAACAACAAACAAAAAAATGAAATACCTGACTATATCCATCGCCTTATTCCTTACCGGCTCAGCCGCACTTAAGGCACAAATAAATGCAGACCGCGCCATGGGTGACTTTACCGGCATACGTGCCGGGCAGACAGTACACATCACCCTGTCACAGGGGGAAGCAAATACCGTACAGGTTCAGGCTCCAACACAGGAAGAGGCGGATGCTATACAAACGGAAGTGAAAGACGGAATCCTGATGATAAAACAAGGCAAGAAAAGCGGGGCTGCTAAAGTGGATATCCACCTCAAAAGCCTGAAAAGCATAGAGCTTTCCGGAGCGGCCGATTTACGTTCACTGAATACCTTCAAATCGGATGAAATACGGGTGAATTGCGGAGGTGCTGCAAAGACAGACCTGGGCTCCGAAACCCAAAAACTGAATGTGGAAGTGAGCGGTGCAGCAGTGGTAAGCGTTGAAGGCAAGACAGGGCAGCTTAACGCAACGGTTTCAGGAGCCGGCAAACTCAGTGCCCTGGAGCTTAGTGCCGAAAATGCCGATATAACAGGTTCCGGTGCCGGAGTCTCAAAAGTAAATGTGAAACAAAACCTGAACGCAACTGTTTCAGGTGCAGGAGATATCATTTATAAAGAGGAGCCTGTTTCGAAACATGTTGAAATAAGCGGAGCTGGATCAGTGAGGAATGCACATGGTAAAGTGGGAACGGATAAAAGTGATACCACCCGTATTTCCCTTTGGCATAATAAAATCACGATTTCACATGATGACAGTGATACAACAGAAACGAAGGAGGAATCAGAGTCTGATAATTTCAAGCACTGGACTGGATTGCAGTGGGGGGTGAACGGCCTTCGTACTCCTTTGAAAGACGGAATGTCATTGCCCAAGGGCGAGGAGTATATGCAGCTTAACCAGTACAGTTCTCAAAGCTTCGGGCTGAATCTGATAGAACACGATTTCAACATCTATAAGGAGTATGTGAAAGTGTTTACCGGTTTGGGTTTTGAATTCAACCATTATGCGCTGCAAAATAATGTAAGTCTGCGTACCGATACAACTTATACCGCAGGCAGGGCTGAATCCAAACTGAGTTTTTCAAAAAACAATTTCAACGAGAACCTGCTGACGGTTCCGCTCATGATGGAATTCAACACGAACAGTGACTCCAGGAAGAGTATTCATATTGCCTTCGGTATGCTGGGAGGGTGGAAAATAGGGTCCAGAACACGTCAGGTATTCAAAGATCAGGATGGTAAAAAGATAAACCGTATGAGCAGCAGCGACTATAATCTTGATCCTTTTCGTTACAGTCTGACAGCCCAGGTCGGATACCGCAACTGGTCTGTTTTTGCCAATTATGGTCTGAGTGAATTATTTAAAATCGGGAAGGGCCCCCAGCTTTATCCTGCCAGTGCAGGTATTGCATGGCATTGGTGACTTATGGATTAAGAAGTATATTTGTTGCTTAATTCAAACAGGATGAAAGCAGCCGAAATAAAGGAACAAGCAGCAGCCGAAAAGCAGCAGAAGCTGGAAGAACTCCAGGGCAAAATTGCCGAAGCACAGCTTGGGGGCGGAGTTAAACGGATAGAATCACAGCATAAAAAGGGTAAGCTGACAGCCAGAGAGCGCCTGCATTTTCTGATTGATGAAGGTTCGTTTGAGGAGATCGGAATGTTTGTCACCCACCGCTCAACAGAATTCGGACTGGAACGTGAAAAATATGCCGGTGATGGGGTTATAACAGGTTACGGAACAATTCAGGGCAGGCTTGTCTATGTTTTTTCCCAGGACTTTACGGTCTTCGGTGGATCGCTTTCTGAAACGCATGCTGAAAAAATATGCCGTATCATGGATCTTGCCATGAAGAACGGAGCGCCTGTTATAGGACTGAATGACAGCGGAGGGGCCCGTATACAGGAAGGTGTGGTTTCTCTGGGCGGCTATGCCGATATTTTTTACCGCAATACGATTGCATCGGGACTTATACCTCAGATCTCAGCCGTAATGGGTCCCTGTGCAGGAGGAGCCGTGTATTCACCGGCCATCACAGATTTTATCCTGATGGTGGAAAACACCTCCTATATGTTTGTTACCGGACCCAATGTGGTGAAGACAGTAACACATGAGGAAGTAACAAGTGAAGAACTGGGAGGAGCATCGACCCACAGTACCAAATCAGGTGTTACTCATTTTGCCTGTGCCAATGAAATAGAATGTATACAGCATATACGGAAAATGCTGAGTTATATGCCTCAGAACTGTGAAGAGCTGCCCCCATCAATGCATTATGAAAGTGGTAGCAGTGAGAAGAGGCCCGAGCTCAATACGATAGTTCCTGACAGTCCTAACCAGCCTTATGATATACGCGAGGTGATAAGCGGGGTGATTGATGCCGATACTTTTCTGGAAGTGCATAAGAATTTTGCGGAAAACATCGTGGTCGGATTTGCCCGTCTGGCCGGTCGCAGCATTGGTATCGTTGCCAACCAGCCGGCATTCCTGGCCGGAGTGCTGGATATAAACTCATCGACCAAGGCAGCCCGTTTTGTTCGGTTCTGTGATTCATTCAATATCCCTCTGCTGGTTTTCGAAGATGTACCAGGCTTCCTGCCCGGTACGGATCAGGAATGGAATGCCATCATTACCAATGGAGCCAAGCTCCTCTATGCTTTCTGTGAAGCTACGGTGCCCCGTGTAACAGTTATTACACGCAAGGCTTACGGAGGTGCATACGACGTTATGAATTCCAAGCATATAGGTGCCGATATGAACTATGCATGGCCTTCTGCCGAAATAGCCGTGATGGGAGCCAAAGGTGCCGCTGAAATTATTTTCAAGAATGAAATCAGCGCTTCAAAAGACCCGGCAGCTAAACTGAAAGAGAAGGAACAGGAATATATAAAGCATTTTGCCAATCCATACAGGGCTGCCGAACGTGGTTATATAGACGAGGTTATCCTGCCCGAAGATACCCGGAGCAAGCTTATTGCGGCATTCAAAATGCTGGAGAATAAAGTAGATAAGCTGCCTAAGAAGAAACACGGGAACATCCCTCTTTAGACATAAGAGGCAAGACATGAGACACAAGACTAAAACGTTCTGTCTAGTGTCTTGTGTCTATTCAGCAATGAGCTTCCCTGATCCAAGGCATTTAGAACCATCCATCACCCGATAGAAATACAATCCCGGAGGAAGGCCATTTCTTTGCAACTCCATAAAGGGAGTCTGGCCGGGCTGTATTTTTACCTGTTTGCCGTTGATGTCGCAGACTTCGAGTATTACTTTTAATCCGGAAGGGTTGTTGCTTATTTCAACGGTTGTATACTGCAGGAAGGGGTTCGGGAATACCTTCGCTGTTCCTGTCCGGGCCCATTCATGAATACCTGTAACAACACTCCAGGAAGCAATATAGGGAGCGCTGGCATTTCCGGCAGTGGTAAAAGCTCCTCCTGCATAAAGTAAATTGTTGAAAACCGTCAGTACAGAAACATCTGCGTTCATTCCGGGGGTTCCATAGCCGCTCAACCAGGTCGTGTCATTCCAGGCGGCAAAATGTCCGGCAGCGTTTTTACCGGTATGGGTGAATTGTCCACCCAGGTACAGATTATCCTTGTAAACGGTCATGCTCAATACCGTACTGTCTGTTCCTGCAGCAAGGGAATCCCAAACACTGCCGTTCCAGGAAGCTATGTATGCTGCATGTATACCTCCGGCCGAATCAAAGAGCCCGCCTGCATACAGCTTATTGTGATAGGTTTGAAGAGCATAGACAGCGCTTGTCGTGTCCATTCCCCGGCTTTGCCAGAAGTTTCCATTCCATAAAGCGAGAGCGCCGGTATTACGTGTTCCGGATTTGGTAAATGATCCTCCTGCATACAGGTTGTTGCGGAAGGTATCGAGTGCAAAGACAGGATTGTTGAATCCGGAATCAAGGCTTGTCCAGTTTGATCCATCCCAGCAGGCTATATTGGAAGCGGGGATATTGCCGGCTGTTGAAAAACTTCCACCGACATACAGTTTTCCATTCAGGACCTGCATCGCTGAGACAGCACCGTTAATTCCGGCACCCAGGGGAGCCCAGGAGGTATCATTCCATTGGGCAATACCGTTTACTGTATCCGCTCCGGCCATGCTGAACAGTCCTCCTGCAATCAGCTTGCCGTTATAGGTAGACAAAGCATAAATCCAGCTGTTCACACCCGGAACAGAATCCCAGCTGCTGCCATTCCATGCAGCGATATTGTTACGGGGTTTCAGTCCGGCGCTGTCGAACTGGCCTCCTGCATACAGTTTTCCATGATAAGAGCAAAGGGCTGTAACACGTGAATTGGCAGACATACCGGAGTCAAGCGGTGCCCAGTTTTGGGCATCAACGGAATGAAGACACAAAATAAAAAGAAAGACCAGAAAAATGCGGATCATACGATTCAGGCCTGCTGAAGAATAAATGTATGAAAAAATACGATGCTGTCAATAAGCCAGCACCGTTCCCAGCCAACGCTCTGTTTCTTCCAACCCCATTCCTTTACGGGAAGCATAGTCGGCAATCTGGTCTTTCTGAACCTTACCGACTCCGAAATAGACGGAACCGGGATGAGCGAAATACAGACCGCTGACAGCAGCTGTAGGAAACATGGCCATGCTTTCGGTGAGGGTGATGCCGGTGTTTTTTTCTGCATCGAGCAGGGAGAAGATAAGAGGCTTTTCGGTATGGTCAGGCTGGGCAGGATAACCCGGAGCCGGACGGATACCGGAATATTTTTCCTGAATCAAAGCGTTGGTATCAAGATTTTCATCTTTGGCATAACCCCAGAATTCTTTTCTCAGACGTAAGTGGAGAAGTTCGGTAAAAGCTTCTGCAAGCCTGTCGGCCAATGCCTTCAGCATGATAGCCGAATAATCATCGTGGTCTTTCTCAAATTTTTGTACCCACTCATCGATCCCTATACCTGCGGTTACTGCAAATGCGCCAATATAATCGGGGATAGGTGCAGGGGCGACGAAATCGGCCAGAGCCATGTTATACTGCCCGGCAGGTTTCTTGGTTTGCTGGCGAAGACTGTGAAATACGGTCTTTACAGTTGTACGGCTTTCATCGGTATAGACTTCAATGTCATCTCCTTTCCGGTTGGCCGGATAGATTCCTATAACAGCATTGGCTTTAAGCCATTTTCCGGAAATGATTTGCTGAAGCATTTTCTGAGCATCGTCAAAAAGCTTTTTCGCTTCCGTGCCGCGTTCCGGATCCTGAAATATTTTAGGGTAGGAGCCCTTCATTTCCCAGCTGTGGAAGAAAGGAGTCCAGTCAATGTATTCAGCAATTTCCTTCAGGTTATAATCCGTAAAATTCTTGTTGCCGGTAAAAGCGGGTTTGGTGGGAACAAGCGCCTTCCAGTCGGTCGGGAAAGAGTTGCCCTGTGCTTCCGTAAGCGGAATAAATTTATTCTGAGCCTGGGCATTCTTATTCTGTTCACGCAGGCGTTCATAATCGGCTTCCACTGTTTTCATAAAGGCCGGCCGGAGTTCTTCCGAAATCAGGCTGCTGGCTACCGGAACCGATTTGGAAGCGTCGTTTACATGCACAACAGGAAATGCATAATGCGGAGCTATTTTAACAGCGGTATGAACACGCGATGTTGTGGCCCCTCCGATAAGAAGAGGAATCTTCATTCCGGTACGCGTCATTTCCTTGGCCACATGCACCATTTCATCCAGGGAAGGAGTGATGAGTCCGCTGAGTCCGATAAGATCCACATCGTGTTTAATGGCTTCAGCGAGAATTTTATCAGCCGATACCATGACACCCAGGTCAATGATTTCATAGTTATTGCAGGCAAGCACAACACCGACAATATTTTTACCGATATCATGTACATCGCCCTTGACGGTAGCCATGAGTATTTTCCCCGCATTTTTCTGAACGGAGCCATTGCGTTTTTTTTCTTCTTCCATATAGGGAAGCAGGTAGGCTACGGCTTTCTTCATCACCCTGGCGCTTTTAACAACCTGGGGAAGGAACATTTTACCGCTGCCGAACAGATCACCGACCACATTCATTCCGGCCATCAGAGGACCCTCAATCACATCGAGGGTGCGGGTTGACTGCTGTCTGCATTCCTCCACATCCGAATCGATATAATCCACAATACCTTTTACGAGGGCATGGCTCAGGCGTTCTTCCACAGGGGCTTTGCGCCACTCTTCATCCTTTATATCCTTTTGTTTTCCGGCACCTTTGATGGTTTCTGCATGATTCACCAGACGTTCGGTAGCATCATCACGACGGTTCAGGAGTACATCCTCCACCAGCTCAAGCAGATCCTTTTTAACCTCATCATACACCTGCAGCTGACCCGGGTTTACAATACCCATATCCATTCCGTTTTTAACGGCATGATACAGGAATGCGGCATGAATAGCTTCCCGTACATGATCATTGCCCCGAAAAGAGAAGGATACATTGGAAACACCTCCGCTTACTTTAGCCAGGGGAAGGTTTTCCTTGATCCATTTGGTGCCATGAAAAAAGTCAAGGGCATTCAGACGATGCTCGTCCATGCCTGTGGCAACGGGAAAAATATTCGGATCGAAAATGATATCCTGGGCCGGAAACTTTACGACTTCCGTAAGGATCTTATACGCTCTGGAACAGATTTCAATTCTTCTATTCAGTGTATCAGCCTGGCCTTGTTCATCAAAAGCCATGACGATGACGGCAGCTCCGTAACGCTTTACGATACGTGCATGTTCAATAAACACTTTTTCACCCTCTTTCAGGGAAATGGAATTCACGATTCCTTTACCCTGAATGCATTTCAGACCCGCTTCAATAACATGAAACTTCGAGGAGTCAATCATAATCGGAACCTTTGAAATATCGGGTTCGGAAGCGATGAGATTCAGAAAGCGTGTCATGGCAGCAACGGCATCCAGCATGCCTTCATCCATGTTAATGTCAATAACCTGTGCACCCCCTTCGACCTGGTCTTTGGCAATAGCCAGAGCTGCTTCATAATCCCCGTCAATAATGAGTTTGGCGAATTTACGCGAGCCGGTCACATTGGTCCGTTCGCCTATATTCATGAAGTTGGAATCGGGGCGTAGGGTGACAGGCTCCAGTCCGCTGAGCCTCAGGAAGGGCTCTATAACCGGCCGTTTCCTTGGTTTTGCTTTGGCAGCATGCGCTGCAATATGGGTGATATGTCCCGGCGTTGTTCCACAGCAACCACCTACGATATTGATGAAACCGCTGTCAATAAAATCATGAATCTGATGGCCCATATGTTCGGGGCTTTCATCGTATTCGCCGAATTGGTTTGGCAGACCGGCATTGGGGTAAGCACTGATAAAGAAGGGAGCTTTGGCCGAAAGTTCTTCCAGGTAAGGCCTCATCTCATGAGCTCCGAGGGCACAGTTAAGGCCTATACTTAACAGATCGGCATGACTCACCGAGTTCAGGAAAGCCTCAACGGTCTGGCCCGATAAAGTCCGTCCGCTTGCATCTGTAATGGTACCGGAAATCATGATGGGGAGGGTGATACCGGTTTCCTCGAAAATATTCTGGGCAGCGAAGAGGGCAGCTTTGGCATTCAGTGTATCAAAAATAGTTTCAATCAGGATCAGGTCCACACCTCCTTTGATGAGGGCGCGGATTTGTTCCATATAGGCAAAAAGAACTTCATCCCAGTTGACGGTCCGGAATCCAGGGTCGTTTACATCGGGAGAAATGGAAAGCGTGCGGGTGGTAGGGCCGACTGCTCCTGCCACGAATCGGGGTCGGGAGGGGTCGGCTTTGGTAAACTCATCGGCACACTGACGGGCAATGCGGGCAGCATGGAGATTGATATCCACATCCTGTATATCCATGTGATAATCGGCCATGGAAATACGGTTGGCATTGAATGTATTGGTTTCAATAATATCGGCACCGGCTTTCAGGTATTCCCGGTGTATGGTTGAAATGACATCAGGGCGGGTAAGGCACAGCAGGTCATTGAATCCCTTGAGGTCGCTTTTCCAGTCCCGGAACAGCTCCCCGCGAAAATCTTTTTCACCCAGCTTATAAGGCTGAATCATGGTGCCCATTGCACCATCAATAACTAAAATCCGTTTTTCTAATTCCTGTCGGATGTCGGGCATGTGTCTTGTCTCTAAGTTTTGTTCTGTCTGTTCTTTAAAATAAAAAAATCCCTTCTGTTTTCGCCAGAAGAGATTATCCATGTTAATACATTTCAAATAATTTCTGACTTATCTCCCGAAGCCATTGGCTAAGGACGAGTTGGCACCTTCTTTTTAATTTAAGATTTATGATTTTAGATTTATGATTTACACACACCGTAAAATCATAAATCTAAAATCATAAATCTTAAATCCCAAATGGGTTGCCAAGGCTTCATAGGGCGTGATCCCTCCACCTTTCCGGATAAGTGATAGTAAAGAACGTGATACAAAGATAAAAATTATTTTCGTGCGCGCAGCTGTTTGTAAAAGCCGATAATCTGTTTGCGGAAAAGGAGGAACAGGATAATATAGGGCAGGGCCATCATGTACAGGATGCCTTTGTTGATACCACTGGCGATATGGCCTCCGTTCTGGAGATCGCTCTGGGGTATCATTTTACACTGGGAGCATCCCTGGGCATGAACTTCCGGAGAAGCCAGGAATAACAGACCAATGAGGAGAAAAAGAAAGAAAGGTGTTTTTAGCCTTTGTAACATGGATTACAAAAGTACAAAAAGCGCGCATACCGGTCAAGCCTTAGTGCTGGTAATACGGCGCCATCATCAGATAAACCACTACCCCGCTTACTGTTACATACAGCCAGATAGGATAAGCCCAGCGGACAAGGCGCTTATGTGCAGGGATTTCCATTTTAAGACCACGCTGAAAGGACTTGAGCACCAGGGGAAGGGCTACCATAGCAAGGGTGATATGACTTAACAGGATAAAAAGGTATAGGGGTCTCAAACCATTCTCTTTTGGGAAGGTGGCTTCGGCCGGTATCAGCCAGTGATATACAATATAGGTACAGAGGAACATTGCTGAAAGCAATAAGGCGGTCAGGTTCAGTTTGCGGTGGGCGGCAATATTTTTTTGACGGATGAAGTAGAAGGACAGCAACAGGAGCAGGCTGCAGGTTCCATTCAGCATGGCATTCACCTTAGGGAGGCGGTACACAAAGTCGGGCGTGGAGCCAGGCAGGGGAAGGACTTTGCGATTCAGGACTCCGACAGCCAATATAACAAATGCGGTGAATCCCCAGATCAGACGGTTAATGGCTTTGTCGCTCATAGATATAGATAAAAGTAAGTTGTGCGGTTTTGTGTTTAACACCCCAGCGTTGTATGCTGGCCAGGTTGCCAAAGGTATTATATTCGAAAATATAATGCTCTACCGGATTACGGTAATAATGAACAAGGCGTTTTTGCGTGTCGTATTCAGCCGGCTTACAGGCCGGTGTTTTTTTATGTGCAAGCAAACCCGCAAGCGTATCATTCGGAGGAGGGAAACGGAAGTGTGTGAGGGCGAAGGCAATGTCGAAATGCGGAGCGACATCCCGTTTCAGGCTGTCCTGGAGATAACGCTGAAAAAATAATTTCTGTTCTCCGTCCACGTTATCATAGTTATCGAATTTGATAACGGAAACCTCCACGATGGGTTTCATTTTTTCCTGGGCCGCAAGTGAGTTTACAAAACCGAAAAGGATAAGGAACATAACAGATGAATACAATCCCTTCATTGGTCGTCTTGATTCTTGTGTCTAATGTCTGGTGTCTAATTAGTTTCGAGGGCCTTAAACAGGTCATCCATTTTCGGAGTGAGGATGATTTCTGTGCGTCGGTTTTTCTTACGGGCCTCTGCTGTTTTTGCCGGATCAAGCGGAAAGTATTCTCCTCTTCCTGCAGCTGTCAAGCGCTTGGGGTCAACATCGGCGCTGGTCACCAGAATTTTGACGATAGCCGTTGCACGGATTGTACTCAGATCCCAGTTGTCTTTGATATCCCCGTGTCCCTTCATGGGTACATCATCGGTATGGCCTTCTACCATGACATTGATATCCTTATTCTGTTCCAGCACCTTGGCAACATTTTTAAGGGCTTCTTCTCCTTTGGCTTCCACCTTGGTACTTCCGGATGCGAAGAGCAGACTCTCATCCATGGAAACATATACCTTACCGTTTTTCTGGGTAACGGTAAGCCCCTTGCCTTCAAATCCCAGTAAGGCATCTGTAATTTTTTTCTTCAGGTCATTGACAGCCTGATCTTTCTGTTTGAGGGTATTTTCCAGCTCTGCTACACGGGCTTCCCTGAGTTTAAGCTGAGAATTGGTTGCATCCAGGTCTTTTTGTTTCTGATCCAGATCTTTTTGTTTCTGATCAAGCTGTACAGCCAGTTTCTTAAGTTCATCCTGTTTACGGAGCAGTTCTTCCTGGGTGGTGTTGAGCTGTCCGCTCAGCTTGGAATTTTCATCAGCCATACCATTCCTCAATTCCTTGTTCTGGCGAAGCAGGAGCTCATAATTGGCCATAAGCTGGGCATACTGTTCCGTTTTGAGACGAAGGGAGGTGCCAAGGATATTGGTATCGTTTTTCAGTCCCGCAAGACGTTTTTCAACATCTGTCAGTTTGGATTTGGTTTCATTTAGTTCTGTTTCCATTGCCTGTTTGGAGGTTTTGGTAGCCTGAAGCTCAGACTCGCAGCTTTTTCTCTTTTTTTCTTCTTCTTCCAGCTTACGCTGGGGGACACAGGAAAAAAGGAACATACTTATTCCAAGGGTAAACAGGATACGTGCAGGAAGGGCTGGTCTCATCCGTGAGTTTTAAGGTTGGTTCAAAATTACGACAGGAAGCAGGTATGGACAGGCAGCAAACCATAAATTTATTAACATAGCGGAAACCTTCTGAAACCCATATCCGTAAAAGCTTTCAGCAATGCAATTCACATGATGGCCAAGAAACTGAGTGCAGACTGGATCACAGAGAAACATGTAGATTTTGAATATAAGAAGTATGTGCTTCTTGCCTGGCTTCAGGAGGTGGACAGGCAATTCGACCGCGTATGCCTGTATCCGCCTTTGTCAGAACTGGTAGAGCACTACCGGAATGCAAAAGCGTTAAGAGAAAGCAAACAGCACCTCAGCGATTCTTTTCAGCAGCGTTTGCAAGGCTTTGATCTGGATAAATTCCGCCTGATGTATGAGAAGATTTCTACAGATGACCGGTTGATGGAGGAGATCGAACATATTCTTGATTTTTCCCTGCCCCGTTTCGGGCAGGCTTTGGAAGAAGGGAAGAAAATCTATGAGCTTGTAGAGAAAGAAACACAGATACAACCTGTTGGTCTTGTTCCCCTGAGTTCGGATTACGGTTACCTGTTTTTAAAAGGAGGCCGTACTGCCAATACAGAGGTGTATGAATATGAAGTGAGCATTTTTGAGCAGCCGGATGATAAATACAGGGCCTTGCATTTATCTTTTGTAACTACCTATACTAGCAGCCTCATCCATACCTATGTATCCATTAAAACGGATCTTATCAGGGGAATGCCCCGGCTGCCAAATCCTGCAGTCTATGCAGTGGAAACGGCTATGGATATTCCTTTTAATGAAACATTCCTGCCGGTGGCGAAGCGCCTCCTGATGCGGACACTGCATACTGAAAAATAAAAAGACCTCCGGAGTTTCGAATACTCTGGAGGTCTTTGTACAAAATTTTTTTTATTTTTTCCCGGCTTTGTCAGGCTCTATCCATACTTTGCTCAGATCACGGTATTCCATTCCGTTGACATCAAAATTCCGGATGTTCTTTTGCAGAAGGCGGTCAATTTCTTCATAATAGATAGGCATGATGGCAGCATCGTCTGTTGCAACCTGGTCGGCCTTACGGTAAAGTTCTGCTCTCTTTTTGGGGTCAAATTCCTTTTTGGCAGCATCAAAGATGGAGTCAAAACGTGTACTGCGATAGCGGCAAATGTTCACATACGACTGTTCTTCCATTTTAGCAGGAATGTGCTTGCTGTAAAACAAATCCAGGAATGTTTCCGGATCCGGATAGTCAGCAACCCATCCTGTACGGAAGAATTTTGATTTGCCGGTTTCCATATTCTCCATATGTTGTCCCATAAGCATAGGGTCCAGCTTCACCTCTACATTCAGATTTTCTTTCAGCATTTTTGCAACGACAGAAGCAACACCTTCGTTCCGGTCTCCGCCGGCTCCGTTGAATTCAAGGCTTATGACAGGAAAACCTTTTCCATCAGGGTATCCGGCTTCAGCCATCAGCTTCTGAGCTTTCTCTTTGTTATAATGATAGCCGACAAATCCGACGGTGTCGTAATCCTTGAAAGCAGGAGGAACAATACCATATTCACCCGGTTCGCCTTCACCCTGCAGAGTGTATTTCACGATATTTCTCCTGTCTATGGCATAGTTGAAAGCCTGGCGTACTTTCTTATTGTCGAAAGGAGGTAGTAAATGCTGGAAACCATAATAGGTGATACGGAGAGCAGGAGTGCTCTGCATATCGAAATCAGCACCACCGCTTTTTGCATCTTTCAGTTCTCCCATCAGGGAAGGAATCATTTCAACGGGAATACGGAAAATCATATCAAGTTCCTTACTGCGGAATTTTAGCAGTTCGGCTTTCTTGTCTTTCAAAAACGTAAAATGCAGTACATCCATATACGGAAGGCGGTTTCCATATTCATCCACATTCCAGTAATTCTCATTTCTTTCCAGGATGGCATAATCACCGCGTTTGATACTCTTTGCATGAAAGGCTCCTGTACCTACACACTGAAAACTCATGTCTTCCTTGTATTTATCAAGAGCTTCTTTCGGATATAACCAGCATCCGGGAGTGATGAGGATATTGAGGAAGCCGGCAAAAGATTGTTTAAGGGTGATTTCAAGGGTATGGTCGTCGATAACTTTTACACCGGAAACACCGCCGCTAAGCGGCTTTTTATCTATTGTAGACTGAAAATATTCATCTGCTCCAACCACCCTGTTTTTGAAGGTGATTGTGAACATCTGATTATTGGTATTGTATTCACAAAGTTTGTCGAAGCACCATTTGAAATCAGCTGCTTTTACTTCCCGGCCTTTGCCATCGGCAAAACAGGGGTCATCATGAAAACGGACTTTGTCACGGATATGAAAAGTGAATTTCGTTGCATCTTCATTGATTTCATATTTGTCGGCAAGACAGGGAATAACATTCAGGGTTTTCTGATCCAGCTTAACAAGGCCTTCATACACCTGGCTGGCAACATGGTAAGAATATTCTTC
Organism: Bacteroidia bacterium; assembly: GCA_044448685.1. Classification (GTDB taxonomy): domain Bacteria; phylum Bacteroidota; class Bacteroidia; order Palsa-965; family Palsa-965; genus Palsa-965. Next base: position 27,308 of record JBIOHC010000001.1, read on the forward strand.
CTGAATATTCAGGGGATAGAGGTTTTTGAAATCATCAACCTCATTCATCCGGAATACACCTCCAACATGGATAGGGCCAAAGGATTTACGTTCCTTCTTTTTGTCATTCCCGTCGTTCCCGCAGGATAGGAGGAATGCCGCTGAAAGTAAACAAAGACTAATCTTCTTGATAGACATAGAATTGGTTTTGAATGCTAAGAACTCCTGATTTATGTATGCAGGAATTTCTGCGGGATTCATATTGATATATAATACAGGGATTCCAATTGATTACCCAAGAGCACAATACGGCTAATAAGCGACTAAAAGTACAAAAATATTGGATATTGAAACCAGAAAGCCTATTAATCCGATAAATATCCTTGTATTCGGGCAAAAAAGCCTAAAAATCAATATCAACCGTAAGGGGACAATGATCTGAATGTTTGGCCTGGGGAAGAATAGTGGCATTCCGGATCTTTTTTCTCAGGGGTTCACTGACCAGATGATAATCAATACGCCAGCCCAGATTCTTTGCCCTGGCATTGGCCCTGAAAGTCCACCAGGTATAATGATGCGGATCCGTATTGAAAAGGCGGAAAGAGTCGATAAAACCCGTTTTCATGAACCCGTCTATCCATTCCCTTTCCTCGGGTAAAAAGCCGGAGGAATTCGCATTGCTGACCGGATTATGAATATCAATAGGCTTATGGCAGATATTGTAATCGCCTGATATGATCAGGTTGGGCCTTTCCTTTTTCAGGGTAGTGATGTAATTCTGAAAGTCGTCCAGCCATTTCATCTTGAAAGCCTGACGTTCTTCCCCGCTTGAGCCGGAAGGCATATAAACACTCATGACGGATACATCCCCGAAATCGGCCCGGAGCACCCTGCCTTCCGCATCATAAATCTTTATTCCGCAACCGGTCACAATCCGGTCCGGTTTTTTCTTCGAGAGGATAGCAACCCCGCTATAGCCTTTCTTTTCAGCCGAATGCCAGTAACTGTGATAGCCGGCCTTCTCAAAAAGACTCAGGTCCAGCTGTTCTTCATTGGCTTTGATTTCCTGCAGGCAAACTACATCCGGATCAGCAGCTTTAAGCCATTCCAGCCAGCCTTTACTTATTGCAGAGCGAATGCCATTTACATTGTATGAAATAATTTTTCCCATGGAATTACGTATATAGTCTGGAACTTTGTCTTTAATTACGCAGATTAACGGCCAAAGATAAGGTTTCAACCCGTTAAAACCTTGAAGGTTATTCGGGGTCTGAGCAGCCTATATTTGTATATTTAAAATTAATTCTGATTCTGTATTTACATTGCGGGTTATTATCCGATACATATTGCTGTTCCTGTTTGTTCTTTCAGTGCCGGGTTTAAACCTGGCACAGGGACAAAACAGCCTGCGTTCCAAAAAAACATTGCTTCATTCCGATACGCTGAAGCTGGATACCCTGAGCCTGGTACCGGGTGCATGCCGCCTGCTCAGTAAAGGAGCAGCATTAGATACATCTGCCTATACCATCAACTACAGCGAATCGCTTATTTATTTCAAAAAAAGACCGGAAGATTCCCTGACTGTCAGCTATAAAGTCTTTCCTTATCTCTTTTCCGAACCCCGGCGCCATAAAGATCCAAATCTGTTGCTACCGGACAAGAAAGGGTTTATAAATCCTTTCATCTACAGAGCCACTGCTGCCAGCTCCGATATCTTCAGCATGACAGGGCTTACCAAAAGCGGAAGTATTTCACGGGGACTGAGTTTCGGAAACAATCAGGATCTGGCTCTTAATTCGAGTTTAAACTTGCAGCTGGCCGGCAAACTGTCGAATGATGTGGATATCCTGCTGGCGGCTTCCGACCAGAATATCCCTATACAGCCCCAGGGAAATACACAGAACCTTCAGGAGTTTGATAAAGTATTCATACAATTGTCGAATAAAAACTCCAAACTTGTTGCAGGCGATTTTGTTGTCGGCAAACCTTCCGGATATTTTCTCAACTACAATAAGAAAGTTCAGGGTCTGGGATTTTCAACGCTTATAGGACTGGCAACCGATACAAAGGATACCCTTGGTCAGGCTCATATGCGTGTATCGGCCAGTGTAGCCATTTCAAAAGGTAAGTTCGGACGTATGCAGCTGGAAGGGGTGGAAGGCAACCAGGGCCCTTATACCTTGCGTGGAAATGAAAACGAACCGTTCATCATTATTCTTTCCGGAAGTGAAAAAGTATTTATAGACGGGCAGCTGATGAAAAGAGGTCAGGAATACGACTATGTGATAGATTACAATACTTCACAGGTGGTGTTCACATCGCGGAACCTGATCACAAAAGACAAACGTATCATCGTTGAATACCAGTATTCGGACAAAAATTATTCCCGCTCCCTGTTAAACTTCACAGATGAATATACCCGTAAAAACATGAAACTGTATTTTCATGCCTATTCCGAACAGGACAATAAAAATCAGCCCGTACAACAGTCACTGAGCGATCCGGAAAAAAAACTCCTGCACAATATAGGGGATACCCTCTCGAAAGCCATATACCCTGCTGTTGATTCTGTAGCCTGGTCAAACAGTCTTGTGCTGTACCGAAAACCCATTGGAGGCGATACCGTTGTGTCGGGTATTCATTATACCACAGGGGTCTATATCTATTCCAATGATCCGGCTGTTTCGCATTTCCAGCTTAGCTTCAGCAATGTGGGTGCCGGAAACGGTGATTATATCAATATCCCTTCCAGTGCCAACGGGCGGGTATTTCAGTGGGTGGCACCTGTTTCCGGTGTTCACCAGGGCAGTTATGCTCCGGTCATACAGCTTGTCACGCCGAAGAAAAAACAAATGATTACCGGAGGCGGGGAATTTATCCTCAGCAAACACACCACACTGGGTGTTGAAGGAGCATTGAGTAATTATGACCAGAACACTTTTTCGCCCTATGACGATCAAAACAATACGGGTTATGCATTTCGTTTTAATCTGAACAATAAAACCTATTCCGGTACCTTGCCGCCGGATACTACAGGGAAACCGGCCCTTAAAAAGCCAAGCAGACAAGACAGTCTGGATCATGCACGGGTCCTGAATGCCGCTCACCTGCGCGAGATACCGGGCATTCCGGATCCGGCAATGACGAGTAAATGGATTTTTTCCAAAACACTGAATTACGAGTATGTACAGCAGAATTTCACTCCTATAGAGCGTTACAGAAGTACGGAGTTTGAGCGGGACTGGAATACGGGCACCCTTCCTTTTGTTAGTGATCAGCATTATACAACAGCAGGTTTTGCACTTACGCGTAACCGTTATGGAAGCCTGGGTTATACCCTCAGCAGTTTTATGGAAGGGAGTGAATACAATGGCCTGAAGAATGATATGAACGGAACTTTTGCCAGGGCTGGATATATGCTGAAGGCGAATGTCAGTCTGCTGAATACAGGCGGCACACAAAGCAATTCACAGTTTCTGCGTCACAAAGCAGAGCTGAGCAAAAAAATACGGCGTATCACCATAGGTGTTACCGAGCAACAGGAAGTAAATCGAATGCGGGCACCGGGAGCTGACAGTCTCCTGCCAACGAGTTTCAGTTTTTTTGAATGGCAGGCCTATGTACAGAGCGCCGATACAGCCCGCAACAAATACAGGCTGAGCTATAAGCACCGCCAGGATTTTACCGCATTCCAGAATCATTTTAATCCCCTTTCCGATGCACAGGACCTGGGCTTTTCCCTGGCCGTTCTGAAAAACAAAAACAATGACCTTAAGACAACCGTTACGTATCGTCAGCTGGAGGTGCTGAGTACAAGTCTGACATCCCAGAAACCAGAAAACTCTCTTGTAGGTAGAATAGAATACAATCTGCGCCTCTGGCAGGGGTTGCTCACCTCCAATACCTTTTATGAAGCAGGCTCTGGGCTGGAACAGAAAAAAGAATACTCCTATGTGCTTGTTCCGGCAGGCCAGGGTCAGTATACCTGGATTGATTATAACGGGGATGGAATAAAACAACTGAATGAATTTGAGATAGCCTTGTATCCTGATCAGGCTACCTATATCCGTGTATTTACACCTACCGATCAGTATATAAAAGCATATACAAACCAGTTCAGCCAGAATCTGCTGCTTAAGCCGGGAGCCCGCTGGACCAACAAGAAAGGGATTAAGAAAGGGCTTTCGCATTTTGCCGATCAGGCCACCTACCGTGTAGACAGGAAGACAACCAGTGTGGATCCTGTGAATGCATACAACCCGTTTTTAAAATCCATCCTGGATACTTCTCTGGTCACATTGAATTCATCCTTCCGCAATACGCTTTTCTTCAATCAGAATGATCCTGTGTTCGGCATTGATCTGAATTTTCAGGATGTACGCGGGAAGTCATTGCTGACAAACGGTTTTGAGACGAGGCTGAATGATTTTTATGAGCTTCGTATACGGTGGAATATGAATAAGACACTCGGACTGATAGTAACCGGAAAAGACGGAACCAAAAGCAATGCATCCCAGTTTTTTGCGAACCGTGATTATACTCTGGCTTACAGAGGTGCTGATCCAAAGCTTACCTACCAGCCCAATAACCGTTTCAGGCTGGCTTTTGACTATGCGTATACGGAAAAGAAGAACAATGTAGATCAGGGAGGAGAAACCGTATTCTCCAGTAATCTGGGGGCTGAAACAAAATACAATATTGTGAATAAGGGAAGCCTGACAGCCAAACTCAATTATATAGATCTTCATTATAACGGATCACCCAACAGCGCTGTAGCTTATGAAATGCTGGATGGTCTGCATCCCGGAAAAAATGTAACCTGGTCAGTAGGGTATCAGCGCACCTTATCGAACAACATACAGGTTAACATCACTTATGAAGGACGTCAAAGTGAGAATATCAAGACGATACATACAGGGGGAGCAACGGTAAGAGCCTTTTTCTAAGATCTTATCTGACAACCAGCTTCCTGGTAACCTGTTGGTTATTGATCTGAATGGAGGTGATGTAGATACCGGGCTTCAACACAACGGAAGTGTTGATCCGGAACGAGTGCTCGCCTGCAGCAAGCGTTTGATCACAAACCTTCATCACTTCCCGGCCTGCGATATCCTGAATGTGTATGGCTACATGATGCGCATCTTCTGTGCTGAAAGCAATAGTGGTATGATCATCAGCAGGGTTAGGATACAGCATCAGGTTGTTCAGGCCCAGCGCCTGTTCCTGAATGCCTGCAAAAGAGGAATAGATATTGATATCATCGATAAAAACATCGCTTCCACCCCCGTTGATAATTTCGAATTTGAAACGCATATCAGTCCAGCTTTGATAGGGGCTTACTCCAACAGTTTCTGTTCTCCATTGTGTGGAATTAGGGACGAAGCTGCCTGTGAGACTGGAGGTAGTGGCTAATGCAGTGCCGAGCTTGTTATATCTCAGTTGCCAGGTCTGACCGCAGTCGTTTGAGAAATACACCCTCAGATTATCCTTGTCAGTTGTAGCCTGCTGGGCAAAGGCAAGGCGGAAGGTCATGGCAGCGCTGGGGATTTTTGTCATATCGATGGAAGGCCCTACAGCCGATTCTGTCTGACCCAATATACTGGCTGCATTGTGTTGCTTAAGCGAAGCAGCACCGGATGAAAAAGCGGAGGTTGTGCGTTGCCAGGCATTGCCCTGGGGACTGATCATTGTCCAGTCGCTCGTGAGGGCAGTTGCATTTTCAAATCCTTCCGAATAGGAGGAGGAGGTATAGGTGGTGGTGGTTGGGCTCACAATCACATGCGATGTACGGGTTATGGAATTTGTTCCGGAAGCATTCGTTTCCGACAGTGTTACACTGTATGTTCCCGGTGTAGCATACTGAATGGTGGGAAAAGAGTCGGTAGAGGAGGAAGGTGTTCCACCCGGAAACTGCCAGCTCCAGGAAGAAGGCTGACCCGCCATCAGCAGGTAGTTGAACTGATACGAAGCCCCTGCACAAAGCATGATCGGTGTATTCGGCATAAAGTCGGCAACTGGGGCACACAAAACAGGGGTATTGAGCACGCCTGTTGCACTCAGGTTGGATGCAGTCCACAGCTGATTACGCTGTGCGGTTGCCGAATTGAGCGCATTGGTCATACGGGAGGCCTGACCCAGGGTGAACATACGTGAGCAATAAGAGTAATCCATATAGTTCTGGTAATTCTCCTCTATAGAGGTATTGCAGATTTTTGCGGTGGAAGCTGTTGCACAATGTGTCCAGCCTTTTGTGATTGGTGTATCCGAAACAGCGTCATCACCGCAGGATACACCGGGAGAGTTGGTATTGCCCCAGGGATGCTGGAGATTGAAGAAGTGGCCTATTTCATGTGTCAGGGCGCGGCTCGTTACGGTTGATCCGGTTCCTGTACTGCCAATGTAATTCGAAAGGATAAGGATACCGTCAATAGTGGAGCTAAGAAAATTGGAAGGAAGGTATGCATAACCGGCAGCTCCGTTAGAAATGGTTTTCACGACCCATACATTCAGGTATTTATTCCGGGGCCAGGGATTCAGTTTGGAATTATCATCACCTATATACGTTTGTAAAGAAGCAATACGGTCAATGCCGTTGGTGCATTTTCCGTTCGGGTCGATCTGAGCAAGGCGGAATTCAATTTTTGTGTCAGCAATGATACTTTTGAAAACGGAATCCACCACTGAAGTATCTGCATTCAGCTTACGGTAATCCCGGTTCAGGATATTCACTTCATCCAGAACCTGTGCATCGGAAATATTCTCAGGACCATAATCGTGAAGGATATGGAATACAACGGGAATAATATAGGTGGGTGCAGAGGAGACGGTTTTCATCTGCCTATAGCCATGCATAAAATCGAGAGCATCCTGATTTTTCAATACCAGTTCATTGGCTTCAAACTCTGCTTTCATCTTTGGATTATCGCGATACAGCTTTTCGTAAATAGCCGGAGTGCCGCAATATTTCAGGGTTTCGCCGGTCTGAGCTTTGCCGGCGGAAACGAACAGAAGGATCAGTATGGGAAGGGAATAAAATTTCTTCATGGTAAAAAGTTGCTGTGGTTACTGTTCTGCAGGTATATCCTTAACAGACATGAGGGTGTGCTTATATTCCTCTGAATGGCGTATGATATGGGCAAATTTCCGGGCAATTTGTTCCGGATGTGCGAGCTGGTTTTCAATTTTATAGTTGATGAAATCATTCAGGCGGATAAAGTCAGCAGCGGAGGCCGAACGTATCTCTTCCTGCATTTGTGTGTCAATAACACCCGGAGCAACGGATAAGATCCTGAACGGTCGTCCAAAGCTGTGGCGCTGTTCTTCATCAACCACCCTGCTCAGCATATCCAGTCCGGCTTTGGATGAACAATAAGGACTCCATCCTCCTATGGGATTCTTTCCTGCACCGGAGCTGACATTAACAATAAGTTTTTTAGCCTCTGATTCCCTGTAGCTGATCATAAACTGGTTAGTCAGTACGGCAGGTGCTACGAGGTTGACCTGAAAATTATGGATAATGGCTTCGGCGCTGAGTTGTCCGAGGGGTTTGATCATCCCTATCAGACCGGCATTGTTGACGAGCACTAATTTTTTAGCATCGTGATGCAGTGGGAAACGAACAGCTTTGAATTCATCCGGGTTGCTCAGATCAACCGTCCAGTGCTCATAATTCTCATGTGTAATCTCCTGGTTACGGCAAATGCCAACAACACGGTTATCCGGTCCTTCCTGGAGGTAATAGGCTGCCAGGGCTTTTCCCAGCCCCCGGCTTGTTCCGGTGATATAATAGTAATTCATACCCTGTACGATGAAGTACTAAAGGTAGTGAGCAAAGGCTGAATATGCAAATCAGCCCAGGGCCTGCTTTATGTCAGCCAGGAGGTCTTCGATATCTTCAATACCTACACTCAGTCTGAGCAAAGAATCGACAACACCGGCATGTTCCCTTTCCGCTTTGGGAATAGAAGCATGGGTCATGGTGGCGGGGTGGTTCACAAGAGATTCTACACCTCCCAGGGATTCGGCGAGGGTAAACACTTTGAAGGCCGAGGCCAGTTTAAAAGCATCTTCCTGGCTGTTTCCTTTCAGGGAGAAAGAGATCATTCCACCGAAATCCTTCATTTGTTTTTTGGCAATGGCATGGTTGGGGTGATCGGGAAAGCCTGGCCAGTAAAGCTTGTCCACTTTGGGATGCGTTTTGAGAAACTCCGCAATCTTACGCCCGTTATAGCAATGTCTTTCCATCCGTATATGCAGGGTCTTTACCCCGCGCAATACCAGGAAGCTGTCCATCGGCCCGGGAGTGGCGCCGCAGGAATTATGAATGAAAGCAAGATCGGCATACAGCTTGTCATCATTCACACACAGAGCGCCCATAATCACGTCGCTGTGACCGCTGATGTATTTGGTTACAGAATGCATGACAATATCCGCACCAAGCAGGACGGGGTTTTGCAGGAAGGGAGAGGCAAACGTATTGTCAACAGCCAGGATCAGTTTATGTTCTTTGGCAATTTTGGAGCAGGCTTCAATATCGATGATCTGCATGGTCGGGTTGGTGGGTGTTTCCAGCCAGATCAGTTTTGTTTTCGCATTCACAAACTTGCGTATGTTCTGAGGATCTTTCAAATCCACAAAGTGGAATTTTATCCCGAAAGGTTCGAATACCTTGGTAAACATTCTATAAGTACCCCCATAGAGGTCATCACCTGTTATCACTTCATCACCCGGGCGGAGCAGCTTGATGACAGCATCGGTAGCGCCCATTCCGCTTGAAAAGCAAAGCCCGTGTTTTGTTCCTTCCAGTTCAGCCAGGCATTTTTCCAATGCAGTACGGGTTGGATTTTTACCCCGTGCATAGGCATAACCTTTGTGTTTACCGGGCGATTCCTGCCAGTAAGTAGATGTCTGGTAAATAGGGGTCATCACAGCACCTGTTGTAGGGTCGGGCTCCTGACCTGCATGGATAGCTTTGGTTCCGAATTTCATACGTTCCTCCTTTTGAAGTAGGGAACGAAATTACGAAGTATTTTTTATCCGGTGGGGAGTTATTCAATCCCTGATTGGAGACGGTTTTAGGAAAATAGAATTTCGGATTCCCGGTTATGTTCGTGCGAAAGAAATTAGGGGCTGAATATTTCCTTTGTCTGCTTGCTTTATTGCCGTCAGATAACTTGTCCGTGCTTCACCTTTTTTAACCAAGCTATTCCGGTTCCAGGTAAAAACAGGGTTCCCAAACAAGTGACTTATAATCACATCTGCGATAAGCCTGGAGTGTCTGCCGTTTCCATTCGGGAAGCAGTGTATAGCAACGATTCTATGACTGAATTGAATAGCGATTTCATCTTCGCTGAAGGCCATATTCTCAATCCAGAAGGAGCAGTCATCAAGGAGTTTTTTGAGTTCCATCCCAATAAACATCCACATAACACCAAGGTTTTTATCCGATTTTCTGAAGCTCCCTGCCCAGCTCCAAACATCCTCAAACATTTTCCGGTGCAGGTCAAGCACAAATTCTTCGGAAACCACGCGCCCTTTCCCGAACTTCCGTGTCAAGGTCCACTCAATTGCTTTTTCTATATTTAATTGCTCGAACTCATCCAGCTCCCCACGTGTTGCTATACTTCCAATGAGTAGCCCATCCTTCTCTTCTTCGGACAATGGAGTTTGACCGTCCTGATAATCAAGACTCAATCCCATAAGTATTTCGGTATTGTGTTTTTAAGTTCTTCGGTTTTATCCTTTATGGCTTTCTGAAGTCGCTCTGAAGTATTTTCCTGATTCTCCAGCATCATAGTGTTGGAAGTGCGCTGCACAATTTCAGTGGCTTTTTCCCTTGCTTTTTTTTCAATCATTTCCTCCAGGCTCAGGTCTTTGGGAACAAACGCATAAACGAATTTCATATCCAGGGCACGGGCTACATCTTTCATCGTATTTATTGTAATTGCTCCGGTGGTCTCCCGGATTTCTAACGCAATAATGTTTTGGGGGGATTTCTTAAGCCTTAATCCCAACTGTCGGAGTGACATCTTTAGTGCTTTCCGTATTCCATTAATCCATCCGTTTGCCGGAGGCACTATTTTCGTGTCCAGCCCTTTAGCAGATTCCAGCTTCTTATCAATCTGCCCTATTAATAGCCATTGTTTGCTGTCTTTCATAACTAAATAAGTTTAAATCAAAACTCAAATATACATATATATATTTAAAATCAAATCTATATATTAAATATATAAGTGTAAAATACTGACTAATTATTTATGTAAATGGCTGATTATAAGTAGTTAATGTGAATCGCGTGTTGTCCGGGGGCACTCCAGAGCTCGGGATTTCTATTGCAAGCGAACGGGTAGAGAGGGAATGAAGGTTATACCTCCGAATTTACCTATATAGGGCACAACCCAAACGGCTCCAACCACTAAAAGTATAAGGCCAATCCACCAGGAATTGTTCGCATGGATAAGGAAGATTAGAATTAATCCGAAAGCCCAGAATGTGTAGCCTCGATAAATCGCAGGTGGAGGGAAGAGTTTACCTATTCGGTAATCAATCGGAAGTTTGAGATTGGTAGTAATTGAGTTGTTAGACAACGGTGATTTTATTTAACGTATAATATCATTTTTTGTTTGCCGCTTTCTGTTTCGTGCGTGATTGAATCATAAATATTCCACTTAAAGCCGAGAACCCAGTGCCCTTTTTTGGTCGCTTCGATGACTACTGTCGCTTGCCCCTCATTATTTTGCAACTGAGTTGTTTTAACAGGGTTCTCATTTTTATCCAAATCTTCATGAAATACTGTCACTGTGGAGTTCGGTGGGTTTGCAATAATCATTGTCGAATGGAAAGAATCATTCAGCTTGACTGTGTCATTTTTGTATCTGAATTCAATAATCCCAGCTCCCTTTTTTAATGTTAGCTTTCCATGATTATCATACATTCGAACGTATGTTAAATTCCCCTGAGCCGAATAGTATTTATATGAACTTCGTATCCCACTTTTATAGTAGTAATTCCATTCATGAACCATTTTGTCGCCATTCTTGAATCCTGAATAGAACATTTTTCCATTGGAATAATAAGCTTTTTTCTCCCCTTTTTGGACTCCTTCTGAATAAGTTGTTAATATTACGCCGTCACTGTCGTCTAATTGTTTTCTTATTCCTTCTATTTTCCCATTCGTTGAGCAAAATGAATCAGCAAGAATTCCATTATTATCATACTTTAAAACGATTTCGGAATGCTTTGAGCTGTCAATAAGGATTCTCCGTGCTACAATTTTTCCTGAGGAATCACGTTGAACAAAGATTTTATTTCCCAATGAATCATGCTCAATATCTGCTTTGTTCTGTTGATTACAACTAACAAAAGCAATTGCTGTGAAAAACGAATAAAAAAACAAACGATTTCGAATAATATTAGTCACCTTCGGTATTGTTGAGAATGAGTTGGAGCAGTGTCTTTGCACTGTCTCTTAGGTTATTGTTCATCAAGATTTCTCCTGAGATTGTTGTGTACTTGCCCTTTTCAAGGTCAATACGGTACACAGTCGTTGTTTTGGATTGCTTTTTCATTTAGTTTCATATCCTTTTTTACTTTATGTTATGGTGTCCTATTTTTGTCAGTGGGTAAGGAACCCATCCGATCATGAATCGAATGGAACCCACTAACCTGCCTCCATTTCCCTTCGCTCCCTGCCTGCCGTCGCGCAGGCCTGTGTTACGGCAGGCAGGCGTTTCCCCTCCTTCGCTACTGCTCCTGCCTCCGTTATCACTTCGGCAAGCAAGTCGGAGGGCAAGTCCGCTCTGATTTTCCCAGCATTCGGAGGATGGAGAGGGTGAGGAAGGTCACTTCTTTCTAATTAATATCAATTGTCCGATCTTCTTCACTTCATGTGAGTCGCTTAACATGTCTCCAAGCTGGACCACATAGGTTATGGTATCACCAGGAAGCTTTGCAAAGTCTCCGACTAAGGAATTCAGGCTGCAAGTTCTGATATAATGATCGCCATTAATGCCGATTGTCCAACGTAATAAGTCAATACCCTCTATATCCTCCTTCTCTGTATTAATGCAGAGTTGATACCCCTGCAATATATGTGTGCTATTAGCCCCTCCTGATTTTACCCAGTGGTTTTCAATCCAAGCTTCTTTTACATGTAATGGCAAGGTGTCATTTAATTTATATGGGTTAGGATTTGCAGTGTATTCGGCAATCAATACGCCACGTTGCTTTGCTTCCGCAATGTCTTGGGAGATATTTGCATGTGTATTCTGGTCACATGAAAGTCCTGCAAGGCAGGATAATTCTAATATCAATTTCAGCATAGTTGTTTTCATGATTAGCTCTGATTTTCCCAGCATTCGGAGGATGGAGAGCTTGGGGGAAGATGGAATCGCTTTATTGAACCTTAACCTTAAAATATACCTCGTTTGAAAGCTTGATTTGTTTGTTTGAAATAAGAGTAATATAGCAAGGGTCAACTAACTCTTTCGGATTTGGCTCAGGAATCTCTTTGACTTTGGTACTTTTAATTTCAAATAAGTTTAATGAAATGCCGCCATCCGTTAACTCAATTTTCCCTTCTCTGATTACCCTTGACGTAAAAGTGAAATACATTTTATCTTCAGCCAGACGGTACTTCCCCTTTACTTGTATGATGTCCCGAAGGTCATCGGACATACTGGATAGATTCAGAACGAACGTGTTGTTATCATAAAATTCGAAGTTCTGTGCAAGCCCGCTACCAACGAGTTCATTGTCGCGCTGCCAAACACCAACCAAATCAGATTTTGACAAACAACAAGAATCTTTCTTGGCTTGACCAAATAAGATAAAGTTGGAAAGGCAGAGAGATAGCAGAAGTGCGTATGAAAATTTAATATTCATGATTGGGGTTTTGAATAGTCGTTTAATTTGTTCCGTTTAAGTTCGATGTTTTTCTAATCACGCCTGTCGGTACAGGATTTCCAAACTGGTTAGTCCTAACTTGTTCTACATAGTGATACCCCGTTTTCGGTGTAACAGTTGGGCTTAGGGTATAGAAGGAGACGCTATTAAGCAATGTTTGGGAAGAGAAAACAGAACCTTTACCTGGCCCAACCGCTTTAAATCCATTACTGGCCCCTATATTAGCAATAGCTCCTTTATCTACGTTTTCCCCTACAGAAAACGTGCCAACGTGACCGTGTCCATTTGGATTATTATAACCAAACAATGCCAGGTTGCCATTTGCAGCAGCAGTCGTAGCTCCAGCTTGGGTTGTTGCTATTAGAAGTGGGTTAGTTGCAAAATTATTGGTCATGCTATTCGCCATACCTGTTATATCCAGACCTGATGAGTTATTTGAACCTGAAATAACTGTTTTAAGAACGTTCTGAGTGGCATAATTACAATAAGTAGCCCCATTCCCAGGTTCCAAAGCGGAGTTCCCATTATTCAAATTTTGTTGCTCCTGAATTGCAGTTGTCAAATTAACCTTGTTTTCTCCATCATTTGACTCATCCCAGCCATTAAATTCATAGTGCTTGTTAACGCCAGTTCCTGTTTGTTGAAATACGGCATTGGAGTTGTCTTCCACATGTTTGACCATTTTTCCATCTGCGTCTTTGAAATCAGTGTCCTCTCTTCCATCTGGGTCGGTTAGTCTTACGGGATTTGCTCGTACATAACCAAATGGTGTCCAACTTTCAAATTTTGATGCCAACTGGTCAATACCACACCATCTTCCTGTTTGCGGGTCGTACATACGTGCCCCATAATCATACAAGCTCAATCCATTCCCACCAGCTCCAAACTCGTTCTGCTGTAACTCTTTCCCGTTGTAAAGATAATTCGTCTGGGTCAGACCTGAAAATGCCTGGTTCTGGTCAAAGATGAGGCCGTAAGGATAGTAGTTGTATTCTTCCAGCAATTGTCCTTTATAATGCACAATCTGCATATTGTCAAAACGAACATCTACACCACTGGTATTGCTTGTGAATACACGTAGGAAGCCATTCTGGGGAATACTTACGGTTTGGGTTGGCAGGCTTACCCAGGCGTTTGCGGCATTCTGGCTGATTTGAATAGCTCCGCTTCCTCCGGGAATCAGGTTCATGTTTGCATCATAAAGAATATAATTAAGAAATGCAGCCGGAGAGTTCGGGTTGGCTGCACTTTGCTGCATATTGACCATAGCATTGGATAAACCCGTAGTGGAAGAAAGCTGTACAGCGGGACCACCGTCAACAGGTATTGCAAGCGGGGCGGCAAAGGCGCTTATAAAGGTTTGTAATACGGATGCTACTGTCTGGTTGGCGCTTGGGTCCGAGGAAGGAATGAATAATCCTTCTGCATTGATGATCAGGGTATCACCTGCCATGACTTTTAGTGTAATATCCGGGCCGATAGGGTTTGCAGTTCCAACCTTGGCAGCCATCACATTACCTGTATCGGTTGCCAGGGGGCGGGCTGAACGGGTTGTCATCAAGTTATTAAAGAGCTGGATCTCGGTGCTGGTCTTGCTTATTTCGCTTGTGGCGAGGTATGTTACCGGTGTTTTTCCACCACTACTGGGTACTTCTCCTACTACAGAGCGGGTATTGCCTAAATGATCCTTGATATAAAATTCATACTTGCTTGATGGATTGTTCAGGGGTGATGCCAGGTTCGCAGTGTTCAGTACCCGCCCTTCGTCATGCACAACATAATCCAGACTCTTGTTGATATAAATTACCGGTCCCATGTATTCGGTGGTTACAGGGGTGAGGTGGTTATTGCTTACTTTCTGGAGTTTATTGCCCTGGGCATCATAGACAAATTTGATAGTTCCGTAACTGTTCGCCGCGTCTGTTTGTTTGTTCAGAAATACATCATAGGCATAGGTCATGCCTTTGTTGGCATCGCTGAGCTGGTTTCCGTTCCGGTCATAGGTGTAATCGGTGGATGCGGGAACATCACGGAAATCACCAAGTCCGTCAAATACGAAGGGGCTTGTGGATACTCCGTGATCATCCACTTTCTTGAGGTGGTTGCTGGAAGGGTCATAGGTGTATTGCAGATCATCCAGCACAATGATGGAGCCTGCCTACCGGACATGAGTTTATTTTCACGGGCGCTTAATGAGGCCAGAAGCTTTCGTGTTTTCTTCTCCTGTTGCTTTACATAGGCCTCATTCTTTTTCTCCAACTTTTTCAAATACCGCACTTTCTTCCGTTCGGAATGGATGGTATCCTGTGCCGCAATGGAAAGCGAACAGCATAAGAATAGGAGAATCCCCAGGCCTCTTAACATAAATTACTCTCGTATCGTAATGTAGAATCTGCTGAATTAACGCCGGAAAGTAGAATTAATTATCCTCCCACCCAAGTCTTTTACATGAACTTAATGCGTTCTTATTGCCCTAATAGTTGACTTGCATTGAGGATAGTGTACTGACGGTTAGATGTATAAGACCGATAAGAAAGAACAATCCCAGAGAGTCGGAAACCCGGACATGTAAGATTAACTGAAAGATTGTATGATTTTAAGAACAAGGGAAGCTGAAATTTCTGCTGATTTATCAGGTGGATTTGCTTCGTATCTTTCGGACTTAAATATTCCAGGTTATCAAGATGAACAAAATCTATTACCTCAGCACCTGCTCTACATGTGCCCGTATCATCAAAGAACTGGGAATAACACCCAAAAATTTTGAAATGCAGGATATTAAAACCGATAAAATCACTCCATCCCAACTGGATGAAATGAAGGGTCTGACCGTGACTTATGAGGCATTGTTTAGCCGAACGGCATTGAAATACAGGGCTCTTGGTTTACAGGATAAAGTTTTGGACGAAAAGGATTACAGAATGCTGATCCTTGAAGAGTATACATTTTTGAAAAGACCGGTCCTGATCATATCAGGACGGATCTTTGTTGGTAACGCTAAAAAGACCACCGAATCAGCCAAAGCTGCCTTGTAGGATGAAAACCAATACCCGAGCCCACCTCTTCCTGCTTGTTGCCAATATTATTTATGCAGCCAGTTATACGATTGCCAAAAGAGTTACCGGTGGGCCGGTCCACCCTTTTGCACTTGTAATTCTGAGAGCCAGCGGAGCCGTGATTTTGTTCTGGCTCAGTGATATCCTGTTTGTAAAAGAAAAAACTGAAAGACGTGATATCCCACGGTTTATCCTGCTGGCAGTTTTCGGAGTAGCGCTTAACCAGATGCTTTTTTTGAAAGGGCTGGATCTTACTTCTCCTATCAATGCTTCGATCATGATGATCACCAGTCCCATACTGGTTCTGATAATGGCAGCCATCATTCTGCGTGAGCCTGTAACCTTTGTCAAAGCAGCTGGTGTCTTGCTGGGGTTCGGAGGGGCCCTGATGCTCATGACAGGCAAGGCTGGAGGTGGAAGCAAGGGGGGAAGCATGATCGGAGATCTATGTGTGTTTATCAATGCCCTGTCCTGGGGCATTTATCTGGTGCTGGTTAAACCCATGATGATGAAATACCATACGGTGACCATCCTTCGCTGGGTCTTTTTATTCGGATGGATCATGGTGCTTCCTTTTGGCTGGTCTGAATTAAAAGAAGTTCAATGGAATCTGTTTTCGGCAGCCGATGTGGGGAACTTGTTATTTGTGATTATTGCCACCACATTTATTGCGTATCTGCTCAATATTTATGCACTAAAGGCGTTGAGCCCTGCGGTGGTCAGTACTTATATTTATCTCCAGCCCCTTCTTACAACCGTCATAGCGCTTTGGGCCGGGAGTGATCATCTGGACCTGCTCAAGGTTGGTTCGGCTGCAATGATTTTTGCAGGTGTGTATCTCGTAAGCAGGAAGAATGCCACTCAATAATTAAATTCAATTGCTGCTCCCCTCCTTTTCGTACTTTTGTTCAAATTCAAGCATACTATGATTCGCTCCATGACAGGTTACGGAAAGGCTATTTGTGAACTTTCTGAGAAAAAGGTGACTGTAGAAATCCGTTCCCTGAACAGCAAGCAACTGGATCTGAATCTCCGTATGCCATCTCTGTATAGGGATCATGAAGCGGAGATACGATCCGATCTTTCCCGCCAGCTGGAAAGAGGCAAGATTGATTTCAGTATTTTTTATGAATATACGGGTGATGCGGCTTCTCCGGTCATCAATAAAACACTGGCCAGGAGTTATTACAAAGAACTCAAATCACTGGCTGTTGAATTTCAGGAAAAGGATTGTGACTTACTTGCTCTTACCATGAAAATGCCGGAAGTGATGCGTCCGGAACGCCAGGAACCCGATGAAAACGAATGGGCGGAACTTAAAAAAACAATAATGGAAGCGCAGAAAGATTTCCAGCGTTTCAGGGAAGATGAAGGCAAATCACTGGCCGATGATTTTGTAAAACGAATCGGACTGATCGCATCTCTGCTGGCAGAAGTGGAACTTGCAGATGCCAAAAGGGTGGATGCGGTAAGGGAACGTATCCGCAAAAACATCAATGAGTTTGTAGATAAAGAGAAAATTGATCAGAACCGTTTTGAACAGGAACTGGTTTATTACATAGAAAAGATAGATATTACGGAAGAAAAGATCAGGTTGAAAACACATTGCGATTATTTTTTGAAAACAATGAATGAAGACAGCAGCGGCCGTAAGCTGGGCTTCATCACCCAGGAAATAGGCCGGGAAATAAATACCATAGGCTCCAAAGCAAATGATGCAGGAATTCAGAAAACTGTCGTCATGATGAAAGATGAACTGGAAAAGATAAAAGAACAGGTTAATAATGTCCTCTAACGGGAAACTGATCATATTCTCTGCCCCTTCCGGGGCCGGCAAAACAACCATTGTCCACCACCTGCTGGACACTTTTCCCGACTGGCTTGAATTCTCCGTCTCGGCTTGTAGCAGGGAGAAAAGAAAAGACGAGACCGAAGGTGTTGATTATTACTTCCTGAGCCTGGACGAATTCAAACACCGGATTTCCATGGATGAGTTTGTGGAATGGGAAGAAGTCTATACCAACAATTTTTACGGCACCCTGAAAGTCGAGATAGAACGTATCTGGCGTAAAGGTAAACATGTGATCTTTGATGTGGATGTAAACGGGGGACTGAATCTCAAAAACATTTTCCGTGAAAAAGCACTTGCTGTTTTTGTAATGCCCCCTTCAATCGAGAGTTTAGAAGAAAGGCTTAAAAAAAGGGAAACCGAAACTCCGGAAAGCATCAAACGCCGTATAGACAAAGCCCAGATGGAGATTGATAAATCCGTTGCCTTCGACAAGCTTGTACACAACGACACCCTCGAACATGCCTTTGCCGAAGCAGAATCGCTTATCCGGGAGTTTCTGGATCCTGCGCATGAAAAGCATAAAAGATGAAGATAGGCTTGTTTTTCGGCTCTTTCAATCCGGTGCATATAGGTCATATGGCCATTGCCAATTACATGGCTGAATTTGCAGACCTGAACCAGGTCTGGTTTATTGTATCCCCGCATAACCCTTTAAAGAAGAAATCCAGTTTGCTGGCCGACCAGCAACGCCTGCATATGGTAAGACTGGCAATAGGGGATTCGAATAAATACAAAGCCAGCAATATAGAATTCAAGCTTCCACAGCCATCCTACACCGTTGTGACGCTGGCTCACCTGAAAGAGAAATATCCCCAGCATCAGTTTGTACTTATTCTCGGTTCCGATAATCTGGAATCCTTTCCCAAATGGAAGAATTACGAGCATATTCTGAATGAATATGAACTCTATATCTATCCACGTCCGGAATGGGATGGAGGAGTATTAAAAGACCACCCCAAAGTCAAATGGACTGAGGCTCCGTTTATGGATATTTCCTCCACCTTTATCCGGGAAGCTGTCAAAGCGAAAAAGGATATACGCTTCTTCCTTCCCTCATCGGTTTATGAGTATATGAAGGAAATGCATTTTTACGAGAAGTAACATATAATTGGCGCTTTTCCATGTGGGTTTGGGCGTCTGGAGTCCCGTAGGGACTATATATCGGTAGAAATTGAATTGTTTTCACGGTACCCGTCCTGTAGGGACGGCATATCGGTTAAAGACATCGATGCAGACAGGCACATAGAATTCATTGAACCGATATGTTGCCCCTAAAGGGGCAATGAGGCATGCGGGACATATTGTTCTACCTATATTTTGTCCCTACGGGACATTAGAATGTTAACGCCAACACCCTCTGCGCCCCCATCCTCCCCGTTTGCTCATTTCCCCCAAAAGCCCTAAATTCGCTGTCCTTTATACAAAACTATGGACAGTAAAATCAATTCTTCCAAAGCCCCGGATCCGGTTGGTCTCTATCCCCACGCAAGACGTGTAGGTAACCTGCTTTTTTTATCGGGTGTAGGTCCGCGTGAAAAAGGCAGCACTGAAATTCCTGGCGTAAAACTGGATCAGCACGGAGACATTCTTGCGCATGACATCGCTGCTCAGTGTCACAGTGTTTTCAGAAACATTAAATATATCCTGGAAGATGCCGGCAGCAGCTGGGACAAGATTGTGGATGTGACTGTTTACCTCACCAATATGAAGGATGACTTCCCTACTTACAATAAACTCTGGGCTGAATATTTCAAGGATAACCTGCCCTGCCGGACGACACTCGAGGTTAACTGCCTGCCTACTCCCATTGCCATAGAACTGAAAGTGATTGCCACGATCGATTAGTGCTTATGAAAAAATATACCGTTTACTCCCGTCTTGACCTCAGCCAGACAGCCAAGGATATCCTGAAATTCTGGGATGAGGAAAAGATCTTTGAAAAAAGTATCACCACCCGGGAAGGAAAAACACCTTTTGTTTTTTACGAAGGTCCTCCCAGTGCCAATGGCATGCCAGGCATACACCATGTCATGGCCAGAGCTATAAAGGATATCTTTTGCCGCTATCAGACGCTCAAAGGCAAACAGGTAAAACGTAAAGCCGGTTGGGATACACACGGCTTGCCAATAGAGCTGGCTGTGGAGAAAACACTGGGAATCACCAAAGAGGATATAGGCAAGAAAATCAGCGTTGAAGAATACAACCAGGCCTGCCGCAGGGAGGTGATGAAGTATACCGATAAGTGGGAAGAAGTTACCCGCATCATGGGGTATTGGGTGGATATGAAGGATCCCTATATCACCTATGAAAACAAGTATATAGAAAGTGTATGGTGGTTGCTGAACGACCTTTACAAGAAGAATCTGCTTTACAAAGGGTATTCAATACAGCCCTACTCTCCGGCTGCAGGTACAGGACTTAGTTCACATGAACTCAATCAGCCGGGTTGCTACCGCAATGTAAAAGACAACACACTCATTGCACAGTTCAGGATAAAGGATGGTAAAGAAGCGCAGCGTGGAGGTCATAACCTGGCAGGATCGTATTTCCTCGCCTGGACTACCACGCCCTGGACCCTCAGTTCGAATACAGCCCTTGCCGTAGGTAAGAATATTGACTATGTGATGGTAAAAACCATCAATGCCTATACCCATGCTCCGGTTAGCCTGATCCTTGCAAAAGCCCTTCTCCCGAAATACTTCCCTGAAAAAAACAAGGACCTTGCATTCGATGCATACAAAGCCGGTGATAAGAATATTCCATTTGCCCTGGTTGCTGAATTCAAAGGAAGCGACCTGGAAGGCATCCGGTATGAACAATTATTGCCCTATGCATTACCGTTTGAAAATCCGGAACAGGCTTTCCGTGTTATCCTTGGTGATTTTGTGACTACAGAAGATGGTACCGGTATCGTACACATCGCTCCCACTTTTGGTGCGGATGACATGCGTGTTGCCAAAGCTGCCGGTGTACCTCCTATGCTGGTAGCCGATGAAAACGGAAAGGGTGTTCCACTCGTTGATCTGCGCGGACGATTCCGGGCTGAAATGAAAGACGATGTTTTCGGCTTTGCCGGAGAGTTTGTTAAAGAAGCGTATCTGAATGATGCAGAGAAAGCGGCTGAGGTAGTTATTCAGAAAGAAAAACTAAAAGGTATTATCAAAGATACCAGCAAGCTGGAATACCTGAACGTAGATAAACGCATAGCCCTGAAACTGGAGCGTGAAGGACTGCTGTTTAAAAAAGAAGTGTACGAACACAACTACCCACATTGCTGGCGTACTGACAAGCCGGTGCTTTATTATCCCCTCGACTCCTGGTTTATCAAAGTGACCGAGAAGAAGGAGCGAATGGCTGAACTGAATAAGACTATCAACTGGAAACCGGAATCTACCGGCACAGGACGTTTCGGAAACTGGCTGGAAACAGCCAACGACTGGAACCTCAGCCGCTCCCGTTTCTGGGGTATCCCATTGCCGATCTGGAGAACAGAAGAAGGAAACGAAGAACGATGTATTGGTTCTGTGGAAGAACTGAAAATGGAAATAGAGAAATCACAAAAGGCAGGGTTCATGGAATCCTGCCCGTTGGATAAATTCATTCCGAATGATTTTTCTAAAGAAAATTATAACCTGTTTGATCTGCACAAGCCGAATGTGGACAGTATCGTACTTGTTTCCCCGACAGGAAAAAAGATGTTCAGGGAAAGTGACCTGATCGATGTTTGGTTCGACAGCGGAGCGATGCCCTATGCCCAGCTTCACTACCCTTTTGAAAACAAGGCTGAGATTGATCAGAAGAAATACTACCCTGCCGACTTTATTGCCGAAGGCGTAGACCAGACCCGGGGTTGGTTTTATACCCTCCATGCCATAGCCACCATGTGTTTCGATTCTGTTGCGTATAAAAACGTTGTGTCGAACGGACTCGTACTCGACAAGAACGGAAACAAGATGAGCAAACGTCTTGGTAATGCAGTAAATCCTTTTGAGACGATTGAGAAATACGGGCCCGATGCCACACGTTGGTATATGATCACCAACGCAGCTCCCTGGGAAAACCTGAAATTTGACCTGGAAGGTATTGCCGAAGTACAGCGCAAATTTTTCGGAACACTTTACAATACCTATTCCTTCTTCTCCCTCTACGCCAATATCGATGACTTCCATTGGAAAGAAAAAGAGATTCCGGTAAGTGAAAGACCGGAAATAGACCGTTGGATTTTGTCAGAACTCAATACCCTTATCAAAACCGTTGATGAAGCGTATGCCGATTATGAACCCACCCGTGCCGGAAGAGCTATTGAATATTTTCTGGATGAACACCTCAGCAACTGGTATGTAAGATTATGCCGGCGCCGTTTCTGGAAAGGAGATTATTCAGCGGATAAAATAGCGGCCTTCCAGACTTTGTACCGTTGTATGGAAGTGATCGCACAGATTGCTTCTCCTATTGCACCCTTTTTCATGGACAGGCTGTTCCTCGATCTGAACCGTGTTACCGGACGCCAGAAAGCAGAGTCGGTCCACCTTTCGGATATGCCGGTATGGGATGAAAAGCAGATAGACAAAGATCTGGAAGAACGTATGGAGCTGGCCCAGAAAATATCGTCTATGGTGCTCAGCATCAGGAAGAAGGAAAACATACGGGTACGCCAGCCCTTACAGAAAATTCAGATACCGGTACTGGATGATAAGTTCAGAAAAAGGGCGGAAGCAGTTAAAGAACTGATCCTTTCGGAAGTGAATGTAAAGGAGCTTGAATTTGTGGATGAGTCTAATACCCACATAGTTAAAAACCTAAAGCTCAATTTCAAGACCCTGGGTAAGAAATGCGGAAAGGATATGAAAGCCATGCAGGCTTATGCCCTTACAAATGGATCGGGTATCATTACTGCAATAGAAAAAACGGGAGAAGCCCGTGTTATTGTGGAAAACACACCCTATATCCTTGTTCCTGAAGATGTAGAGATTATCCCGGTTGATATTCCGGGTTGGAAGGTGGCCAATGACGGGCCCCTGACTGTTGCCCTGGATATTATGGTAAGTCCGGAGCTGAAAGAGGAAGGTCTGGCAAGAGAGATCGTGAACCGGATTCAGAACATCAGAAAAGACAAAGAATTTGAGGTAACGGACCGTATTTCGGTCAAAATCAAGTCAAATAATGCCCTGGACGCCTCTGTAAACAATAATTTACAGTATATTTGCTCGGAAACTCTCGCATCTTCCTTGGAGGTGGTTAAAGAGCTCAGTACTGAGCACGCGGTGTTGGTAGAGGTAGATAGCGAGATTCAGACATTAATAAGCATTGCTAAGTTTAATTAACCCCCTAGATTATGGCTAAGAAAGTTCAAAAAAAGCCAGCTAAGTCCGTTGCAGGAAAAGCTAAAAAAGTGGCTAAACCAGCATCCAAAGCTGCCAAAAAACCGGTTGCAAGTAAGAAAGCAACGCCTAAAGCGGCTAAAAAGCCTGCATCCAAGTCAGCACCTGTTGCCAAAAAAGCGGTATCAAAAACACCCGCAAAGGTTGTATCCAAAGTATCAGCTCCCAAAACAGCTCAAAAGCCTGTTGCAGTCAAAGCCGCTGAAGTGAAAAAACCTGTTGCCGTTGTTAAAGTACCGGTGAAGACAGAGGTAAAAGCCGAACGTCCTTTCGATCCAAGAAGAGAAGTGACCATTGCCAAGCCTTTGATGAAACTGGATAAAGGAGATCCCCGTTCCAGATATTCCGATAAGGAACTGATGGAATTCAAGGATCTTATCAATAAGAAACTGGAAGAAGCCACCCGCGATTATGAATTGCTGAAAAATACCCTGTCGCATAAAGACGATCATGGTACTGATGATACCTCCCCTACATTCAAATTGCTGGAAGACGGATCCGATGTGCTTTCCAAAGAAGAGACTGCTCATCTTGCTTCCCGTCAGGAAAAATATATTCAGAACCTGAAGAATGCCTTGATCCGTATCGAGAACAAAACCTACGGTATTTGCCGTGTTACCGGACGCCTGATTCCTAAAGAGCGTCTGCGCAGCGTTCCGCATGCTACCCTTAGCATTGACGCGAAGCTGGAGCAGAACCGTTAACATAGACATAAGACACAAGACATAAGAATCAAGACGACATACAAGGTCTTGATTCTTTTTTTTGTCTTGTGTCTAATGTCTTGTGTCTAATGTCTCAGTAGTAGAATTCGTTATCTTTGCCTCCGTGAAAAAAGCCGGGATCATCATTTTTATTGTATTGCTCCTCGACCAGTGTATCAAGATCTGGATCAAGACGCATATGTATATAGGGCAGGAGTATCACCTGGCCGGCAAATGGGCAATCATTCATTTTGTTGAAAATGAGGGTATGGCTTTCGGTATGTCCTTGCCCGGCGGGTATGGTAAGCTGGCCTTAAGCCTGTTCCGTATCCTGGCAGTGGGAGGCCTGTGTTATATTCTCTTCAATGTTATAAAGAAAAAACAGGAAAACATCGTCATCATTGCAATCTCCCTCATCATTGCCGGAGCCGTAGGTAATATTATTGATAGCGCATTTTACGGACGTTTGTTCAGCGACAGCGACGGAACCATTGCCCAGTTTATGCCTGCAGAAGGAGGCTATGCCGGTTTTCTCCATGGTAAAGTGGTCGACATGTTCTACTTCCCTATGCTGGAAGGACATTTTCCCCATTGGTTTCCATTCTGGGGAGGAGAGGAATTCATCTTTTTCCGCCCTGTATTCAACCTGGCTGATTCTTCCATCACCGTCGGGGTGATTATTGTCATCCTCTTCCAGAAAAAGTTCTTTGGGGCTGAAAAGAAACCCAATGAAGAGCCGACTGCTGAGAACCAGCATACTAATCCTCCGGCTGCGGAAGAAGCCCAAATTCCGTAATACACGCTGCTACGGACGTAATACACGCTGCTACGAACGAAACAGGTGCTATTCTATATAATTAACATGAAACGTATTGCCGGGCCGGAGTTTTCTTCATCTGAATCAATATGTAATATTCCCTACATGATTTTCTCAGATCATTGCAGATCATTGTTACATCAAAAATCATAATTAATCATGATCATCATGTAGATCAGCGGTCTATCACGTTAGGGTTTTATTATTGCCGGGCCGGCGCTTTCTTCATCTGAATCAACATATTATATCCTCTGGCGGCTTCCTGGTGATTGGGATCAAGTTTCAATGCATTGTCCCAGGATATACGGGCATTATTGAAATCCTGTACCGTGAAAAAAGCTCCTCCCAGGTTGGCCCACATTTCGGCGCTGTTAGGCTCCAGATCAACAGCCTTTTTAAACTGTTCTATCGCTTTCGGAATATCTTTGGCACGGGCAGCATCCAGCCCTTTCTGGAAGAACAGCCCTGCATATTGCTTGATCAATGAATTATTGGGTGCAATCTGTTTTCCTTTCATCAGATTGGCATAGGTACTGTCAAACATCCCGAGTTTGAAATAGGCATACGCCAGGTTTGTAAAACCGGTCACATATTTAGGATGGAGACGAATGGCATTGCGGAGCGGAGGTATTGCTTTATAAATAAGCACTTTCTCCGAATCTTTATTCTCGAACAACCCGCTCATATCCAGATAGCCCTTGGCTGCATTACCGCAAACAAGGACACTGTTGGGAGATATAGCCAGGTCATGTGTAAACAAAGTGGCATCGTTTTTCCAGTCTGCATTCCGGCTCATGACCCGCCCTCCGCAAACAACAAGTAACACCGCTGACAACCCAAGCGCAGCAGCTTTCTGTTTTGAGAAATCAGGGAGTTTCTGCAGGAGATAGTATAACCCATAACCCGCCAGGATGCAAAACGCAAAAGAAGGGGAATAAATAAGACGTTCGCTGAGTGTAGTGCCGATTTCTGTAAGCAGGTTGGAAATGATGAACAGATGAGCCAGGTAAAACCATAGGAAGAAAGAAAGGATATGGCGGCGCATCGTCAGCATGATCGTAATGGCAACGATACCGATATGCAGGAAGAGAGAGATCCAGAAGTGCCAGTCGCTAAATGTGATGAACGGAATCTGCTTGAAGGAGTAATCCACACAAAGCGAGTTGGGATAAACCTGCATCCAGAGATAACGTGCAAGC
This sequence comes from Bacteroidia bacterium, assembly GCA_044448685.1. Taxonomy (GTDB): domain Bacteria; phylum Bacteroidota; class Bacteroidia; order Palsa-965; family Palsa-965; genus Palsa-965. The sequence goes on from JBIOHC010000001.1 coordinate 53,199, forward strand.
ATGTACACCTTGGTACAGAATTTTTCAGCAAACCCGGATGCGGCTATATATTGGTTGTTGAGCACTTCCGTGGCATGGAAATGAGATGCCTGACCGGGAGGGATGATGATGACACGAATAATATAAAAGACAGCCATGATGCCGAAATAAGGCAAAGAAGCCCGGATACTCTCTCCAGGCTTTTTTTGCAGAACCAGGTAAAAGAACAGTGGAAGTATCACAAACATGACAATGCCGTATTCTTTCGACAGCAGGGCGCAGAAAAGGGATAATAAACCGGCCAGTAATGCACTTGTTTTTTTTGTTTCGGAGTATTTGAAAACAAATACAAAGGTCATCACAGCGAACAGCAGAGCCATCAGCTCATCCCGGCTTTTAATATTATCGACTACTTCGGTATGAATGGGATGGATGGCAAAAACGAGGGCACACAAAAAACCCAGGTCGGGGTTGTTACGAAAAATCTGTTCCCGCATGAGGTACAGCACAAAGCCTATCGTAAGCAGATAGATAAGCACATTATCGAGGTGGCGGGGAAATGTTTCATTGTGAAAGGTGCTGATCTGTGCTCCGAAAACCTTGTCTTTGACAGGATTTCCATCTTTACCGGGGTATTCTACATCCACATAGAATGCATCAAAGCCGGTAATCCTGCTTTTTTGATGGTATTGGCCGGCATGATCCTCGACCTCTACTTCATCCCCAACCTTCATCCCGAAGAATTGTTGCTCCACCGCAAAAGTGGCAATTGAGAGCGGACGGTAACGTCCTCCCTGAAACTCATCTACAGCATTGTATTTTTTGTAAAAAGCATACATGGAATGCTTTGTGAAGATCTCTTTTAGTCCCTTGGTGCCTGCCAGTACGGAATTGTTCTCCTTAATCATAGGCCCGTCGTCGAGGGCATATTCATTCATCAGGGAGTTGGCATAAAAAACAAATCCAATAATCAGCAACAGATAAAGCTGCTTACGAAAGCCATTCACAGGAAAATAGGAAGGCTTTGCCAGTTCCGGGACCGGGGCTGAGGAAGTTTTTGTTTTTTTTGATGTTTTAGCCATGGTATGCTTTGAGGCAAAAATAGGATATTAATCCTTTTCCTGAAGCCTGAAACAGGAAGCAGGAATGATTTATTACTAAATTTGTTTGAAGCCCGGAAAATTAGGATTCAAAATGCCGGCTTCCTGCATGTGAGGAAATTATTCCACAACCGGCTCTTCCTGTGTTCCCTGTCCATCCTGTTCCTGGTATCGGGTCAGCTCTTGCATACTATGCACCGGGAAAACCCACAGACTGATGCAAGGAAACTTGAATCGGTGCTACACAGCAAAGAGAAGAGAATTAATGAAGAACTGGATCTGCTCCGCTCCAAGGCTGGCAAGCTGAATTATAACCAGCTTTTTACCCAACGCCCCGACTACTATAATTCTTTTTTCAAAAAAGACGGCCTGGTACTGCTCATTTATGAGAATGACACACTGAAGTTCTGGTCCGACAACTCCGTAGCGGTCGAGAACTACATGAAGGAAGTTTGTCTCGATGATCATATGGCCAAACTGAAAAACGGTTGGTTCGAAGTGGTAAAAAAGCCGCTCTCCTCTTCCCGTACTGCCGTAGGCCTGATTCATATCAAAAATGAATATCCCTACCAGAATCATTATCTGAATAATGATTTCCAGCACGATTTCAAAGTATCCTCCCATGTCAAACTCCAGATCAACGAAAATGCAGCCCTTCCCTCTGTAAGGAATACGAAAGGAGAATACCTTTTCTCTATGCATCCCCTTACATCCCCGTTGCAGGATGATTTTCCTATTCCCTGGTTTCAGGTCGTTCTGAACGGGCTGGGTATTGTCCTCCTGATACTATTTATCAGGGAGCTGATGCGTGGCTTCAGGGATAAAATCGGAGAGGGGGGGGGAGCTGTACTGTTCGTCACCGTACTCATCCTTCTGCGTTTGCTTTCCATCGTGTTGCATCTTCCGGATGCATTTTATCAAAGCACCCTGTTCGGACCGAAATATTACGGTGATGCAGGCTCTTTCTGGCTGAGTTCTCTGGGCGATTTATTGCTGAATACCCTTCTCCTTTTTTACATCACATTCTACATTTCCAGGCATTGGAAAGTGACGCTTAACAAACTATCGGGAAAGAAAGCGGTATTGATTGTCTGTTCATTTTTGCTTTTTTTCTCTGTATTCTGGCTATCCTGGTTTACTGACAATCTTTTCAAGGGCCTCATTCATAATTCGGAAATCAATTTCAGTGTCAACGAGCTTTTCAGCCTGAATTTTTATTCCCTCCTGGGGGTGCTCATTGTTGGGTTGCTGCTCTTTTCCTTTTTTCTGCTTACAGACCTTGTATTGAGTTTTGTCAATTCGGCGGGGTTGCCTGTTCCTGCGCGCCTGATACTGTTTATCGGTTCGGCCCTTTTCTTCGCATTGCTATGCCACCTGACAGGGGTACTTGATCCCGTAGCATTCTGCTGGTCCTTTGCGGTTATTGTCATTGTTGCGGCTGTCAAAAGACAATCAGCCGGATCCTATTCTTTTTCCGGATCCATCCTGCTTGTCATGATCCTGAGTATGTATTCGGTTCATACTTTTCTGAAATATACGGGTATCAAGGAAAAAGACAACCGGAAAGTATATGCCGAAAAACTGTCTGCGGAGCAGGATCCTATAGCCGAACACCTGTATCCGGAAGTGGAGCCCCAGCTGCTCACAGACTCTGTACTTCTTCACGATCTCCTTTCTCCCCGGACCTATGAAGCCTTCCAGAAAAGACTCACTCAGCGCTATTTCGGGGGTTATTGGGAAAAGTATGATATACGCATTACCTATTTTGACAGTGCCTGCAATGCACTTATCAAACCGAATCGTCAAAGCCCGGATAATATTACGTATTTCGACGAGCTGATTACCAAATCGGGACAGGAAACATATACTCCCAATCTATATTACCTGCAGAATCTTTCAGGTAAGATAAGCTACCTGGCACGGATTCCGATATACCTCAATTCAAGAGATGCAATCCCTTCTCATCTCATCCTGGTTTTTGAATCCAAATTTATTTCGGAAGAAGTCGGATTTCCGGAATTGCTTCTCGACAGAGACCTGGGTATAACCCAGCAAATAGCTAATTATTCCTATGCCAAATACAGGAATGGAAAACTCGTCAATCAATATGGAAAATATCACTATCCTATCATTTCAGCAGCCTATGATGGGTATAGGGAACCCTTTTCATTTCTTGTCGCCGACGGCTATAATCACCTTATTCACCGACCGGACGCCTCAACACTTATTCTGATTAGCAAACCGGATAGCGGTCTGGTGGGTGATGTAACCACGTTCTCCTATCTGTTTGCTTTTTACAGCCTGCAGCTCCTCCTGCTTTTATTTCTGAAGCAGCTTGTCTTCAGCGGACTAAGTATCTCGGCCCTAACTTTTAAGGCAAGAATACAGGCCATCCTGGTTTTTATTGTCTTAATTAGTCTGGCTCTTTTCGGTTTCGGGACCGTGTTTTATATACGGGCCCAGTATGAAGCAAAGAACACGGAGAACATTACCGAGAAGCTTCAGTCCGTGCTGGCTGAAGTAGACACACGTTTTGAAGTTGAGGAGCTTGACCGGAATTACCGGGAGTATTCATCTTTTATCCTGAAAAAACTTTCCAATATCTTTTTCACCGATATAAACCTGTACGATGCAAACGGAAATCTGTATGTATCCTCCCGTCCGGAAGTTTTTGACGAAGGGCTCGTTTCAAAAAAAATGAATCCGGAAGCCTATTATCAGATGGGTTTAAGGAAGAAATCGGAATTTGTGCATGATGAAAACATTGGCAATCTGAACTATCTATCGGCCTATGTTCCATTCAAAAACCGGAACGGTAAGGAAATCGCCTTCCTGAACCTGCCTTATTTTGCCAAACAAAGCGAACTGGAAAAAGAGATCTCCACCTTCCTGGTGGCGCTGATCAATATTTATGTCCTGCTTTTTGCTATGTCAATTATCGTAGCGGTGATTATTTCCAACTACCTGACACGGCCACTTAAACTCATCCAGGATAAGATGAGTAAGGTAAAGCTGGGCGAAGCCAACGAACTTATTGAATGGAACCAGCTCGATGAAATCGGCAGCCTGATAAGAGAGTATAACCGTATGATTGAAGAGCTTGCACGAAGTGCCGATCTGCTTGCACGTTCTGAACGGGAAAGTGCCTGGAGAGAAATGGCCAAACAGGTGGCCCATGAAATTAAGAATCCGCTGACGCCCATGAAGCTTAGCATTCAGCATATGCAAAGGCTCATTGATGACAAAAGTCCGGATCTGGAAAAGAAGGTCGGGCGATTGGCTCAGACTCTCATCGAGCAGATAGACACACTGTCTTCCATAGCCAGCGAATTTTCAAGCTTTGCAAAAATGCCAAAAGCTGTCAGTGAAGCCATTGATCTTAAACAGCTAATCCCTTCTTCTCTCGACCTGTTCAAGGAAACACCCGGGGTGGATATACATTTTGTCTGCGAAGATACCAGACCGGATTTTAGGGTGTATGCCGACAAAGAACAATTGCTCCGTATGCTCAATAACCTCCTGAAAAATGCGGTGCAGGCTATACCCGAAGACAGGCACGGCGTCATCTCAGTAGAGCTGAGCTATGCGGAAGAAATGCAGGTTATAGCCATAAAAGATAACGGTACGGGTATACAGGAAGACCTGATGGATAAAATATTTGTGCCCAACTTTACGACCAAAAGCACGGGTATGGGCCTTGGCCTGGCAATGGTAAAAAGTATCGTGGAGACCTTCGGAGGACAGATACGTTTCGAAACGAAGAAGGACAAGGGAAGTATATTCTACATATATCTTCCTGAACTAAAAACAAAAGCTTAAAGCCAGGCCTTGCTCAGGATATCCCGGGCATGATAGGTGATGATGATATCAGCTCCGGCACGGGTAAAGGCATACATATTCTCCATCACGATTTTCTGTTCATCAATGAGTGAGGCAGCAGCAGCAGCCTTTACCATAGAATATTCACCAGATACATTATAACAGGCAACAGGCAAATTGGTTTGGGCACGCAAACCGGCAATCACGTCCAGATAGGCAAGGGCCGGTTTCACCATCAGGATATCAGCACCTTCCGCTTCGTCGAGTTCAGCTTCCCGCATTGCTTCCCGCCCGTTCCTGAAATCCATCTGGTATGATTTGCGGTCTCCCTCCTGAGGAGAGGAATCAGCAGCTGAACGGAATGGACCGTAATAAGCAGATGCAAATTTGATGGCATAGGACATGAGGGCAGTGTTACTGAATCCGTTACTGTCGAGCAGGGTGCGTATTGCCCCAACCCGTCCATCCATCATATCCGAAGGAGCCACCATATCGGCACCGGCCATGGCATGACTCAGGGCCATCTGAGATAAGACTTTAAGACTTTTATCATTATCCACATAATGATCGTGCAAGACCCCGCAATGCCCGTGTGTGGTATAGGCACAGACACAGATATCGGTGATTACATACAACTGACTGCCGAATTGTTTTTTAAGCTCCCGCACAGCTCGTGCCACAATAGTCCCTTCCTTAGCAGCAGAACTTCCGTCTTCGGTTTTTTCTTCTCCCACACCGAAGAGCAGGATTTTGTTGATGCCGAGTTTGAGTCCGATCTCAACATCCTTAACCAAACGGTCAATCGTGAAATGGCTGATACCGGGCATGGCATCAATGGGGTGAACTGTATTTGTTCCGTCTATCACAAAATAAGGATAGATAAACATTTCCTTGCTGAGTCTTGTTTCTGCGGCCATTTCCCGGATGATGGGATTGGCTCTTAATCGGCGGGGGCGTTCGGTAAGCATGATTTTATGTATTAGTATGTTGAATATTATAAACTGTAAACAGCCTGGGCAATTCCTATATCGTCAAAAGTTGCAGGCAAAGCAAACCGGTGTACTCCGAACTGTTTCAGTGCAGCACCTGTTGCACCACCCATGGCAACGATTTTTTGCCCGGTCTTTATTTTATTCTTCTCAAAAAAAGCCTCCACATTCGAAGGGCTTGTGAATATCAGGACATCGGCAGCCGGAACCTGTATATCATTGTATTTAATGGTTTCATAAACCGTCAGATCCACCACCTTGCTGCTGTTTACAAACTGTTGTTGTATGCTGCGCATGCTTTCCTTGGCCACAGGGAAGAGCACTGTCCCATCGCCTACAGTAGCAGCAAACTGTTTGCCCGTCATGCGTGTGTCGGTTGAGTAGCCAATGAAGTCAGGCTTCATCCCGAAACGCCTCAGGGCTTCGGCTGTTGATTTGCCCACGCACCCGTATTTCACTTTGCCAACTTCCGGCTTCTGGCCAAAGAAATGCTTTACGGCATTTTTACTGGTGAAGAAAATCCAGTCGCACGTTGGCAGTAATTTGATGGGTACAGGGCGGATATCTATGAGGGCTTGTGAATGCAAAGCAATACCATTTGCCTCCAGTGATTTGGAAAGCAAATCAAGACGACCGGTACTGTTGCGTGTGATATAGGCAGAACTCAAAGCGGTATTACGCAAACGTTCCAGGATACGATCGGCCATACCAACAGTATCCTTGCTTTCGTCATAGATCCATTTAGGAGCTTTGTCCCATGCCTTTGCAAAAGAAGTCCAGGAGCGGAACAAAGGGTTTCCGTCAATATCCGAATCTGCAATACAATAAACGCCTAAGGGAAGCTGACAGCCCCCGTCAAGCTGGTTAAGTACCCGGCGTTCCACTTCAATGGTTTCGGCAACATCCGGATGATTCAGAGCCTGGAGGGTTTTAAACAGTTCGGTATCATTTTCCCTGATCTGCAATGCAAGCACACCCTGAGCAGGAGCAGGGACGAATTCAATGGGATCCATTTTCTCTACATGAAATTCGTCGAGGTTGATGTTCAGACGTTCCACACCGGCAGCAGCAAGCAGTATGGCATCGTATTGCTTGTCCCGCAGTTTCTGTATACGGGTAGGGACATTGCCCCTCAATTCCTTTATTTCAATATCATCACGAAAAACAAGCATCTGTGATTTGCGCCGGGCCGAAGAGGTTCCGAGTGCAGCGCCTTTTTTGAGGTTGAATTTATTTTTAAGATCAACAGACTCTTTCAAAATAAGCAACAGCTCAGCCGGATCTTCCCTGTGAGACACAGCCGCAATCTTCAACCCTGCAGGTGATGTGGTTGGAAGATCCTTGTGGGAATGCACAGCGAGATCAATTGTTTTATTGAGCAGACATTCTTCCAGCTCTTTCGTGAAAAACCCTTTTCCTTCCAGCTTATCGAAGCTGAGGTGCTGTATGGCATCACCCTGGGTCTTGATGATTTTAATTTCGGCGGTGATGCCGATCTTTTTCAGTTCAGCCTGTACAAAATGTGCCTGCCATAAAGCCAGATCACTTCCACGGGAGCCAATGGTGATTTGTTTACTCATATACAAAGGGTTTTATGCGCCAGCAGGGGGCATCGTTTTTTTTAGCTTCAATCGGGTCTAAGTAATATTCTGTTGTTGGGCCATGACCGATGGCGATTAAAGGGACGCCGATCACCAAACCGCTCAGTAAGCTGATTCCGCTGAATAGTAAAAACTGGTGGGTGTCGAAAGAGTTGAAATGAGGGGCGGAGGCGAAGAGGGGGGAGGCGAGGAAGGCGCTTGCAACGGAAAGAGTGGCAACAGTTCCGCCTATACCGGAAAGGACAGGATGTTTTTCAAGCCGTGGGGTTATGCTGTAAATGTTTTTTATACAATAGGATCTTATGGGCAAATTGGCGTTATTATCAATGATCAGTTCTTTCGATTGCCCTTTGCCATTAATATCTGTAAACGATAAATATTCGGATTCGCATTTTATTTTCAATGTATCATCATGAACCCCTATGAAATATCCAGAGGCCTGTGAGGAATATTCCTGCAGGGTGTCATTCCTGAGTTGAATACTAATGTGCTCATCCAAATAGCTGGCAATTTTGATTGTTTTGGTCGAATCTTGTGGGTTAATAAGAAATAAATTATTGGGTTGAGGATCGTGATATAATCTTGAAGTTCTAAGAGCAATACGCTTAAAGAAAAGTACTGAATCCGCATAGGTATTATCTCTTTTACGAACAAGTGCTTTAACTGCAAGCGTATCCGAAGTTAAGTGAACAATCCCATCGGATATTAATAAAGGAATAAGTCCGACACAATAAGTCTCATCGGGATTAAAACTATGTCTGTATAGCAAAATAAATTTTTTCTTCCCTTTTATCTTCCATCTGGCTTGTGATAGCAAACATTTCCAACTCTTAAATGGAGCAGCAGTTATTTCCTCTTGAAATTTACCATCGTGATAAAATGTAATAATACGGGTTGCATTCTTGTCAATACTCGCCCAGCTCCCCACCAGCATTTTCTTAATCGAATCGCTGCTCTGTGCTTTCAACCTCAAAGCTGGAATCACAAAGAGAATCAAAAAGAAGAAGAGGAGTTTACGGAACATGTACTTAAATCAGGATGCGAATATCACCATAAAAACGCTTGCCGGATATGATAAATACAGAAATCATACCTGATCATAATCATCATGAAAAGGCGGTAAACCACCCCCTTCCGACTTACGTCGGAAGACCCCTCCTTTTCAAGGAGGGGAGCTGGAAATGTGTCAGGATAGCTCAGGCTTTAGGCTGTTCATCAATCAGGATCTCCTTGGCCATTTTCATGGGAACGCTGATATATTTCTTCTCCATATAGGCGATTACTTTTTCAAGTACATCCTTGGAGCTTTGATCGAGGGTGGCAATATCCTTGGCAAACACGGTGTTCATAGCCGTTTCGCGTATCTCTTTCACTTTACGGGGCACTTCACTCATGGCCAGCTCCACCTTGCGTTCATGCAGGATGGAATTGAACTGTTCAATATTGCGGGCTACAATATCATGACAGGCATCAAGTTCTTTTTCTCTTTCAAGCAAGTTTTCCTTAGCAACTTCCTGCAGGTTATTGACAGCAATGAGGTTGATATCGTAACTATCCAGTATTTCAGGATCCAGATCATTCGGCACGGCAAGGTCTATCACAATCTTGCGGCTGGAATCTCCGGCGGTTAATTTTTCGTAAATATTTTTGGTAATAACTGGCTCCGCAGCTCCTGTACAAGTAAGGATTACATCAAATCCCTTGCTGTAATTTCCAAGTTCAGCCAGGGGGTAGGCCGGGGCATTCAGCTCAGTAGCCAGGGTCTGGGCATTTACCAGGCTGCGGTTAAATACGGTAAAATTGGTGAAACCGTGCTTACGCAGATATTTGGCCATGCTGTTATTGGTAACACCGGCACCGATAATAAGGATGCGGGCATCAAGCATTACGTTCAAATCGCGCAGGCGGCGGTAGGCCAGGGAAACAACAGATACAGGTTTGTCAGCAATCTGGGTTTCTGTATAGACTTCCTTGGCTGTTTCAATGGCTTTTTTCACAATGAGACGGATCAGATCGCCTGTAATGCCGTATTTTGCACAACGTTCATACGAATTGCGTACCTGGGTGATGATTTCCCTTTCACCTACAACAAGGGAATCAAGGGAAGAAGCTACATGGAGGATATGGCGAAGTGCAGTATCACCCTCAAATACAGCAGCGTAGGAGGTTGCCCAGGCAATATCTGTGGTATTCCATTCGGGGTTAAAGGCGGTAAAAAAGTGGGTTAACCAGGTTTCATTGATTTCATCCCTGGTAACGAGCATGAATTCAACCCGGTTACAGGTGGTCACATACATGAGCTCTTCAATACCGGGAAGATTCCGTAAAACCTGAAGTCTTTCGGCTGCAACGCTCTCGTCCAGATGGAAACGCCCGATTTCCTTCAGGTCTATATTCTTATGAGTAAAAGCAATGAGTTTAATTCTGTTCACAAGCAGCGCGGGTTTTCCTTTACAAAAATGCAGATAAGCCGCTTGAAATGTGTCATGGAATTGTCATAAGGGCCTGATTTTCGTCACCCCGGCGGTTTTTCCTATTTTGATACATTGAAGGCAAATGCTAGATTTGTCTTTCTAAAAACTCAATCTCCCCATTTTGGCAGGATACGAACATACAGCAGAGACCCCGGAAGTAGAGGAGTTGGGCAAGGTTGACCGGCTGAATGAAGAAGCCTGGTCTTTTAACCGGACTAATCCCGGCAAGGCGATAGAGCTGAGTGAAAATGCCCTGGCCTATGCCCGCCAGATCTCATACAAAGCAGGCATGGCTATGGCCTGGAGAACTCTGGGAGCAAGCTATGTATGGGTATCCAGAAATGAAGAAGCGCTTACAGCATCCATGTCGGCACTTTCCCTCTTTAAAGAACTTGGTGATAAGCAGAATGAAGCCCAGATTTATTATAACATGGGCACGAATTTCTCCTACCTGGCCGATTATGACAATGCCTTGAAGAATTACCAGTTATGCTATAATCTGAATGAGCGGCTGAATAATCTGGTCGGGATGGCTGACGGACTGAACGGACTTGGAACAATCTATTATTCCATCGGTGAAAATCAGAAAGCACTTGAGCTGCTTGAACGCAGCAGGAGAATATGTGAAAAGGAACAGGAGAAAGAGGTGTTGGTCAAGGTACTTGACGGATTGGGTGAAACGTATTATAACCTGGGGATGTTTCCCCGTGCACTTGAAAATTATTTTCTGTGTCTGGATCTGATCCGGGAAACATCCTGGTCACCGCTTACAGAAGCCTTCGCACTGGAAGGGATAGGAAATACCTATACCCGTATGGGGTCGGGTGAAAAAGCCCTGGAATACTATAACAGAAGTCTGGAGATCAGGCAGGGTTTGGGATTTAAAGGTGGGGTGGCCAGTGCGCTGACCAATATAGGCAAGTTGTTCTTTGCATCAGGAGAGGTTTCCGGGGCAGAGGATTATCTGAGACAGGCCCTGGAAATTTCTACAGGAATTAATTCCTTTGAAGGAATCTATAAATCAAGCGAAGTGCTTGCTTCTATGCTTGAAGGAGAAGGCCGCACTGCCGAAGCGCTGGCATTATACAAAATCTATTACCAGGCCAAGGACGAGGTTAAAAACGAAAATGCTTTACGCCGGATCCGCAGCATAGAGCTTCAGCATAAAATGGAGCAGACGGAAAGTGAACGGGCTCTGCTGGCAGCCAAGAATCAGGAGCTGGAATCCTACTATCATGATGTAACGCTCCTGAGTGAAATAGGACAGAAAATTATCAGCAGCCTTTCTGTCGAAGTAATCCTGGATACGGTCTATGCCAATGTAAATACATTGATGGATGCAGCAGGTTTCGGCATAGGACTTTACAGGGAGAAAGAAAACGAAATCCATTTTCCGGTTTATATAGAAGATGGCGTTAAACTGTTGGATACGCGCTTTAATGCATCGGATATGAACAGGCTGGGATCCTGGTGCTTCCAGAACAAGAAAGAAGTATTCATCAATGATATTCATAAGGAGATCACCAACTATGTCAGGATTATTTATAAACCTGTTGCCGGCCGAAGTGTTGATTCCCTTATTTATCTTCCATTAACCGTTAAGGAAAAAACGCTCGGCGTTATCACTGTGCAGAGCTTTGGTAAGAATGCCTATACGAACTACCATCTTGATATTCTCCGGAATCTGGCAGTATATGCGGCCATAGCACTTGAAAATGCACAGATCTATGCAGGGATGGAAGAAACTGTTGAAGAACGTACCCGGGAAGTGGTAAGCCAGAAAGAGGAAATAGAACGCAGTTATGAAAATACGCGTCTGCTAAGCGAAATAGGGCAGGAACTCACCTCCACGCTTAATTTTGAAAAGCTTTTCAACCGCCTTCATGAAATTGTGAACCAGCTCATGGATGCCACCGTTTTCGGTGTCCGTATATATCACGGTGATCAGCATATGGTGGAATACAAGTTTGAAATTGAAAAAGGAGAACGCACCCCGTCAGCCATGGTGAGCATGGATGATATGGATAATTTTTCGGTTTGGTGCATCACCCACCGCAAAGAAATTTTTATCAATGACAACCTGAGAGAATACAAAAAGTATACCCGGCAGATCAAGGTTGTTTCCGGTGAAATGCCCCATTCCCTTATATTTTTCCCGCTGATGATAGGCAACAGGGTATTGGGTGTAATTACGGTTCAAAGCTTCCGGAAACATGCCTATATGCCCTATCATCTGGATATATTGAAAAGTCTGGCGAGCTATACAGCCATTGCATTGGAGAATGCAAGTCTGTATGAAAACCTGGAAGAGAAAATCAAAGCCAGGACTACCGAGGTGATGAGACAGAAAGAAATTATTGAGGAAAAGAACAAAAATATCACCGACAGCATTAAGTATGCAAAAAAAATCCAGCAGGCTCTGCTGCCAAATGAAGCCGAAATCCTGCGTGCATTGCCTCAGAGTTTTATTTATTATAAACCCAAGGATATTGTAAGCGGTGATTTCTACTGGTATACCCAGTTTGATGATTTTGCCATTTTTGCCGCAGCGGATTGTACCGGGCATGGAGTTCCGGGGGCTTTTATGTCAGCCATCTGCAACGATCTGATGAACCAGGTGATCCGTGATGAGCATGTAAGTGATCCTGCGCTTGCTTTGCAACAGCTGGATATCAAACTCAGAATGTTGCTGAAAAAGAGTAATGATCAGGGAGCGAATGACGGAATGGATATAGCCCTGTGTTCACTGAATATGAAGACAAAGGAATTGCGTTATGCAGGAGCACATCGCCCGCTCCTGATTCAGCGGGGAGATGAAATAATGGAGTTTAAGCCCGACAAGCTTTCAATAGGAGGATATAATGTTGAGCAGAAAAAATTTAATACCCACAGGCTTGCCTTGCAGCAGGGAGATATAATTTATCTGTTCACCGACGGATATACAGATCAGTTTGGAGGCCCGAAAGGAAAGAAATTCAAATACAGACAGCTTAAGGAATTACTTCTCCGGATCAGAAACCTGCCTATGAAGGAACAGCGTGAGCAAATAGCCGAGGCCCTCAAGTCATGGAGGCAGATGCAGGAACAAGTGGATGATATTCTCGTATTGGGTGTCAGGGTTTGACTGCTTGAAATTTAATCCCACCTTTGTCCTTCAGGGATGCCCTCAGATGATAAAATAAATAACCCTGTTGAAAACAGGAAACTGGTACGCGGACTGGGACTGCGTGAAGCCACCACTATCAATATGATTGATATGGTTGGCATAGGACCTTTCGTTATCATTCCATTTGTTATCGGGTTTATGGGAGGACCCCAATGTATTCTCGCCTGGGTCCTTGGTGCAGTGCTTGCGTATATGGATGGATCGGTATGGGCTGAATTAGGGGCCGCTTATCCGGCAGCAGGCGGTTCTTATGTTTTTCTTCAGAAAGTATACGGAGAAAAAAAATGGGGTTCCCTGTTTTCTTTCCTGTTTATCTGGCAAACAAGTATACAGGCTCCGTTAGTCATCGCTTCGGGTGCTATCGGTCTTTCCAGATACCTCAACTACCTGGTTCCGGTAAATGAATTGCAGCAGAAAATGGTTGCAGGCGGTCTGGTTATATTACTTGCCATACTTCTGTACCGTAAAATTTCGCAGGTCGGTAAAATTTCACTTGTCATGGGTTTGATTGTAGCAGGAACAATGATCTGGGTAATTATTGCGGGCTTCACACATTTTCATCTTTCCAACCTTAAAATACCGGAAGGGGCTTTTAACCCACCGGGAGGATTTTTTAAGGGCCTTGCTTCTGCATCAGCCAAGACTATTTATGCCTTCCTGGGTTATTACAATGTCTGTCACCTCGGAGCAGAAATCAAACAACCTCAGAAAAACATTCCAAGGAGTATTTTTCTGTCCATCACAGGTATTACAATTATCTACCTGCTTATGCAGGTGAGCGTACTGGGTGCAATGCCCTGGCAGGAATCAGAAAAATCCACATTCCTCATAAGTACATTGTTTGAACGGGTATATGGAATTATTGCAGCCAATCTGGTTACCGGCCTCATATTGCTGGTAGGTCTGGCCAGCCTTTTTTCAGCAACTCTTGGTTATTCCCGCATCCCTTATGCAGCTGCTGTGCAGGGAAATTTTTTCAAACTATTCGCAAGGATTCATCCCGTACGCCAGTTCCCTCATATCTCTCTTTTGTTTTTGTGCGGTATAGCTTTTGCCTTCAGCCTCTTCTCCAATTTATCAGCTATTATAACCATCATTGTTATCATGCGAATCCCGGTCCAGTTCATTGGCCAGGCTGTAGGCCTGATAGCCCTAAGACGAAGAAGTAAGGAGTCGCCCAGACCCTATAAAATGCTATTTTTCCCTGTTCCGGCTCTACTCAGTATCGTGATCTGGCTCTATATTTTTTGCAGTGTTGAATGGAGTGCAATACTTTCTGCTATAGGCGTGATCCTGACTGGTTTGGTATTGTTTTTGATCCGGGCCAGATCAAACGAACAATTTCCGTTTGAAACAAACATTCAATCCTCTGAAAACCAATAGGGTAAAAATCACAAAACCTGAACATTCTTAACTTTACAACGTATAACGTCGTATTGCTCCCTGTACTCAAAGAAAACTAATCATATGAAAAATACTTACCGCACATTATTCGCATTGTCTTTCCTTGTTATGCTACCTGAATTTTCCGTTGCTCAGGAATTCTGGGGTATGACTTCCAGCGGAGGAGCTTATGGACTTGGAACAATTTTCAAAGCTGATTCCGGCTGTACAAATGCAGTAGCGAAATATTCTTTTGTATCCAATATTCCGGGGTCGAATCCATCGGGCGACCTCGTTCAGGCAAGCAACGGGAAATTTTATGGCATGACGACAAACGGAGGGACGAATGGAACCGGTGTGCTATTTGAATATGATGCAACCGGGGGTATTTACACACGCAAATTCGAATTCATAGGAACAACGACAGGAGCCAATCCTGTCGGTTCGCTTATTCAGGCCGGGAATGGAAAACTGTACGGGATGACCAGCAGCGGAGGTACCGGCAACATCGGAGTACTGTTTTCCTTCGATCCCGTCTCTTCTGCATTTGTAAAACTGATTGACTTTTACGGAGCAAACGGTTCAATGCCCACAGGTTCCCTGATGCAGGCAAGTACAGGTAAGTTATATGGTCTTACAAGTGCAGGCGGAGGCAATGGAAAAGGAATTCTGTTCTCCTATGATCCCGTAACCACCACCTTCATGGATAAATTTGATTTTTCAGGAACAGCGGATGGAGCAGGCCCTCAGGGATCGCTTATTCAAGCTATGAACGGTAAATTATATGGTCTGACAACCTATGGAGGAATAAAAAATGCCGGGGCCCTTTTTCAATTCGATACCCTATCAGGAGCACTTTCCAAACTGGCAGATTTCGACACTATTCCCACAGGATGTAATCCAACCGGCTCCCTTGTTGAGATCAGCCATGGTAAATTATTCGGTACAGCTTCCTATGGGGGAGTAAATACGAATGGTACAATTTTTTCATATGTCATCAGTACGGGCATTTTTAGCAAAGTAGCAGACTTTAATGTTGCAACACTTGGCGGAACTCCTAACGGATCAATGGTTCTTGCACCCAATGGAAAGTTTTACGGACTGACTTTTGCGGGAGGCACAAACGGGATAGGTACTCTCTTTCAGCTTGATACCACGACTCTGACACTTGTTAATAAAGTAAATCTCTCCGGCTCAGCAAACGGATCAAATCCTAAAGGTTCTCCTATTCTGGCAACGGATGGTAAGTTATACGGAATGGATTACAACGGAGGCTTGAACAACAGCGGTGTATTGTTCCAATATGACCCGGGAACAAGTACGTATACTGATAAGGTGGATTTTGAAACAGCAGTCAATGGAGCCGTACCTACAGGCAACCTGTATATGGCAACGAATGGAAAATTTTATGGAATGACGACTGCAGGGGGTACAAACGGAACGGGTGCCTTATTCGAATTTGATACCGCCACTTCGGTGTTAACCTCCAAGGTGCAGTTCACCGGAGCAAATGGAACAAGCCCGAATGGATCCCTTATGCAGGCAAGCAACGGAAAATTATACGGGGTAACAACCGGGGGAGGTACTTCGAATTCAGGTATTTTGTTCGAATACGATCCTGCTTCATCGACCTATACTAAAAAGTATGATTTTGACGGTGCAGGTAACGGAGGGGCTCCTTTTTGCACCTTGTTACAGGCAAGCGATGGTTTGATTTATGGAGTAGCTACAACCGGGGGAGCTAACAGTGCCGGTGTCCTCTATTCCTTTGACCCTGCAAGTTCAACCTATACCAAGACATTCGACTTTAACACATCGATAGACGGCGGGTCCCCGTATGGAGCACTCATACAGACAAGCCCTGGACGGCTGTTCGGGTTGACAGCCGGAGGAGGAAATAACGGAACGGGTATACTATATGAATATTCAATTTCCTCTGCCGCCTGCACAAAAAGAGTTGATTTTGTTGGAACTACGAATGGTACCAATCCATATGGTGCTCTGGTTTCGATGCCAGGAGGTAAATTATACGGAACTACATCAGGAGGAGGCGCTAATGGACTGGGCGTTATTTTCGAATACGATACAGCTTCCGGAACATTGACAAAAGTATTGCCGCTCACTGCACAGCCAAACGGAAATTTTCCACAAGGATCCATAATCGTTGCCGGGAATCAATTATTTCTGACGACCGTGAATGGGGGGGTGAACAATATTGGAGCACTTGTAGAATATGACCCGGTTTCGAACACAGCTGTAAATAAATCGGATTTCGTTCGTACATCGACAGGTGCTGATCCCTACGGTGATCTGGTATATTTCTGTAATCCTGTTGCCGTAAGCGCCAATTCGGGTGATACAGCCAAATGTCAGGGCAACACAAGTATTTTATGGGTTACTACTACCGGCAAGTATGTAACCTATCAATGGTATAAGAATGGAGTTGCAATAGGCGGAGCCACAGGTTCCAAATATATTATTCCAAACATGTCAGCCTCAGACAGTGCATTCTATTACTGTAATGTGCAGAATGCATGTGGAAATCTGAATTCATTGCAGGTTCATATTACGCTCAATGCACAGCCTTCAGTTCCCACCATAACACAAAATGGTGCCGTATTAACTTCCAGTTCGGTAACAGGAAATCAATGGTACCTGAATGGGGTTATTATTACAGGTGCAACGGCTCAGAATTATACGCCGTCAGCGAACGGAAACTATACTGTGACCGTTACCAATAGCAGTGGATGTTCCGCAACTTCCGCCCCCTTTAATATGACCAATACCGGAATAACGGAAAAAGCCGGAGAGTTGATTATGCAGGTGTTTCCGAATCCGGCAACGACAACGCTCAATCTTAGTTTCCAGGTGGAGCAAGAAACACAAACAGAATTATCCGTGATGGATCTGCTGGGCAATACGGTTCTGAATAGCCGTGCTTATCTTACAAAATCTGCCAATAAAACAGTTTTGGATATCAGTATTCTTAACCCCGGAATGTACGTACTCAAAGTGAGCAGTATTTCTGGTCAGGGGTTGATAAAGTTCTTCAAACAGTAGGCTATGACAAAAGTTTTTGACGCAGCATAAAGTCAAGCTGTTTGTTGGCTTCCAGGAGCATCTCGGTAAGATGCTTATTGCTTTCCCTCAGGGAAAAAAGTTCGTAGGCCTGTTCTATGGAAACCCTCAGTTCATGCTCATCCCAGGGTTTACTGATATAGCGGTAAACCTGACCCTTGTTGATGGCAGAAATAACCGCCTGAATATCAGCATAACCGGTGATCAGTATCCTGACCGGATCAGGATATTCAGTCAGGATGGATTCCAGAAACTCCACACCGGTTGTACCGGGCATGCGTTGATCGGTCAGAATGACATGAAAAGTATGTTCCTTCATTAATGTTCTGCCCCGCTCTGCTGATGAAGCCGTTTGAATATCAAAATCCCTTCTGAACAAAGCTTTGAAAGCAACCAAATTGTTGGTTTCATCGTCTACATACAAAATCTTGATTTTTTTTTCCATGACCGTCTGGTTTAATGTATTATCACGCTCTGCATTTATTTTCTATATCAATCGTTGCTCCGGAAAATAGGTAAACTTATGATAAATTCACTTCCTGTTCCGGGCTCCGAATACACTTTTATTTTACCGTGATGTTTTTCTATAATTGAATGTGTAATGGATAAGCCCAGACCGATTCCCTGTCCAACATCCTTTGTTGAAAAGAAAGGTTCGAAAATGCGGGGAAGAATTTCCGCCTTTATACCTATACCATTATCCTGAATGCTTATGTACACGTTTTTTTCATCCGAAGAAGAATGAATAGTTATAAGCCCTTCTGCGGGGCTTCCCTTCTCTGAAATAGCATGGATAGCATTATTCAGAATATTCATAAATACCTGATTGATTTTACCGGGATAGCATTCAACCGGAGGAAGGGATCCATACTCCTTCACTATTCTTATCTTATCCTTTACCAATGTATTCAGAAGAATGAGTGTGGCATTCAATCCTTCGTGGATGTCAGCTGTTTTGAGACTGTCTTCATCCAGACGTGAAAAAACCTTGAGCCCTTTAATGATTTCAGAAGTACGGGATGCGCCATCATCAATACCATGAAGCAGCTCATCAATTTCCTGCATGGAATAATCCATATCCAGCTCTTTTTTCAGCTTCTGAGCAGCGGCAATGGATTCGTCTGCACGGGGACCGCTTTCGATCTGTTCATATTGTTTAAACAGCTGCCTGATTTCATCCAGGGTTCTTTTCAGTGATTTAATATTGGATTTGACAAAATTAATGGGATTGTTTATTTCATGCGCAATGCCGGCAGTAAGCTGACCGAGTGAAGCCATTTTTTCTGCATCCACCAGCTGGCTTTGGGCTTCTTTTAAGTTGGAGAATGTAAGGCTCAGTTCCTTATTCGTTGTTTCAAGCTCTGCAGTCCGTTCGTGAACTTTGGTTTCCAGAATCAGGTTCTGCTCCCTGACAATCCTTGCATTTTCCCTTAATGCATCCAATGCGCGAACCTGGCTTTCTTCCTTTTCTTTTTTAAGAATATTAATGCGATCTGCCAAACCAAAAGAAATCAGAAGAACCTCTAATGCAGAACCGGCCTGCATGGTATAACGGGTAAAAGTATTATAGGGCAGTACTTCAAAATCTTTCAGAACAAAGATGCAGATGCCGGTAAGAAATATAGACCAGGCGATTAAAAAGAAACGTGCCGGGCGATACCCTTTTCTTGTAATGATGAGTGCTTCGGCAAAGATATAGATGGAAACCAGGATAGCGGTGACTTCTATACTCAGGTAGCTGGCCTGATACAGTTTAAATAAGGAAAGTATGTAACCGATGAGGTATGCGAAATATAGGAGATAGGTAAATTTGTATAGACGGGGAGTATAATGTTTTGTTTGAATAAAAGAGTGAAGAAAAAACAATCCGGTAACACCAACAAGAGCAGGATAAAAGAATTCAAGATTTATGGCAAGTGCCGGATAGTTCGGGTAAAGAAACTGAAAAGGATACCCCTGCAACCCGGTTTGTGTCAGAAGTACACTGGCTATATAAACAACATAGTACAGATAGCTTTTATCCCGGACTGAAAAATAGATAAAGAGGTTATACAAAAGCATAACCAGCATGAGTCCCACATAAATTCCCGAAAAAAGATTTTTACCATTAATATGTTCAAACAGGGATTGTTCTGACACTAAGAGGAAGGGCAGCTGAATCTGATCTGAACTGTGAATCCTTATGAAATAAGTAACCGGGTTATTCACAGGGGCATGCAAGGTGAAAATATAATCCGGAACTTTGTATTTGCGAAAAGAGAAAGGCTTGAATTCACCTTGTTTGTCTTCCTCGAACCGGCCCTGATCGTTAGGGGAAAACACAGACACTTCATCCAAGGAGGGCTGTTCCAGCATCAGCATCAGATGATTTTCCTTGCTGGTATTCAGGACTGTAAATTTTACCCAGAATACGGAATTAGAAAGACCCATATTGGGGACAAGTTGGGTGCTGGTCCTGAATTTGTCCGACAGGATCACATTTTCAAAAGTAAGTGTGCCGGAGGCATCTTCCAGAATCTCAAGATTAGCTCCTATCCCCTTATTTGTTTCATGACCGGTATACAGAATTGGACCGGAAGCATGAGCCTGTATAAAAAAGCCAAATAAGAAGAAAAGTATAAAAGAGAGCTTGTTCATATGCGGACAAAAGGGGAATATACTAAAGAAAGAGCTTGTGCGTTTTTCAATTCATTAACGTATATAACGATCAGGTCATAGTCTACCTCAAAGGTGCCCTTGGGGCCCGTTTCAATAAGGATAGTCCTTGGATTGGCTCTTAGCTCCAACATCCGTCGCCTGTCATACTCTGTACTGCTGGCCAACGTTTCGGCATTCATGATACCAACTACTTTGGCCAGATATTCTTCAGTAGGATAGATAAAATCTCCATCCTTTCCGAGTGTTTTGTCAATTACAAAACCGACACGGGTGAACATAGGCAGGGAATATTCTGCACAAATCCCCAGCAAGGTTCGGAAGTGAAGCTGGTTAATAATGGATATGGCAGCCCGCACCAGCAGGATACTGATTCCCCGTCCGGCCACTTCCCTGGCATTCCAGAGTCCGCAAAGTTCACCGGTACCTCCATCCTGACGGTGTTTGAGTACAAGATCATATACCTGGGAGTCCATCTTGCCAACTGCGGTTTCAACCGGCAATGGATGCACTCCATCGGCAACCTGGACACGAATTCCTCCAACTAGTTTACCATCCAGCTCGGCTACTACGCCATAAGTGAATGGATTTTCTGCCCAGTCTTTGGAATAGGAGGTGACATTGAGGATACCATAATCTTCCAGCACCCTTCGATGGCCTTCTATGTATTCCAGGCATAAGCCCTGCTCCCATACGGGGTAAAAAGATCTGATTTTCAGCATGGATCATTTTAGATACAAGACCTCTGTAAGCGGCCTTCTCAGGGCCTTTGTCTCCATTTCATTTGCAATATGCAACTTGATAAGGAATACATGTTCTGTGTTTCCTTCCAGTGCAAACAACCGGTTAAAACGGGCATGCAGTTGGGTAAGTTCTTGTTCCATATGCGGACTGAATCTTTTCGCCTGACCATGAACAAGGCGACTGAAGAAATAGGTACAGGCAGAAACAGGGTGAACAGAAATACCAAGCAGGTTCGCCTGAATCCAGGCTCGCTGCAAAGCTCTTCCTCCATTGAAAAAATTCACTGAACTGTATGCCGGCATTGTGACCAGAGCCAGGGCAGAAGCTGTCTGAACAGCCTGCCGTCCCATTTTCTCAAATGCTGTACCCCCCTTCCAGGCATTCAGGTGGCGTATTACATCCGGCGTTACGGCCATACGGAACCCTGCCAGTTCAGAAGGGGTCAGCTCCACAGTAGCCAGATCAATCCCGTCCTGGGTGCGTTCTGCATCTTCTTTTGTCCAGCGCATTTCATGGACGAATTCCTGATGGTCTTCTTCATTCATAAGCCGAATCCGGTCAACACAGCCAACAATATCCTCCGCTTCTTTCAAGTCGGCATTCGAATCCAGAAATTTCAGATCTGCTCCGGGAATACTCTTTGTTGCAGTTAGCAGTTGAGACAATCTGTCAGAATCAATCGTCCGGCGTATACCGTATTTTCGATTCGTACCACGGAGAAAAATGCCTTTGCTCAGAGAGTCGCAGGGATGCGGTTCAAGATGAATATCTTTTGGTAAGGTGGCGGTCTTATAAAAGCGGAAAACGGCAATCAGTTTGCTGTCATCACCTGTCTTGTTCAAGCAGGAAACTTCCAGATCAAGTTCATGTGCTTTCAGAATAAGATTTTCAGTGGTAGCGCCAAGACCAAGGAAGGAAAAAATATGCTGAAAATCGGAGGACCGTATACGGTCATGGAACAGGCAGAGTTTTTTTTCTGTATAGATCCATTTCCAGGGTTGGTTATTTCCGGCTGAAGGAGCAGCAACCGCAGCTGTAATCAGTTCAACGACCTGTGCTTCACTCAGCTCAAGTTGCGATTCATCCGGCAGTATTGCCTGCAATCGGATAGTTTCAAGCATTTCCTCCCGGGTAAGCTCTGTTTCCTTTGTTGTATCTTCAGGAACATGAGGGAGCTGGGCAGGAGCCTTGTCACAAATAAGCTCTTCCAGGTCAACAAAATATCTTCCGGACTCATGAAACTGGTCCAGGGCTATCCTTCTGCAAACGTCGGCAGCCAGCGCTCCTCCCAGAACGACAGCGGAGCCAAGCTGTGGCCAGGTGGTCAGTGTCTGACCGATTTCAATCATGGACGCTTTAAGCTTGGAGGATATTGTTTCTGAACCAAGAATCGGAAGGATATATGGCACTTTTTCTTCGTTGCTGAGGTTCTTAATCTTGCTGATGTCG
This sequence comes from Bacteroidia bacterium, assembly GCA_044448685.1. Classification (GTDB taxonomy): domain Bacteria; phylum Bacteroidota; class Bacteroidia; order Palsa-965; family Palsa-965; genus Palsa-965. The sequence continues at coordinate 75,636 of JBIOHC010000001.1, forward strand.
AGGTGATCGATCATGCCATGTAATAAGGGACGATCCGGTTCCAGATCAAACCTTTCCACATCCAGTGTCCCCCTGTCATTCATATCCATCACAACCGGAATCCGGAGTGCCCTGGCCTTTTGCCGGCATAATATTTTAATATCCAGCCCATCGCACTCTTCCACCAGCATATCCAGTTTTCCTCCTTTCAGAAAAAAATCATCCATATTTTCCTCAGTGAGTCCATCGGTATAGCAAACCGTTTTCAGGTAGGGATCCATTTCAGCTATTTCCCGTGCCACGGCAATGGCCTTGCTTATCCCCAGGTTATAAAGCCCGGTTTGAATCCTGTTCAGGTTGGTAAGCTCCAGTGTATCATAATCGGCCAGGCGTATTTCACCGAAGCTGCGCTCCATAGCCATTGCCATGGAAATTGTTTTTCCTACAGAGAGTCCTATTACGCCGACTCTCAGTTGCCCAAGCCGGTCCCGTTCTTCAACAGTAATCTTGTACTGGTTGCGGTTTGTCCTCACCTCTATAAATTCACTTTCGTCAAGAATATGCAGCAGACGGTATGACCAGGGGTAATATATCCAGACACCATAGTGAGCCGGATCAGAATTTCCCAGATGCTTATCAACCATCTTATCCAATTGTTCCTGATTCAGTTTCAAGCTCGGGTTCCTGGATTTGAGAAGTTCCCTGAGCTGGGATCTCAACTCATCACTTACCTGAATAAAAGGAGAATCCTGAAGAAGCTGATCCATACGCTCCTGTTCACCGGGAGTTTTCAGATTAAAAATACTGGGATGGTAAACGGAATGGTCCCTTCTTGTCTTATCTGTATGAGAAGCCAGTACTGTTTCAGACATAGGAAAAGTATTAGGTGAATTCCACTAAATTATGGTCCTTCATGCCCTAAGTAGCATGAATAGTATATTGCCTTTAAGCCTGGTTTGGAATGACGATCTTAAATTTCGTTCCCTTTCCGATCACAGAGCTTACTTCAATTTCGCCTCCTATTTTTTCAACTGCTTCTTTAGCAATATAAAGCCCCAGGCCGGAGCCGGGCTTTTCTTGTGTAGCACGATAAAACATGTTGAATATTTTATCAAGATGCTCCGATTCAATACCAATGCCGGAGTCCTCTATGCAAAGAGTTGCATTTTTTTGAGCTACTTTAAGATCAATGGAGACAAATTGATCGTGCCGGTTTTTATTCTGGTACTTGATAGCGTTTAGTAATATATTGTTGAGGATAACCTGGAAACGGAATTCATCCGTGCTAAAAGCTTCCTGTTGGTCAATGCAGTACTTAAGCTGGATATTACTCTTCCCCTGGAAATAGTCAAAACTGGCCCAGGTTTCCCGAATCATTTTATCGAAGTCCAGAACAGAAGGCCTGATTTCATATTTGACATTCTGATAGTAGTTAATGATATTACCGACGAATACATCCAGGCGATCAATACTTTTATCAATCATAGCCAGGTAATCCTGGGGTGTGGTATTGGGTTGGGTTTTAGCAAAATTGATGATCCCTTTGATGGACATCAGGGGAGCCCGGAGGTCATGGGAGGCGCTGTAAACAAATTTTTCAAGCTCGTTATTTGTTTTTTGAAGCTGAAGATTGCGTTCCTTAAGCAGCCTGCGGGTACAAGCCATATCAAATGCATTTCTCAGAATAACACGCAAGTTTTGTTCATCCCAGGGCTTGTTCAGGTAACAGTATATTTTGCCTTTGTTAATGGCATCAATCACATCCTGCATATCTGTATAACCAGTAATGAGTATTTTAATCAGATCAGGATAGCTCGAGGTGATCGATTCCAGAAAATGAACCCCGGTAATTCCGGGCATCCTTTGGTCAGTCAGAATAATATCCAATTCTTCCCTTTTCAGGATTTCCAGCCCTTCTTCAGCCGATTTTCCCGTAAAAACAGTTGCATCTCTGCGAAAAGCAGCCCTGAAAGCCGTTAACTGACCCGGGTCGTCATCCACATACAAAATTCGGGGGGTCTGATCAAACATACGAATGTTCTGAGCTAGCTGGAATAAATCAAAGGTATTCTATTTGTACGGTATGAAATTTTATTTGGATGTACAGAGTCTTACAAAAAGAGCTAAAATCTTACATATGCAAGGTACATCGATTATTTGGCATTGAAAAGGGCGAAGCTTTCTTTTTCAAGCCTTTCCCTATGATCCGGATGTGCAATATCAGTGAGCATTCTGGCCCGGTCTTTGCGGTTACGTCCGTATAAATTTGCAATACCATACTCTGTTACAACATAATGTACATGTGCCCGGGTGGTTACCACCCCTGCACCGGAATGAAGCATGGGAACAATCCTTGATTCTCCCTTCGATGTTGTAGCATGCAGGGCTATGATCGGCTTTCCGCCTTCCGAAAGAGAAGCCCCACGGATAAAATCCATTTGCCCGCCGACACCTGAATACATTACCGGACCAATACTGTCAGCACAAACCTGACCACTCAGATCAATTTCTATGGCACTGTTAATGGCAACCACCTTGGGATTCTGTCTGATAATATGGGTATCATTTACATAGGCGGCATCCTCCATTTCAATAAGAGGATTGTCATCTACAAATTCATACAGTCTCCTGCTCCCCAGAATAAAGCCGGCTACTATTTTGCCGGGATGTTTTTTCTTAAAAGCACCGGTAATGACACCTTTTTCAACAAGGTCAATAACCCCGTCTGAGAACATTTCACTGTGGATGCCAAGGTGTCTGTGATTCTTAAGCTCTCCGAGTACAGCATTGGGAATTTTACCTATTCCCATCTGCAGGGTTGACCCATCTTCAATGAGCCCGGCAACATACCTGGCAATCTTTCTATCCCTTTCATCCGGTTTGCCACTGTGAATTTCAGGCAATGGATGGTTTACTTCAACCATATGTGTGAAACGGGACCTGTGAATCAGTCCCGCCCCGTGGGTTCTTGGCATCTGAGGGTTAACCTGTGCGATAAGGCAGGAGGCATTCTCAATTGCAGAAAGTGCCAGGTCAACGGAAATGCCCAGGCTACAGTAACCATGTTTATCCGGAGGTGAAACATGGAGCAGGGCTATATCAAGAGGGATAATTTTTTTTCTGAATAAGGCAGGAACTTCACTCAGGAAAACCGGAATGTAATCAGCCATACCTGTTATAAGCGCCTTCCTGGTATTGGTACCAATAAAAAAGCAATTTGTTTTGAAATGTCCCCTTAAAGACTCATCAATATAAGGAGCATCCCCTTCTGTATGCATCTGATATATCTGAATATCAGAAAGGCTTTTACCTTTCTCCACCATTGCCATAATAAGTTCGGCCGGGGCAGCAGCAGCAGATTGTATAAAAACACGGGAACCTGATTTAAGCTCTGAAAGAGCTTCATGTGCTGTAGAATAACCGTTTTGATTCATTTTGTATGGATGGCGTGGAAAAAGGATTCTTACGGCATTCTGCCTGTTGGTTCAGTGAATAGAAGCAAGCTCCGGATTGTCAATTTCCCCAAGGGTGAACTTATTACCGGCAGGTATTTCCTTCCAGTTTCCGTCTACCTTATGCAGGAGACATACATTGAGCCCAAAAACATCCCGGAAGTGATTGATGAGTTCAGCAGGAGTCATTCCCGGAGTAACCGTGATAGTCCCTTTGTTGTGAATGCTCCGGCACTGACCCACTGTTTTACTGCCGCCCACCATATGGTCGGGGCCTGCAGCACCGGCATGAGCCGATTTGGCAAAAAAAGCCAGAAGTAAGTGAGGAAAAAGCGCTGCAAAAGCTTTTTGAATTCCAAATACCTTGCGGTGATCGTTGATAGAGATTTTCATAGCAGGAGATTATTCGTGAATAGACAATAAGGGGATATGCGTATGGAAGGCCATTGATCGTGTATTGCTTTTGTGAAACAGATTTGACAACAGGTTACGTACATGTGGTACCATGACCAGGAGGTTGGCTTTATTTTTCTTTATAAACAACTGGAGCTCCGGCTCCATTTGGCCGGAAACAGAGAAGTAATAAGAAGGATGAAATGAAGCCAGTTCACCCCTTGTTTTAAAGGGGACCGCCTCTGCCTTGCCGGCCTCATACCCGGCTTCGGATTTCTGAATATTCAGCACAAGCAGGCTTGATTTAAATACATGGACAAGAGGGCCCAATACCCTGGTGAATTTGCCGGGAAGAAATTTTTCTTCATCACAGGCAAATGCAATAACACGGATCGGGCGGAATCTGGCCTTTTCAGGCACAATCAGGACAGGGCATTTTGTTTTTTTCAACAATGAAGTTGTATTGCTTCCCATAAGGATATTCGTACGCTTTCCTGCACCTGTAATTCCCATCACCACCAGATCGGCATGTGAACGTTTTATTTCAGCACAGATCTCCTCCCGTATTATAAAACCCATTCTTGATATCGCTGTGACGGGAACCTTACCCATAGTCTGTTTTTCCAATGCCTGACGCAGCTTTTCGATTTGAAATTCAGAACGCATTTCCATCTGTTCTGCAATCACTGTGATCGGTGAGTCGGGATCGGGCAGAGGAATCGAATAGATGTGAAGCAGGGTGATTCCGGCTTTCAGGTGTTCGGCCAGTTTAACGGCATAAGTCAGGGCATTCATAGAGACGACCGAATAATCGACAGGAACCAGTATCATTTGAATTCGGCTGTTTGAAAAGGACTTTGCCATAATGCAATATTATTTCAAATAAAAAATCCCTGAAAAGACCTTCATCATGCCCAAACTTGAGTTATGTCACCCGAATTCTTGAGGCAGGTCATCTTCCTTTCACCCGGAAGAAGGTTTCTTTGTGTAAGATGATAGGTAATCCAACCCCTGTAAAAACTGATGATGAACAAAAATCTCTTCATTTTATTCTTATTCCTGTCTCAGGCCGGTCTTTCACAGGTCAAAAAATGGTCCCTGAAGGAGTGTATGCAAACAGCATTGGAGCATAATATCAGTCTGAACCAAAATAAACTTACCATCGAGTCTGCTCGGGCTGTTTGGGAGCAAAGTCAGTATAACCTCTATCCTACCCTGAATCTGAGTGATGCACAGAACTTCAATTTCGGACGTTCCATAGACCCGGTTTCGTACCAGTATACCAGCCAGAATTTTGCAACCAATACCCCTTCCCTGAATAGTACTGTCACCTTGTATGGAGGTTTTCGCAACCTGAATCTGGTGAAAGAAAATAAGCTCAGTTATATGGCGGGGACATTGGACCTCGAGAAGATGCAAAATGACTTGTCTTTAAATGTAATAGGCGCTTATATGCAGGTTTTACTTGCAGCGGAAGCGATGAATCTGGCAATGGAGCAGGCTGCATCAACGAGTATTCAGGCCGAGCGGACAGAAAAATTTGTGAATGCTGGAAAGTATCCGGAATTAAACCTGCTACAGGTACGGTCTCAGCTCGCATCGGACAAATCAGCCATTGTAGATGCAGAGAACGCCCTGCAAATTGCCAAAGTCAATCTGATGCAGCTGATGGAGCTTCCGGTTGTCCCAGAGTTTGATATTGAAAAGCCGGTGCTGGAAACGGCTCTTTCAGAATTGGCGATAACACCGGCGGAGGTGGTTTATAAAAACGCACTTTCCTGGCAGCCCCAGGTTAAAAGTGCAGTGTACAGGTCACAGGCAGCAGAAACAGACCTCCGGATTTCACAGGGATCTATCCTGCCCGTACTGAGTCTTTCAGGCGCATTGCGTACAAGCTATTCAAGTCTGAGAAGCCGGACCTCTGAGCAAATAAGCTATCAGCGGGAAACTATCGGGTATCTGCAAGGCAACTTATCTCAGCCTGTCATTGGACTGATTCCAGTCAGTATCATTTCATCTTCCGGTTATCCTATCGGAAAACAATTCAGTGATAATTTCAGTCAGGCGGCAGGCCTGACGCTTACGATTCCCATATTCAATAATTTTCAGGGCAAGTATGCAATTGTCAGGTCAAAAATCGGGATTCAGAATGCCAGGTTGAATGAGGATGCGGTAAAAATACAATTACGCAAAACGGTAGAACAGGCCTGCACCGATCAGTCAGGAGCGGCAAAAAAATTAGCAGCGACAACCGAACAGGAGAAGTCCGAAGAGCGAACATATGTTGATATGGAAAAAAAACTCAATGCCGGGATCGCAAATATGACTGATTTTCTGATCGAGAAAAGCAATTACAACAAAGCCAGAATTTCCAGATTGGTGTCGAAATACGATTATGCCTATAAAACAAAAGTGGTGGACTTCTATCTGGGTAAACCGCTATCATTCTGAATAACATGAAAAAGAGTTTATTATATGGCACTGCAATTCTTCTTCTGGGGGTTGGTATCTATTACTATTACAACCATAAACAAGGTACAGCATTGCCTGTCTGGAAAACAGCCAAAGTGGAAAAAGGAAACCTGGTACAGCTGATATCCGCTACAGGAACTGTAGCGGCCGATACGACTATACTGGTCGGTACACAGGTTTCCGGTATTATTGCAAAAATCCTGGTGGATTTCAATTCTGTGGTTAAGCAGGGTCAGATCATAGCCATTCTGGATACTACATTCCTTTATGCTTCCAAGGAAGATGCCGAGGCGACGATGGAGAAGGCAATTGGTCAAACCAATGAGATGAAAAGAGAATATGACAGAGCCCGGGAACTATTTGACCAGAAAGTTGCGGCACAGGCCGATTATGACATTGCCTTGTCGAATTATGAGTCGGCTAAAAGCACCCAGCGTTCGGCAAAAGCGCAGCTTGACAGAGCAATAATTAATCTGCGCTATGCCACTATAAAAGCTCCTGTGAGCGGTACTGTTATTTCACGAAATGTAGATGTTGGACAGACAGTCATCTCCAGTTTTAATTCACCCACACTTTTTACGATTGCCAATGATCTGACCAAAATGCAGGTTCAGGCCAATGTGGATGAAGCGGATATCGGATTCATTAAGGTTGGGCAAACCGTTGAGTTCAATGTGGATGCATTTGCTGATGAATTGTTTTACGGTTTGGTTCAGCAAATCCGTATGCAACCCGTTACGGTCCAGAATGTCGTGAACTATGTGGTCATCATTGATGTAGCTAATAAAGAGCGCAAACTCATGCCCGGTCTTACAGCCAACATCCGGATTAAAGTGAATGAACATGACGGAGTACTGAAAGTTCCTGCCAATGCACTCCACTTCATGCCTCCTCCGGATTATCCCGGGACTGTTAAAGTACCTGATTCCATACTTCGCAAATCAGAGAGTCTGACAGCTCCCGCCGGTGAAGAGGTGAAGAAAAGAAGTTATGTGCTCTGGCTCAAGTCGGGAGCCTTTGTGTACCCGGTGCGGGTGATAACGGGCTTAACGGACGGATTGTTAACAGAAGTTTCTGGAAATATCAGGGCCGGTAGTGAAGTTGCTACAGGAGTTCTGACAGAAACGGCTGCTGTTACACAACAAAAAAATCCCTTTATGCCGCAATTTCCTCAGCGTAAGAAAACACCCTGATCATGGATAGAAAGAATATCATATCCGTAAAGAATATCTGGAAAATATACCGGACAGGGGATGTAGAGATGAACGCACTGAGGAATGTTTCCCTTGAAATAAAAGAAGGCGATTTTGTTGCCATCATGGGTGCCAGTGGTTCAGGCAAATCGACTTTTATGAATATTCTGGGCTGTTTGGATTATCCAACAAAAGGGGAATATTTTATGGACGGAGCGGATGCGTTGAAAATGGATAAGAATGGATTGGCCGAATTACGGAACCGTAAAATCGGATTCATTTTTCAATCGTTCAATATCCTGGCACGTACATCGGCGCTTGAAAATGTTGAGCTCCCTTTGCTTTATAATAACCGCTTCGGATCAAAGGAAAGAAAGGAAAAAGCCCGTAAGGCACTGGAAGCTGTTGGTTTGGGAGAAAGACTGAATTCAATGCCTAATCAGCTTTCGGGTGGTCAGCAACAGCGAGTTGCTGTGGCAAGGGCACTTATCAATGATCCGGTGGTAATCATGGCAGATGAACCGACCGGTAACCTGGATACAAGAACGAGCTATGAAATTATGGACATTTTTCAGAAACTGAACAACCACGGAATTACAATTGTGATGGTTACCCACGAACCCGATATAGCGCAATGTGCCACAAGTAACGTTCTATTCAGGGATGGACAGATTATATCCAATTCGCTGGTTCAAAACAGAAAGATAGCGAAAGAGGAATTAAAAAAATTGGAGGAACTCAGACAAAAAGAAGAATCACTTGAGAACACTTAATCTCATAAAAGTGGCAGGCCGGAGCCTCAGTAAAAATCTGCTCCGCACATTCCTTACCATGCTCGGTATAATTATCGGGGTTGGCTCTGTTATTGCCATGCTTGCTATTGGTGAAGGTTCCAGACAGAATATACAGGCATCGGTAGCAAGTCTCGGAACGAATTCAATTATGATATTTCCCGGATCAATGAATATGGGAGGAGTCCGGATGGGAGCCGGCTCCTATTCCACACTTACCTTAAAGGATGCCGATGCCATTGGCATACGATGTGATAAGGTGAATCATGTAGCTCCGGTGGTTAATAAAGGTGTTCAGGTTATTTCAGGGGCCCAGAACTGGAGGACAATTATTGTAGGCAGCACAGAAGAATATCTGACGATCCGAAACCTTTCTGTTGGCAGTGGGGCACTATTCACACCGGCGGATGACAGGGCAGCCTCCAAAGTATGTGTGATCGGTCAAACGGTTGCGGTGAATGTTTTCGGAGCCGGTAAAGATCCTGTCGGGCAAAGTGTACGAATAAACAGTATTCCTTTCAGAGTTATCGGTATGCTGGATAAAAAAGGACAAAATACCTTCGGGCAGGATCAGGATGACATTATCATTGCCCCTTTTTCAACCGTTCAAAAGCGAATAATGACCTCTTCCATTTTCATCAGTAGTATTTATGCTTCGGGAGTTTCAGAAAAAGTTATAGATCAGGCAAAGGATGAAATCGGTCTTATTCTTCGGGAGCAGCATAAACTTACCGTACATGATGAAGATGATTTTACTGTGCGCAGCCAGGCCGATCTGGCCAATATTTTCGGGTCAATATCAAAGATCCTGACAATTCTCCTTGCCAGTATTGCAGGTATATCGCTCCTCGTGGGGGGTATAGGGATAATGAATATCATGCTGGTTTCCGTAACCGAAAGAACACGTGAAATCGGGATCCGTATGGCCATTGGCGCTAAAGGCCGGGACGTGCTGATTCAGTTTATGATTGAAGCAATTTTTATCAGCTTTATAGGAGGGTTAATAGGAGTGGGATTGGGTGTTTTTGCTTCCGGATTGGTAGCACGGTTCGGAGGCTGGCCTGTAGTTATCACTTCGTATTCTATCCTGCTTTCATTTGCCTTTTCGGCTGCAGTGGGTATTTTTTTCGGATGGTACCCGGCACGTAAGGCTGCAGGCCTGAATCCCATTGATGCACTCCGATATGAATGAAGTGACCATAATCACTCACAGAAAGGAGGAAAATCATTCCGGGACAGCTGCACCTGTTTACCTTTGTTATATAAAAACAAACCAACATGGATCATATTGAGGCACTTTATTATGCATTGGGCGAACTGTGCTACGCCATTGCAAAATCATCCGGCAGGATGAGTCAAAAGGAGAAAGACCGCTTACATGAAATCCTTAAAGGTGAATTCAGGGAACATAATGGACTGATAGACCCGGCGGAAATAATATTTCATATCCTGCAAAAGGAAGGAATGGATTCCAAAACAGCTTATAGCTGGGCAATACATGAGATGAAACTGAACAGCGAATACATGAGTGAATCATTAAAAGCGCATTTTGTTCATGTAATCCAAAAAGTAGTGAACAATTTTCCTTCCGTTACTACCGAAGAACGTTTACTCATCAGTGATTTTATTCAGGAGTTGAATAAAATTAAAGGCGATCCGATATTCAGTCAGCTCACGGAGCATTCCTGAATGGTAATATGTTAAACAGGCAAATCGGGTAACCATGCAAACGATCCAATTGTACCTGCCTCCTAACGAGGAAGCTTTCCGGGAACATGCCCGGGAGTTAAGTCTGGTTTATTATGCATCGGAAGCAGCTGAAGAAATGGGATTCACCGACATCGATGAATTTCAGGAAGCTGTAAAAAGAGCTATGGAGCTTTGTTTGCATGCCGGTATACCACTTGACATGAACTTCAAACGCATCTATAAATGTTCTTACAGCGGAATACTTTATGATTGGAAATTATCCGTACTGGGATATAAACTTGTTTGCCTGAATGGCAGCGCTGCTAACCCTCATGTGGCACGAATGCAGATCGATCTGATTCGTAATCAGGCACTTCATTCCTGAATTTAACATTTTGATCCCGAATATGACAATCATCACAATACATGCTGATGATGCTCATTTATTCCCCAACCAGTCACCGCTATTTTTATGATTACAAATAAGTTAGGTGAATCATTATGGAGAACCAGCGATCAGTCATGTATCCGGTCAAGAGTTTTCTGGCTGAAGCCGGGGAAATTTCGCATTTCGCATGGAGATTCTTCCGGGAAGGATTCAGGCCTCCTTATGAATTGGGAGAGTTGCTGCACCAGGCTTATGAAATAGGCTACCGTTCTTTACCACTGGTTTCATTCACGGCCTTCATTATGGGCCTGGTTATTACCATTCAGTCTCATCCTGCATTGGAAGTATTTGGTGCTGAATCCTGGCTTCCTTCCATTGTTTCCGTATCTCTGGTCAGGGAAATTACCCCTGTCATCACCGCATTGATCTGTGCTGGAAAAGTAGGATCCAGTATAGGAGCGGAGATAGGCTCTATGAAGGTAACAGAACAGATTGATGCCATGGAAGTTTCTGGCACCAACCCATTTAAATACCTCGTTGTCACCCGGGTACTTGCTACCACACTCATGTTGCCCCTGTTGGTCATCTTTGGCGATGTGATAGCTCTTTACGGTGGTTTTTTGGGCGTAAACATACGGGGTACTACAAGCCTCTACTTGTTCTGGTCACAGGTGTTCAATAAATTAACCTTTGGAGATGTGTTCCCTTCCGTTATTAAATCGGTTTTTTTTGGATTCGTGATCGGCATTGTCGGATCTTATAAAGGGTACACAACAAATAACGGAACAGAAGGGGTAGGAAGGTCTGCCAATGCTGCTGTCGTTATTTCCTCTTTTATTGTATTTATTGTTGACCTGCTTGCAGCCCAAATATCAGATATTCTGCACCTCACATGAAAAAGAACAGCGAAGATAATCCGGTGGTGGTTATCCAGGGGGTGGAAAAAACCTTTGGTGATAATCATGTGCTGAAAGGATTTAGCCTGACTGTCAACAAAGGTGAAAATGTAGTGGTGTTAGGTCGCTCAGGAACAGGAAAATCAGTGCTTATTAAGTGTATTGTAAGGCTGGTGGATCCGGATGCCGGCTCCATAAAAGTGCTGGGAACCGATATGCTGGACCTTAAACACGAGGAACTCGATGCTATGCGTGCCAGGATAGGGTTTCTTTTTCAGAGCAGTGCCTTGTATGATTCCATGAGTGTAGGAGAAAATCTGGAATTTCCATTACGAAGGCATCGCAGAAAAAATATTCGAACAGATGAGAAAGCATTGGTGGTTAGTGCCCTGCAAAGTGTCGGATTGAGCGGTACCGAACATATGTCACCGGCAGAGCTCTCGGGGGGAATGAGAAAACGTATTGGTATTGCACGAACGCTTATTCTGAATCCTGCTGTGATGCTCTACGATGAACCTACAACCGGGCTTGACCCGATAACAGGCAGGGAAATTAACAGACTTATGCTGGATGTACAGGAAAAGTACAATACGTCATCCATCATTATTTCTCATGATATGAATTGTGTAAAAATGACTGCAAACCGCGTAGTCGTGCTTATTGATGGAAGATGTTATGCAGAAGGCACCTATGCAGATCTTAGCAGGAGTCAGGACAAACTGGTAAAGCAATTTTTTGACTAGTTATGATTACAACGACAAAAAGCAGAATTAAGACGGGGGTCTTTGTCATAACAACCACCCTGTTATTTATCATAGGCCTCTATAAGATTGGGGGTAAACGTCGCATGTTCAGATCTACTGTCCAGGTTACAGCGGTTTTCAAGAACGTAAATGGGCTTTGTGCAGGAAATAACGTAAGGTTCGGAGGAATTGACGTAGGCACGGTTTCGGAGGTGACCATACTGGCTGATACCGCTGTCAAAGCCGTCCTGTCAATTGAAAATGAAGCAGCTAAATTCATTACTTCTACTGCGGTGGCTTCGATCGGAACAGATGGATTGATGGGCAACAAGATTGTGAATATCATCCCCGGTAAAAGCGGAGGGGTTCCTGTCAGGGAAGGAGGCATGCTACAGGCCCTTCCGTTAATTGAGCTGGATAATGCCATGCGAACCCTGAATAAAACGAATGACAATCTTGAAATGATTACCGATGATGCAAAAATTGTCATGAACCGTTTCAGTGCCAAGAATACCCTCTGGAGCCTGCTTATGGATACAGCTGTTGCAGACAATGTAAAACAGGCCATTCTGAATATCAGACTTTCCGGCAGGAATGCTGTACAGATTACACATGGCCTGGACGAAATGGTCGGCAATGTGAATAAAGGCAATGGAAGTCTGGGTATGCTCATCAAGGACACCGCCCTTGCCGGTAATCTGCACAGGGCTGCCGTGGACATAGGGATAATGGGTAAACAGGCATCAAGCATGAGCAAGGATCTGAGCATGCTGTCAGATAAGATAGTGCATGGTCAGGGAAGTGTAGGTGCTTTGCTGCGTGATACAATTATGGTGCACAGGGTGGATCAGGCAGTAGTCGATTTCAAACGGGGAGCTGCAAATTTTGATTCGAGCATGATTTCTCTGAAACAAAATATCCTGCTCAGGAGAGGAATTAAAAAGCAGGAGAAGAAAGCAAATGCAGCAAAAAAGAAGGCGGTAAAATAAGTTTGTAAGTATGAGGATTCATCCCAAAATTGTTACTGATAATAAGCACATTTGTTATCATTGCGGAGAAGATTGTATTGATTCAATAATCTGCGAAGGGGCAAATTATTTCTGCTGTGAAGGCTGTCACCTGGTGTACAGTTTGCTTAGCAAAAATGGATTGTGCGACTATTACAACCTGAATGAGAATCCCGGATTAACCCAGAAAGCAGAGATCAGGGCCGATAAATTTGCTTTTCTGGATGACGAAACTGTAAAAAAGAAATTACTGGTTTTTACCGATGGAAAACAAAGCAAAGCAAGCTTCTATCTTCCCCAGATTCATTGCAGCTCCTGTATCTGGCTTTTGGAAAACCTGCATAAGCTGCATACGGGTGTTTTGTCCAGTCGGGTGGATTTTCCGAAAAAGACAATCGATATCTTATTTTCTGAGAATGAGCTGTCGTTGCGTAAAGTGGCTGAGTTGCTCACCCGAATTGGGTATGAACCCCATATCAGCCTGAAAGATATCCAGGACAAGGATATACGGAAGATTGACAGGAAGCGTCTAATCAGACTCGGTGTCGCAGGATTCTGTTTCGGCAATATTATGATGCTCAGCTTGCCGGAATACTTTTCGGGAGGTGCTATTGCCGACCTTAAAATGAAGCATCTTTTTTCCATGCTCAACCTGGTGTTGTCATTGCCTGTTTTTTTCTATTGTGCTGCGGAATTCTATACTTCGGCCCTGGGTGGACTGAAGCAAAAATTTCTGAATATTGATACACCGATTGCTATGGCAATCGTGATCACCTTTCTCCGGAGTGTATATGAAATACTAAGCGGAACGGGAGCCGGTTATCTTGACTCCATGGCAGGAATAGTATTTCTTATGCTCATTGGCCGGGTGTTTCAGGATTATACCTATCAGGCACTTTCTTTTGAACGGGATTTTAAGTCTTATTTTCCGGTTTCTGTTTGTCAGAAAAAAGACGGACAGGAGATTTTTGTTCCTATATCGGAAGTAAAGGCTGGCGACCGGATACTTATACGCAGTAATGAACTGATACCTGCTGATGGAATCCTATTCCTCGGAAAAGCAAAAATCGATTACAGTTTTGTCACCGGAGAGTCGGAACTTGTTGAGAAAAGCCTGGGAGAAATACTCTATGCAGGAGGAAAGCAGACCGGAGGAGAGATAGAACTGGAGGTTATTAAGGATGTTTCACAAAGTTATCTGACCCAGTTATGGAATAACAGTGTGTTCAAGGAACACAAAAATAAGCGGATAAGTTTTATTCATGCATTGGGACGATATTTTACCTGGATTTTATTCGGGCTTGCAGCGGCATCAGCGGCATACTGGTATTTCCATAATCCTGCCCGTATATGGGCTGCCGTAACAGCAATCTTAATTGTGGCCTGTCCTTGTGCCTTGTTGCTTTCGGCAACATTTACCAACGGACATATCCTTCGTATTATGGGCCGGAATGGACTATACCTGAAAAATTCAGGGGCTATTGAAGCATTGGCAGGAGCTGATATGATTGTGTTTGACAAAACAGGAACAATTTCACAGAACGGACCTACCGCCGTTCACTATGAAGGTCCGGAACTGGGCTTGACCGAGCAGCAGCTTATCCGAAGCCTGGCCAGGCAAAGTAATCATATTCTTAGCCGTGCCATTGCGGGAACATTGCCCGAAAGCAAAACCCTGAAAGTTGAAAACTACAAAGAATACATTGGCCAGGGGGCGGAAGGGGATATCCGGAATGTGCATGTACGAATGGGTTCAGCAGTTTTCAGCGGTATTAGTGAGGATCAGGATAACGGATTCAGTAAGGTCTATGTTCAGATTGACGGAGGAAGCGCGGGCTGTTTTATGTTGAAAAATGTTTACAGGAAAGGCGTCGAGTCTTTAATTACAAGGCTCAGAAGGAATTATGCTGTGGCATTGCTTTCAGGTGATAATGATACAGAACGGAATTACCTGAGCAATGTATTCGGGCCTTCAAGCCGGCTTAATTTTAATCAAAGCCCTCAGCAAAAACTCCGGTTTATTTCTGACAGACAGGAGGAAGGAAGGAAAGTAATCATGGTAGGCGACGGCCTTAATGATTCAGGAGCATTGAAACAAAGCGATGCCGGAATAGCGCTGTCAGATGACATAAACAATTTTTCTCCGGCTTGTGATTGCATCTTATCAGCTGAGCGGCTCGGAGACCTGCCCGCTTTTCTGGCGTATGCAAAAGCGGGAAAAAAAGTTATTCTCAGCAGTTTTATTATTTCCATGATTTATAATACCGTTGGGCTGGGCTTTGCGGTACAAGGCACATTATCTCCGCTTATCGCAGCCATTCTTATGCCCATCAGTTCAATTTCCATTCTTGTTTTTACAACTGGAGCGAGCAGAGTGGCTGCCCGCCTCTGCGGCCTCAAAGCAGCATGACGAATTAATCTCCGTATCAGCGGTATGAAAAACCTGACTAAGATCACATTTTGTAGTGAGATTGATCATGCAGGAGCGCAGAACGACAATGTACTTTTGAGACGAAATCCATTAACTAATGAGCGCAATCTTCATTCTTTTGGGAGCAAGCCTTAGCATAGCAGTTGGTTTTCTTATTGCATTCATCTGGTCTGTGAAGAACGGACAATACGATGATGAATATACACCATCCGTACGGATGCTTTTTGATGAAACAAGTTCTCCCAAAGTCAATGTCAAGCCAGAATTAAATACAGTGATCAATCCGAATAATCATCCGAGCAGTTAACAAAACGAAGCAGATTTATGCAAGTCGAGAAATTTTCATACGACAATAAGATTGTCAAAATGTTTGCCTACGCCACCATACTATGGGGTTTGGTAGGTATGCTTGTTGGCCTGTGGGTGGCCCTGGAGCTGGTATTTCCGTCACTGAATCTGGGTATTCCGTACACCACTTTCGGACGTATCCGGCCCTTGCATACGAATGCAGTCATTTTTGCATTTGTGGGGAACGGAATCTTTATGGGAGTTTATTATTCCCTTCAACGCCTTTGCAAGGCACGGATGTTCAGTGATAAACTGAGCCATATACACTTTTGGGGCTGGCAGCTCATTATTGTTGCTGCAGCACTTACGCTGCCTTTCGGAATCACAACCGGAAAAGAATACGCAGAGCTGGAGTGGCCAATAGACATTGCCATCACCCTAATCTGGGTTGTTTTTGCCTGGAACCTGTTCGGTACAATAATTAAAAGAAGAGAAAGACATCTCTATGTAGCCATCTGGTTTTATATAGCTACGCTTATCACTGTAGCCATGCTGCATATTGTCAACAGCATGGAAATACCGGTTTCCTTTCTGAAAAGCTACAGCTGGTATGCAGGTGTACAGGATGCCCTGGTGCAATGGTGGTATGGTCACAATGCTGTAGCCTTCTTCCTTACAACTCCTTACCTCGGTTTGATGTATTATTTTATTCCTAAAGCTGCCAACAGGCCGGTATACTCCTATCGCTTATCAATTATTCACTTTTGGGCTCTGATTTTTCTGTATATCTGGGCCGGCCCTCACCATCTGCTATACACCGCATTACCTGATTGGGCCCAGTCACTCGGTGTGGCTTTCTCTATCATGCTTATTGCACCATCCTGGGGTGGCATGATCAACGGACTGCTTACCCTTCGCGGTGCCTGGGATAAAGTAAGAGAAGATGTAGTACTGAAATTCATGGTTGTGGCTGTGACATGTTATGGTATGGCCACATTTGAAGGACCTATGCTTAGCCTTAAGAGCGTGAATATGTGGAGCCACTTTACCGACTGGACCATTGCTCATGTTCATATCGGAGCCCTGGGCTGGAACGGGTTTCTGACATTTGGTATCCTGTACTGGATAATCCCGAAAATGTTCCGGATTGATTTGTACTCAAAAAAACTCGCTAACTGGCATTTCTGGATCGGCACATTGGGTATCATATTTTATGCGCTTCCTATGTATTGGGCCGGTTTCGAACAAAGCAGGGAATGGAGTAAATTTACGGAAGACGGGCGTTTACAATACCAGTTCCTGACTACGGTAACCAATATCCGCCCATTACAGATGATGAGGGCGCTTGGAGGAGCAATGTATCTGATCGGAGCCGTTGTGATGGCTTATAACCTGATCAAGACTGTGAAGGCCGGTTCCTTCCTCGCGAATGAAGAAGCAGAAGCTGCGCCCCTTGAAAAAACTTACAAACTCCATGAAGGAGAGCACTGGCACCGCTGGATAGAACGCAGACCAATCCAGCTTCTTATCCTGGCCCTGGTAGCGGTTATTATAGGCGGACTCATAGAATTAGTACCCACCTTCTTAATTCAATCGAACGTACCTACCATAAGCAGTATAAAACCGTATACACCGCTTGAGTTACAAGGCCGTGATATATATATCAGGGAAGGCTGTTACAATTGTCACTCTCAAATGGTAAGGCCACTTCGTCACGAAACAGCGCGGTATGGAGAATATTCAAAAGCCGGAGAGTTTGTATATGATCACCCTTTCCAGTGGGGATCCAAACGCACCGGACCAGACCTTGCACGTGTAGGAGGTAAATATCTTAACTCCTGGCATTATAACCATATGCTTGAACCAACGTCCATGTCGGAACATTCCAGTATGCCCAATTACCCATGGCTGCTTGATAATAACCTGGATACTTCCTCCACTGCTGCCAAGATCAGAGCCATGATTACATTGGGCGTTCCGTATCCGAAAGGGTATGATAAGCTGGCCAATGCTGATCTGAGAAAACAGGCTGAAGGAATTGCTGAGAATCTGAAGAATGACAAAATTCAGACTCCGGCCAACAAAGAAATTATTGCTCTGATTGCTTATCTGCAGAGGCTGGGTATGGATATCAAAGCGCCTCACAACTTTACTGAAAAATAAAACCATGAAGTTCATTCATTATTTGGAAGGTATAGCCGGGGTGGGAATTTTTCCGCTCATCTCTCTCCTTATTTTCTTTTTCTTCTTCCTTGGTGTTACCATCTGGGTGCTGAAGGCAGATAAGGCAAGTATGGAGGAAATGGAAAATTTGCCTTTACAACCCGATAAATCAAACGACAGGATTTAAAAACAAGCGTATGGAAAAGCTTATAGAGTCAGCCGGGAAAGTCAGTATTTTGTCGAACGCTTTGTTTGATACCATGCTGGCTGTGGCAATATTATTACTTATTATCATAGCTGTTCTGGCCGATGTTGTAAGAAACATTGGAACCGGCATGAAGGAAAAACAAAGCGGTAATTCAAAGGGAATCGGAATCCTGCTGCTGATCCTTGGCGTGACTCCGTTTACTTCCCATGCTGAAGAGGCAGGCAGAGCTGCAGAAAAGGTGTATAGCATTGGGGGCATGACACCCATTGCATTCTGGTCCATGATAACCATTATTTCATTCGAACTTATTGTGCTTGCTGCAATTCTGATTATTATCCGGAATATGCTGGGAATAGAAGAAAAAAAGAATCAGGCATTTGCCAAAGCCAGAACAGAAGTTCCATCCTTTCTGGAACGATTCAATGCTTCCGTTCCGCTTGAGAAGGAGGCTGATGTATTGCTGGATCACAATTACGATGGCATTCGGGAATTGAATAACGACCTGCCACCCTGGTGGAAGTACGGCTTTTATCTGACCATTCTCTTTGCCTTTATTTATCTTACTCATTACCACATTACAAAAACAGGAAATCTGCAGATAGCAGAATATAACGGAGAATTGAAACAGGCAGAGCTGGATGCTGTTGAATACAGAAAAAAAGCAGCAAACCTGATTGATGAAATCAATGTGAAGCGGTTAACCGATGCCGGCAGTCTGGCAGAAGGCAAGGAGATATTCCTTACCAATTGTGCCAAGTGCCATTTAGATGATGGAGGGGGAAAAGTCGGACCGAATTTGACTGATGATTACTGGCTTCATGGAGGCTCTATTAACGATATTTTCAAAACAATCAAATACGGTTATACTGATAAAGGAATGATTTCCTGGCAGGGAACACTTTCTCCGGAGCAGATTGCAAAGGTTGCTTCATTTGTCAAAAGCCTGAAAGGAACACATCCGCTTACACCCAAGGAGCCACAAGGTATAATTTATACAGAGGATGCGGCACCGGCAGCATCCGCTAAGACAGATACACCGAAAACTGAAGCGACGCCTGCTGGCACAGATTCAGTTTCAAAAAAACAATAAGCTGCATCAACAACAGTGATTATTAATAAAGCACAAGCTCTGACTTGTAAGAAAGATGGAAAAGAAGGAAGAAGAATCCTTTCGGGATCATGTCGGGACGATAGACGAACATGGAAAGAGGCGATGGATATATGCACAGAAGCCTAAAGGCCGGCTTTTCAATTTCCGCAGGCTGGTCACCACTTTTTTTCTTTTTGTTTTTTTTGGACTCCCTTTTATAAAGGTCAATGGAGAGCCCATGTTCCTGCTCAATATCCTGGAAGGTAAGTTTGTCATTTTTGGGGTCATCTTCTGGCCCCAGGATTTTTTCCTCTTCGGATTAGGTATGATCATCTTTGTGCTGTTTGTGGCTCTGTTCACAGTTGTATTCGGCCGTATATTCTGCGGATGGGCCTGCCCCCAGACTATTTTTATGGAAATAGTTTTCCGTCAGATAGAATATTGGATTGAAGGAGATTCAACACAGCAGAAAAAGCTGAATAACGGGCCCTGGACAAATGAAAAAATTCAAAAAAAAATCATCAAGAACAGCCTCTTTTATATGCTCTCCTTTATCATTGTCAGCACGCTTTTTTCCTATATCATAGGTGCTGATAAATTGTTTGAGATGTTCAAAAATCCATTTGGTGTTTCAGTCGGGACATTTATTACGCTTATTGCTGTTTCAGGAGTGTTTTTCGGTGTTTATGCCCGGTTCAGAGAACAGGTTTGTCTGGTCGTCTGTCCCTATGGACGCTTGCAGGGAGTGCTGCTCGACCGTGATACACTGCTTGTAGCCTATGATTATGTAAGAGGAGAAAGCCGGGGACATTTAAAAAAGAATGAAAAGAGGGAAATTGGGGATTGTATCGATTGCGAAGCATGTGTAAGGGTTTGTCCGGGAGGCGTTGATATCCGGAATGGAACCCAGCTGGAATGTGTCAACTGCACTGCTTGTATAGATGCCTGTAACACTGTGATGGAAAAGGTTGGCATGGAACCGGGTTTGATACGGTATGCCTCTGAAAACGGAATAGCTAAAAAGGAAAAGCTGAGGTTCACGTCCCGCATGATGGCTTATACCGGAGTACTGCTTGTACTAATCTCACTGGAAGTATTCCTGCTGGCGGGTAGAACGGATCTGGATATTACCATAAACCGGGCACGGGGAAGCCTGTATCAGGACCAACCTGGTGATAAAATCAGTAACCTGTATACGATCCAGCTCCTGAATAAAACACATAATGATCTGCCGGTGACACTGAAGCTGGAATCCGGGAAAGGGGAGGTGCAGGTTATCGGGAAGCCTTTATTCCTTGCCCGGGAAAGTTTCGCACAAGGCACCTTCTTCCTCGTTGTGGATAAAACAGATATAACGAAGCGGAAAACCCATGTAGAGATTGGTGTTTATTCGGGAAGCAAGAAGATAAAAACGGTGTCAGCGAATTTTCTCGGACCAATAAACCGATAACATAATATTCATTAATAAATTAAAACAACATGAGCTGGGGAATTCGTATTACAATTGTATACAGCAGTTTTGTACTGATGATTATTACATTGGGCATCCTGAGCTCACGTCAGAAGGCAGATCTTGTTTCAGCTGATTACTATGAGAAGGAGGTTAAATACCAGGAAAAGATTAATGGGATTAAGAACACTGCGGGGCTTTCAGGGTGTTTCACATCCGAAACCAAGGCCGGGAGTGTTGTCCTGTATTACCCTTCCGCATTGGCAGGGAAAAAGATAAAAGGAGAAATATTATTCTATCGTCCCTCTGATTCGGAAAGGGATGAACATTTCACCGCCGATCCGGATCAGCGGGGATCACAGCAATTCATTTTAAAGCATCCTTTAAGGGGATTGTATAAACTACAATGCGATATTGAAGTGGAAGGATCGAAATATTATTTTGAAGAACCTGTTCAAATAAACTGATATGTCATTTTTCTGGGCTGCCCTTGGTTTGGGTTTTATCGGTAGTTTTCATTGTGTAGGTATGTGTGGCCCTATTGCCTTCGCATTGCCCTTGAACAGGAAATCTTTTGCGACTCAGTTAAGCGGTGTGGTGGCTTACAATGCCGGCAGGGTTATTACCTATGGTTTGCTCGGAAGTTTTTTCGGGCTTATAGGTGCCTCCTTCGCTCTTGCTGGTTACCAGCAGATCCTGAGTATCATGCTCGGAATGTTCATGCTCCTGTCCGTATTTTTGCCTGAACGTGTAGCTTCCCGTTTCCGGCTTACTGCAGGCGTTTTCTCTTTTCTGAGTAAGCAAAAGGCGCAGTTGGGGCAGTTGTTCAGACGTACCGGATTTTCTTCCCTCTTTCTGATTGGCCTGCTCAATGGTTTATTACCATGCGGATTTGTTTATACTGCTGTTGCGGGAGCAGTACTCTGCGGAAGCAGCTTACAGGGTGCACTGTTTATGGCTTTGTTCGGTATGGGCACAGTTCCTGCCATGGCTATTGTTTCCCTTACCGGTTCTAAAATAAGCCTGAATTTCCGAAAGCAATTACGCAGATTTATGCCTGTCTTTACAGTCCTTATTGCAGTTTGCCTGATCGTGAGAGGGATGAACCTCGGTATCCCTTACCTGAGCCCGAAATTCTCTGCAGAGACCGGGCAGCATGACTGCTGCCACAGGCATTGACAACTATTCCTTCTTCCTGATATTTGCTTCCCTTGAATTGACAAAGGTCACCCTTGTTTATGCGTGGGGTCATTACCCTGGAGGTGGGGCAGGGCTAACTTTGTGTAAATAATACAAGTATGAAACGTGCAGAGGAACACATTAAGAAATTGCCACCGCCCCGGCTTTTGAACTATATGAGTGAGAGGCAATATCCGGCACTAAACAAGCTCATAGATCGCATCAGTGCCCACTTGGAAGCCGTCATTAGGAAAGAGGCCCCGGTATATCCATTTCTGTTTGAGATAGAAAAGGAGTTTATGAAAATAACGGTATTGGTCAGGAAACAGATAAATAAGAATACACAGATCCTTTTTCCATTTATTGACAACGCATGGGAAGAGGGAGCAAAGGATACGGAAATCATCCATTCCCTTGAATTGGAAAGAGCGGATTTGCAAGCGGATCATCATCGTATTGAAACGCATTTGTCTTGTGTTACCGAAATACGGCAACGCATTAAACCGGGGATACGCCAGAGCTCCAAACTAAAAATGCTGCTGTCAGAATTAACCCTGCTGGATAAAGAGCTGCACTGGCAGTTTAATGCTGAAGACAAACTTTTGTTTCCAAAACCGTCCAAAACGTCTCATCTGGCATGAAAAAAATATTGGCACCTGTTGATTTCTCCAATGAATCGGCCCATGCAGCATACTATGCAGCTGGTCTCGCCAGGGAGATAAATGTAAAGCTTACGCTGCTGTATGTCTTTAACCTGCCGATGCCTGTTTCTGAAGCACCTTTTCCCGTTGATTTTAGCCGCCTGGAAGAGGAAAATAAACAGATGCTGAACGACCTGGCTGGAGAGATTAAAGAACGTTCCGGCATTATGCCGGAGTGTCGTGTTGTTTGTGGTATGCCGGTGGAGGAAATTCTGGAAATGACTTCAGGTAATTATTTTGGTCTGGTCGTAATGGGATCAAGAGGCGCCGGAGGAACACTGAGTACATGGATGGGAAGTACTGCAACAGCGGTGATCCGTCACAGCCTTCTTCCAATATTGGTTGTACCGGCAGGCTTTGATTTTACTCCATGGAAACAAATTCTCCTGGCATTCGATTTCAGGGCAATTCACCATGCGGAAGTTTTTGATGATCTGAAACAATGGAGCAGGCTGTTTGTAGCTGATATTACCGTTCTCAACATTGTTGAGGAAGGCGCGGTAGAAGAAAAGGCAAAAGAGCTCGCTGGTTCAGAAACCAGCCATTTCCTCGATGGCCTCAAATACCAGTTTCATTTCGAGAAAAATCATCAAGTTAGAGCCGGGCTGGATAACTATTTAAAAGGCCATCCGGCCGACTTAATAGTCATAGTACCGCATACGCATAACTGGCTGGATCGCCTGTTTTTTCAAACCCATTCAGAAAACCTGATGTTGCATACCCAGCGTCCTATTCTGGCATTACCAGATATAGAATAGGATCATCGCACATAATCCATTGCTTTTATCAGGAAAAACAAACAAACAAATTTTATAAGTGAAAAATCAGGGTTTATGATGACAATTGTCATATTCGGAAGCAGATGGAGGGTTTATTTTTGATTCTGATCCATTCTATTGTCGGGAATGAGAACAGGCTGGATTAACTAAAGAACAAGAAAATGTTTATCAAACAAATATATACTACCTGCTTAGCCCAGGCTTCTTATTATATCGAGTCCAATGGCTGTGCTGCCATTGTAGATCCGATCAGGGACATTGATGCTTATTTGCAGCTGGCAAAAGAACGGAAGGCCGTTATCCAGTATGTGCTTGAAACTCATTTTCATGCCGATTTTGTATCGGGTCATCTGGAACTGGCAAGGAAAACAGGTGCTGTAATTGTATTCGGACCTGAAGCCAAACCGGCTTTCCCGGCAAAGGTTGTGTGTGACGGTGATACTATTACCCTTGGCGAAGTTAAGATCAGCGTGCTGCATACCCCCGGCCACACCATTGAATCGTCCTGTTATCTGCTTTTCAATGAAGTCAATAAGCCCTATGCTGTATTTACAGGCGACACCCTTTTTGTCGGAGATGTAGGCCGGCCGGACCTTGGCAGCGGAAATCTGCCTACCGAAGAACTTGCGTCCCGCTTATTCGATTCACTGAACAAGAATATCAAAACATTACCGGATGACGTGATTGTTTATCCGGGGCATGGAGCCGGCTCAGCATGTGGAAAGAATCTGTCAAAGGAAACATGGTCAACTATCTGGGAGCAAAAAATTTCCAATTATGCATTGCAGCCAATGAGCAGGGAAACTTTCATTTACAAAGTAACGGCAGATATTCCACCGGCTCCGGCTTATTTTGCCCATGATGTGAGTGCTAACAGAAACGGATATGAAACGTTGGACAGGGTTTTAATACAGGGTACCAGGATACTCAGCAAGGACGAATTTAATACTGAAATGCAGAAAGGGGCGCTGGTATTGGATGTACGTAATTCAACAGAGTTCGGAATAGGATTTATCAAAGGATCTCTGAATATAGGACTTGAAGGAGATTTTGCCATCTGGTCCGGAAACCTTATCCCTTCTGATAAGGCCATCATTCTTGTAGTCAGGGATCATCAGGAAAAAGAAGCCGTGACACGTCTGGCCCGCATAGGGTTTGACAATGTAATAGGCTGCCTCAAAGATGATATTATTGGCTGGATCAATGAAAAGTATCCGGTAGATCATATTCAGACTATTTCAGGTACTCAGATTGATAAATATATTCAAATGGGATATGTGGCCCTGGATGTTCGTAAACCTTCTGAAACAACTTCGGGGATGATTAAAAACACAATTCATATTCCATTGGAGCAACTTTCCGGACGTACGAATGAATTAATGCCAGGGAAAAAATACCTCGTTTACTGTGCAGGAGGGTATCGGTCTATGATCGCAGCGTCTATCCTCAAAGCCAAAGGATTTACGGATGTAAAAAATGTCAGAGGCGGTATCACCCAGATCAGGAAGGAAAGTCCCCAAATGATCGTCAAGCCATGAGAAGAGTAAGGGTTACCAAGGAATTTAGTTTTGAGATGGCGCATGCCCTGAAGCATCATGACGGCGCATGTAAAAACATACATGGACATTCCTATCAGTTATCAGTTACCGTATTAGGTTCTCCTCTTGATGACAAGGAGAGCCCGAAGCAGGGGATGGTTCTTGATTTTTCAGTCCTTAAAGAGCTGGTAAACGAAAAAATTATTCATCGCCTGGATCATGCACTGGTTTTGAACAAGGAAGATGCAGGTGATCTATTTACCGGCCCGACACCTTTTTATGGCAAGCTGGTGCTGGTATCCTTCCAGCCTACCTGTGAAAATCTGTTGCTTGAATTTGCCGAAAACCTGCGTGAATGTTTACCGGAAAAAGTCATGCTTGTAAGTATGTGCCTGAGAGAAACCCCTACATCCTATTCGGAATGGTTTGCCAAGGATAATGAAGCGCCTGGGTTGGCCTGAAGTTGTGATTTAAACACTTTTAATACAATAGACAATGTCTGACTCTTCGCTTTTTGCAAAATATAATATCCCTGGCCCTCGTTATACCAGCTATCCTACGGTCCCTTTTTGGGAAACAACCCCGTCGGCTGAGCAATGGGCAGAGCATGTGAGGGAGACTTTTCAGAAGACAAATTTGGCGGAAGGAATCAGTCTGTATATCCATCTCCCTTTTTGCGAAAGCCTCTGCACTTATTGCGGTTGCAATACCCGTATCACGATCAACCATGCTGTAGAAGAAATTTATGCCAATGCCCTGCTGAAGGAATGGAGTTTATATATCAAATTGTTCAATGATAAACCCCGCTTTCGGGAAATGCATCTTGGCGGCGGAACACCCACATTTTTCAGCCCGGAAAACCTGAAACGTCTTATCAGTGGTGTACTGAATACAGGTATTGTCACGCCTGATGCTGCCCTTAGTTTTGAAGCACACCCTAATAATACGACAGTTGAGCATTTGCAGGTGCTTCACGCGCTGGGTTTCAAACGAATCAGCATCGGTGTTCAGGATCTGAACCGGAATGTTCAGGAAATTGTAAACCGTATACAACCTTTCGAAGCTGTAAAAACGTTAACAGAAGAGAGCCGTAAAGCAGGATTTGACTCCGTTAATTTTGATCTTATTTACGGATTGCCCTTACAGACTCAGGCCAGCATTGTTCATACGATTGAAAAGGTAATTCAGCTCCGTCCCGACCGTATCGCTTTTTACAGCTATGCACATGTACCCTGGATCAAACCAGGGCAACGCAAATTTACCGAGGCTGATCTGCCTAAGGATGAGGAGAAGCTTGAGTTATACAAGACGGGCAGAGCGCTTCTGGAGGAGAAAGGGTATAAGGAAATCGGGATGGATCATTTTGCACTGGTTAGTGATGAATTGTATCAGGCCAGTATCACCAAAAAGCTGCACCGCAATTTTATGGGCTATACTCCTTTTGCCACCAGTCTGCTGATAGGCCTGGGAGCGTCGTCTATCAGCGATACATGGACCGCTTTTGCACAGAATGAAAAGAAGGTGGAGGATTACTATAAGGCATTGAAGGAAGACAGGATTCCGTTTTTTCGTGGACACAGGCTTACTGCAGAGGATATGATTCTGCGCCGGCATATTCTTAATATAATGTGTTATATGGAAACCTCGTGGAAGGATAAGGATATGCAAGTGCCCTCGATTCCACAAGCGGTGAATGAACTGAAAGAAATGGAAGAGGAGGGTCTTGTCAAAACCAGCGCTTACGGTCTAAAGGTGCCTCCCGAAGGGCTACCCTTCATTCGTAATATCTGCATGGCTTTTGATGCTCGTTTAAAAGCCAGAGAGAAAGGATCGGTGCAGTTCAGTAAGACTATTTGAAAACCTTCTTTCTCAAAAAATCAACCAGCTTCCCTAAACCTTCCGAAGCAAACTGGGCTGCCAGATTAATCAATGGCTCCTTGAAAGATGATTTTGTGTGCTCTTCTTTTTCTTTTTTCTCTTCCTTCTCTTCTTTCCTGTCCATATAGTGATTTAAGACCCTGCTGGCCATACTCAATAAGATGGTTTCAGGCTTCAGGCTATTTGCCAGTTCATCAACAGAAGATTTGAGGGCCTGTTCCTGAGCTGTTTTTCTGGATTGGGTTTCAGTGAGCAGGTGTTTCAGGTCACGAACATCGGCAGGATGCTTGTCGCTGTTTTTGTTGAACTGACCAACAAATGCATCTGCCAGAGAATTGTGCAGCCATTTGTGTCTGTTGGCATAAACAAGTAAAAACACCAGTAGATAGAATCCTGAAACACAGGCATAGCCCAGCCAGGGATTTCCGCTTACAGAAGATATAAACACTGCCAGGCCGAGGCTGAGAAAAATGAGGCAGCAGAATCCCAGCATAAGCAGGATCACCTTTCCCATGATAGCTCCAAATGCATTGGAGCCATATTCCATGGCTTTCAGTTCACCCAGGTCAAGATTTGTTTTGAGGAAGTCTGTAGCTTTTTCAGCCACATTTTCGAAATGTGATTTTTCTTTTTCCATGGTCATTCGCTTTTATCTCCGGCTTCAGCACTTCCTTTGCCTTTGATTTCATTTTTCAGTTTGGCTGCAAGATCTTCTGCAAGATCCGCAATTTTTTCCCGTGTTTCGGAACCTTTACCAGGGGCAATAAGGATTCCGACTGCTAGCCCTGCTACAGCTCCTGCAAGCAGGGCAAGAAGAACCTTTTCCGTGTTGTTATTTTCTGACATAAGGAAGATTGTTAAATCGGTTTACCTGTTTTATAAAGTTCAAATTGCTCATTCAGCATCGGTGTCATTGCATTCCACCCCAGGCTATCATGAATTTTAATGTCCAGGGCATTGGCAGCTTCCGGTTCTCCGTGTACAAGGAACACCCGTTCAGGATGACCTGGAATTGCTTTCATCCAGCTGAGAAGTTCCTGTTGGTCGGCATGAGCAGACAAGGTCAGTATTTCTTTTACTTCGGCTTTTACTTTGTGGTAGGAGCCCAATAGCTTGATTTCATGAACGCCTGATTTTAATGCTTTACCACGTGTTCCGGCTGCCTGATATCCTACCAGCAGGATGGTATTCTGTCGGTGTCCCAGATAACTGTGAAGGTAGTGTAAAACTCGTCCTCCTGTAAGCATTCCGCTCGCAGCAATAATAATTTTAGGCCCGGGTTTGGAAATAACTTTAAAGGTATCTTTTAAATCCTTTACCTGAATGATGTTATTGCACATGGCATTGCATTGAGCTTTGGTCAGTTTATGCCAGGATGGATTTTGTTCATATACTTTGGTGGCTTCAATACCCATGGGGCTGTCGAGATAAACCGGCAGGTCAGGGATCATGTTTTTCTTTTTCATCCCTCCGATCAGGAGCATAAGATCCTGAGCTCTGCCAACAGCAAAACTGGGTATCAGCAGGTTCCCTTTTTTCCGGATCACCTGATGAATGATTTCAGTCAAATCTTTTTCAGGTGAAACAGGAGGATGAAGACGGTCTCCATAGGTAGATTCGATAATCAGAAAATCGGCTTTTTCCGGAATCCGTGGAGGCTCCAGGGAAAAGGATTTCTGGCGCCCCAGGTCGCCCGAAAAAACAATCCTTTTTCCAAAGCAATCAAGTTCAATAAAGGCAGAACCCAGGATATGACCGTTTTTACGAAAACGGAAACGTATGTTTTTAGAAAGCTCGATCCATTCTTCATCCCCGCAGGCTTTCATGCTCCCCAGAACCTTTTTGACGTCCTGTTGGGTATATAGAGGGATAGCAGGTTTGTGTTTGGTATACCCCATTTTATTGGCATGATCCGCATCTTCTTCTTGTAATTTGGCACTGTCGAGGAGGATAATTTCAGTCAGAGCCCTGGTTGGAACGGTAAGGTAAACGGGACCCTCAAATCCGTTTTTGAAAAGGACAGGGAGGTATCCCGAATGATCCAGGTGAGCATGTGTAATGATGACAGCCTGTATGGTTGCCGGAGCAACCGGTAGTGATGCCCTGTTCAGCTGGCGAAGGTTTTTCAGACCCTGAAACAAACCGCAATCGATGAGTATGTTCAACTCCGGAGTACGGAGCAGGTGTTTGGAACCGGTAACGGTACCTGCAGCACCCATAAATTGTAAAGAAACATTAGGGAAATTCTCTTCTTCAGGCATATAGATTTAAGTATGTACAAAGATCAGGGAAGTGCATCCCTCCGGAGATGATCCAAATCATGATATAAAACAGTCTTAATCAGGGTTTGGGCTGATATATATCAGTCTCCCTCTGATGAATATGGAAGATTTTTGTGGCTCTAATGAAGGCAATGACTAAAGGTTCATCCATATCTTATAAATTAGCTGACAAATTAAATCAGCAAATGGTACAAAAACTGGAAGGTCAGGACATATTCAGGATCCTGTTTGAATCAGCAGGTGAGGGCTTAGTCCTTGCAGATCAAGGGGGTACACTCCTTATGCTCAACCACCGCGTAGAAGAAATGTTCGGATATGAGAAGGACGAGCTGATCGGCAAGATGGTCGAGCTGCTCATACCGGAGTCACGCAGACATCAGCACGAAAAATACCGGGAAGGATATATGGCGCATCCTAAAAAACGACCTATGGGCGTTGGGATGGATCTGGTCGGCCGGAAGAAGGATGGGACCAGTCTGCCCATTGAAATCAGCCTTAATTATTTCTATTCAGGAGAGGAGATGGTTGTCATGGGTCTCATCACCGATGTGACAGAGCGGAAAAAAATTGAAAGGGAGTTACAACAGCTCAATATAGATCTGGAACAGAGAGTAGAGGATCGTACACAAATGCTTGCCGGTGCCATCAAGGAGCTGGAACATTCGAACAAAAGTCTTGAAACGGCCGAGGGAGAACTTAAAAAGGCACTGGAAACAGAAAAGGAACTGAGCGAACTCAAATCAAGGTTTGTGTCCACAGCCTCTCATGAATTCCGGACCCCGCTGGCCACAATACTGTCGTCGGTTTCACTTATAGCCAAATATAATAAGCCGGAAGATTCCGAAAAGAGAACCAAGCATATTGAGCGCATCAAATCGAGTGTTGATAATCTGCG
Organism: Bacteroidia bacterium; assembly: GCA_044448685.1. Lineage (GTDB taxonomy): Bacteria > Bacteroidota > Bacteroidia > Palsa-965 > Palsa-965 > Palsa-965. Next base: position 105,521 of record JBIOHC010000001.1, read on the forward strand.
TGAAATACTGAATGACTTCCTTTCCCTGAGTAAGCTGGAAGAAGGAAAAGTAAGGACCAGCCCGGTTATTTTTGAAGTCATTCCATTGTGTAAAGGATTGGCAGAAGAGATGCAGATGCATGCCAGGGCCGGTCAGCAAATTGTTTATGAGCATGAAGGGGATGAGCGCGCTTACCTCGATAATCAGTTGCTCAAAAATGTGCTGGTTAATCTGCTTTCCAATGCTATCAAATTTTCGGAAGAAGGCAACCCAATACATCTGAAATCGGAGGTAAGCCAAAGAAAGCTGAAGATATCAGTAAAGGACAGTGGTATAGGAATGTCACTGGAAGATCAGAAACATTTATTCGAGCGTTTTTTCCGGGGTAAAAATGCAGCCAGTATACAGGGGACGGGATTGGGATTGAATATTGTAAGGAAATATGTGGAGCTGATGGAAGGAGAAATTTCATTTAAGAGTGAATTAAACCGTGGGACCACATTCTTTGTGACATTCCCACTGAATACCTGAACAGAACAAATAAAATCCTATGAGCAAGAAAATATTACTGATCGAGGATAATGCCTCTATGCGTGAAAATATCAAGGAGCTGCTCGAGCTTAGCACTTATTTTGTATACACAGCGCCCAATGGTAAATTAGGAGTTGAAATTGCAAAGAAAGAAAAACCGGATCTTATCATTTGTGATATTACCATGCCTGAACTGGATGGCTACGGGGTATTACATATATTGAGTAAAAGTGAAGATACAGCCGGTATCCCATTCATTTTCCTCACTGCCAAGGCCGAAAAGGCTGATTTCCGGAAAGGCATGACCCTGGGTGCGGATGACTACCTGACGAAACCATTTGATGATGTGGAGCTGCTGGATGTGGTAGAACTAAGGCTCAAAAAAGCTGAATTGTTCAAACGAGATTTCGAAAAAACAGCTCAGGGAATGGATGAATTCATAGACAATGTGAAGGAAAGTCAGGTTGTTACTTCATTTACGAACGACCGAACGCTGAAATCGCACCGTAAGAAGGAGACGGTATTTTCAGAAGGGAATTATCCGGTGGGCTTATACCTGGTAAATAAAGGGAAAGTGAAGACATTTAAAACCAATGAAGCAGGAAAAGAGCTGATTACCGGTATTCATTCACAGGGAGATTTTATCGGGTATGTGCCACTTCTGGAAGATTCTTCCTATGGCGAATCAGCAGAAGCTCTTGAAGATGCTGAAATATATATTATACCCAAACAGGATTTTTTCAGCCTGTTGTATAATAACAAAGAAGTATCCCGCAAATTTATCCAGCTCCTTTCCAATAATCTTTCAGAACGGGAAGACAGGCTTATCAAGCTCGCTTATAATTCCGTCCGTAAACGGGTTGCCGAAGCATTGGTGATGCTTCATGATCAGTACCAGAAAGAACAATCAGGCAAAACACCTATTCCTATATCCAGGGAAGATCTGGCGGGTATAGTAGGTACTGCAACGGAATCTGTTATCCGAACTCTGGGCGATTTTAAGGAGGAAGCCCTCATTGAAATCAAGAAGGGGGATATTTCGATTCTCAACCTGGAGAAACTGAAGAGACTGAAAAATTAGACACACGAACCACTTCTCGACTCCGCTCGAAGTGGTATAACTATATGTGATCGGTATCGTGCATTAAAAATCTGTCATGCCGGGCGTAGTCGAGGAATGTTTAAAGAGTTCCTCTTCTCGCCTGTTCAGCTTCTATGGATTCGAATAAGGCCTGGAAATTTCCTTTGCCGAATGATTTGGCACCTTTGCGCTGAATGATTTCAAAAAACAGAGTTGGCCTGTCTTCTACCGGTTTGGTGAAGATCTGGAGCAGGTAACCTTCCTCATCATTATCGACCATAATTCCCCATTTCTTCAGTTCATTCATATCTTCTTCAATAACTCCCACCCTGTTTTTAACCGTATCATAATAGGAACCCGGAACATACAGGAACTCTACACCCCGTTTTCTCATTTCCGAAACGGTGAATACGATATTGTCTGTAGCAACGGCAATGTGCTGACAGCCGGGGCCGTGATAAAAATCAAGATACTCCTCTATCTGTGATTTCTTTTTCCCCTTTGCGGGTTCGTTGATAGGAAACTTAATACGTCCATTCCCATTGGTCATCACCTTACTCATTAGGGCCGTGTATTCTGTTGAAATATCCTTATCGTCAAAAGTGACCAGGTTGGCGAACCCCATAACCTTTTCATAAAATTCTGACCATTTGTTCATGGCTCCTAATTCAACATTGCCAACCATATGATCAATGTATTTCAAACCGGTTGAAGAGGGATGGTATTCTGTTTCCCATTTTTCAAACCCTGGCATAAAAAGCCCTTTATAGTTATTTCTCTGGATAAACATATGAATGGTTTCACCATAGGTATGAATACCTGATTGAATGATTTCTCCCTGTTCATCCTTCACCACAACAGGCTCCAGATAGGACTTTGCTCCCCGTTTCATGGTTTCCTCATAAGCAGAGCGTGCATCATCCACCCAGAGGGCAATTACTTTAACCCCGTCACCGTGTTTGCGGATATGGTGCGATATTTCACTTTCGGGATTAAAGGGTGAGGTAAGGACCAGCCTTATTTTGTCCTGAACCAATACATAAGAGCACCGGTCTCTCACTCCCGTTTCCAGACCGGAATAGGCCAGTTCCTGAAATCCCAGGGCTGTTTTGTAGTAATGTGCCGCCTGTTTGGCATTACCCACATATAGTTCAACATAATCTGTTCCGTTGATAGGCAGGAAATCCTTGGCGTCTTTAAATATTTTTTCACCTCCGTAGTTGAAGTTTTTAACCGCAGTAAGATCTTTTGCTTGCATATTATGATTTTGTAAATTGTTCGAAACAGGTGAATAGAATGGCGGCAAGTGCCAGGATGTACAGGGCGTTATTAAACAGCCATACTCCTATGGGTTTTTTTTTAGCTGATTTTTTCATAAACAGGTTGTTGAATCCATGATTTGTAATAATCTGCAACTTCATATTTCAATGCTTCTTTTGTAATCTTCAACGGGTTAAAAGGATCAATCATAACAGCAAGTTCTTTGGTTTCTTTCTTGCCTATGCTTCTTTCGATTGCTCCGGGGTGTGGTCCGTGCGGAACCCCTGCAGGGTGCAGGGTGAATTGCCCTGCGCTGATATTATTCCTGCTCATAAAATCGCCGTCTACATAATACAGGATTTCATCGGCGTCAACATTGCTGTGATGGTAAGGAGCAGGAATGGCATCGGGGTGATAGTCGTACAGACGGGGAACAAATGAACAGACCACGAAATTCCTTCCTTCAAACTGCTGATGAATGGGAGGAGGCATATGGATACGCCCGGTAATAGGTTCAAAATTGAAAATGGAGAATCCATAGGGGTAGTTATATCCATCCCAGCCAACAAGATCAAAAGGATGAGTGGCATAGGTATAAGGATAAATCAATCCGCGTTTCTTTATAAGGATTTTGAAATCTCCCTGTTTATCATGAGTCTCGAAGGAATGGGGAAGCTTGAAATCCCGTTCACAAAAAGGGCTGTGTTCCAGTAATTGACCGTATTCGTTCCGGTAACGTTTGGGTGTACGGATAGGTCCATGGGATTCGACATACAGTATTTTGTTTTCTTTTGTATCAAAATCGAGCTGGTAAACAGTGCCCCTGGGAATAATCAGGTAATCTCCGTATTCAAAGTCGATTGTGCCGTACATCGTTTTACAGTGCCCGCTTCCCTTGTGGATGAACAGCATTTCATCCGAATCGGCATTCTTAAAAAAGTAGTCTTTCATTGATTCGGAGGGTGCTGCCATTCCGATGAGCATATCATCATTGAAAAAAAATGTTTTGCGGCTTTGCAGGTAATCGGGTTCCGGTTTCACATCCATAGCCATAAAGCTAAGGGCGCGAAGATTTTCTTCCAGCCCGGCTTCCGGTCGCACAGACCAGGACTCTCCCACTGATTTTACCATAGTAGGAGGGTTTAAATGGTAAACCAGAGAAGAGGTGCTTGAGAATCCTTCTGTCCCGAACAGCTCTTCATGATACAGGGTATTATCCTTTTTCCTGAATACGGTATGACGTTTGGAAGGTACTTTTCCTGCTTTCTGATAGATGGGCATAGCTTATTATCTTTTAAAATTCATACAAGTGTAACAATGCTTACCTGAAATAAATGTGATATAACTCACGGATCATTCAGCAATCTGTCAGGTTGGCTGTCTTAACCAGTTCTGCAGGATCCCGGATCTGTATTTTCTTACCTTTAAGAGCAATGACTTTTTCGGCATTCAATTTTACCAATACCCGGATTGCTGTTTCCCTGGTAGTACCCGACATGCTTGCAATTTCTTCCCTGCTTATCATGATATTAAGGGTGATGCCATCGCTTGCAAATCCATAACATTCTTTCAGGAGCAAGATCGTCTGGGCTACCCTTTCCCGGGCGGGCCTTTGGGCAATTTGGGTAAGCTTATTTTCCGTGTTCCTCAGCTCCTTTGAGAGAAGGTTAATAAGCTGAAGACCAAGTCTTGAATTTTTTTCGACAAGGAATAAAAAAGCATCTTTCGGAATAAAGCAGATGGTGGAATCTTCCATTGCAATGGCTGAGCAGGAGTAAGCATCTCCACTGAGGAGTGCCCTGTAACCGAGTACATCGGCATTCCGGGCCAGGTGAACAATTTGCTCCTTGCCATCCACGCCGGTCTGGGTAATTTTTATTTTACCATCATTCACGCAAAAGAGGCCGCGGGGGTAAGAACCTTCACAAAAAATGGTCTGGCCTTTTGTATACGATGAATGATGTTTTGACTTATCCATAAAATGGATTTCGCCTGTATTCAATTCACAGAAGATCGATTTTGGTCGAATTGTGCAATTCGCACAATCGGGATTATTTTCTTTATGCATGGAGCCTTCGGGACATTTCCGGGTAACCAAATTTCAGCTTTTAAGGCTAAAGCGTTGAGGATTACGGTCATCTTAAAGTATGACGTTTGTCATGTTACATCTAGCGCCAGAATCCTAATCTTGCCTTTCATTTGGATTATCCAACAAGAAATACAGGCATGAAACAGATAAAGGAGGGTGTTGAACTCATGGCTCCGGCAGGGTCTTTTGAATCACTCATGGCCAGTATTCAGGCAGGAGCTGATTCCGTTTATTTCGGAATCGAACAGCTCAATATGAGAGCCCGTTCAAGCAATAATTTCACCCTCGAAGATCTGGAGGAAATATGTAAAATATGCAAGGCGAGGGGCATAAAGACTTATCTGACTCTGAATACCATTGTGTATGATCACGACCTGAAGCTGATGAAGGGAATTATTGATGCCGCATTGGCGAATGGGGTCAATGCGATCATAGCATCCGATCATGCGGTCTTTAATTATGCGCGTAAGATCGGGATGCCGGTTCATGTTTCCACCCAGGCCAATGTAAGCAATATCGATACGGTTGAATTTTATGCTTCCCATGCCGATGTCATTGTTCTGTCGCGTGAGCTAAGTCTAATGCAGGTTGAAGCGATTGTAAGAGAGATCAGAAGAAAGGCGATTACAGGACCTTCGGACGAGCTTGTAAAGATTGAAATATTTGCCCATGGCGCTCTGTGCATGGCTGTTTCGGGAAAATGTTATCTGAGTCTGCATACAGATTTTGCATCAGCCAACCGCGGTGCCTGTATTCAGAATTGCCGTCAGAGTTATATTGTGACGGATAAGGAAAAAGGCACAGAGCTGGAAATTGACAACGAATACATCATGTCGGCCAAAGACTTATGCACAATTGATTTTCTGGATCAGGTCTTGTCCGCAGGTGTTTCAGTACTTAAAATAGAAGGACGGGGAAGGAGTCCGGAATATGTGGCTACGGTAACATCCTGTTACAGGGAAGCAATTGATGCCATTAAAAGCAACACATTTACTCCGGAAAAAGCAGCAGCCTGGAAAGAAAGGTTAAGCACCGTTTTCAACCGGGGATTCTGGGATGGATATTATCTGGGGCGGACCATGGGTGAATGGAGCAATGTTTATGGCTCCAGGGCAACGAAACAAAAAATTTATGTGGGTAAAGGAATGAAATACTTTGAAGAGGTTAAAGTAGGGGAGTTCAGGCTGGAAGCTCAAAGTCTAGCCCTATACGATGAAATACTGATTACCGGCCCGACGACTGGTGTTATTCAGACAACAATAAAGGAGCTGCGTGTGGATGGGAAGCCTGCCGAAAGGGTAAATAAAGGAGAGTTATTCTCTATTCCCCTGGATCAGAAAATCCGTCCGTCGGATAAACTGTATAAGTTGACGGATATTTCATGATCCGCATTTCACAGCAGCGGCAGAAATGCATTGGCTGTAATGCATGTATAGAGGCTGCCAGATACCGTTGGAGGATCTCCCGGAAAGATGGCAGGAGTACGCTTGTGGGAGGAAAGGAAAAAAGAGGGATATTTCATTTTATTACCGGAAATGATGAACTGGAGGATAATATACAGGCTGCGAGGCATTGCCCGGTAAATATTATTAAAGTAGAAAGAATAAAAGGTTAGCCTGCAGCACCGCTGCCCAGCCGGTGCTGGAGATAGAGCAAAGAAGTAAACAATGCAAAGGCGCCTGCCTGGTGTATCACTGCCAGTGGAACAGGGACAAAGAAAAGTAAGGTGCAGACGCCCAGCACAAATTGCATTCCCAATGCAACACAAAAAAATGATACGGCCTTGTGCTGAATCCGTGAAAGCCCGGCATTCCGGATTTTAAGCAAGACCCATAGCGACAGGGCAATTAAAACCCAGGCTATGCAACGGTGTATAAACTGAACACAAACCATATTCTCAAAGAGGTTTTTCCATACCGGGGTCAGAGCCGAAAGTCCGGGCGCTATCCAGTGATCACCCATTTTTGGGAAGGTATTGTAGGTAAGCCCAGCATGCAGGCCGGCCACCAGGGCTCCGTAAATGATCTGAAGCAACAGGAGGAGGAGCAGGAAAGCAGTTAAACGGCGCAGACCAGAGTGGGTGTCAGACTTGTTGGGAAACAAGATGTTCAGTGCTATCCAGAATGTAAATCCGAAGGTGATGAAGGCAGTGAAAAGGTGCAAGGCCAGCCGGTAATGACTTACATGCGGGTTATTCACCAGTCCGCTTCTGACCATAAACCACCCGAGAAAGCCCTGAAGGGCTCCAAGCCCGAACAGTAGGATTAACTGTATAAACAGGGGTTTGCTAATCTTTTTACGAAACAGAAAAAACAGAAAAGGAATAAGAAACACGATGCCGGTAATACGTCCTGTAAGCCTGTGTACATACTCCCAGAGAAAGATGGATTTGAATTCAGAAAGGGACATTCCGAAATTTACTTTCTGAAACTGTGGACTGAGCTGATATTTCTCAAAGGCAAGCTGCCAGTCATGAACATTCATAGGAGGTATGGCGCCCATAATAACATTCCATTCTGTGATGGAAAGCCCGGAGCCTGTGAGGCGGGTAATGCCCCCAATAACCACCATCAGAAATACCAGGACACAACCTGACAGAAGCCAGACAACGATAGCTTTTTTAGGAAATGTTGAGTCAGGACCGGCGAAAAATACCATGATCAGGAAAGCGTGGAATCGAGCTCTTCTTTAAGAGCCCGGCATTTCGGAAAGAGGATATTGTTCTCCAGATGCAGGTGCATATGCAGCTCCTGTTCAAAAGCAAGCAGACTTTCAATTAAGGCTATATAGTTGACGCTGGCCCCCGGGGGAATATTAAATCCATCCATGCATTTTTTCAAATCCCAGAAAATGTTCATGGCATTGCAATGATCCGTTTCAAGGGAATGCAGGGCGGCACTTACATTGGGAGCTTTATTATCAGAAGCTTTAACCTTTCCTGAACGCATCATTAGCATCAGGTCAATAGTCGGAAAAAGAACCTGATCTTCTCTATGACAGTGGCGTATAAAAACATGCATGAGGTCAGAAAAAATTTCTTCTACATTCTCCATAAAATAAACAAAGCTCTGATCTTTTGTCTCCTCTTTTAGCACCACCTGTATCTGGTTAAGGATATGGGTGAGGACTTCTTTTTCCCGGGAATGGAATTTGTTATTGATGAATTCAATAAGATTCTCAATTTCCATTTCTGAAACATCAATATGTATTCCCGGTTCATGATCCAGCTTGCTGAGCTCGTGACGGATCTGAGAAACATCCAGCTTCTTTCCTTTACAGGCTTCCTGTAGTGTATGGTGCCCGTTCAAATAATAATCCAGCCCGTATTTTTCGAATACAGGGATAACGGCAGGCTGATGAATGGCGAGACGGGCTAAGTTATAGGTCATAACCGGGGCATTGATCGGGCAAGTAAAGGAATTCATTAAACGGCACAAAAAAAATGACTTTAGTCATACTATAAGTGTCTGGACAAGACAGGGTTATATGCGTTGACTTAACTTGTTCGGACTAATCGTTAATAACTGGACCGTTACAGAATAAGTTTGTTAGTGGATTATAGCAAAAAAAGTAATCTGCTCATTAATAGTATCTTGCAATTATGTTCCTCCTTTCCATGAGATCTTTCCCTTTTTCCGACATACATATACAAATCAGCAAGCAATGGATTCCATTAAACAACTTTTCAGGTATTATCCGGTAGTAAGGAAGTATATCCGGGCTAATTCAGGTACGAATACAGAAGCCGAAGATGTATTCCAGGATGCCTTGCTTATTTACCTGGAAAGGGTCAATGCTCCGGGTTTTAATCTGACTTCAACCAGGGAGACCTATCTGTTTGGAATCTGTAAGAACCTATGGTATACAGAACTGAAGAAAAAGGGAAGAATGCCTCTGCAGGGGCAGGAAAATTTACCCGACGTTTCATTCAGCACAGAAGAAAACCCGGAAGAAGAAAAGATTAAACGAGCACAGCAGGCTGTTGAATTCCTGGAAGAAAAATGCAGACTTATCCTGAACCTGTTTTACAATCAGAAAACAAGTCTGGCAGAAATTGCCCGAAAGCTTAAGCTCGTTTCAGAAACAGCAGCCCGTAATCAGAAATTCCAGTGCCTGGAAAAGGCAAGGAAGAGGTTTAAGGAATTGGATTCGATAAAGGAATGAGGCTTTGCAAGCGCAGTTCCGGATAGATTCTTCGGCACTGCCAGCACACAGCCCAACCCCAAGTTGCCTCAGAATGACAAGTGAGCCATTAGTTGGCTTGTGGCCAATATCAAAAACCATACACTAAAAAATATTATCATGAAAACAAGACCAACCCTCAGCGAGCAGATAGAACAGTATCTGCACAATGAACTCAGTGATGCGGATAAGAAAGAGTTTGAAACAAAACTTAGCCAGGATGCCAGCCTGAAAGCAGAGGTAGAGAACTACCAGCTGCTGATGAAAGGCATTCAGCGTTCTGCCCTGAAACAGATGATACAGAAGAAATTCAGGAGTTACCAGCTGGGCAAAGTAATCCTGAAAACAACCCTTGTTGTATTGACAGCAGCCGCTTTGGGGACAGCGATTTATTTCGGCACAAAGAACAGCCACAAATCACCCAATGCGTATTCAAATGAAGAAACATCTTCCCTGCCGGCTTTGAATGAAGAAGGCAAAGCCGAATGGTCCGATGCCGATAAAAATCTTCCATCAACTGTTTTCAATCTCAATGGAAGTAAAGACACGGTAATAGAATCAAAGAATGGAATCATCCTGGCTATCCCGGCAGGCACCTTTGTGGATGAAGACAATCAGCCTGTGAACGGGCCTGTGCGTCTGGATCTGAAAGAAGCGCTTGATCCGGCTTCCATATTGAAAGGCGGACTGAGCACAAAATCCGGAGACCAGCAACTGGAAACCGGAGGTATGTTCAATATCAACGCGCACAGCGGAGACAAGCAGCTGAAAATTGCCATTGGAAAAAGCATCACAGCCCAGGTGCCAGCCGATCATAAGGATCCACGTATGCAAGTGTACGATGGGAAACGCAAATCCGACGGAACGATTGACTGGGTGAACCCCAAACCCCTGGAACATTTTCTGGTGCCGGTGGATATCCTGTCTTTGAATTTCTATCCTCCCAATTACCTGGATACATTAGGTGGAATGGGGTATAACCGAAAGGATAAAAGGTTTACGGATAGTTTGTATTATTCGTTTGCGTATACTAAGGTTTTGTATGCACTTACTGAATCATATAATAAAAAAGATACAGCACCTTCAATGGAAGAAAATATTTCAAGAGGACGTAATTTGTTTTATGCAAATTGTGCTATGTGTCACCGGGCATCAAAAGAAAGACTTACAGGCCCGGGATTGGAAGGAGTAAGAAACCGCATACCCAAAGGTGACTGGATATACGAGTATATACACAACAGTGATGCAGTCCTTAAATCAGGAGATGCGTACGCGAAAAAAATATTTAACGAGAATAATGGATTAGTGATGACGGCGAATCCGGCCCTTACTAAGGAGGATATTGATAATATTCTGGCGTTTACCGATATGGTTAACAGTCAAAAGGGGAATGGAATAGATCCCGCTAAAATCAAAGCAATTTGGGATAAAAAATTTCAGAATACCTTGTTATCAACGAGGGAATTTGAAGAACGCATTCCAGCCATTCACAAGTCGTGTAACAATAGCATTCTGGATCTGTATGTGAATAATCTGGATAAGAATATGTGGGAACTAGACAGCATGGCTGCCCGGATGCTGCCGGACGCTGATAATGATTTAGTGTCTGATGCAGACCGCTTTAAGGCTTTCGCCGCCCGCAGAGACGGGAAGGTGAAAATTGGAGACAAGAAAGCAAATATGCTTAAAGCTTGGTTTGAAAAGAAGGCTAAGCTGTACAACGATATGATCAGTAAAACCCAACAGGAATTCTGGGATAAACAGAATAAGCTCAATTCAATTGCCGTAGATAAACGTGAAAGGAATTATGAAAAGGATATTGCCCGACGAACCAGCAATTTCAGAAATGAATACCTGATTAACATGAAAGAAGCCTGCCGTCAGCTGGGCTGGGGATGTGATACAGCCCCCAAGCCGGCCTATTATACAGCCGGAATTACCAGTCTTGGCTGGAAGAATGTGGATAAGGTGCTTGCTGAAGCAGTCTTTACCTCTACCTCCACCCGTACAACGCTTGATTACACTGATCCTAATTCTGGTAAAAAAGCCATCATTAGGTATGAAGAGCTAAAGGTCACAATCGGCAATGTCAATGATTTTGACCGGGTATACGTGTACCTGATTCCGGACTTGCTTCATAGTTTTATGAGGCTGGAATCAAGTGGGGGTGTTTTCAAAGAAAAACTGAACGAACTTATTTCCAATAAACTTGTGGCGGTAGGGTATAAAAATGATGAGGTGTATTATGAAGTCATGGAAAAGGTAAAACCGGGCAGTATTACAATGAATCCGAAAAAAGGCTCGGACCGGGAATTATCCGCTTTGTTGAATACCGATGGAAACTATACCACCAAGGTTGATCAATTGAAACAGGAAATGGAATTCCAGAAATTCGTAGTGCAGGATGAAAAACGCCAGATCAAACTGGCAAAGTTGGAAGATTTAAGATACAGGATACAACTTGTGGTATTACCCTGTATGCCGGTGCCTGAAGTTGCATAGTATAGTAAGAAGGTCAAATAAATTGAATTAAATTAATGCAGAAAGGGCTGGTTTTCCGGCCCTTTTCGTAACCATTAAAATTAACAATCCGTTAAATAAGCGAATAGCCTGCTTATCCTGTTTTCTTTCGAAGAATATTAACTGTATCTTACTGTCAACGAACGCTTCCCTTAAGCGTCCAGGCCTATGAGAATTCGTGTTTTGTTCCGATTCGTATTTGCAATTACACTCTTAGGAGGTGCATCCTGTCATCTGCTGAAAGCCGTTCATACGCCTGTTGCCGTCAGAAACCCTGTGCCTTTTGTGCTGAACAGAATAGATACTGCCTGCTTTTCGCGGGCCGAGCTGGATCAGGTAAGGGCGAACAAGGATTATGTCACTATTGCTTTTGATGAAATGATTCTTGATTCTGCTTCCCACTGTGTTGGCTTGTACCGTTTCGGTCTGGCTGATAAACCGGCCTGGCCTTCCACAAAAGGGTTTAAATGTTATGTGCTAAAATTCAAAGACAAGGTCGCTATTGCGGAACAGACTGCCGACAGGGTGGTTACGCTGGACAAATTCTTTAATGAATACGGAAAACTGTTTACTGATAAACAACAGGAAACAATACGTAAGGAGTTTATGTATGATTGCGTATTGGTACAGGGAGAATAAAAGAGCCGAAAAAACAGATAGAAGGCAGATTATAATGATTCTTATGATAAAGGATGATTTCCTCTGTTTCTAATGAGGCTCCTCATCCCCTTCCTTTACCACCATTTTATCCAGTTCAACACTTCCTTTCTCTAGGGAAAGACTTATTCCTTTTGTGAACACTGCGGGTAATTGTATCCGGTACCATTTCCATGCCGGAGCAACAGGAAGCTGAGAAATGACAGAGGCCGGATCTCCGGCTTCCTTTTTCAGGCCGGCAACAATTAATGCTCCCTGACCTTTATAGCGTATCCATACAAAAAGTTTATTGTTTGCACTATCGCGTTTTGAATAAACATAGGTATAGTTCTTCCCCGCTTTCAATTGTACAGACGTTGTAGAAGCAGTATAATCCCCTGCATCACCGCTATGCGTGGTTGTAAGTTCTTCATTGGATATTTTGGAATCAGCCACTTCAGCTTCAAAACGGAATTCCCTTGTCCAGTAATCGGGATGTGCATTTTCATGCCAGGTATCGAGCTGGTAAAAAAGTATTTTTCCTTCAGCGGTTTTCTCATATACATATACACTGCCCTGTCGGCGGATTTCAAAAGAGAGCTCTTCCTCACCCAGATGAATTTTCACGTTTCGTTTTTCAGGAATTTCATTTGCATCATTGCTGAAAGGCTGGTAGGTACCGCAAATAATGTATTTTTCTTTTTTACTGTGTTTTCTTACTGTGATGAGGACATGCCGGTCTTCAGTTGTCCAGGTGATGCGGGGTGTTCCATCTTTTTCGAATAATACATTTCCATCGCGTAAAACATCTTCAAACCGGCTGGTGATACCTTGTGCATAAGCGGGCATCGCTTCCTGCCAGACATAGGTGGCAGGGTTGTTGAAGGGAGTGCCAAGATTAAAATAGCAGGTATAATAGTATTCCGCCCCGATCACACCCAGACATTTAAGCAGTCCGAGCCACTGACCGGGTCGTATATCTTCTTCCTGTTTCGCTGACCAGCCCGCGGATATAAAAGGGCTGAAAAGCTTATCCCCGTCTTTTATTTCTGTTTTCCGCCCATGATCTATCCAGCTCCATCCATGCCAGGGCCCTGTCCACTCTTTCCAGTTCTTTGGCCAGCGGGGATAGAAGTCGGGGGTTGAATAATATATGCCTGATGTGGGGCTTTGAATTTTTTTCATCACACTCCATTTGTACCGGTCCACCGGCCCTCCTTCAATGGTATACATACTGAACAAGGTATGTTTCAGCTCCGGTAATGATTTCATAAAGGCATCCCGGTAAGCCATTCTCATCTGCAGTTTACGGATGGCCATAAAATCTACCCAGGAATCAATCTTCATGGAATCCTTCATATGCTTTGTGGCCGGATCGGATTTAATGGCATTCAGCATATAAGGGCCCGGGGGTTCTTCCCCGTTTTCATTGATACGGGTAACCGGTCTTTTCAGCCATTTGAGAATACGGGTAAAATAGAATTTCTGAACAGCCCCGTCAATACGGATGAGGGAATCGGGAAAGGTGTAATTGATTTCAGTATGTGAGGAACCGTAAATATCAAATGTGAGGTCCCACTTCTTATTGAGATCGGTATTCACAATCATGGCTTTTGTATAGGGGTAACCGATCAGGTTGGGCTCTGAAGCCATCCAATAGGTGATGACATCCAGCGGTATTTCGGGGTGTTCATTGGCAAACCGGACATAGGCCGGGCATGCGCCATAATTACTGCCATTGCTATTGAATGCACATTCGGCATTCGGAATTACTATTCCATAATGCCAGTTCAGGCAAAGTTCTTTCTGTATCAGTTCGGACCTGAAAAGGGCCTGGTAGCGTTCCACACCGGGTTGTCCGGAGCCTGCAAAAAACATTGGATCGGACCAGTTAAACAGATACGAAAGAGTATGATTTGGATAGTAACGGGGAAGCGGGTAATGACTCAGTTGTTCCAGGCTTCCTAAAAGGGGCTTATCCATTCCTTTTGGATACTGACGTTCATCACGTGACGGTTTTGGATGATGGAAGTATAAACAGGACAGGAGGAAGAAACCAAGGGATTTGGAAAAAAGCAATTTCATGGTCTAAGGTAATGAAAACCATTCTTCCATTGTATAGGCGGACAATCCACATTCATGACAGGATCAGAGCTTGTTTTCCTCCGTAGTCCGTTTCCGGACACCTCCTCCGTGAGCGGGTGCATGTCCACCACCCCCTCCTGAACGGCCGGGAGTATAGGAAGGACGAACCGGCAAGGTGCCTCCTGGCCTGCCCATGTTAAAACGGGGTGTGTTTTGTTGTGAAGGATAATGGATAGGTTGATTGAACCGGGGTTGAGTGATTGCCGGCTTCATACGTGGATAGCTGGATGCATTATGCTGCAAAAATTCAGAGCGTGTGATATTTCTTCCGAATACACCTTTGGTGGAATTATGATAATTCATTTCAAATTTACCCAGCTCTTTCACTCTTGCTGCCCGTGAGGCATCCGGGTTGAAATAACCGGAAGGGAGATTAGGTTCATTAGCCCTGGTCCATCGGTGTATTTCGGAATTAAATCCGGAGCGTTGTGAGCGCGGGCCATAATAATGATCATGGTGATAACCGATGCAGTAATCGCTGAAATGGGAATAATAATAATGATGGTAGGGATGATAGAGATACCAGTGCATGAAGAATGGGGAAGGGAAACCCAGGTAAACGATACCTCCGGGTCCCCAGTAGAATCCGCATTGATACCAGTAAGGATACGGATACCAATATGGATAATCATACCACCAGGGATAACCAAACCAATACGGATAGGGTTCAACTATATAATTGATTGCAGGTGGGGTATCGTAGACCCGGGTTCCGGACCCTGTTTCATAAATATCATCGGGATAGTTATCATTCTCCCCATCTTTTTCTTTCGCAAATTCACGGGCAGCCTGCTCCATTTCTTTCTTTGCTTCCGGATTTTGTTCCAGACCTTTTTTCCAGTCTTCCAGGTTGGATGCATTCTGTTTTTCTTCATCGGCATGCATACGGTCCAGCATCTGAGCTGTTTGCCGGGCATTGGAAGCATAGAGTGTTCCCAGTACCACAGTCATGTGCATATTCGCGCTGAGTGTATTCAATACATCCGGTTGAAGCACCAGCCTGCGGAATGCGCTCCGGGAAGGCTCGGGAGCCTCTCCGGTTATTTTTTCATATTCCTGCTGTGTACTTATCTGCAAGGTATTAATCTGTGAGAGTAAGTCATAATCCTTTCTGCCCAGCTCCACAATATCGCTTTTGGATTCATGCGGATAACGTGCCGCGATGGCTTCCAGCTCTTCTTTTGTTTTTTTTCCACCCCCTGTTATTTCGGTCAGTAGGCCGGGATGTCTGCTCAAATCCCAGAATTTCTTCTGTTCATCCTTGCTGTAATTACTGATCGTTTCGCGGAACTGTTCGCTGGCTGATTTCTGAAGGCTTTCGGTCCGTACCAGAATTTCAGGTTGGAGACAAATCTGTAGTATACGTAAACGGGTGCTGTCCGGATAGGCAGCCATGGTAGCCAATGCAGTACTGTCTTCCGGAGTGAAGTCTTTTTCCAGCCTGGTTTTGTTCTGCCCCGCAACCACGGAGGAGAGCAAAACAAGAATGAAGAGGGCGGAGTATTTCATCTGTTCGGGATATTAAATTCATTTCTGAAAAGATGTTTGCACAACTTTGCAAAACAAAATTATCAGACGGATGGTGTTCGTCCAATGAGGAATATCATTGTGATGGGTGACAGAGCACAGGAAAAAAAAGAAAACAGCAGGCAGCGACTAATTACTAGAAGAAACCTCCGTCATCTCCCTGTTGCTGGTTCTGTTGTTTGCGTTTGAAGATGGAAGCATCCACTTTCCCGAAACGCATGGAAACAGTAAACTTGAGGTAGCGGACTTCCCTGCGCATGAGCAGATCCTGGCTGTAAGTATCGGTGGCAAGGTGGGAGCCCCGGGCCTTGGTATCGAAAATATCACTCAGGCTGAGGGTGAAAACCAATACTTTCTTAATATCCTTGCTCAGCCCGCAGTCGGCAAAATACATGGCATTGGTTGTTCCCTGAGGAATAACTTTAGGACTTTCATAGCTTCCAGACAGCTGCAGATTAAAGCTTTTAGGTAAGTGATAAACGAAGTTCAGTTTGGTCGTATAATTGAAACCCTTGTTACTTACGCTGGTATTACCGTAAGAGGCATCAATGATGGTATAGAATGCATTGACGTTCCAGGTAGCTTCAAAATTCTTGATTAATTCATATTTGAGAGTCATGTCAATACCGCCCGAATTGCTCTGCTTTCCGTTGATGGTGGTCGTGATGAGAACCGTCGCATCTGTTAAAGAGGAATAACTATAAGGTGTAAGGGGGCTGGTGGTATTGCGATAGAAAAGGGTAAAGAGGAAATTCCCTTTGTTGAGCACCTGACTGAAATTGGCTTCGGCCAGTGTTATAAATTCAGGAGTCAGGTTGGGATTCCCGATCATATAATTGTTCTTGTCGCTGAACATGATGAAAGGCATCATTTGCCGGTAGTTAGGTCTGTTCAGCTTACGTGAAATATTGAACTGGAACTGCTGTTTACTGTTACGGCTTTTGCTGATGAACAGACTTGGAAAAAGTGAATTCATCACATTGTTTACATTGCTCGGATACTGGTAGGAAAAGGAGGCGTTTTTATCGGTGAGAGTTCCCTGATAATAGGAATCTTCAAAACGCAGGCCCATCATGAAATCAATCCGTTTCCAGCGCGTGCTGTAGTTAATATAAGCGGCGGTTACCAGATCCTTGATTTTAAAATGAGAGGTAAGGAAGGTATCCGTAACATAGGCCTGTGTACTATAGCTGTAATCGGTTACATCGAGGTATTGAAGGGCAGGGCGGTGGTTGGCACGTACCCCCATTTCAATTTTGTTGGTATCATTGATCGGATTTACATAATCGGCCTGAAAGGTATACATCTGGCTGTTACTTTGTCCGTGATTGATCTGCAGGGCCGGGTTGGGCTCATTGGGCAGAGGGTTGCCCCAGGCATCGAATGAGCTGGTACTGTAGTTGCTTGGACTTTGGGCTATTGTCGTATTGTAATCAATATCGGCTGTGATCTCCTGGCCTTTTTTAGGGAATGTTTTTTTATAAAGCAGCTTGGTGGTATAATTCTGAAACTGGGTGTGGGTGTAGGCCGAACGGTAACCGGTACCGAGTGTGCTCTGATTGGCATCGAGGTAATTGAAAGTCTGGTTGTCGTGGGTAATGAAATCACCCGCAACGATGGTCTGGGAAAGGGTCAGGGTATTCCGGTTATTGAGTGCATAGTCGAGTCCGATGCTTCCCATCTGGAAGGTATGCTTGAAATTGGTATTGTCACTCGAGTTCAGGAACCCGGTAGGAGATCCGTTAAGGAGGGAAGTACGGTTGGTATATCCATGAACGGGATTGTCAGAAGTATTGTAATTGTACATAATGGAAATACCAAATGGTTTCTGGCGTATGTTCAGAGCCAGGGTTCCGTTGTAGCGGTCATTCGTACCTACGCCAGCCATTACCATACCGTTATAACCGGGTTTGGCATTCGTTTTCATTACGATATTGATAATGCCTCCTGTTGCACTGGCTTCGTATTTGGCAGAAGGATTGGTGATTATTTCAATCCGGTCTATCTGATCGGAAGGGATCTGATCCAGAGTAAGGGTTGTAGGCCGCCCGTCAATATAAATGGTGGCAGGATTCTGACGAAGCTGTGCATTACCCTGATCGTCCAGCGTAACAGAAGGAATATTTTTCATCACATCCATAGCCGTTCCTCCTTTGGAAGTAATGTCTTTATCCACATTAAAGACCTTACGGTCTATACTCATTTCGGAAGCACTTTTCTCGGCATCCACCTCAACTGTTTTGAGCAGTTTATTATCCGCTCCCAGCGTGATATTGCCAAGATCCTGTTCCAGATTCTGCATATTGATAAGCACAGGCATCTGTATGGTTTTAAAACCCAGGAAGGTGACTTTCACATTGAATTTCCCGAAAGGAAGATTTTCCAGACTGAAGTCTCCGTTATCTTTTGTAAAGCCTCCGTTCACTACACTATCTCCTTTCAGCAACACAACAGAAGCATAGCCTACAGGTGATTTGGTATTGTCCAGCACTTTGCCATAGACGCGGCCTATATTGGGCATTTTGAATTTGCCTCCCGCCGGAGGTCCGGAAGGTTTGTTTTGTGCCACTACACGGAAACCCGTGAAGAGAATAAGAATAAAGAAAAGGACCCGCTTCATAACATCCGTATTTGAGCCGTGAAGGTACCGGTTATTCATGAACCGGTATTTACCGTTCATCCCATAATAAGCCAAAAAAATGTTAAAAAGAGAAATTAAAGAGGTCTGCAACTGAATGATATTGAGGTGTTTGTTACAAAAAGTAGGATAGGACCATTTCTATTCACGCAACCATTATGTGTTGTTTGTGTCTTTTCAGGAGGAAGTGCATTATGAAGTTCTACCAATACCCGACCCCATGAGAACAATCTGTTTATTCACACTTATCCTTTGTTCCGGGATTCCGGGCATGGCACAGCTGGTCAACAAGGCCTACAATAATCAGCGTAACGGAAGCATGCCCGGAGCGGAGAAGGAGATTGTGGCTGAGGAAAACACTATTGCTATTACCACCAAGGTTATTTACAATGCTATCCCCGACGGGTATCATGTTACCTATACCAAGTCTTTTATCGGCAAGTCAGTGGCAGATGTTGAACAACAGATGAACCGAAAGGCCGACAGTCTTATCCGGGCTGCACGTAAGCTCAGTATCAGTGAAAAGGATATTGTAGTGGATATTGTTTCTCTGGATCCTATTTTCAATTTCAACCAGAATGACAGTACCTTAAATATTCCTTTAGGGTATAAGATATCCGAGAACATTACGTTCAATATAAAAACCATTGATGCCATACGGGAGCTGAGCCATACCTGTCTGGAATATGGGATATACGATATGATAGGAGCACAGGCCTACCTGGAAGATTCCAAAAAGATTTACGACAGTTTATCGGCGAAAGCGGTACAGGTTCTGGACATGAAGAAAAAACTTTGTACCCAGATAGGCTGGGCCTTTACCGGAGGCAAGGTAACCTTTACCAAAACCAAGGATGTGTATTATCCCAGTGAGCGTTACCTGAATGCTTATATAACCAATGCGGGATTATACAAACATCATCTTTCCCAGAACTCCACCATCAGGATGGAGCGCACGGTTGATGTAGATAATTATTACGATATGAATCTGAAAGATGCCGATTTTGTTTTCAATGCTTCCAAAACCTGTCCGGTCATACAGTTCTATTACCAGCTCAACTATTCCTACAATAAGGTTGATACTGAAGAAGAAATGCGGAACAAAATCAAAAAGGAAATGGAAACCAAAAAGGATCCGGTGTTTTATATGATTGATAAAAACGGGGTACTGAAAAAGATTGAGCTATAAGAATCCCTATGTTTGTAGTATAGATACAGCAAGGATGAACAGCAAAGTTATTCTGGTTGATGAATCGGACAAGGCAATCGGTGAAATGGACAAACTTGAAGTTCATCAGAAGGGATTGCTGCACCGTGCATTTTCCATTTTTATTTTCAATGATGCAGGGTTATTGTTGTTGCAATGCAGGGCCGATGAGAAATATCATTCAGGCGGTTTGTGGACCAACACCTGTTGCGGGCATCCACAACCCGGGGAAGAAACAGCAGCAGGGGCAGTGCGCAGGTTGCAGGAGGAAACCGGAATTGTAACGGAACTCCGTAAAAAATTCAGTTTTATTTATCACGCCCCCCTTGAACAGAATCTGTTCGAACATGAATACGACCATGTATTTACCGGCATCTGCAACCGGGAACCTTTACTGAACAAGGAAGAGGCCAGTGCTTATCGCTGGATATCATTAAGTGATCTGAAAAAAGAGATGAAAGATTATCCGGAACGGTTTACAGCCTGGTTTAAAATAGCGATCACTTCTTTTTAACGGATAAGGTTGGCATGCCCCATATAGGAATGCCGTATGCCGAAAATATCTTTCAGGTTGACTTTCCAGACATAGGTGTCGATCTGAGCTATATTGGTGCCATGGTTGGCACGTCCATCCCAACCCTGACCCCATACATGTGTTTCAAACATAAGATTGCCCCAGCGGTCAAACATCATGAGGTCATAATTATTCGGATCAATACCGACTCCTTTAGGCGACCATTCATCATTCTTTCCATCTCCGTTCGGGGTAAATGTATTCGGCGCATAAAAAGCAAAGATGGGCTGTATGCAAATAGGTCCTGTTGTTGAATCCTTGCAACCATCGGGTGCGGTAACAACGAGTTTGACGACATAACAACCAGTATCCGCGTAGGTATGACTGGAGTTCTGTGTATAGACTATTGAGTCACTCGCATCGCCAAAGGTCCAGGTCCATTTAATGGCATTTGTACTCTGGTCTGTGAATCCTATTGTGGGATCGGTAATATTTGTCGGCTGAGGGCTGTCGATGAAGGAAGCATGTGGCACAGGAAGGGCATTGATAAAATTAGGCAGCATAGTACTGCCTTTGCAACCATGAATATCCGTTACACTGTAGGTCACATTATAGGTGCCTGCTACAGGATAACAATGATGAGCGCTGTCGCAACCCGTGGCGCTTGACCCGTCGCCGAACAGCCAGGATCCTGAAGCACAGGCCGGGTTGGAAGTGCCGGCAAATTTAACGCAGGCAGGGGCACAAACTACCGTATCAACCGAGGTGAAGGAAACCAGCGGGAGAGGATAAACAGTAACGGTTGTTGTTGCGGAATCTGTCGGGGTTCCGCAGTTATCAGCCACAATGACCGTATACACAGTCGTAACAGCAGGTGTTGCGATTGGATTTTGGCTGTTTGCATTGGAGAGCCCTGTGGGAGGAATCCAGGTATAGGTATAAGGACCTCCGTTACCTCCGCTGCCAACGGCATGCAGGGTGTCAGCTGCTCCGGGGCAAATGGATTTTCCTCCGCTGGCCAGCACTTCCAAAGCAGGATTTACTTTAACAGTATCAAGGGCCGGCCCGGCCACACAACCGTGTGCATCGGTAACCGTTGCGGTATACGTAGTGGTTACTACCGGGCAAACGGTGGTGCTGGTGAGGGGAGTTCCGTTCAGGGTCCAGGAATAGGAATACGTTCCCGACCCTCCCGTAGCGGTAGCTGTAAGTGTTGCACATTGCCCGATACAGATTTTCTGATTTCCCGAACTCAGGGTAAGCAGGAGAGGCTGCGTGATGGTAACAGAAACCTGATTGGTACAATGAGCAGAATCTGTAACGGTACATATATAGGTTCCTGCAGGGAGACCGGTAACACTGTTCGTGCCTTGTCCTCCTCCGGGAGCCGGTGTCCAGAAAAAAGTATAAGGTTTAAATCCACCAGAAGCAGAATCTCTTGCAGTTCCGTTATTGCCACCGAAACAGCTTACAGGTGTTGATGCCACATTCACAATATTTACACCGGGCAGGTTTGGAACCACATTGGTCATGGTATCCGGGCAACCATTCTGGTCTTTGATAATAACGGTATAGTTTCCGGTTGGGATGGAATGAATGCCCTGGGTAGTCTGTCCTGTAGTCCACGAGTAAGAATACCCCGGTGTTCCACCGGAAACGGTAACAGAATCTTTTCCATCAGACTTATTGCAATGCGAAGGGGTCGGGAACATATTCATCACCAGAGGAGGAGGTTGCCTGATAAGAGCGGTATCAGTGGCAGTACATCCATGTGCATCTTGGAGAACCAGGGTATAGGTTCCCGCACATACATTGCTGGCACTTGCTGCTGTACTTCCGTTGCTCCAGGAATACGTATAGGTGGCGGTACCTCCGGCTGGCATACCAATCAGTTGTCCGTTACATTTTCCATTGCATGTTGCCGGCATTCCATTGGCGGTGATGGTAAGCACCGTGGGCTGTGTAATGGTAACGGTGGTGACAACAGAGCAGCCTTTTGAATCGGTAGTGGTGCAGGAATAATTTCCGGCGGCAAGACCTGTTGCCATGTTGCTTGTACTCGGATTACCAGTCCATACATAGGTATAGGGAGCCGTTCCTCCGGAAGGATTTATTGTTGCCGTACCGTCTGACAATCCGAAGCAGCTAACATTGGTGGTGGTGGATGTTGCTGCGGGGCCATTGGGCTGAGTAATGACTACAGTGGCTGTATCCGGGCAGGTTCCGGTTGCACCCGTGACGACCAGGGTATAGGTGCCTCCGTTAAGTCCTGTAGCATTGGTACTCCCCTGACCACCTCCGGGGGCGGGAGACCAGGTAAAATTGAAAGGACCTGTTCCTCCGCTTACAGTAGCTGTCGCTGTTCCGTCATGGCCGGGAGAGCAGCTTGCAGGAGTGGATGTAATGGTGACAGTGGGTGGAGGTGCGGCAGAAGTGAGGGTAACAGAGCCTGATGTCGTACAGCCATTAACAGTAGTCACTGTCAGATTATATGTTCCGGCATCCAGTCCGGTTGCATTGGGAGTTCCTTGTCCACCGCCGGGAGCCGGAGACCAAACATAGGTAATAGGGGGATTACCTCCAGTGACTGTAGCTGTAGCCGTGCCGTCATGACCCGGAGAACAGGTAGGATTGGTGGAAGTAAGAGTAAGTACTGGATTGGGATAAAAAGCAATGGTGGTGTCAATCACATAGGTGCATCCGGGGCCCTGGGTAACGGTAACCTGATAGGTTCCGTTGGCATTGACAGTAACACTTTGCCCGGTAGTGGATCCGGTAATGCCGGCAGTCCCCGAAGGCATGGTATTCCAGGCATACGTACCGGTAGTGCCTGCATCGGGCGCAGTAAGGGTAAGTGTACCTCCCATACAGACTTCAGGAGTTGAGGCAATTACCTGAATGGGAGAACAGGTGGCATCAATATACGCATATCCCCAGTGACCGCCCGGCGTGCAACCGGCAGCGCTGAAGCGGACAGTAACAGGGTGACCGATATAATTTTTCAGATTCAGACTGTTGGAGGTCCAGGGCATAAAATAAACCTGTGATCCTTTGCTGGAAAGGACAGATGAAACAGACATTCCCGGTGGGACACCTGATCCGACGGATTCAACATAATACTGTAAACAGGGAATGGGAGCACCGGTACTGTCTAACACTTCAGCTCTGAAATAAGGGCATTGAGCGGCGGTATGGGGGGCCTGAACCAGTACAACAGCATAGTTATAAATAAACATGGCATTGGCGGCATTCACAACAAAGGTTTGCTGCATACTTTCTCCGGGCGCTCCGCCGGGAGAATTGTTGGGACAGGTAGAACCGCTCTGAAGATTCGCATTTTCACCTCCCAGGCGAACAGAATAACTTCCTCCTGCAGGTAAAGGGTCCAGCATAGGAAATGCTCCATAAGGATCATTACCGGCAGCAGCATCTTCCAGTGTAAACATAGAGCAGCCCGGTTCCGGAGAATCAAGACCCAGTGTATTGGGCAAAATACCGGCAGAAAGCTGGGTAACAGCTGCTCCTGAATTGGCATTATAACCTATATACCCTGTCCAGTTTGTATAATCACCCGTTTCAAATCCCAGGTTGTTACAAGCCAGCCCCAGCACACCTATTGTATTAGCAGGAACAGGCTGCCGGTTCCGGGAAGGGATGTGATATCTTGCTTCTACAAACTGTTTTTCCTGATTATGCAGGTAGGCTTTCAGCTCAGCATTCGTTAAGTGATCATGGCCCGCTTCACGGATCATACCTTGTAAATCAAATCCATTGAGGCTGTCACCCTGATAAAAAATAAAAGAGGAATTGATCTGTGCTGAAACAGACAGGGAAATAAAAAAGAGAAAGAATGCATTTATGTAAGCTCCTTTGTTCATGTTCTGGATCGATTAATAGAGGTCCTTTATTCTATATAGAAGACAAGATCTCCTTACGCATTGTACCGGCTGAAAACGAAGGAATTGATTTTAAAAATCAGAATGACAAGGAATGTTCTGATAATTTCAATACTGGACTATTGTAAAGGCTAGCAAATATGGGTAAATGCAAATGAAAAAGCAATTTTTTAGCATAAAAAAAATGCAATCATTTTAAGGTTTCGCAATTATTTAACAATACCAAAACAACTGATATATGAAAAATGATGAACTCTTAAACTCACTTGCAACCGCTTGTATGCGTGGATCTATAAGGCTTGGCAAGATTAAACCACATAAATTTCGAAAATTAATTTCCTAAAACGTATTTTTTTTATTAGGAATCGGATGAAATCAACCGGCGCTAAAACATAGTTTATTTACGATGCAACCCCGAACAAGGTTAGTACCAAATTTCGGGAATTAGCAGATCCCGGTCTCACAACAGAAATGGCAATGAACCTGACTCATCATCCATTTATCCTGATACGTCTATTAACTATTTTATTTAGGGCTGTTTTTGATTTCCAATTTTTAGGATTAACTTATAAGTCCGGATGGAGAAAAGAAAGTTGAAAAATCCCGGACCCGTTTACAGACAAAACCCGGTTGGTGGCATTTCATATTAAAATTCAGTTAGGTTTAGAATAAGTTCAGAGGAGTTTAGCTTATCCCTTAAACCTTTCTTAACTTATGCAGTCTACCCTCCTACCTATTACCATGAAATAAACCGCTTCCGTGAGGATGGAGCAGCAGGCCTTATGAAACAATTAACACTTGTTCTGTTAAATTTATTTCTGATGATGCAGCTACAGGCATTGGCTGAGCATTCTTTGCAGCCAGGGACGAGGGATACTTCAGAGAAATCACATTCAGATACCGCTTCTCTGCCAGTACATCATTCCTGGAGTATAAAACCAACCACTGATTTTGACCAGCGTTTTTCATTCATCCGGAACAATGCCGTGAATATATGGGGACAAAGAGGGGGCATCTTATTGAATGAGAGACTCAAACTGGGTGTGGGTGCTTATTATATGGATGATACACGCATTAACCGCCGGGTAACATACGCAAATGCTTCTCATTATGTAAAACAAAGTCTGCTTTTTGGAACAGCTTATATAGAGCCATACCTGATCCGGAAAAAATACTGGGAGCTTAGTATTCCTTTTGAAATCGGGTTTGGAAAAGCTTCTTCCAAAGTGTTTGAAACATCCACCGATCTATTTCTGCGTTCCACCTCCCGTGACTTTCTGCCTACCGGAGCAGGGCTTTCCCTTTCTTTCAAGCTGCCCGCTTTGCCGGATTTCAAACCACTGAGCTGGATTGGAATAAATTTCCTGGCCGGATACCGTTATTGCCTCCTTCAGAATGTTTACAAAACAGATTATGACGGAGCATTCTGGTCTATCAGCGGAGCCATTTTCCTTGACCGGGTATTTGATGATTGCAGGGCCTGGAAAAGAAAAAGGAAGATGGAGCAATTATGAAGCGATTGAAATTAATCCCCGCCCTGGTTTTTCCCCTGTTGTTTTTTTCATGTAAATCCGAACTTTATCATGCTGCCTGGCAGGATAAGGTTGTGGTAGCTGACGGGAATCCTCAGGAATGGGAAATACCCCTGCGCTTTTATGATGGCAAAAGCAAGCTGGCTTATACCATTTCCAATGACCTGGAAAACCTCTATATCTGTATTCGAATGACAGATGATGCGAGCCAGGTCAAAGTAATGAAAGCCGGTATGCAGATCTGGATTGATACCACCGGAGGAAACAAACAAACTACCGGTATTCTCTTCCCTCAACGCCCTCCCCAGATTCCGGAAACAGGAGCACGGACCGGCAGTTCTGAAACCGGAGGAGGAAACAGAACTTCCCGTACGGATGCAGGAAACCATTCGCCTGCTATGGCTAAAATGCGGAATTCCTTTCAGAAAGATTATAAGGAAATGATGCTGACGGGGTTCAAAGCTCCGATACGCGGCTCTGTTCCGCTAAGCAATGATTTTGGTTTACAGGTTGGAATCAATTGGGATGCCAACAAGTATGACAGCAGCTATATCATGATTTATGAAGCCGTTATACCTTTCCGTACCTTCTATCATGCCAAACTTACCCAGGCCGATAGTCTGAAGCCTTTAGGCATCACCATACTGGTCAATGCCGTTCCACACCCCCCTTCCCAGGGAGGTGGACAACATGCAGGAGGTAACAGAGGAGGAGGTGGTGGAATGGGTGGAGGCATGGGAGGTGGCGGAATGCGTGGTGGCGGAATGGGCGGAGGAGGCAGAAGAGGAGGCGGGGGCGGACGGACACCTGAACCGGTCAATCCTTTGTATGAAAGCAATACCGTTAAAATGAGGATGCAACTTTCACTGCATCCCCGGCCTTCCGTTAAACTTTAATGTATCCCCCTTTTATCCCCTTCCCAAAGGGAGGGGAAACCCTGATAACGGTCATAGTTCAACACGCGGATATTGAATAGTATTGCTGTTCAATTCAATTCCGATGAGTATCTGGTTTCTTATTCTCTGGCTGGTAATTGCTCTGTCGATTGCTTTCTTCATTCAGGGCAATATTTTTCAGAAAAAATTTCTGAGGACAGGTTTTGCATTGATAATCTTTTCCTTTCTTTGCGGCGTAACGATGCTGGCCTATGTTCTCTATACCCTGTGATGCATTCGTATTGAACGGTCTTACCAAAGGGTAAGCCATCCATTCTCCGGCTTCTCTTGCCGGCACCACTCTCTCTTGCAATTTTCTTTCTTCAACCCTTTTATCCTTATTTTATTTTAACCCTTTTAACTTATTCTGTTATGAACCGAAAAATGAAGCCAGAAAGTTTGATGATGTCCTATGGTTACAAACCCGAACTTTCGGAGGGAGCAATCAAATGTCCTATTTTTCAGACATCCACCTTTGTATTTAAAAGCGCCGAAGAAGGCAAGGCCTTTTTTGAAGTGGCATATGGATTGCGTAAACAAGAGGCGGGAGAGGAGCTGGGGCTCATATACAGCCGTATCAATAACCCTGATTTGGAGATTCTGGAAAACAGACTCTGTCTGTGGGATGAAGCGGAGGACGGCGCTGTGTTCGAAAGCGGCATGTCGGCCATTACTACGGTATTGCTTGAATTTTTGAAACCGGGCGATCTGCTTCTGATCTCCAGTCCGCTTTACGGAGGCTCTGACCATTTTATAAAGAAAATACTTCCCAAATTCAATATCAATGTGCTTTCTTTCACAGTAGGGCAGAGCAAGGAGGAGGTGATAGAACTTGTCACAAAGAGCGGATTGGCTGATAAGCTGGCCCTGGTCTATATTGAAACCCCGGCCAACCCAACCAATGATCTGATCGATATTCAATGCAAGAGCGAAATAGCAAAACATTTCTCCACACCGTCCAAACCCGTTTACCTGGCGGTTGATAATACCTATCTCGGTCCTGTATGGCAGCACCCGCTCAAACACGGAGCCGATCTGGTTTTGTATTCAGCCACCAAATACATTGGCGGGCACAGTGATGTGATTGCCGGGGCCTGCCTCGGGAGCAAAGATCTGATCAAGCGGGTCAAGGGCCTGAGAATATTTCTGGGCAATATGGCCAGCCCGAATACAGGATGGCTCCTGCTCCGAAGCCTGGAAACATTGAAGGTAAGGATGGATACACAGGCTATGAATGCCAATAAGGTGGCAGCGTTTCTGAATAATCACAAGGCTGTGGAGAAAGTTTATTTTCTCGGTAACCTGAGCGAAAAGGACGGGGAACAATTCCGTATCCGGAACCGTCAGTGCCTTACAAACGGAGGTATGATATCCTTTGATGTGAAAGGTGGGGAGAAAGAAGCCTTCCGTTTTCTGAACGGGCTTAAACTGATTAAGCTGGCTGTTAGTCTGGGAAGCACCGAAAGTCTGGCCGAGCACCCGGCTACCATGACTCATATTGATGTTGACCCAGCACTGAAAAAGGAATTAGGTATTACCGGTAAAATGGTAAGGCTTTCAATAGGGGTGGAAAACTGGGAGGATATTGTGTTTGATATTGATCAGGCCTTGAAACAATTTTAGTAAATTCGCTTTACGTCACTATTCTTTCATGAAATACACCTTTCTTATTCTTTTTCTCCTGGGCTTTTTTATTCCGGAAATGCATGCCCAGGAGCGCAATTTCAAAAAGGAATTCGACACCACCTTTTATGCAGGTGGTGCCGCTGAGTTGCGTACACTCCTGCATGCCTGGGAACAGAAAAAACCCAAAGACGCTGAACTTTTCATAGCCTGGTATAATTATTATGTGAAAGTCAGCAAGCATGAAGTAGTTGTATTGGGTCAAAACCCGAACGGAGAATCTCTTGAGCTGAAAGACCAGGGCGGCAATGTGGCTGGTTATATGGGAAGTGAAATGAAGTACGATGCCGATACCATGAAAAAGGCTTTTGCAAGTATTGACAAAGGTATTCGTCTGTTTCCCGACCGGCTTGATATGCGATTCGGGAAAGTCTATATGCTGGGGCAGACGGGCGATTATGATTCTTTTACCTCCGAACTCATCCTCATAATTGAAGAGGGATTCAAAATAAAAAACAACTGGAAATGGGCAGATAACGCTCCACAGAAAGATCCGGAGAAATTCATGCTCAATGCCGTTCAGGAATACATAGCCAATCTGCTTGATGCAGGTGACGGGCAGGCCCCGCATATCAAAGCTGTTGCCGAAGCGGTTCTGAAACACAAACCGGATGCCGTGGAGTTTATTTCCGACGTGGCTGTTTCCTATATGCTTAATCAGGAGTGGGACAAAGCATTGCCTGAATTGTTCAAAGCGGAAAAACTAAATCCTGCTGATCTCATCGTGTTGAATAATATTGCTTTCAGCTATAAACAGAAGGGTGATAAAGCGAATGCCATTGTTTACTATGAAAAGCTGGGCAAGGCGGGGACAGAGGAAGATAAAAAGAGGGCCAATGAGGCGATAGAGAAACTGAAATAAGTTCCAATGCTTTGCCAATGAAAAACATTCTGGTTGTTATTGCATTTGTCATTCTCCTACCAGCCTGTACGCTTGAGAAACGCCATTATTCCAACGGGTATTACCTCGAATGGGCCAAACAGGCCCGGCAAAACAAGGGACTTCATAATGATCTGACCCCATTCCGGACCGATACCGGAACAAAGACCTTGGCAGCCTGTGAGGCTCTAGCAAATAAAAAAGATAAGCCAGCCCCTGTTGCAGAGGCATACTTCTCAGCGAATAAGGAGGATCCCGACAAAAAGGATTTGAATGCAAGAAATGACGTGTCCACAAAACCCGGAAACGGATTTGAAAAATTAGTAGATCAGAAAGATAAACCGGCCTCTGTCAGAGCGATACTCCATTCTGCATCAAAAAAAGTTTCTGAGGAGCGCGGTAGCGATAGAGGGCAATTCCATACCGGCCTCATGCTTTTACGTATCAGTATTATCCTGATGGTTCTTGGGGTGGTAATAATATTTGGATCATTGTATTCGGGAAATAACAGCATTGCAGGATTGTTTATTATTGGTTTAGTATTGGGCTGGTTGGGTGGCCTCTTATTCCTGGTGTTTTTAGTTGTCCTTCTGGTAGAACTGATTAACGGATGACCTGACCAGTTGCCTTATACAAACCAAATGGGCTAGCAGCACCAATGGCACTATCAGACAAGGCAGCCAGATAAACGGAAAATACAACAGTGCAATATCAGGCGTAGGAAATGCCAGCTTCTGGAAAGGAAAGGGAGCGCTGAGCACTGCTCTGAACACAATATTGAAGAGCAGTGCAAGACAGAGTAGATTCCAAATGATTAATACTGTTTTATTCAGTTTGTTTCGGATAAAACCGAAATAAAACACCAGGGGTGCCGTTACACCTGAAAGGATATCCAGATTCCCTCCTTCGAAAGTCATGAGTTTAGGAACTGCACCCTGCAGGAATAAACCGAACAGCACCAGCTCAACCGGAATACGTACCAGATGCATGAGGGTAAGGGTCTTGGTATTCAGTTTATCAAGCAGCAATCTCCCTTTTGGCAAAAGGAAGAGAAGTACTATGACAAGCATTGGAGGAGCGATAAGCAATGCAAAGCGGGGAGGCGTCGTATTCGTTACCGTATAAAATCCGGTAAGTGCAACACTTCCCTGAATAACCATCCAGGAAAGCAACACGAAGAACACAGCTTTGTTTTTCCCGGTGGCAGTGTAAAAAAATGCAAGCGTAAGCAATACTGTAAAAATGAATGCAATGGTCGTAAATGAATCTATGTTTAGCATACTATTTCCGGAAGATAACCCAGTTGCTTTGTTTATTGGTTCTGGAATGATCATACCCAAGTGGCATGAGAGCTCCTGTTAAGGGATTGCGGTACCAGCCTTCGTCCCAGGATCCCATATCGGTATAGAGTAATTCCTGAACACCGAAGGAATGCAGATCAGAAGCAAATGTTTTCAGGGTAATGGGTTTCGTGCTTTCTATTATGGCTGTCCGGCCTTTGGCGAATTGAACAACTCCCCTCCTGACAAAGAGAAGGGTATCCTTGAAATGGGCCACCAGCCCTTTGTCAATCATCAGGATTTGCTGAAACAGAGAAGCCTTCTTTTGTTCAAGTGAAGCAATAAGGCTGTCCGTTAACCGGGAACCTTTATTTGTTGCAAAAAAAGAGCATTCCCCATCCACTATTTTTATGGCGCCTCCGAGGGTATGGTTCATGCGGTCCTTATTGCCGGTCTTGCCATTGCAGATATTGAGTCCGTCAATACCATAATCCGTCAGGCGTGTAAAAGCTCCTGCAATGCTGAGCAGGATAGTGGTGTCTTTTACATCGGGCCGGGTGGTCATGAAACCGATCTTTCCTTTGTTCTTATAGATGATTGTATAATCACTCAGGCCTGAAGGGCCTTTCCGGACTTCGGTTGTTAAAGGAGAAGATGTTGAAGAAGGGATCTTGAAGCCGGAAAGCAGCAGGCATATTATAAAATAGAATAAAAACAGATTGATCCGGATCATGGGTAAAGGTATACAATAACTGAAAAAGGGTATTGGTGCCGAAATTATAAGTATGTTTGATATCCATTCATATCCCAACTCCTAGCATTGTCAGCTTCTGTAAAAAGAAGCAGGGCAATTCCACCGTACGTTTGTGAATGTTTCTTTTCAGAAAACACTCACATCTTATAAAGCGCATGAATAAATTTATCAAAAACATTGTTGGGTTTTCACTTCGCCATAAGGGTATAGTTTTCTTTTTCACTCTGCTTCTTATTGCCGGCGGAGTTTACAGTGGGTTCAATACTTCCATAGAAGCGTTTCCGGATGTCATGAATACCCGTATCATCATTATTACCCAGTGGCCGGGTCGAAGTGCAGAAGAAGTGGAGAAATTCATCAGTATCCCCATAGAGGTGGAGATGAATTCTGTACCAGGCAAAACCAGTCTCCGTTCCATTTCTCTTTTCGGTTTATCGGTTATAACACTCATGTTTGAAGATGATGTGGAGGACTTTACTGCCCGCCAGAATGTCACCAACCGGTTGATGAGTGTTGATTTACCCGATGGGGTGAAAGCAGATATAGAGCCGCCCTATGGTCCAACGGGAGAAATTTACCGCTATACCCTCAAAAGTAAGAACACCAATGCGAGAGATCTGAAGACATTACAGGATTGGGTGATAGAACGTCAGTTAAAGAGCATTGCTGGTGTTGCTGACATTGTCAGTTTCGGAGGTGATGTAAAAGTATTTGAAGTAAGTGTGGATCCGAACCTGCTTACCAAATACGGTTACACAGCTCCTGATGTATTCAATGCATTGCAAAAAAGCAATGTGAATGTTGGTGGTGATGTAATGAACAAAAATAACCAGGCCTATGTAGTCAGAGGGCTTGGACTTGTTCAGAATATCGAGGATATAAAAAGTATTATTATCAGCAATATTAACGGCACACCCATCCAGCTTAAGAATGTTGCGGAGGTGGTGGAAAGCAAAAAACCCAACCTGGGTTATGTAGGCCGTGACAGTTTGCAGAACCTTGTGGAATGTATCGTTGTGATGCGCAAGGGCGAAAACGCCAGCAAGGTGCTGGAAGGGATACATGAGAAAGTAGATGAGTTGAACAAGACAATCCTGCCTTCCGATGTACAGATAGAGCCGTTTTATGACAGGACTCGTCTTATCCATTATACCGTAGGTACTGTCACCCACAACCTAATGGAAGGTATGCTCCTGGTCATTTTTATTGTTTCCATTTTTATGGCCAACTGGAGAACAACTGTGATTGTGTCAGTAGTTATTCCGCTCGCCCTGCTTTTTGCACTGGTCTGTATGAAGCTTAAAGGCATGTCAGCTAACCTCCTGTCGATCGGTGCCATTGATTTCGGGATCATTATTGACGGTGCTGTAGTTATGGTAGAAGGAATATTTGTCATGTTGGATCAGCGCGCCCATGATATGGGTATGGCCCGTTTCAATAAGCTGGGTAAATTAGGTCTCATCAAGAATACCGGCGGGGAGCTGGCCAAACCGATTTTCTTTTCCAAGCTTATTATCATCACTGCGATGCTCCCTATATTTGCCTTCCAGAAGGTGGAAGGAAAAATGTTTTCTCCCCTTGCTTATACACTGGGATTCGCACTGCTTGGTTCTCTCATTCTTTCTCTGACACTTGTACCGGTATTATGCAGTATCTGGCTGAAGAAAAATGTGAGAGAAAAGAACAACCCCATTATCGGTTTTGTTTACAAAATGATTACGCGTGCATTTAATGTCACCTATAATAACCCGGTAAAGAGCCTTGTCATTTCAATTATTGTAACGATTATAAGTATAGGATCCTTTACATATCTTGGATCAGAGTTCCTCCCTCAATTGAATGAAGGAGCTATCTATGTAAGGGCAAGTATGCCTTATAGTTCATCTCTTGCTCAATCAATTGATCTGACCGAAAAAATTCGTAAAAAGATCAGCAAATTCTCCGAAATTGAGAAGGTGCTTTCCCAAACAGGCCGGCCGGATGACGGAACCGATCCTACCGGAGCATTCAATATTGAATTACATGTGGAGCTTGTGCCGCATGAAGACTGGAAGCGCAACATCAGCAAAGAAGAGCTGGTGAATGAGATGCAGGATTCCCTGGCGGTGTTTCAGGGTATCAGTTTCAGTTTTTCCCAACCTATTATGGATAATATTGAAGAAGCTGTTTCCTGCGTGAAAGGATCCATGGCTGTAAAGGTTTTCGGGACAGATATCGGAAGGCTCGAGCAGCTTGGTGATTCAGTGTATCGTATTCTGAAAACCATCAAAGGGGTTGATGACCTTGGTATTATTCACCTTATGGGTCAGCCTGAATTAAGAATAAAAATAGTACCCGACAAACTGGCTATTTACGGGGTATCGACAGCGGATCTGCAAGCGGTTATTGAAATGGCTGTAGGCGGAAAGGCTGCCACACAATTGTATGACGGAGAGAAAAAATTCGATATCCGCCTCCGGTTTATTCAGGAATACCGTAAAGATGCCGATGCCATCGGAAACCTGCTGATTCCAACATTGAACGGAGGGAAAATACCCTTAAGGATGCTTGCAGACATCACTACAATCACCGGACCGGCTTTTGTTTACCGTGAAGCGAACCAGCGTTTTATCGGTGTCAAGTTTTCAGTCAGGGGGCGTGACCTGGGAAGTACTATCAAGGAAGGGCAAGAAAAGGTTGACAAGGCATTCAAGTCATCCCTGGGTAAGGGAATGAAGATTACCTGGCAAGGAGAATTTGAAAACCAGCAGAGGGCACAGCTCCGTCTTTCGTATGTAGTACCCTTCAGCATCTTTATCATATTTATCTTGCTTGTTATAGCATTCGGCAATTTCAAAGATGCCGGACTGGTATTGCTTAACCTTCCTTTTGCCGTAATCGGTGGGATCTGGGCCCTTCATCTGACCCATATCAATTTCAGTATATCGGCCGGAGTGGGTTTTATCGCTCTTTTTGGTATTTGCATTCAGGCAGAGGTTATTCTTATCTCGGTCTTTAAACGTAACCTTAGCCAGGGCATGTCACTGGATATGGCAATCAGGGATGGATTCCGGGACCGTATCCGGTCTGTGTTGATGACTGCATTAATCGCATCATTGGGTCTGCTTCCGGCAGCTACTTCCAGTGGAATCGGCTCTGAAAGTCAGAAACCATTGGCAACGGTAGTAATCGGAGGACTGGTTAGTTCAACGATTCTTACCCTGCTCATCTTTCCAATCCTGTTCAAACTCCTGTATATACGGGATGAGAAAAAAGGAAAAAAAGTAACAGCCCCCACTGTTTAATAGATAATTCAGTAAGAACCCCTTTTCGGTAGTCAGCGGAAAGGGGGTTTATTATTCGAACGAAGGCACTTCGTCTGTTCTCGCGATGATACTGTTTGTTCCCGCGACCATAACTATTGTTCTAGCGACCACAGTGTCTGTTCCCGCGACCACAGTGTTTGTTATCACGACCACAGTGTTTTTTCTCGCGACCATAACCATTATTCTCGCGACCATAACCATTGTTCCCGCGACCACAGTGTTTGTTATCACGACCATAACCATTGTTCCCGCGACCATAACGTTTGTTCCCGCGACCATAGTGTATGTTCTCGCGACCACAGTGTCTGTTCACACTATTGAATATGGAGTAAATCTGGTAATTATAAATTCCTTACCTTCCGGTATATAAATGAATGGCTATAAATTCAATTATTAAAACATAACATGGAAGCATACGACACCCTGAGTGAAGCGATCAATGCACTCAAAAAACAAGGCTACACCATAGATTTTAACCTGCTTCCTGATCGATTGGAATGCAGTGAAAAAACAGTGAAACTTACACCAAAGGAATTCAGGATTGACAAATCCTTCCGGTTCGATGTAGATGAAGACCCTTCTGACCAGAGTGTGCTGTATGCCATCTCTTCCGAAAAGGGAAATCACAAGGGATTGCTTGTTGCCGGAGTAGGGATTTATTCAGACCCGCTTACAACAGAAATGCTTGCAAGGCTTAAATAAGAGGATTGACTTCATTATTTCTTAGCATAGGTTATGAAATATCCGGAAGGTGGGGGGTATCTTTGTGTCTGAATTAATACCAAAAGCCATGAAAACAAGAACAATAGAAGTTATTGTACCGCCCCGTGAACCGCATTTTGTAGGGGATGGATTCCGGGTGCATAATTTCATACCCGGAGCATACCGCCTGAGTATGGAACGTTTAACCCCCTTTATCATGCTTGATTACGGATCAAAGTTTTATTTCCCACCATCAGATCAACCCAAGGGTGTGGGTGTCCACCCTCACCGTGGATTTGAAACGGTTACCATTGCCTATAAAGGCAAGGTGGCTCACCACGACAGTGCCGGTAACAGCGGAGTGATAGGAGAGGGGGATGTGCAATGGATGACAGCTGCTTCGGGAATATTGCATAAGGAGTATCATGAAGAAAATTTCAGCAAGGCAGGCGGGGATTTTCAAATGGTACAGCTCTGGGTGAACCTGCCTGCAAAAGACAAAATGTCTAAGCCTAAATACCAGGAAATTTCCAAAGAAAAAATCACGTCTTACCGCCTTCCCGGTAATACCGGTGTTATTGAGGTAATTGCAGGTAATTACAAGGATGTAAGGGGTCCTGCCAGCACATTTACTCCCGTAAATCTGATGAATGCAAAGTTGCATAAAGATGCAGAAGCTGTGTTTTCATTCCCTGCACCTTATAATACAGCATTGCTGGTTATAGAAGGGAACATACTGGTAAACGGCTCAGAACCTGTGGAAGAGAACAACTTCGTTCTATTTGAGAATGATGGGGAAGAGTTTACCGTAAAGGCAGGCTCAGATGCAATTATACTTGTCCTGAGCGGAGAACCTATCCATGAACCCATTGCGGCACACGGCCCCTTTGTGATGAATACCAAACAGGAAATAGTCCAGGCTTTTGACGATTATCAGCATGGTAAGTTCGGACACCTGGCCGACTGAAAGGGATCATTCACTCTCCCCATTCCACAACCAGATCATCGGCTTCCACCAGACTTAATTCTGTCAGGTGGATGCCGGTGATTTTCATATCCTTGCTGGCAGTAATGGTTGTTTCCATTTTCATGGCTTCAATCGTAAACAAGGGCATATTCTTTTTAACAGCCTGGCCTTGCTTCACAAATAGTTTTGAAAGCATACCCTGTAAGGGAGTGCCGATCTGGAATTGTCCTTCGGCTTTACGATTCGCCTTCTTTGTATTCTGAATGGATTTATCCCTTACCTCTATAGCCCGTGTTTGCCCGTTCAGTTTGAAATAGACGCTGCGGTTTCCTGTCTCATCCGGATCGCCTATATACATCTGTTTCACGATAAGTGTTTTTCCCTCTCCAATATCAATCAGGGTTTCCTGATTGTTCTTCATACCGTAGAAAAACTCGGGTGTGGGTATCATGCTTACATCACCGAATGTTTTCAGGTGAGCGTGATAACCTTCAAATACTTTTGGATAAAACATAAACGATAAATAATCTGTCAGGCTGTATTCATTTCCAAAACGAATTTTGAATGCCTTGAGTCCGGATTCAATATCCACCGGCTTCATATGTGCATTCGGAAGATCGGTATAGGGCTCTTCATCTTTCAGAATCAT
Organism: Bacteroidia bacterium; assembly: GCA_044448685.1. Classification (GTDB taxonomy): domain Bacteria; phylum Bacteroidota; class Bacteroidia; order Palsa-965; family Palsa-965; genus Palsa-965. The sequence continues at coordinate 142,414 of JBIOHC010000001.1, forward strand.
TTTCTGAAGCGCCTGAGGAAACCCTCCGTGAGGCTGACCCAGATCTCCTTTAAACATGCTCCTTACAGATTCAGGAAAGGAGATTGAATCACCCCTTGTAAGCAGATCATCTTTACTGAGATTGTTGCTGACCATATACATAGCCAGATCTCCAACCACTTTGGAAGAAGGTGTGACCTTCACAATATCACCGAACAGTTCATTCACTTCTTCATAGGCCTTTTTTATTTCCGGCATTTTGGAACCCAGTCCAAGTGAAACAGCCTGGGGCTTGAGATTGGAATACTGACCTCCTGGGATTTCATGCTTATATACCTGGGCGCTTCCGGCTTTCAAACCGGATTCAAAAGGGTAGTAATATTCACGTACGGTTTCCCAGTAATCAGAATGCTGACTCAAGGCCTCCATATCATAGCCCCTGTCATGAGCAGTATGCCTTAACGCTTCGGCCATGGATTCGAAATTAGGCTGGGAGGTAAGTCCGGATAAAGACCCCAGGGCTATATCCACAACATCAACTCCCGCTTCAATGGCTTTCAGATAGGTGGCCGACTGAACAGACGCCGTATCATGGGTATGCAGGTGTATGGGCAGATCGACTGTTTTTTTAAGTTCCCTGACAAGCTGTTCGGCAGCATAAGGTTTCAGCAGGCCTGCCATATCCTTGATGGCAATTATATGAGCTCCGGCATCTTCCAGTTTACGGGCAAGGTCCAGATAATAATTCAGGCTGTACTTTTTCTTCTTAGGATCAAGTATATCACCGGTATAACTGATGCAGGCTTCTGCCAGTCCCCCGGTTCTTTCTTTTACCGCACGGATACTCACCAGCATACTGTCCACCCAGTTCAGGGAATCGAAAATGCGGAATACATCCACTCCTTTTTTCCAGGACTGTTCAATGAATGCTTCCACCAGGTTATCCGGATAAGCTGTATAACCAATGGCATTGGAACCCCGGATGAGCATTTGAAGCAGGATATTCGGGATGGCTTCCCGGAGCAGCTCCAGCCTCTTCCAGGGACATTCATGCAGGAAGCGCAGGGCGACATCGAAGGTTGCCCCGCCCCATACTTCCATGGAAAACAGCTGGGGGTTATTTCGCGCAAAGGCTTCTGCAACCTTCATCATATCCGTTGTCCGGATACGGGTTGCAAGCAGGCTCTGGTGTGCATCGCGAAGTGTAGTATCGGTAAAGAAAACCTGTTTCTCGGCTTTCAGCCAGGCAGAAAACTTTTCCGGCCCGAGCTCTGTAAGTTTTTGTTTGGTACCGGAAGGAACAGGAAGGAGAGGATCAAAAACAGGAATTCGAGGTGTTTCAAAAATCCGTGCAGGATCTTTTTGCTTAATATCCGGATGTCCGTTAATGGTAATATCGGCCAGGTATTTCAGCACCCTTGTTCCCCTGTCCTGTTTGTCGGGGAAGATAAACAGCTCAGGATGTTCTTCAATAAATTTTACAGTAGCCTGTCCTGATTGAAATACAGGATGTACCATCACATTTTCCAAAAAAGGAATATTCGTCTTCACACCCCTTACGCGGAACTCCTGCAAGGTCCGTTTCAGGCGCTGGGATGCCCCTTTCAATGTCCGGCCCGAAGCAGTGACTTTTACCAGCATGGAATCAAAGAAGGGAGAAATCTTTACACCCGGGTAAGAGCTTCCTTCATCAATACGTATTCCATAGCCTCCGGCATTGCGGTAGGCGATAATGGTTCCGTAATCAGGTTTGAATTCATTCTCCGGATCCTCTGTGGTGATACGGCATTGAATGGCATAACCATTGCATTTCAGATCCTCCTGGCTGTTGATGAAAATGCCGGGTGAAGAAAGGGTATGTCCGCTGGCTATAAGGATCTGGCTGCGTACGATATCGATTCCTGTTATTTCTTCGGTAACGGTATGCTCAACCTGGATACGGGGATTGACTTCTATGAAATAAATCTGTTCTTCACTGTCTACAAGGAACTCAACAGTACCGGCATTATTATATCCTACATACCGGGCAAGGCGCAGGGCATATTCATATAACCTGTTTTTTGTTTCCTGTTTCAGACTGGGTGCAGGTGCCACTTCCACCACCTTCTGGAAACGACGCTGTACAGAACAGTCGCGTTCAAAAAGATGGACGATATTTCCATACCGGTCGCCCAGTATCTGTACCTCTATATGTTTGGGTTTTTCGATGAAGCGCTCCATAAAAATGGTATCATCACCAAAAGCGTTCTTCGCTTCACGGGCGGCTTCAGCAAGTGATTTTTCAAGATCTTCCTCTTTGCGGATCACGCGCATACCTCTTCCTCCTCCTCCTGCAGCGGCTTTCAGAATAACAGGATAGCCGATGGATAAAGCCTGTTCCCGGGCTATGGCGGGTGAAGTGAGCGGGGTTTTGTTATCAGGTATAATAGGAACCTGTGTGGCAACAGCAATTTTCTTGGCAGCCACTTTATCGCCCAATTGTTGCATCACTTCCGGGTCGGGACCTACAAAAATAATATCCTCTTCCCTGCAACGCAGTGCAAACTGAACATTTTCAGAGAGGAAGCCATAGCCTGGGTGAATTGCATCTGCCCCGACTTTTTTTGCCACTCTCAGAATTTCCTCTATATCAAGATAAGGTTTCAGAGGCTCTGTATTGCTGCCGAGCTGGTAAGCTTCATCAGCCTTATAACGGTGCAGTGAATACCTGTCTTCATACGTAAACACGGCAACAGTGGGGATATTCAGCTCTGATGCAGCCCTCAATACACGGATTGCAATTTCACCCCTGTTGGCAACAAGCAGTTTTTTAATTTTCTTTTCCATGACCAGTGTGTGTGTGTTTAGATGAAGAGAAATGATCATTACCCCTGCTTTTCCTGATCAGGGTTTTTAAACTGGTCTTTATCAGCTCCCCCATTGTCCGGCATTTCATAAAACCATCATACTGGTAATGAATACTCAGTTCTTTCCGGAGGGATTCTACATGGGCTGCCGGAGCAAGGTGTTCCGTAGCCATTGTATCGAGCAGGGCTTTGAGCTGATAGCGGGAAGAGCGGATACGGTTAAAAATCAAAGCCCTTTCCTCCCGCTGATACTGGAAAATGGATTCCGGTGTGAGATTCTTTCTTACCAGCTCCACAAAATGCTTGTTCTGTTTGAAAAACTGAGGCAGGTACACGGATTTGCGTCGTTCATACGACTGCTGGTCAAAATCAATGGCCCGCATACGGTAATGCGTCTCTTCAAAATCAGGGGTAACATCAATTACAAAATTGCTGGAGTGCATATCACCTAACAGGCGCACAAAGCAGCGTTCATTGAATTTGACAAATTCCTTAGCCAGCCGTGTTTCCTCGAAATGCCGGTCCACCAGGTTGTATTGCAGAAACTGGTCGGCAGGGATACCCACAATATGTTCTTCAATGAGTGTATCGTCATATACAAAATAGGCAATGCGGTTGGGACTCAGTAAATGCTCCAGCTCAAGACCGTATATACGTGAGCTGTCGGCCCGTTTTACATAAAAGTAGTCGTGGTTTTCATTCAGCATATTCACCACCCTTACCCGGAAAGGCTGGGTATTGGCATACATACATAAATCGATACGGTCAATGGTCAGATGCTGGATAACGGAGATGTCACCGGCGGCTTTCAGAATGGCATAGACTTTTTTAAGTCCTTCGTGTATATGTTCAGCCACCCTGTGGTCATATACTACCGTGACCCACAGTGTATCTTTTTTATTCCTGTCGTAAAGAGAAAGATGTTCTTTATAATCTGTAAGATCAGCGTATTCGAGTGGTATTTTTTCTTCTCTTCCGTATCGTTTGATGTATTTACGGAGGGGGGAAGAAATCTTAAAAACGGTTTTCTTCCTGGATATTAATCCCATATTATTTGTTGCCCCGGGAGCGGCTTTGTTGAATACGGTTAAGGTTCAAATCTCGAATTTCTGTATCAAAGATAATTGTTATTGTATTTCGCATCGGAGCCAACTCCGGATTCCCCGTCAAAGAAAGCTTGGTGTGCAATTTAATTTGTTGATAAACAACGAATTGAAAAGATATACACAATGTGTTGCCGGGACACCCCTTTTCATACATGAAATCTGTGAAATACTCATTATGAGCTGTGAATTACTCATTTCTTACGGCGAAATACTCATTGTCATTTTGAAATCATGATGCAGCATATAGCTTTGCCCCCGTTTGCATACCAACGGATAGCTTGCACGCTATCTGAAACATGTTAAATACTATTCTTCTTTTAATAGTCAATACTGAAAATGTCCGGTATTTACAGGCAAGGACATGCCCGTACCGGAAGGAAACCAACATAAAAACAAAAAAAGTCATGAAAATCAAAAGATCCGTTATTGTTACTCTGGCAGCATTGGGAATTTGCTCTTCGCCGGTTGTGAAAGCCCAGAATTCAAATCCGTGGCCAATCTCCAGTCCGGTAGGAATTGGAACTGCTTTACCTGCAGCAGGAACCGTATTGCAGGTTGTCGGTAAACCCCGTTTCGACGTTGCAACAACTGGTGCAGGAGGGGGCCGGTTCTTTTTCGATCGTCCGAACAATTCCCAGTACGAATGTTTGTTGTCATTCGGAACGGGAGGGACAAGTACGTATGACTGGGTGCAGGGAACTCCTTATATGGGTGTGGCAAACAGTGATTATGTTTTTGCCGGCTGGACTGCGGGTCGGGTAATGACCGTGTTGCAGGCTTCCGGCAACTTGGGAATTGGAAGTACCGGGCCTGCAGAGGCTCCGACAGCCAAATTGCAGGTTGGCGGTGATTTCCTGGTGTCTGCTACGGGTACATCGGGTGCCGCTTATATACAACACACTGCTTCCGGAAACTCCTCAGCAACCAATCCGGAATTTACATGGTATGGAAATACAAACACCGGGACATTTCACCCCGGAAGTAACATGCTTGCTTTTAGTAATAATGGTGTTGAAGCAATGCGTATCGGTAACGGAACAAATCCTTTTGTGGGTATCGGTATCACGAATCCAACCCAGATGCTTCATATGAATAATGGTGCTATCCTGCTGCAAGGTAATGTATCCGGTTTAGGCGGACCGCAGATTCTTATTGGTGGAACAGCCGGGGTACAAACATATGGTCAGTATGGAATGGAATACGAAACTGCTGCTATGGCCGGAGCACCTAATGGAGGTCTCAATTTTTGGAAACCTTACCTGTCAACCGGAGTGAATACAAACAACATTCTTTTCCTGAGCGATAACGGAATGGTAGGTATCAACACGCCTAACCCTACTGCACAGTTAACTGTTAACGGGACTACTTTAATTGGCGATCCTGCCGTAGTTACTTCGTTGCCTGCCGGATACAAGCTTTACGTTCAGACCGGTATCCTGACCGAAAAAGTAAAGGTAGCACTAAACGCGAGCAGCGACTGGTCGGACTATGTATTTGAAAAATCGTACAAACTTCGCAGCCTCGAAGATGTAAAATCTTTTGTTGAAAAGAACAAGCACCTGCCGGGTGTTCCTTCAGCCAGCGAGTTAATGGAACAGGGCGGTTTCGATATCGGCAAAATGGATGCCAAGCTGCTTGAAAAAATTGAGGAACTCACACTGTATTCTGTACAGCTTAAAGAGGAAAATAAAGCACTCTCAGATCGCCTGGCTAAGCTCGAAAAAACAGCTAAATAATTCTATATTAAGATATTTATTTATAAAAGAGCTAACCTATGATAAATTATTCAAGAGCAGTACTATCGCTGCTGTTGTGGATGGGTGCACTTACAAGTTTTGGCCAGAACAGTAACTGGCAGTTTGTAGGGCCCGTATCGAACAACAATGCGAGCGGACATGAATTCGAGACAGCCCAGATGAGCAGAATCGTTATTGATCCTGCCAACCCGGCTCATATGTTTGCCGGTGGAACCGTCGGAGGGATGTGGGAAACCAATAACTCTGGTGCCAACTGGGTAAACATCAATACCAATCCAAACGGTTATAACGGTGTGTTAGCCATCACCTTTCTCAATTCTACCAGTATTCTGGTAGGAAACTATCATGTGGGTTTTAATGCCGGAGTAGGGTCAAGAGATATATCGACAGGAATAGGCATGTATAATTTCCAGACCCAGACCTGGCAAAGCCTGGGCGCTTTGCCGGCCGGTTCACAGAACTATGTGATAAAAAGCATAGCCGTGCATCCAAGTAACCCTTCTGTATTGTATGCATGCACATCCATCGGTCTCTTCCGCAGCACAGACGGCGGTGTGACATGGACCTTCGTGCTCCAGAATGTATATACAGAAAATCTGGTTTTCATTACCAATGCAACAGGCACAAGTCATTACGTGTATGTGGCCGGTTCCAGCATGCCTGGTGTTTACGGTGAACCCGGTGGCACTTCCATACTGAAGGAATACAATGATAACGGAGGCACAAGCGGGTTTCAATTTCTGAGCGATTTATCTTCCAATGTCACATTGGGATCCGGAGAGACCAGGTCGCATTCAATGGTTATTCTCGGCCCTCAAAACAGTGCCAGTGATAAGGAATTCTTTGTGGTAACAACAGAAACCCCCGGAACGCCGGAAGGGTGGGATCCGTATGGTTGGGATATGTATGGAGGCGCTCTGTTTCTGGATCGCTTTGTCAAGAATACCAATACCAATACAATGACACCAACCTCTTTTACCTCCAGTGGATTTGGCGGGATGGGCGGACTTCGTCTTGCAGGAGCATATGATCCTGCGAATAACAGGGTTTGGTTTGGAGGACAAAGACTGGACTACTATGATCTGGGTACCAATACCTGCCAGACTTACGTAGCTCAGGGTTTTCATCTTGGCATCTATGGCGCTATTCATGACGACATGCATGATTTTGAAGTCGTGAACAAAGGCGGCCAGTACTATATGTATGCTGCATGTGATGGCGGAATAGGTGTTACATCTCTTTCCTCCGGAACCATACCCTATTTCAGTGCATTGAACAACGGATTAAATGTATGTCTGGTAAACGGATTCAGCGGTTCAGAAGACCAGCCGAATATCTATGCACTCGGTGGCGGTGATATTGTAAATACCGATATCTATGATGCGTCGATAAACGCAGATAAGCATACACTGGCTACATGGGAAAATGACGGGGCATTGATCGACAAGTTCAATACCAACAACATGATTTTCGATTTAAACAGCTACGGAGGTGCTTATGCCACATCATCAGACGGAGGTGCGACAATGTCGGGAGGTAAAAGCTATTTCGCCCCTGCCAGCGGAAATACATTTGCGCAAGGAAGCTCCGATGGTACCGATGCCTGGGGTTTCATGTCTCAACAGTACTTTCAGGATCCTTACCGTGCCGGGCGGATTTTTCAAAGCAAGAACCAAACCGGTATATATCAGTACGACTGGGTCAGTAATACTTTTGTTGCCAAGATCAAAGCATATGCTATCCAACCAACAATTAACTGGTCCGGGTCTTGTGTTCCTACGGGTAACTGGAATCTTACAGGATGGATTATTATTAATGGTATGTCGTTCTCTCCCCAGACACCCGATAACCTTCATTTTATTGTGAACGGATCTTACGATCCGGCTAATCCGGCATGTTTTACAAACCCATCGGTAATCGAATACATCGGAAACAATCTGGACGGTACCTGGGCAGGACATAACGATGCTTATAATGCAAGTAATCCTCAATGGGCCAATGTCAGTCCTAACTGGGCTACATTCGCTTCTTCTGTTCTGAATTGTCCCGGTTGTGCCAATGTAACAGGATCAGATCTGAATATACAGTTCAAGGGAATTGAAACCAGCCCCTGGAACAAGGATGTGGTATATGTGGGGGTGTATATGCCAAACAATCCTACAGTAAAGGTTCTTAAATACGATGGTACCAACTGGTCTAACTACAGTGACGGCCTGCCTGTTTCTGAATACCCGTTTTCTTTTGTGATGGACCATGTCAGCAATGACGGTCTGTACTTATCGACCGAAATGGGTATTTATTACAGGGATGCTTCAATGAGCATGTGGGAACCATACAGTAACGACCTGCCTATCACATTCAGCAAACAGATGGAAATTAATTACAAGGAAAATACGGTAAGAGCAGGAGTTTTCGGGCGGGGTATCTGGAAATCTCCCCTGCGTTGCCCAACTTCATCCAATCTGACTCTGAATTCTTCGATCGCTCTGAATTTTTATGAAGCAAATTATGTAACAGCCAGTGCTCATGAAACGATGACAGCCGGTCCTACTGTGATGAGAGCCACCAATTCCATCACACTCAGCCCTGGATTCCTGGCAGCTCCTACCTCTACCTCTAATACCTATGCTTTGGCACTAATACATGGATGTTCAGGTGGAGGTACCAGCACTTATCAGTATCACCATATGATACCATACAGGCCGGAACCTAAAGACAAAGATGCGGAAATGTCAAAGTCGATTACAGCTTTCCCGAACCCCAATGACGGACATTTCGTCCTTACCATACCCACAAATGAAGAAGGGGAACATGCAACGGTTACGGTGTATGACTTTCTTGGAAAAAAAGTGGAAGAACGGAGTGCTGTTTCCGGCCAGAAACTGAATATTGATTTGAGTGAACACCCCAAAGGCGTTTACATAGTACAATGTACTATTGAAGGGAATATGACAACCGTAAAAGTTGTCAATCAATAAGCAGTTTCTAGGAGACCTATAACTTAACAGGAGATCGCGACTTAGATGTCATGGTCTCCTGTTTTTTTATTATCCTGTTCAGCTACAGCCTTTTTTCATTTAAGGTATAAGCACCTTCATCCATGAATTGTACTATTTTTGAAGCGGATTCAGCATAAGCGAATCTTTAGCCGTCTCTGTTTTGAAAATTAAGCAACTCCTTTTCGGGGGTATATTCATTTTTGTTTTTATAAATGTTTACGCCCAACAAGCGGTTACCCGAACCTATTCTCCTAAGGATGGGCTCCCTTCCACCGAATCTTATTCTGTTCTGACCGATCATGCCGGTTTTATCTGGGTATCCACAGATGCCGGCTTATCCCGTTTCAACGGATATACCTTCAAAAACTTTTCCATACGGGAAGGATTGCCGGAAAGCACCGTTTTCAAATTATATGAGGACAGTAAACACAGAATGTGGTTTACCACCCTGAATTCCAACCTGGGTTATGTATTTCAGGATTCTGTTTATATGATACCTTCCTTCTCCTCTTCTCTGGCTATCCCCGGAAAGGTCAAATATGTTGCCCTTATATCTTCCCTGTATGTGGATAGGGGAGATACTTTATGGGTGGGAACCTATCAGAGCGGGCGCCTGTTAAAAATTCTTCCGCCATATGGATCCTCCAAACCGGTAGTTGTATTCAATGAATATAATTACCAGATGCATTTTCAGGAAGGTGATCTCACACATACGGTATTTGGCTATGCCGGCGCAAACAACAGGGACAGTACTCAATTCCTGGAAATTGACAGAAAGGATGGGAAAGAGGAGCATGTGGTTTATCATTTCCCTGTTCCTGACAATACAACGGCAAAATACTATCTGAAATACAGCGAGGGTGAATATATACTTGCTTCCGGAGGCCAGGTTTACCGATTCAATAAAGACGGACTTCATCCTATACTTTCTATAAAGGACATGGTGATTGATATTTTCAGGGATGCCAAAGGATACCTGTGGGTGAGTGCTGCAGCACAGGGCGTTTATTGTTTTGAGGATCCGCTTCATTCCACCCGGCACAGACGATTTTTTGAAGGAACGAATATTACAGGTGTTGCACTGGATCCTGAAGGAAGCTACTGGTTTACCTCACTGGAAAAAGGGCTGCTGTATATGCCGAAGATGAGTTTTTTCCGCCTGGGTCCTGAACAGGGGATTGTACAAAAGAGGATAAACGGCTTAGCTGTATGCAGGGGTGATACGCTGGCTGCCCAAAGCTACTCGGGCGATCTTTATCTTATCCGCGCCCAGGTTTTGAAAGCTTATCCCAACACCGGACAAAGCTTGTATCAAAACAGGAACATAGCAGGAAAAGTATTTTATACCGGCCGCGTACCCGGATTTCTGGATATGAAGACCGGACTGCTTCATATATTCAATGAATACAACCAACCCAACTGGTATATCAATAATTATTGTGCCGACGATAAAGGAAACCTGTTTGCCACCCATACCCACTTCCTGCTCAGTATTGACAATGCATTTGCAATTACCTCCCTGCTTTCTGTTACTGACAGGATCAGTTCATTCCACATTGATAAACAGGGCGTTTTCTGGATAGGTACATCAGCCGGTTTGTTCAGCTGGGACCGTATACATCCGCTTATCCAGTGGGGTGTGCAATATCCCCTGCTGGGCAAGCGGACAGACAAAATTGAAGAGGATGAAAAAGGAAGATTATGGCTGGCTACACGCGGAAACGGGATGCTTATTTTTGATAAGAAAAGCAGGATACAGCGGGTGGATGAAAAGGCCGGTTTGCCATCCGATTTTTGCCGCACTATTCTGATTGATTCAGCCAGAAAGGTATGGGTAGGAACCAACAGAGGGCTGTGCCAGGTAAATGAAGAAAACTTGTCGGTAACCAATTATTCTATTCTGAACGAGCTCACATCAGGTGAGATCAATGACATACAAAAGTCGGGTGATAATTTACTGGTAGCAACTTCCGATGGAGTTTTTTCGTATTCCATTCCTGATTTAAATTCATTGAGTCAAAACCCTCCTGTGTTCATTACAGATGTTTCCACTCAATACCGAAAAGGCTTAAAGAATAATGCCGAACTGCCCTATCTGGAAAATCATATCAAATTATCCTTTCTTGGCCTTTCCTATTTTGAAAACGGGAAGATGGAATATGCCTTTAAGCTGGAAGGAGCGGATGCAGGCTGGCGATATACCCGTCGGCTTTTTGAAGAATACTCCAATCTCCAGCCCGGTACCTATCGTTTTGTGGTTAAATCATCCAAAGGTTCCGGTCAGAATACCCATACAGCAGTTTTTGAATTCCGGATCATGCCCCCGTTCTGGAAAACAGCCTGGTTTATTATTTCCGTTTCATTGTTCACAATAGGCAGCATCGTATTTTTCTTCCGGTACAGTATAGCCCGTGTCCGAAAAAAGGAGCAGGAGAGAACCCGGATCAGGGAAACCATTGCCGGGCTGGAAGCAACAGCATTAAGAGCCCAGATGAATCCCCACTTTATATTTAATGCCATCAATTCCATCCAGAATTTCATTCTGAAAAATGATAAAAAGCAGGCGCATGATTTCCTTATCAAATTCAGCCGGCTTATCCGTAATGTACTAGAGTTTTCCAAATCCGATTTCATAAGCATCAGTGATGAAGTACAAACCCTGGATTTGTACATACAGCTGGAAAAGCTGAGGGCTTCTGACCGGTTTGACTACCTGATAACACTTGATCCTGAAATCCCCAGCCATACCCATATCCCATCCATGATCCTGCAGCCATTTGTGGAAAATGCCATTTTACACGGACTCTTTCCGAAAGCGGAAGGGAAGGGAAAGTTGCTTCTGAATTTTGAAATGAACGGGGAGAACCTGCGTTGTATAATTGAAGACAACGGAATTGGACGGGCTCAGGCCGAAGTAATAAAGAGCCGGAAACAGAATTATCATAAATCTGTCGGTCTGTCAGTTACAGCCGAGCGCCTGGAGCTCCTGAGAAAAGAGAATCATTTTGAAGCATCCTCCCGCACTGAAGATTTGTTTAACAGTGACGGAACCTCGGGAGGTACCCGCGTTACACTCTACTTCGGAATAGGAGCGCATCCCCTCCGGGCACAATGATTAACCGGGACGGCACAAGCCGGAATTGGAAACAAGATCGTATCTTGCATCCTTAAATTTCCCTGTCACCCCCCGGGTATTATAATAAACTGAATAAGACCGCTTCCTATGCCAATACCAGTCGTAGTAGTTGATGATGAACTCCACGGATCTGAATCTCTTTGTTTGCTGATCCGTGAGTATTGCCCAGAACTGGATATCAGAGCTGTTGCTTCCAATGTAAAGGAAGCTGTAAACAGCTGCCGGGAGCATAAACCGGAAATCCTCTTTCTGGATATTGAGTTGCCAGATGGGAGCGGATTTGAGGTGATGGACCGGACCCGTGACCTTCCCTATCATGTCATTTTTACCACAGCCTATGAGCACTATGCCTTGAAAGCATTAAAAATGAATGCACTTGATTACCTGCTTAAGCCTGTAAGTGCTGATGAGCTGGTATTAGCCGTTAAGAAACTACCGAAGAAGACGGCTCCTATGGGGCAACGCCTGGAAGAGATTCTGAGTATGCTGAACAAATCTTCCAAAAAGGAAAAAATCAGCATACCCTCACAGGACGGGTTTGTGCTGGTTGATACAGGAAGTATTTACCGCCTCGAGGCGGATTCAAACTATACCCATGTATTTACTGCCGATAAAAAGAAGCTCACGATCTCCAAAACACTGAAAGAGCTTGAATCCCTTCTTGATGAAGATCAGTTCTTCAGGATACACAGTGCCCATGTCGTGAATCTGAGTAAGATTGAAAAATACATTAAGGGTGACGGAGGGCAAGTTGTTCTGACAGACGGCAGTATTGTTCCGGTTTCCAGGGCAAACAAGAATATCCTCTTGCTGAAGCTTGGGCTATAGTCAGGAGAAATATTTCATATCAGATTCATAGCCCCGATGGCATCTGCACGCGAATAAAATGTTAATATTTAGGAAGCAGTGCCGATAAAAAGCATGAAAAAAATAGCACTTTTCATTGTTGGATTCATTCTTTGGAATTTTACCCTTTTGGGGCAAAATAAAATGCGCCCGCTAAAAGAGTTAATAAATACAAAAGAGCCTGCGTGGACAAACTTTCTGCAGAAATGGATTAAAGAAGCGAAAAACACAGTCGAAATTCTTCCTAAAGATTCTGCGAAAGCGGACAGCGCGTTATACAAATCGCAAGTTACAACCCATTCAACAATGGGTGCTATTGTATACGAAACGGGAGGATTACTGATAGACCACGGTTGGATACGGATTCTAGGTTCAGGCTCAGAAAAACTGGGGAGAAATTTAATGGACTGGAATAAGAACAAGACCTATACAAATTTAGGTCAGCAACTCCCCCATTTACTGATAGCAGACGACATACTTGGAGGCTTCTTTTCAATCAATGCCGGTGGACTTGATACAGCGAATATTGGGAAGGTGTTTTATTTTGCACCGGGTGACCTTCGTTGGACTTGTACGGGGAATACATATACGGAATTTATATCCTTTTGCCTTTCTTGTGATCTAAAAAAATTCTATGGCACGCTTTATTGGAATGGATGGGAAAAAGAAATTGAATCAGTTAATGGGAACCAGGGAATTTCCTGTTACCCATTTCTATGTACTAAAGAAGGAAAGGACATAAACAAGGATATCAGAAAAGTAGTTCCGATTGAAGAACTTTGGTTTTTACATAACGACCTCCGTAAAAAATTTGTGATGGGTGAAAAGTAAGTGCCCAGCGCTTTCTGCTCTGTTTCTCCGCTCTACTGGTTCATTCCAAGCCTCCTTATCAATTCCGGTTCCGTTATAGGAATCTCTTCTTCATATGGGACTTCCAGAAATTCAATATCGTGTTTTTTAACTTTGAGATATTCCTGTTTCACAAAAGCGGTGATATCCTCAATTTTTACAATCCATTCTGCGCAGAGTGTATTCATCACTTCTCCCCGTAACCCCACCTGTATAGCCCGCCGGTATTCTTCATTACCATATGGATCATGATCAGGATCCCATTGAAAACGCACATCCGATTTGAACTGCAGGGCCTTCCATTCCTCTTTTGAGGGATACAGCAAAGGATCATAGGCTGAAATGACAGCCTGTGCAAGCATGGATTTAAAGTGTACAAGAGGCAGGGTAATGGCAAGTATATGTTCCTGTCCTTCCTTAGTAGCCCAACCCGAGCGGAACATAGTCCACAGAAATCCGGGCTTGATCCATGTCATCCGGTTGAAATCATAATGCTCTCCTCCCAGGCTCTGGTTCCGGATTGCATAAGCGGCAATCATAGTATTGAAAGCCTGGTAAACGATGATGTTTGTTCCATCCGTTTGCCCGATGATATGTTTTCCTTTGTGAGGAAGCCTCCGTACCTGATGCATGAAATTTTCAGTCCGCATGCAATCGCTTAAATTTCAAAATGAGCTCTCAGACCAAGTACATGAACAGGGCCTCTGGCAGGATTGTAAGCCGGATTAACGATGAACTGGTAGTCGGGAGAGAGGGTCATAAATTATAGTGAAAATTATACTGGATCTCTATTAGCCCTTCCGGTGCTGTCCCGTAAGGATAATTCCCTTTTCCATCGCCAATTATAAATCCATAACCTCCGGCTTTCAGATAAGCTTAGCCGGACTGGAAAATTCAACAGGTTTTTGAGTGGAATCAGAATGCACTGTTTTGTCTGCAGGGGTATAAGAACTTTCGTCGAATTCCACAAACAGCCCGACTGCTTTTTTAAAGAAACTTGCCATAGTACTTACATATTGGTTGAAACCTGATTCCGTACTGGCCTCTGAAAGCCTTTCTTTATCAGAATCAGAGACAAAATTATACTATATATTCCAGATGCCCAAAACCATAAAAAGTAAGATATCTGCATGTTAATCAGTGTATTAAGCTTGTATAAAAAGTCTGCAACAACAGCGCTGTGCGGGGCCCAAGCCAGAACATATATTGCTCAGAACTGGCAATCAATCAATTAAGTGCTCATCGGTGGCATTAAAATAGTCAATTAGGACAAGAGCGGGGAGCAGATTGATTCATTGGCTGTTTTGGTTGAGCCAATGGTAAGGTTCATTGAGCAAATGGAATATCTTTGCAGACTGAAAACAGTTTGTCAAACCCTCATTTATTCTAATATAAGCCCATACGTCATGAAGAATAGGCATAGCTTCATTGTGGTACTATTTTTACTCTTTGCATTCCATCCAACCTTCTCACAGGATAATACGCTCAGCACCCCTGCTGCTCCTGTTGTAAAAGCAGGTGATGACAATCTGGAAACAAGAAAAATTTACAAACGTAAAGGGACTCTGTATTATTACTGGGGCTATAACAGGGCTGCTTACACCCATAGCGACGTACACTTTCACGGAAAAGGCTATGACTTTACCATCACCGATATTGCTGCCAGTGATGAACCGGGTTATCCCGTAAACACCTATTACGATCCGGGGCTCTTTACCTGCCCTCAGTATAATCAGCGTTTCGGATATTTTTTAAGTGATAAATTGTTCATCACCATCGGCCATGATCATATGAAATACAGGGCCGACAAGCAAACAACCCACCTCACGGGAACAATAAAGGACGGGCCTCATGCGGGCACTTACAATAACACAGATATACTTATCGGAGAAACATCGGAAAGCGGACAAGTACTGTCTTCTGTTGTTAATACCCTGCCTCATGGAATTGTGACCGATTTTCAGCATTGTGACGGATTGAACGATATCAGCGCAGAAATCGGTCACCTGGAGCAGTTATGGATAAGTAAAAATGCTAAATATGCACTATCCGCTTTGGGTTCCGTTGGACTAGGTGTGGATGTATTGGATACCGATGCGGAGATTCTGGGATTGGCGCCAAAGCATGATGCCCCGTCAAAATTTAAACCCTTCCATCCTGGCGGATATAGTTTTTCAGGAAGTGTAGGAGTGCAATTTGATGTATACAATCACTTTTTTATCCTTGGGAAAATCAAATCCGGTTTTATTAACCTGCCTGATATCAATACGACGGTTGAAGGAGGAAAAGCCAATCAGCAATTCATGTTTTTGGAATCTATGATGGTTGTGGGATATTACCACGTCATTGGAAAAAAAAAATAACATCCGGTTAAAAGTTCTATTGCCTAGTACATTTCAGCAGGGCCTCGGGATAAGGTAATATTCATCCGGGCCGGCTCCTGTTTTCCCTCGTTTTAATGACCCCCCTATAGAATCAGAAAGGCCCTGGCTGACCTGAGTGATTTCCGTTATAATAGCATGACCAATGTCATTTCCCGTATTGAAAGAATCCAATACTATTGATGCCGGATCCAAAATCACAAAACCAACAACGTTATGTTTCATGACTAATCAAAGCGCATTCACCCAGATTCTCTTTGTTATAATACTTTTATCAGGCACTGTCTCATTTTCCCAGGACAGCCCTGCAATCAAACCGGCAATAGATGTTTCGGTTACAAAAACGAATGATGAAAATCTGGAAACGCGAAAAATTTACAAACGCAAAGGAACTCTTTACTATTACTGGGGCTATAACAGGGCCTTTTACACCCACAGTGATATGAACTTCCGGGGTACAGGGTATAATTTCACAATCACCGATCTGGCTGCTACAGATGATGCAGGATACAGGCCTGGTATCTATTTCAATCCCTTACTCTTTACTATTCCCCAATACAATCAGCGTTTCGGATATTTTTTTAGTGACAAGAACTTCATCACTGTTGGGCAGGACCATATGAAATATGTGCTCAACAGGCAAACTTCACATCTTACCGGTTCAATCAGTGATGGTGTGAATGCCGGTAGCTATGATAATACAGATGTATTAGTGGCTGAAAATTCCCAGCGCGGATCTGTTCTTGCCAAATCTGCTTATCTGTTGCCACATGGCTTTGTTACTGAATTCGAACATTGCGACGGGCTGAATGATGTGAGTGCCGAAATCGGACATCTGGAGCAGCTGTGGATCAGTAAAAATGCCAGGTATGCATTATCGGCACTGGGATCTGTTGGAGCCGGGGCCGTCATCCCCGATACGGATGCAGATGTGCTGGGCCAGGCACCCAAACATGATATGTCGGCTAATAAAAAAGCATTCCACCTGGCCGGATACAGCTTTTCAGGAAGCGCAGGTGTGCAATTTGATGTATGCAATCATTTCTTTATTCAGGGGAAAGTAAAAGCAGGCTATATGAACCTCCCGGATATCAATACCACAGTTGAAGGCGGAAAGGCCAGTCAGCAATTAATGTTTGTAGAGCCTATGATGGTGGTGGGATACTATCACCTTATCGGGAAACACAAATAGGGCCCGAAACATAAACAGAATAAGATCCATACCCCCAAACCCTTAGAATGAAAGAAAATGTGGTTGGCAACAGAACTAAACCGGATTACATTTGTTACGGTTTAGGATTGAGTTAGTTCGTGGATATCAGCAAAAGCAATCCGGAGGCTGGACCCTCCGGATTTTTTATTTCATCAGATTACACGCTATAAATTGATCTTCATCCTGTTCAGCAATCGCTCTAAGAGTCTTTTTTTCCCGGTAATGATTTCGGCAGTGCCGCTCATCTGCTGGCTGAATTCAAACGGTTTGTTATAGCTGGAAGTCATGCCTCCGGGAAAGGAAATACGAACTGCATACAAGGAATCTTTTGGGAGGAGAGAAACGGATTCTACCTTTCCGGTCAACATACCATATTCATCGGATGGATAATTGGAAAGCTTTACATTGACAGGAAGTCCTTCCTTTACCTTGGCCGATCCGTATGTTTGCAGACTGATACGTCCAATAATTTTGCCTTTATTTATTGGACATACAATCATAAGCACATCACCTTGTTTAACAGCCATATCAGTTGCCCAGTAATTGAAAAGATTGACGATTCCACGCATTGGAGAAATGACCACATATTTTTGCTCCCATGTTTTGATGGAAGTTTTTAGCTGATTGAGCGACTTCTCTAATGCGCTGACATATTTTGCCCTGTCCGTATTTGATTGCAACTCCAGTTCCGTGATAGTCTTTCGGAGCTCCTGGAGCTGAACCTGTGTTTGGGCCAGTGTTGAGTTAGCTCCTTCCCAGCCATATTTTTTCTGCAGCAGGACACTGCGCAATGTATTATACTCCAGTTTGGGAATAACCCCATTGGCGAATAACTGGGAATCGCTCCGGCATTTAATAAGACTAAGCTGGTAATCTTCTGTAAGGGTATGAAATTGCTGCAGGATCCTGTTGTATAGTAACTCCTCAGAACCTTCCTGCTGACGTACTGCCATTATTTTGTGTTCATACAGGCCTATACTCCTGAATGCATGGTAGTCATCCCTGGCCTGTTTAAAGGCAGCGTAAGCGCTTTCAATTTCTCCAATCTGCAGGGCCGGCAATTCTTTGCTGATAAAATCTGTATCATTTAACAGGGCTTTTAAAACGAGGACATGTTTATAATCGGCCGGATTATCAATCAATGCAAGCACCTGATTGGAATCAACCGGATCCTTGTCTTTCACAAACAGAGAGCGGAGTTTTCCACCGGATTCTGCCACAAGGCTGATGGGAGGGTGTTCGCTGGTAATCTGAATCCGGGTTGTGATAACATCCGAATACTGGATAAACCAGGAAAGGCCCACGAGCATTAATAGAAAAACAAGGAACATGGATATTCCCCATCGCATCATCCAGCCCGGAGTCCGTTCCATGATATCCTGAATTTCTTCAGAACGCGAACTAATATATTCTGTTTCAGGCATCAGTTTCCGAGTTCGAGCTGGTTTTTTACCAGATTATAATAGTTACCTCTGATTCGTGTAAGACCTGCATGTGTTCCGAATTCAACAATCCTTCCACGATCCATGACAATAATCTGATCTGCATTTTTTACCGTGCTCAGTCTATGTGCCACCACAACAACTGTCTTGCCTTTGAAAAAATCATCCAGTTTTTCCATAATGGCTTTTTCATTATTCGCATCGAGGGCATTGGTAGCCTCATCAAAGAAAATATAGTCCGGGTTTTTATACACACTCCTTGCTATCAGTAAACGTTGTTTCTGACCCTGACTCAGACCCTGTCCGTCGGCCCCTATTTTTGTGTTCAAACCCAGGGGCAGGCTTTCAATGAATTCACGTATATGGGCTGTGTCCATTGCCCGGTTTAAAAATACATTATCTATTCGTTCAGCACCAAGGGCTATGTTTTTGACAATAGTATCAGAAAAAATAAAACCTTCCTGCATAACCACCCCGCACTTATCTCTCCAAAGTGTATTGCTGATCCGATCAAGCGGATAGGGCCCAACTTTGATTTCACCTTTAATGGGCAGGTAAAAGTTGAGCATCAGCTTCAGCAAGGTTGTTTTACCGCTTCCGCTCATTCCTACTATAGCGGTTATCCTCCCTTCCGGAATATGAATGTTTACATCTTGCAGCACATTTTCATGCTGCATCCCCGGGTAGTGGAAGGTCACATTATTTATATGAATACCCTTGTCATTCCCCAATTCCTGTATGCGTTCTTCGAGCAGACCTTCTTCATCCTTCTTATCATGTATTTCAGCCAGACGTTCCAGACTCAGACGGGCATCCTGTGCACTGTGGACAAAACCAATCATCTGTTCAATCGGACTGTTCAGCTGACCGATGATATATTGTATGGAAAGCATCATACCCAAACTTATCTCACCCTGAATGACAGCCTGTGCTGAAAGAAATGTGATCACGATATTTTTCAGCTCATTGATAAAAAAAGATCCGGCTTGCTGGTATTGATTCAGTTTGAGCCCGCTCATGCTTATTTTGTAAAGCCTGGCTTGTATTTGTTCCCATTTCCAGCGTTTTTCCTGTTCACAGTTATGCAGTTTTATCTCCTGCATGCCCTGTATGAGCTGGATCAGGCTGTCCTGGTTCTCCCGCATACGTGCAAACCGTTTGTAGTCGAGGTCGGCCCTGCGTTTAAGGAAGATGGAAACCCATACTGCATACAATGTGCTTCCTAACATGAAAACGGCAAAAATCTTCATGTTATAAATGGCAAGAATGGCACTGAAAACAATGAGATTAAATACTGAAAAGAGGACATTGAGTGTTGCCGAAGTCAGAAACTGTTCAATACGGTAATGATCATTGACCCGCTGAAGCAAATCCCCTATCATCTTGGTATCGAAGTAAGAAATAGGAAGCTTCATAAGCTTAATGAGGAAGTCTGATATCAGATTGATGTTTACCCGGGAGCTGATATGGAGCAAGATCCAGTTACGTACAAAATCGACCGTGGTACGGCTGAAAAACAGCATGAGCTGAGCAGCCAGTATGATATAGATAAAGTTAAGATCCCGGTGATTGATGCCGAAATCCACCACCGATTGAGTAAGGAAGGGGAAGAGCAGTAAGAGTAAGCTGCCGACAAGCATACCGGCAAATAATTGAACAATCAGCTTCTTATACGGAGCCAGGTATTGAAAAAGAAAGAGAAATCCCTTTTTGGATGTATGGGCATGCCCTTCGTTAAGATCGAGCTCAGAGAAGAGGGGAGTGGGTTCTATCAGAAGAATGACTCCGTTTGACCAATACTTTTTAAATTCATCATGCGAATATTTTAGCAGGCCATGTCCCGGATCAGCTACATATACTCTTGACCTGGTAATCTTGTAAACAACGGTAAAATGATTCTGATTCCAGTGAGCTATACAGGGCAAGGGCACTTCCTTTACCAGTCTGGAAAATTCAATACTAACGCCCAGGGTATGAAACCCAATTTTCTCCGCAGCTTCACCGATTCCTTTCACTGATACGCCGGCATGAGACAGTCCGCACAGTTCCCTTAAAAAAGAAAGCGGATAATGACGCCCATAATGCCGGCTGATCATTTTCAAACAGGCAGGTCCGCAATCCATGGCATCGTGCTGGCGCTGTAATTTCAAAATAGCAGATATAAAGTCATGTAGAATACTACATTAAAAACATCATATAAAATACAAATGTAATAAATAGAATGAATGAAGTACAATCCACTAACGGGATGGAAACAAAGAAGAAATCAGAAAGGGAAAAGAGTGGAGGATGGCAGGTTATGGGGCACCAGAATTATTTCGGGGCTGCCGAGGTTGAATCTTTCTTGACAGGGTTCTGACCGGCCTTTTTAGGTGTTTTCTTATTAGCCGTTTTATCCGTTTTTTTTGGGTCTTTGGAATCCAGCTTTTTTTCGTCCTTTGGTTCTGTCTTGCTTTCTTCCTTTTTCGGTGCGTTATCGTCCTGGGTAAATTTTTTCAGGTTGATCTTCCGCTTTCTTTCTACGATATAGAAAGGGGCGTATATATTCTCAACTCCCTGTTTAAGTACGACAGGATAACTATTCTGTGTAAGATTGAATGCATCATCCAGAATCTTTTCATCCATAGTGATTGTATATTTCCCCAGGGGAACATAAATCACATAACTTCCATGCTTGTCGGTGACAGCCGGGAATGGCTTACCCAAGGAATCTGTAGCTGTTATCTTAATACGGGAGAGGTCCAGGGTAACATCCTCACTGAATTTTTCCCGCTCAAGGAGTACATCCCCGAATATTTTAACGCCTCTTACAAAAGGGATATAATACGTCTTGTTGGCAGCTGCAATACTGTCTTCCAGCAATGGGAACCAGCCTTGCAGATCACTCAGGGAGCTGGCATGTTCCGTGTAATAACCGGCCTGAATATTAACGAGTCTCGCGCCCCCCTTTGAGTCCGTTATCACTTCATGTTCGCCGATGTGAAGTACCACATTTTCCAGAGGTATCTCATCCTTATCCATAATCCTGTTTCCATTCAGATCCAGGAACGCTTTGAATTCCATGGTATAGTTTACTTTTTTGCGTAAGCGCTTAGGGATCGGAATTCCGAAATCCTTCTTGACTCCAAAGCCCAGCATAAATCCCTGTGAAACGACAGGAGTAGTATTCAGTTCGGCTGGGTTAACGGTTCCATTCTGATACAAGGCAGCTTTACTCGCATTGCTTGAGTTCAGATTATAACCGGCATTGACCTTAAACCGCCACCCGGAATAGGAATAGAAATACAATTCAGGAAAGAAACCAAAACTATGGCTCAGGGTTGCGTTCTGATAGGAATAATTCAGGCTGGTTTGCAGCACAAACCGGGGGTCGGAAAATAAATACTGATGCTGTGCGGAAAGATACAGGATCTGGGGATAGGCTTTCTGACCGTTAAGGTCGGTGACATTGTATACAGACTGGTATCCGTAATTATAACGCGCATTGAAGGTCAGGGTATGGTATTGTAGCAGACCATAGAGTGAAGCGGAAAAGAACTGTGGGATGTTCGGATAATCCTGAAGCCAGTTATAGCCTCCCCTTGTATTGAAGGAGAAGCGTACATTGTTTTGCATGTTGAAAGCATTGTAGTCAAACGACACTCCGCGGTAATGGAGCCGGATATAGTTAAAGTTTGAAAAATTATAGAACAATCCCGGCATGATCCTGCCTTTTTCTCCGTTCAGGGAATAGAAAAAGAAGTTAGAGAAATTCTTATTCGCAATAAATACATTGCCTGAAGGGTTGTAAACAAGCTGTTCATAGGAAGAGTAATTATTTTGCAGGCTCAGATTCTGATGCTTACCAAGGTCATAGCTGGAGCGGTGCAGGATATTCAAATGTTCAGAATTGGTATTGAAAAAGGAGCGGTTGTTATAGTCGATACTCAAAGTCGGAAGCAATCTGCGTTCCAGGAATTGACCGCTGTAATTAAACCCAAGGAGATAGCCAATTTGTGCAGTGGCCGGTGTTGAGGTGAAGACAGTCTGAGTTCCGGTCGCACTCAGGCTGAACAGGTGTATCTTCCTGACAGAGAAAATATATCTGCTGCCTAAGAAATTCGTATTTGCTCCAAGCAACTGATCCTGTATCCTGCCTGCTGATGCAAGGAGCATTTGTGATTGGGGCAGCATGATCCTGTAATTAAGCCCGAAGGAAGTTCGGTAATGACTCAGAATACCGGGGCTTTCTGTAAAAAATGCCCCAATGGTCTGGGTCTTGCTTATTTTGTATTCTCCTGTTATTCCTCTTCCGCTTGTTGGAATGCCGATATTGTTTCCGGAGGTTACATTTCCGATCTGGACATTGCCCCAGGTATGATAATAACCCAGGAAAAAAGAGCTGCTGTTAAAGGCTGTAGGGGAGTAATTATAAGACGTATAATTCATCTGCCCGAAATACACCAGATTGGCACCATTACCTAGTAGGGTATTTCCCCTCAATATGAGATTCATGATGGGTTGTATCCCCAGGATATTGTAAATATTTGCTTCCACGGTCAGTGGAATAACATAACTGTCGAAAGGAGATACTTTTTTCGAATTATTAAGTTTAATAAAATCAACTTTACGGTTGCTGGTAAAACTTTTTTCATTGTTTAGCTTAGGATCCTGGGTGCGGAAGAAGAGGGAATATTTTTTCGGCTCAAACTGTTTGGAAGGATTATGCGTTTCAAGATCCACCCTCCTGAAATTCCGTTTTCCTTCATAATAGGAAAATTTGAATTTCAGTGTGGTATCACGCAGAGAGCCAAGGCTCAGATTAAAATACCGTTTTTTGAGAATGATGCCTAAACTGTCGGTGAGAATACTGTTTTTACCTATTTCATGATAGGTAAGCAGGATATCCTGCGTTTCATTTCCGGTATTAAGTACATTGAGTGAAAAAGGTACTGTGTTTTCCCCGTTCAGAAAGTACAGTTTTTCTGCCGGAGCAACGGTAAGCTCCCAGCGGGTTTGCTTTTGTGTTGAAACAGTGAAAGAAGCGCTGGCTTTTTGTTTCCCGTTTTCATCGCGTATTACGGCTGTAAGAAAGTATTGTGCATTTCCTTTCTTATCGCCCGGGATGAGCCGGATAGGAATGTATAAGGTGTCTTTATCGGAAGTGGTATAGGATTTATTTTTTGCGCCGACAACCTTCCATCTTCCCGGAGCTGTTACTGACACCGTAAAGACAATCGGAGTGCCGGCTACAGGCGGCACCCGGAGTACATTGGAAACAATTTCCCCTTCTTCCAGCAGCACATCCGGAAACAGGAATGTTACGATAGGAGGAGGGCCGTCTTTCTGAGCCTGCATGCAAACAGGAAGGAATAGCAATGCAAGGAGCAAACTCCGCACCATTTTTCCATACAGGTTTTCCCTCCGGTTCATATCAGGGTTGTTCGACCAGACAAAATTTTAATACAATCTGATAATTGCCAGGATTCAAGTTCAGGCCCGGTTTAATCCTGTAATCAATCGTAAAGCTGTATTCATTGTAATGAGACAGGTAATCACCGGCACCATTCACATTGGTTGCGCAGGAGCCGGCGGGAGTGAGGGCAAGACCATTGATTATATCCAGAAATGATCCGTTGGCAGGCGCAAAATTCTGGTAAATGCTGCTCATGATAGGCGTATTGCATCCGTTATATACTTTGAATTCAAGAAGGTTCAGTTTAGGTTTCGGAGCCACCAGGGCCCCGTAGGTGTTAAGTGTTTCCCACTCGCTGGCAGGGGTGCCGGCACCGGGGTTGTTATCAATGTAAACCCTCAGGGCCCATTTACAGGAAGCATTGTTGGCAAGCACTTTCAGACGCAAAATAGTGGAGCCGCTGATTGTTATGCCGGTATTTATTTTATCAAAGCTGTCAAAAATGAAATCAACATTGGCCGGGGTGGAAAGGGTGAGTCCGCTGGCCGGTATCGCCTGGCAATTAACGGAAACAGGCGGACCGCATTGGGCATTAACAGAAATAATAAATACAAAAAAGCAGGATGCCAGAAGCAAAAATTTACTACGTAATGGAATGATAGTATGTTTTATGTTCATGCGGGCAAGAGTTGGCAAAAACTCAAAAAACTCCGGGCGGTATTTCAGCCCGGAGCTTAGAGTTTTAACAAATAAGAACCGGATAAATACTATTGGTTTTCAAGCAATACATATTTAACGTTCATTGTATAAACACCAGGCTGTGCGTATTTACCAGCTGCAAGGCCTTTGTAAACAGCAGCATTGGAGCCGGCTGCAGGGAATACAGCTGGAAGACCGGGAAGAATTCTGTAGTCGATTGCATAATAGTATATGCTCGACAGCAATGCACCCTGTGTCAGATAAGATCCGCCTGCTGCGAAGTTTGCAGCACCGGCCTGACCCTGAATATACTTCTCTGTGATAGGAGGAGCTACATAAGGTGTGGCTGAAGCATAGATAGAATTTTGACCAACAGCTACTGCAGATGCAGGTGCAAAAGCAGTGGAATAGTCAGGATATGTTCCGGTACTTGGAGTAGCATCGGCTATACTCTGGTGAAGTTCCAAAGCCTCGATCGGAAGTAATTTAATTGCATTCGGATCGGTCGTGTTACCATAATACATCTGGTTATCCCAGGTAACACCGGCGTTGGACGAACCTACCGCATACAGGTCCCAGCTGACAGTAGAGCTTACAGTCAGGATGGTGGCACCATATTTGGTTATACCTCCGTAATAGTCGGCAATGTCATCGAAAGAGAAATTAATCTGATCGGATGTATTCATATTGAGCTGCAGGATCGGTTGAAGATCCATTGTGATAGTTACGTTCTTTTCATCTTCCAGCTGCGCAAAGGCAGAGCCGGAAAGGAGCAGAACGGCGGAAAAGGACAGGATTAGTTTTTTCATGTTATTTGGATTGGTTTGGATTAGTATTCATGTTTAATGATCCTACAATGCGGGATCCGCTTTGTCTGTTACCGGCCTGCCGGAAAACAAACGGTAATATCAATTTCATAGCTATCCGATAGACCCTCCTTCTTTTAAGTTTATATCCTTTCTCTTCTTAAATCCTATAAAGTAAACTCAAGTTCCGCTGCATCAACATGCTCTTTATTTCCAAAATCCATTACTCCTACAGAGGAGTATTTCCCTTTTGGAAGATCGGGTGGTAATGGGAAATTAAAGACCCGGGTAAAACCCGGTAGTATCGTAAACTGACGTACGGGAAGTTTCCGCTGAATCCCTGTCTGCACATTGGTCAGCTCTATATACATAGAGCAAAATCCTATACCATCACCTTTATTGACAAGTTCGAGGTCAAGGGAAGGAATTTTTACTTTTTCCGTGGCAGCAGTAAAAGAATATTTGGTGATCTCTACAAGATTATTCTTCACATTGGGCGGATTCTGATAAATATAAACCCCGAAACCAATAGTCGGAATGACACCCATGGAAATGGACTGACTGTTCTTTTTGGAAGGATCAAGAGCCCCGCGTTCTGTAACCTGATCAATCTCCATAATCGTGTAAGCAGCTATTGAACCTTCATCCGTATTAGGCACCTCCACCGTAACTGTAAGAATTTTAGTTTCTCCCGGTTTGAGTTCGAAAAATGAGGGGGACACATTTACCCAACGTGATAAACCGTACTTATAATGCCCGGTTGTATCGGATATTGGTTTGCCTTTATCATCCTGGTAATAATCATGAAATCCGACATGGAATTTGAAAACAGATTTGGAGTCATTTGTGACCTTCACTGTTTTGTTGACTGCTGATCCGGGCTTGACATTATAACGGAGACTGGATGGGGTTACTGCTACTCCCAATCCACTTGTTTTGTCACCTTGTGCCGGTAAAGCTGGAGGGGTCGTATTAACCGGGGAAGCTTTTTGGACAGTATCCTTTTTCTCTTCCTTTGATTTGTTAATAGTCTGGGCCTGTACAATCGGAAACAAGAAGAGTATAAAACAGAATAAAAGTATGCTTTTTAAGGGTAATAATTTATGCATATATCAGGGTTAAGTTGGTAATGTAATCCACTCATTCAAAGCATAATCATCCTGCAATAATAACACTGAGTGCATGGTTTTACGAGAATTTAATAACAATGTTTCAACAAAGCAAAGTTGATGAGCAAATTATGGTTCATAAGGTGCTGATAAACAATAATATAGCACGTAAAGTAAGTGCCCTTATTTTCACGGCAGGATTGGAATTCGTACCCTTTTGAGCTCATTTCCAATGGATTTACAACTAAGAGAAGCCCTGAGCATGACCAAGCTCCTAAATATGTTTGCTAATTACACAGGTAGGATATATCATGCAGGCCAGTGCCCGGGGTCATGGTGAATCATTCCAGACAAGACTAAATTTGAAGAAAACAAAGCCATGAAAACGTATAATATAAAAGCTGTTTTGTTGGTTGGCGCCTTGTTTCTGTATCTCTCTTCGTGCGACATAGCAAAAAAAACAGCATCGACAGTTCCTCTGGTGGACCTTGTATGCGGATTGCAGGTTGATAAATCCGAAGCGTATAAGTACAAATATGCCGGAGTGGTTTATTATTTTGATACATACAACTGCAAAGAAGTATTTATCAGAAGCCCGGAAAAATTCATTAAGAACCAATGTGTGAAGGCCTATTAGTAAGTCCTTACGCCAATTTTAAGGGCCGGATGGGTATTAAATAGGTACCTTTATACAGGGATGAAAAATTTCTTTTTGCACATCAGCTATATATTGGCATGGATCATTCTTCCATTACAAACTCTGGGGCAACATAATTTCCTGACAGACTCATTTCGGGTATATGGCAATTGTGAACAATGCAAGCACAGGATTGAACTAGCTCTCCGTGTAAAAGGGGTCAGGAAAGCTTCCTGGAACGCAGAAAATAAAATTCTTCAAGTTATTTATGACACGTCACGTATAAAACTGTGGGAGCTTCATCACCTGGTGGCGAAAAAGGGTCATGACACAGATCTGGAGCGGGCCGATAATACTATTTACAATAAATTACCAGAATGCTGTTTATATGAACGTGCTCCGGATCGGGCAATACAGAAACAAGATACCCTTCCGGAGTATTCTTCTCAAATCATAAAGAAAACAGATCCCGGTTTGATAACAGGAATCGTACTGTCCGAAACAAGTAAAGGTCATTTCCTTCCGGTCGCTGGAGCCGGGGTTTATTGGGCAGGAAGCGGGATGGGAATTTATTCCGATACCAACGGTGTTTTCAGTCTTCCCCCCGACTCTCTGCATCACAAGCTCGTTGTCCGTTTCACTGGTTTCCGGTCAGATACCCTGAATATTAAAGATTCAAAGACGCTTCGTATCATACTTAGAGATGAAGCCACACGTTCGTTGAAAGAGGTCGTCATCTCTGAGCGCCAGGCATCTTCTTATCTGTCAACGCTGAGCCCTTTGCAGACAGAGATTATTACTTCTAAAGAATTTCTGAAGGCTGCCTGCTGTAACCTGAGTGAGAGTTTTGAAACGAACCCCTCCGTTGATGTAAATTATTCAGATGCCATTACCGGGGCCAAACAAATACAGGTATTAGGTCTTTCCGGTATCTATACCCAACTGTTGAACGAAAATTTACCGGGCACCAGAGGGCTGGCAGCTTCCTATGGATTGACCTTTATACCCGGGCCCTGGATTGAATCAATACAGGTCACCAAAGGAATAGGATCTGTTGTTAATGGGTATGAATCTATCGCCGGGCAGATTAATGTAGAGCTTAAAAAACCGGAAAATGGAGAACATCTGCTTTTCAACTCTTTTGTCAATCAGATGGGAAGAACAGAATTCAATATAAATACTGCTTTCAAGCTAACATCCGGATGGTCATCCGAGCTGCTTCTTCATTCTGACTTTTTGCAGATGAAAACCGACATGAATAAAGACGGGTTCATGGACGCTCCGCAGGGATATCAGCTAAATGGAATAAACCGTTGGAGATATGATAATCACAAAGGCATAACGGCCCAGCTGGGAATGAAGGCATTGCTGGACGACCGGACAGGTGGACAACTGACTTATGATCCATCAAGGAGCAAGGATACCCTGAATGGCTACGGTGTAGGGATCAACACAAAGCGATATGAAGCATTCGGAAAACTGGGTTATGTATTCCCAGGGGAAAAATACAAAAGCATCGGATTCATGTGCTCCGTTATAAGCAATGATCAGAACTCCTTTTTTGGGTTAAATAGCTACAATGCCTCCGAACGCAGTCTCTATGCTAATCTGATTTATCAGGGTATTCTCAACAATACCAACCATAAATTCAGAGCGGGAGCCAGTTTTATGTATGGTGATTTCAGGGAATCACTTAATCTGGTTGACTATCAACATCTGGAAACAGTGCCGGGTTTATTTGTTGAATATACATACACAGGAAGGGAAAAATTTACGCTCGTAGCAGGGATGAGGGAGGATTATAACAGCCTGTACGGGTTCATTTTTACCCCCCGCCTCCATATGCGTTATGCATTGCGCCCTAATACTATTGTGAGGATTGCTGCGGGCAGGGGAGAGCGTTCAGCAAATGTATTGGCTGAAAACACATCTCTGCTTACTTCCGACAGACAGATTATGATTAACAGATCTGCCAATCTGCCGGGGTATGGATTGACCCCTGAAATTGCCTGGAATGAAGGTGTAAGCTTTCAGCAAAATATCCGGATTGCCGGCCGGCCAGGAAGTGTGATTGCTGACTTTTACCGGACAGATTTTCAAAACCAGGTGGTGGCAGATCTGTACCAGAGTCCTCAGCTCGCTGTGATTTCCGATTTGAAGGGAGTCTCCTTTTCAAACAGTATGCAAATAGAATTGAATCAGGAAGTTCTGAAAGGACTGGATTTGCGTTTGGCTTACCGCTGGCTGGATGTGGAAGCCACCTATCATGGTATGCTTATGGAGAAGCCTCTTCTGGCTCAGAACCGGATATTGCTGAACCTGGCATACGAATCAAAAAGTCATTGGAAAATAGATTACACCCTTCAAGGGTATGGCAGGAAACGTTTACCATGGACGGGCTCTAACCCTGAGGCATACCGCGTGACAGATTATTCACCTGCTTTCAGTATCATGAATGTACAGTTTAGCCGGACCATAAAAATACTGGAGCTCTATGCAGGTGTGGAGAATATGCTCGATTTCAGGCAAATTAATCTCATTGTAGACCCGCTGCATCCTTACGGTAAATATTTTGATGCCTCTATGGTCTGGGGGCCGGTATTTGGAAGAATGGTCTATGCAGGCCTGAGACTCAAGCTCAAATAAATCCTTTCTTAATCACAATCTAATCCTGTTCATGCTTTGTGGGCATGGAACTTGCTGATCTTTGCATGACTCAGCAACTCCAAATACCAGAACCATGAAAACAAATACAAAGCTTTATCTGCTTTTTTCTATCCTCTTTCCGTTATTTCTGACTGCACAAGAAGGACCTGATCCCAAACAGATAAAAGAAGGGAAACATAAGCTGAGCGGATTTTATATGACAGGGGGGGCCGGATATACATCCTTGTCTCCTTCTTCAACCGCATCGATCAGCACAAATCTATTAAACAATGGGTTTGCACCGATGAGCTCCGATATGGCATGCTGGAGCATGAGCCCTATAAAGCTGATTGCCCGTAATACCGTTTTTGAACTGGAGTTAACGGGTCTTCCTCAACGCAACAGCGTATACGGAGAATCACGTACCACTACTTCAGGTTTCGGAACACGAATAGGTCTTGGTTATGTTGTTTTCCATACAGATCATTTTTTGATTTACCCGGAAGCGGGTTTGTATATGGGAAGCATGGATGTCCATTCTCACCAGGGAAATTCACCGGTACTCGATGTTTCGGCCACCAACCATGCCACAGCGATCGATTTTTCTCTGAACATAGATCACATCACATCACTTATTCAGGATAAAAGCAGCCTGAGCCGGGGTACCTTACCGGTAGGAAAAATTTTCTCCGGGCTAGTTGGCATTTCGGCAGGGTATACAATCAGTCCTTATAATTCGTTTTGGAATGACAATAATATAGACATCTATAACAAGGTAAGCAACAATGTGAGTTTCCTTACCAATGTGGTAGGTGAAAACACAGTTGCTACCATGTCTATGTTTTATATCAAGCTCCGTTTGGGGTTTGGAGCTTGCTGGAGAAGTTGAAAGGCCTTGCCCGGGTATTCCCTGCGCATGTTGCAGCAGGCTGCAACATGCTCGTTTAAGATATCTGATTGGATTGGTGGAGAAGCTCGCAAGATAAAAAGACAATTCCGGTAAAAACATGACCTATATCAGGAATTGCAGGAGGTTGTCGTTACCATTGAGGTATTCAAACTGAAATCCGAGTCTGGATAAACGATCTTTAAGCGGAAAAAGATCGCCCCGCTCTTTTAATTCTATACCTATCAATGCGGGCCCGTTTTCGCGGTTGTTTTTTTTCATGTATTCGAAATGTACAATATCATCCTGAGGTCCGAGTACAGATCCGACAAATTCCTTTAATGCTCCAGCCCTTTGAGGGAATCGTATCACAAAATAATGTTTCAGCCCCTCATATTGCAGAGAACGCTCACGTATCTCGGCTGTGCGCAGGATATCATTATTGCTGCCACTGAGGACGCAGACGACATTCTTACCTTTTATTTTTTCCCGGATTAAATCCAGTGCAGATACTGTAAGTGCACCGGCAGGCTCCACAACGATTGCCTGCTGGTTGTACAGATTCAGAATGGTGGTACAGACTTTGCCTTCCGGAACAAGAAGCATTCCGTCAAGTGTTTCACGGCAGATTTCAAAGGTCTTGTCGCCAACACGCTTAACGGCTGCGCCGTCAACAAACTTATCCAATTGACAGAGTTCGGTATTGTAACCGTTCTGTATTGACAACTGCATGGAAGCTGCTCCTTCCGGTTCTATGCCAAGTATTTTTGTTTCAGGGCTAAGACGGGAAAAATAGCTCGATACACCGGCTGCCAGGCCTCCGCCTCCAACAGGTAGCAATAAATAATCAACAGGAAAGGTGGCATCATCCAGTATTTCCTTACCAACAGTTCCCTGGCCCTCCATAACTTTTTCATCATCAAAAGGATGAACAAAGCAGGCTTTGTGTTCTTCGCAATAAAGAACAGCCTGTCGGTTGGCATCGTCAAAGGTATCCCCGCTGAGGATGATACGGATCTTGTCTTTTCCGAACAGCATTACCTGATTCAGTTTTTGAGAAGGCGTGGTTGCCGGCATAAAAATTGTGCCGCTGATATTCAGTTTCTGGCAGGCATAAGCCACGCCCTGAGCATGATTACCGGCGCTGGCACAGACAACTCCACGCTGCTGTTCTTCCGGTGAGAGGGAGCTTATCTTATGATAAGCTCCCCTAAGTTTATAAGACCGGACTACCTGCAGATCTTCCCTTTTGAGGTAAATACTGCATTCAAATTCTTCGCTCAGCTGAGCATTGTATTGCAAGGGAGTATGAATCACTACGCCCTCCAGTTTATGCGCTGCAAGTACTATGTTTTCTATCTTAAGCATCAGGGTCTTAGTTTTCTGACAGCAGCGCCGGCCTGCCACAGTTCCGACTCTCTTATTTCTTTCAATTCTTCTTCCAGTTTTGCTCTGTAGTCAGTTTTACTGCCTTCAGCAATTACACGTGCTGCTTCTTTACCGGATGCTACCTGGTCATACAGCTGATGAAACACCGGAAGTGTGGCATTCCGGAATTTACCTTTCCAGTCGAGTGCACCTCTTTGAGCCGTAACAGAAGTATTGGCAAACATCCAGTCCATCCCGTTTTCAGCTACCAGAGGCATAAGGCTCTGGGTAAGCTCTTCAACAGTTTCATTAAAAGCTTCAGAAGGGGAGTGACCTTTTTCCCTCAATACCTCATATTGAGCTTCAAATAATCCGGCCAAAGCCCCCATGAGTATACCGCGTTCTCCGGTGAGGTCTGAATACACTTCTTTTTTAAAATCCGTTTCGAACAGGTACCCGGAGCCTACTCCTATGCCGAGAGCCAGTACTCTTTCTGTAGCGCGGCCTGTGGCATCCTGAAATATGGCATAGCTCGAGTTAAGTCCTTTGCCTTGCAGAAACAAACGTCTTAGCGATGTGCCGGATCCTTTTGGTGCTACCAGGATAACATCCACATCCTTGGGAGGTACGATACCTGTTTGCTCATGGTAGGTGATTCCGAAGCCATGAGAGAAATAGAGGGCCTTACCCTTGGTAAGATGTTTTTTAACCATGGGCCAGGAAGCAATCTGTCCGGCATCCGATAAAAGAAACTGTATGATGGTTGCCCTCTTGCAGGCTTCTTCCAGCTCAAAGAGATTCTTGCCTTCCACCCATCCGTCGGCCAGGGCTTTGTCCCAGCTCTTACCACCTTTGCGCTGGCCGACGATCACGTTTATTCCATTGTCTTTCAGGTTGAGGCTTTGTCCGGGACCCTGAACGCCATAGCCAATAACAGCTACAATTTCATTTTTCAAAACACCCTGAGCATGTTTGAGGGTGAACTCCTCGCGGGTTGTTACTTTTTCATTGACGCCTCCAAAATTGATTGTTGCCATGTTAGTTTTTATTAAAGTGTTTGACTGTTGATTTATTTTCGTTTTCTATTTCCTTCAGATATGTTGAAAGCGTTTTCATGGGTTTGGTCATTGCTACCTTGCCACTGCCGGCAAACTCAAGTACACCGAATCGGTCCAGAGCCTGAAAAAGATGTTTTATTTCCAGAGTATCTCCCGTTTTCTCCACTACAATGAATTCAGGAGAGATACTGAGTATCTTGGCATGGTGCTCATTCACGACAGAAGAGAATAGTTCATTCTCCTGCAGGGCGGAAGAGGATACTTTGAAAAGGGCCACCTCCCGGGAAATTATTTCCGACTCGGGATGATAAAAAGCCTTGAATACTTCGACCTGTTTATCTATTTGTTTAACAAGTTTCCCGATCACATCATAAGTGGCGGAGGCAACTATTGTGTAGCGGTATATTCCCCTGACTTCACTTTCACTGGCGGTGATACTTTCTATATTGATATGCCTTCGGGTGAAGAGTATGGTTATACGGTTCAGCAATCCTATCCTGTCTTCTGTGAAGATGGATAATGTATATGTCTGGGTCCGGTTATTCATTATTCAAGTATTATTTCAGAAACACTTGCCCCCGTGGCTATCATCGGGAACACATTTTCCTCATTTTCCACTTCCACTTCGAGCACGTAAGCTTCCGGTGATGCATACATATCGCTCAAGGCTCTGTGCAGGTCTTTGCGTTCTGTTACTTTACGACCTTTGATTCCGTAACCTTTGGCGATCGTTATGAAATCTGGATTCTTCATTTCGGTAAAAGAGTAGCGCCGGTCAAAAAAAAGTTGCTGCCATTGACGTACCATTCCCAGAAAATTATTGTTGAGAATAAGAATTTTGACTATGATAGAACTTTGCATAATTGTTCCAAGTTCCTGTATGGTCATCTGAAATCCTCCGTCGCCCAATACTGCTACGACATTCTTATCCGGGCAGGCCACCTTGGCTCCGATGGCTGCCGGCAGTCCGAAGCCCATTGTACCAAGCCCTCCGCTCGTTACAGAATGGTTGGGTTTGTCGAAGCGGTAGTATCGGGAAGTGATCATCTGATGTTGTCCAACATCGGTTACAACGATGGCATCGCCTTCACTTATGGTATGAAACTGAGCGATCACTTCAGCCATCCTGAGTTTATCTCCGGTGGGAGCTATGGCTTCATTGGTGACTTTCTCATCTTCAATACGCCTGCATTCGGAAAAACGGCCGACCCAGTTTGTATGTGTGGCATTAGTGATTAAAGGCAGCAAGGCTTGCAGGGTTTCTTTTGCATCACCCAGCAGTGCAACTTCAGCTGGTATTATTTTATTGATTTCAGCAGCATCGATTTCAAAATGTATCACCTTTGCTTGCCGGGCATACTTGCTTACATTGCCAGTTACCCGGTCGTCAAACCGCATACCTATAGCCAGCAATACATCACATTCATTGGTGAGTAAATTCGGGCCGTAATTCCCGTGCATACCGAGGTATCCCACATAAAGGGGATGAGAAGCGGGGAATGCAGAAAGTCCGAGTAAGGTACACGCGACGGGTATTCCTGCTTTCTCTGCCAGTTGCATCAGTTGCTTTTCTGCTGAGGATAAAAGGACACCATGACCAGCCAATATAAAAGGGCGCTTGGCAGAATTGATCAGCTCAGCAGCCCGGTTTATTTCATCTGTATTTATTTTTGGTGAGGGGAAATAGCTCCTTACACTTTCACATCTGGTATATGAATAAATGGTCTTTCCGAATTGGGCATCTTTTGTTATATCTACAAGTACAGGTCCTGGCCGGCCCGAAGTGGCTATATAAAATGCTTTTGATAGCGCATCGGCGATATCACAAGCACGGGTTACCTGTATATTCCATTTGGTCACAGGCATAGAGATACCCACCACATCGGTTTCCTGAAATGCATCTGTACCAAGGAGGTGTGATGCAACCTGACCGGTTATGCAGACCAGGGGAGTAGAGTCTATCTGGGCATCAGCGATACCTGTTATGAGGTTTGTGGCTCCGGGGCCGGAAGTGGCAAATACAACACCCGGGTTCCCTGATACTCTTGAATAGCCCTGGGCAGCATGTGTAGCGCCTTGTTCATGGCGAACGAGGTAGTGATTAAGTCTGTCCATATAATTGTACAGGGCATCATATACAGGCATGATAGCTCCGCCGGGGTAACCAAAAACATCTGTAACACCTGCATCCAGCAGAGAAAGTATCACTGCTTCGGCACCGGTTACTTCTGTATTGTATTTAGCGTGTTTTTCCATTTTTTATCGATCTGTAAGGCATCCCGTACTTGCACTGCTCACCTGGTTAGCATATTTGAACAGGACACCTTGTTTAACTTTCAGCTCAGACTGTTTCCATTGCTTTTTCCGTGTTTCCAATTCCTTGGGCGAAACTTCGACATCTATTCTATTTGAAAGGGCATCGATCCGTATCATATCACCGTTTTTAATCAAAGCTATCGGTCCGCCGTCAAATGCTTCGGGACAGATATGTCCTACCACAAAACCGTGTGTTCCACCTGAGAAACGTCCATCGGTGATGAGGGCTACAGAATTTCCAAGACCGGCTCCTATCAGTGCAGAGGTTGGTTTCAGCATTTCAGGCATTCCGGGGCCGCCTTTAGGCCCTTCATTCCGTATAACAACCACCTGTCCTGCTTTAACTTTTTCTTCTCTTATACTACTGATACAATCAAATTCGTTTTCAAAAACATTGGCGGGGCCCAGAAACAATTCACCTTCTTTTCCTGTGATCTTGGCCACAGATCCTTGTGGAGCAAGGTTCCCATAAAGGATGGAAAGATGCCCGGTTTCTTTCACGGGGTTGTTCACAGGCCTTATTACATCTTGTCCGGCTTTGAGCGGAGCAACTCTATCCAGGTTTTCTGACATGGTTTTGCCAGTAACCGTTATGCAGGACCCATCCAGTAGTTTATGTTCCAGCAGGTATTTCATCAGAGCCGGAATACCGCCTATGGCGAAGAGATCTTCCATCAGATATTTACCGCTGGGTTTCAGATCAGCAAGCAGGGGGGTGCGGTTATTGATCCTTTTTACATCTTCGAGATCAAAAGGGATACCGGCTGTACGCGCCATGGCCACAAGGTGCAATACTGAATTTGTTGACCCACCCAGCACAATGGCTACAGTAAGCGCATTTTCAAATGCAGCCTTTGACAGAATGTCTGATGGTTTGATATCTTTTTCCAGCAGCACTTTCAGGTATTTGCCGGCATTCAGACATTCTTCTTTTTTCTCCTTACTAAGCGCAGGATTTGAGGAGCTGTAAGGCAGACTCAGTCCAAGGGCTTCAATAGCCGATGACATGGTATTGGCCGTATACATACCACCGCAGGCTCCGGCACCCGGGCAGGCATTCTGTATCACGCCTTTGAAATCTTCTTCAGTGATTGTCTTTCCGTATTTCTGACCCAGGGCTTCAAATGCTGAAACAATATTGAGTTTGTTGCCTTTATAGTTTCCGGATGCTATCGTACCTCCGTAAATCATCAGGGATGGCCTGTTAACCCTTGTCATGGCCATAACCATGCCCGGCATATTCTTATCGCAACCGGCTATGGTGATGAGGCCGTCATAATAATGCGCTGCAGTAACCGATTCGACAGAGTCAGCTATCAATTCACGTGATACCAGCGAGTAACGCATACCCTCCGTACCGTTTGTTATTCCATCACTGATACCGATGGTGGTGAACTGAAGTCCTACTTGTCCGTTTTTTTGTACACCTTCCTTGACCCATGCCGAGAGCCCGTTCAGATGCATATTGCAGGTATTGCCTTCGTACCAGGTAGAGGCTATACCGACTTGAGCTTTGTTCATATCGGCTTCTGTAAGTCCTATGCCGTAAAGCATAGCCTGTGAAGCTGGCTGACTTTCATCCTGGGTCAGGGTCTGGCTGTATTTGTTGAGTTTCATATTACGAGTGAAAAATTTCCATATTCATTGTGAGCAACCCTTTGTGCGTATTTAGCCTGTAATACCGCCCCGAGTGAATCTTCCCAGGAAAGGCGGAAAGGAATCCTGTCAAGGGAGGCGATACCGGCTACTTCAGCTGCTGTACCGGTAAAGAAGGAACTGTCAGCGCCATGTACATCTTCCGGTGTTGAATATTTTTCAACCAGTTTAAGATCCAGCTCTTTGCAGAGTTCGAAGATCGTAGCCCGGGTTATACCGGGAAGAATATTTCCTGAGGGGGCTGTATATAATACCTGATCTTTCTCAAAGAAAAAATTAGCTCCGGGCCCTTCTGCCATAAACCCGTTGGCATCAAGTAATACAGCCTCGTCAAAACCTTTTTGCCTGGCTTCTGTAGTAGCAAGTATGGAATTGATATAATGCCCGGTTACCTTGGCATCTACATGGCAGGATTTAGGATTCGGACGTTGATACGAAGAGGTCATTATATCAAGCATTTTTGATCCAAGGTATTTATCCCATTCCCAGGCACAGAGGAAGAAATGGACTTCCTCCGCAGGGGTAAGCGACATATTGGCTCCCGGATATACCAGTGGACGTATATATGCATTGCGGAGATCATTTCTTTCAAGGAGCTCATAGGTGAGTACAATGAGCTCATCAACGGAATAGTCCAGCTTAAGATGCATCTTTTCTGCCGAATAAAGCAGGCGCTCATAATGTTCCTTTGCTTTAAATATCCGGACCCCGTCTGTGGTGGAATAAGCACGTATCCCTTCAAATACAGCACTGCCATAGTGCATACTCTGATTGTAGGGACTTACCATCAGGTCTTTGGCTTTTTGCCAGGTGCCGTCAAAATAAACAAGTGTTCGGTCTGTGTAGTACATATGTGTCAGTTTAGTATTCATATAAAAAATAAAAGCCTTTCCGTTGAGGAAAGGCTTTTGGTGATGTCAAATCATTACCCTTTCCGTCAGTTGACAGGTGGAATAATGACGATTACATTGCTAAAATTCTTCATGACATTTTAATATTCTGGAGCAAATATAAATGAAATGATATTCGTGCAACACAAAATCAGAACAATATTCAGGAAGTCTGAATTTGGGCACTACCTCGGAATGCTTGAGAAAATGTATTTATATTATACTAATAATTAGATAATTACCCATATAAAGCTGAGCATTTATAGGGAGTCTGAAACCTAATAGTGAAGTAGAAGTGGGTCAAGCTTCTTCCTTATTGTTCTCCGGTTTTTTGGATGCTCATGACTGTGATGCCCTGATCCTGAACGCAAGTGGTTTTAAATAACCCGGGTGTTTCCTGAAATTGTTTAAGAAATGCGGCAATGCTGCCATCGTTGAATGAAAAAGAATAATCAGGTACTGCTACCCAGTCATTGTCTGACCAGATAAAAACAGCCACCTTTCTTATGAGTAATGCTTCAGACCCCGAATGCTGTATTCCCAGTTCTGTTTTTTCCTTTTTAAGATTTAGTGTATCAACGAGTGTATACATTTTGTATTCTTCTGAACGAATGGCATTGGTTCCCGACATTTTATTGCCGACAATACGCTGACCATTATCTCTTCGGATGAAAAGGCTGCCTTCCCCTCCCGTATGCCGGACACGCGCTTCCACTTCATATTTAATGATGACCTGTTTTCGGTTGGAAAGAGAAAAAGGAGCTGAAAGTCTGGCATAATAATATCCTGGGCGTACGATATTCAGAGATGCATGGGTTTTACGGAAGGAGACAATTCCGTCAAAGCATTGAGTAATATGCAGCGGGATGTGACAGGCCATCGCATTTCTTTCGGGATCATAATTGCTGCCTATGTTGTAACATTTTTCAATAGCTTCCCCTATTTCACCCAGGGCATTTGCATTAGAGGAGAAATCTACAAAATATGTTGATTGGGGAAGGTGATATAGAATATTCGTCAGGGAATTAGGGGGGCAGTCATTCACACTCCAGTCCTGACGTTCATAATTAGGCCAACGGTTGGCAGTGAAGTTCAGGCTGTCGCTTAGCAATCCCAGTGCATAATACTTGTTTCCGATCATTGAATTCAGAAACGAGCCCATACACAGGTTTGTTTTAAAATATTCCGACCGGGATATATGCCCGTTATGGGCCAGCAGGATAATTTTGTTCCCCTGGGTTTTGGAAAGTGCTTCACGCACGTTGACGGCCATAAGGCTATCGTGCTGATTAAGATCCTTTATTACAGTTCCGATACTGACATCAATACCAGTAATTGTTATGGAGGAAGATATATTAGTCTTGTTATATGTTTTGAGCCACTTAAGCAGATCCAGAAACTCCGGGGTTTTCCAGATCCAGTATTCCACCTTCACCAGTTCTTTTTCCGCATCACAGGTTTCTGCCGGGTCAATAATCTTGTTCAGATGAACGGCACTGAGTGGACTGCACTCCATAGCAATTGTCCGATAATTCAATTTTTGTATCAGCAACTTTATCAGGGCCGATTTAAAAACGGTGAATTCAAGGGTGCCATGTGTGGCTTCACCTAGACCAACTACTGATTTATTTTCAAATAGAGCGAGTACGGCCTTTTCCGTGTTGGGAGAAAATAGGTTCACTGAATCAAGGGAAACGGGTATGGCATTTTGATTCAGGAATTCGGCTTTGGTTGGTCCGGTCTGAGGAAAAAGAAAACCGGAAATCAACAAGAATAACAGTAAGAATAATTTTGGTAAAGAAGTCATACGTTATTTTAAGCGGATCATGCATCGCACGTCATTCTCTCCTACATACTCTTCCACGCAATAGCCATTCGGGTCTTTATCGGGCAAGACAAGAAGTTCAGCAAACGCCTTCCCAATGGAAGGAATGTCTTTCATAAAATCCTTCAATTCTATGGCTTTGTAATTTCCCTTGGGAATTATCAGTGTCTCAAATCCAAGACGAGCTCCTTCCCCTTTGAGAAGTTCTTCGGTTGCGGCTTTATAGGAAATTCCAGAATTACCTTCGGGACGGGAAAGACCAAAAAACCGTCTTCCTGCCGTTTGTTGAACAGTGTCACGCAATTGCTGATGAGCGGCCATGACTCCATTGGGAAATGAAGCGGCCTGTACATAAATTAGGATGATGTCTCTATCAAGGATATAGTTTTCCATGGTTGTTCGTTTTTCAGAATCTAAAATAAATAAAAGGGTTGAAATCTGCTGATGTAATCGAGCTCAGGGATAAAATAAACAGGAGGAGTGAAACGACTGTTAATACAATATGCCCCGTATTAGCATGAACGTTGCTATACAGCTTATCCTGCCAGCGTGAAGCACCCGGAATGAGGGTGAAGAAGGAGAACAGCGCTGCCACAGCAAGCAGGGTAACAAAATCCTTTTTGAATGAATAGTTTATAAACTCTTGTCCATGGCCCAGCAGGGCTTGCAAATAATGTACAGCCTGTGAAAAATGCTCCAGGCGGAAGAAGACCCATCCTGTCAATACCACGAGGAAGGTAAGGGGCACGCTTATCCATTTGCCGGTTCGTTCGTATACCTTCAGAAGGAATATTTTTTCCAGAATAAGAAATAATCCATGCCAGGCACCCCACAGAATAAAGTTCCAGGATGCCCCATGCCATAAACCGCTGGCCAGAAAAACAATCCAGAGATTGAGATACAAACGGTATTTGTTTCCGTTTCTGTTTCCGCCAAGAGGAATATACAGGTAGTTCCGCATCCAGAGCCCGAGGGTCATATGCCATCTTCTCCAGAATTCGGTGATGCTAGCTGATGTGTATGGATTGTTGAAATTTTCCGGTAAACGAAAGCCGACCATATTTCCGATGCCTATGGCCATGTCCGAATAGCCGGAAAAATCGAAATAGATCTGAAATGCATAACCCAGAATGCCGGCCCAGGCACTTAGCATTCCGAGATGGGCAGGATCAGTCATCATCAGGTCATCCGCATACTTCCCAATGACATTGGCAATTAATACTTTTTTCCCCAGTCCAAGTGCAAAGCGGTAAAAGCCGGAAAGGCGCATGTCGAAGGTTTCGGAATTGCTGCGATCCGTAAGCTGGCCGGCAATTGTATGGTAGCGTACAATAGGACCTGCAATAAGTTTTGGGAAAAGAAGGATATAGAGGAGGTAGTCGGGGAAACTGCGGAGGGGAGTGTGCACTTTACGGTATACATCAACTACATAGGTGATCGTCTCAAACGTATAAAAGGATATACCGATAGGCAGGATGAGATTGGCAATGGTGTTTATGTGTAAATTCAGAGGACTCCCTAAATAATTAAAGTTCTGAATAAAGAAATTTGAGTATTTAAAATAGAAGAGCAGGCTCAGGTTCATGCATACTGAAAGGATGAGGAATAATTTACGCCTGAGCGGTGAGTAGCTCAGGCTCATCCACCGGACAAGTTGAAAATCCAGAAAGGTGGTAAAAATAATGACGAAGATAAAGCGCGGAGCACCCCAGCTGTAAAATACAATACTGGCAACAAGCAACACATAGTTTTTATACTTACTCCCAGCAAGAAAGTAGATCAGCAAAAATGCCGGAAGGAAATAAAGTAAAAAAAGACTACTGCTGAAAATCATTTTACTCTATTGTCTTGTGTCTAATGTCTTGCCTCTAATGTCTAACGTTTCTGATGGTCCCTGTCATAACTATCTGTGGCCTCTTCTTTAAGCAGGGAATCGATCGGAATCTTTCGGCTCTCTGCTTGCCTCCTGATATTGTTTAAATATTCTGTATTTCTTTTCATATCCTCTATACGGGCCTGTATATCTTTCAGCCGGGCTTCTTTGCGTGCCTTCATTCCTGTTCCGGCATGTACGTACAAGTCATAGGCGTCATCGATAAAACCTTCTCCGAGATCAAGCAGGCGGGCATCATTGGCAAAGAGGATGATGACATCCTGTTGTTCTATTTCCGTTTTAAGGTCTATGAATTCATTCTTAAGTGTTCCATTCACTCCAGGCACATACAGGTCTTTATAATAATACCAGAAATGAGGAGAGGTAAAAAGTTGCCCGGCACGCCCGGTGCCGTATATATTCCACAAATAACTGTCGGCAATAATAAGGGCTTTAGGCTTTA
Source organism: Bacteroidia bacterium (assembly GCA_044448685.1). Classification (GTDB taxonomy): domain Bacteria; phylum Bacteroidota; class Bacteroidia; order Palsa-965; family Palsa-965; genus Palsa-965. Next base: position 184,595 of record JBIOHC010000001.1, read on the forward strand.
CTGTATTTAAAGTGTCCACCTTTATCAATGGATAAGCCATCCTGAATTTGGAAATAGGGAAGAGCAGATTCATGCCGGTTTCCACATCATCATCCGAGCCTCTTGGTTTTATATCCCATTCAACATCCGTAATGGATATACGTGGCAGGTCTTTATGACGGAGGGCAGAAATAAACCGTCCCATAGAATCGGCTGATACCTCGGCCCCATACAGGCTCCAGTGTATGCCTGTTTTGGGAAAGAGAGGATAGGGTGACTTGGCTTTGAGCGTGCATAAATAGCTGCACATGTCCAGCAATGGAATTCCGGATCCTTTAAGCCTATCACGGTAGCATTCATAATTCGTGATTTTTTTTGTCTGTACCGGAAGAGCAGGCAGGAATTCCGGAAAGAACATTCCTTTGCCTGGCACAAACATGAGCAGGAGGGTGATGTTTTTTTTCTGAAGCGTATCCTGAATCACTTTCAGTTTACATATGTTTTCTTCAATCAGGGAATCTCCGATGAAGTCAGTGCCATACCAGGAATTGACATAGCCGTCACCATACAGATAGTTACCCTTCCCTATGATAACCGAAATAGCTCTGGCTTCATTATAAAGAGAAAACGCAAGTTGGTTGTTGATGCGGACACAGGTGGATCGGAAGCCGAAATTTTCATTCAGGTATTTCTCCTGCCGTGTTTGATATGCCCCATCCAGCCAGTTATTAATGGTAAAAGGTTCGGGAAGGGTTTTGGAATAGACGCCGCTGAGGTCTTTTGTTTTTACCAGGCTAAACTCCTGCTGTAAAAGCGGAATGAAAAGGAAGAGCAGGATGATGCCGGCAAGAATTTTTCTCAGCATCAGCAGTCTGAACGGGCGGGTGAAACCATTGCGCAATTTACGGAATTGGAATCACCTGTGCCACACAAACAAAAAGGCCTTCATTTGCATGAAGGCCTTTCTTATAAAACTGTTATGATTACTTGTTTACAGTCTTTTTCAGTTCAGCACCTGCTTTGAATTTAGCAACTTTCTTAGCAGCGATCTTGATAGTTTTACCGTTAGAAGGATTTCTTCCGGTTCTTGCAGCACGTTTAGCTACAGAGAAAGAACCAAAACCAACCAGCGCAACACGGTCACCTTTTTTCAGGGCTTTAGTAGTAGCGTTGATGAAACCATCCAGAGCACGACCTGCATCGGCTTTAGAAATTTTGGCATGTGTTGCAATTGAATCAATGAGTTCTGACTTGTTCATGTTTGTTGATTTTTAGTACTGTTGGATTAATTTCCACTAAAGTATAAAACGTCTGGAATAATCAACTATTTTAGAGAGGAAATCGTCGGAAAACCTTACAATCACGCATTTTCCGGGTTGAGGCCAATTACCTCCTGCCTGATTAAGCCCATTTTTTCTATCTTTCGCCTCCTTAAGCCAACAATGAGCAGTACCAAAGAGTCCGGGAAAGCCCGTCAAATATGGAATTTCATGCGTATTTCCCTGAACGGGGAGGAGCAGGATTATACACAGGGAAGCATCCGTAAGGCTGTCCTGCTTCTCGCTATACCCATGATTCTGGAGCTGAGCCTGGAAAGTATCTTCGCGCTGGTAGATATGTTCTTCGTCAGTAAATTGGGTCAGAATGCCATTGCTACTGTAGGTCTTACCGAATCATTTATCACCATTATTTACTCTGTAGCCATTGGTCTGAGTACAGCAGCTACGGCTGTTGTAGCGAGACGTACAGGCGAAAAGAACCCTGACGGAGCTGCACATGCCGGTGCACAGGCCTTACTTATATGTATGGGCGTTTCTGTCCTGACAAGTTTAGGAGGAACAATCTTTGCCGGGGATATCCTCCGGCTGATGGGTGCCAGTCCGGCTGTTGTTGCAGGCGGAGCCATCTATACCCGTATCATGTTCGGGGGCAGTCTGGCTATCATGCTCCTCTTCCTTATCAATGGTATCTTTCGCGGGGCAGGTGATGCAGCCATGGCCATGAAAAGTCTGTGGATTGCCAGTATCATCAATATAGTACTCTGTCCTATCCTTATTCATTTTTTCGGTCTGAAAGGAGCTGCCATAGCCACGGTAATTGGTCGCAGTTCAGGAGTAGTTTACCAGTGCTATCATTTATTTAAGGGTAGCGGACTGGTCAAACTCCATGCCTGGCATTTCCGTTTTGATGCCCTTATTAACAAAACGATTCTCAGTATTGCGTGGCCTGCCACATTTCAGTTTATGCTGGGCAGCGGAAGCTGGATAGTGATGGCCCGGCTCGTTGCCGAAACAGGAGGAACAACGGCATCAGCCGGATATCAGATAGCGGTTCGCAATGTGATCTTCTTCATTCTTCCTGCCTGGGGACTGAGTAATGCAGCTGCTACCCTGGTAGGGCAGAATCTGGGTGCAGGGCAACAGGAGAGGGCTGAAAAAAGTGCAATGATGACTGTTCGTTACAATGTCATCTTTATGAGTTTTGTAACAGTGCTGTTTCTGTTTTTTGCAGGACCTATCATACGTTTTTTTACCAGCGATGAGGCAGTGGTTAAATATGGAGTTCTGTCATTACAGATCTTCGGTTCGGGTTATATCTTTTACGGTATTGCCATGGTGATGACGCAAGCCCTGAATGGAGCAGGAGATACCCGCACCCCTACACTAATCAATTTTGTGGCTTTTTGGGTGTTTCAGATTCCGCTGGCTTATTGTCTGGCCAAAGGTCTCGACTGGAAAGCTACCGGAGCCTTTATTTCCACCCCTGCTGCTGAGACCGTTATTGCGTTGATGGCGTGGTATTTTTTTAAGAAAGGGAACTGGAAGAAAATTAAGGTCTGATCGTACTGTTTGTCATTCTGAGGCGCCTTGGGGCGGAGAAGAGCGAAAGCAGTGCCGAAGAATCTCCTTGGCAGAATAATAAAGGAGCTCATTAATGCTGAACCAACAGTTTACGGCTGAAGGGTCCTTTGGAGGTTGTTCCCATTATAAGGTAGAGGCCATCGGGTAGAGAGGAGGTATTGATAAGAATTGCATTTCCAACCTCTTTTAATGGAATCAGACTTTTTCCCTGCGTGTTGTAAAGCAGCATGTCTCCCATTTTATACGGTGAATAGATCCTTGCCTGTTGATCGGCCGGGTTGGGAATCAGCTCTATTTGCTGTTTCTCCTCCTCTGGTACTGCAATACCCAATGGAATTCTGCATGTAGGGCCAGGAGCCGGATACAAGGCAGAATCATTCAGGCTGTAGCAATTCAGGCCGCTGGCACCACAGTCCATATTCATCCCGAAACTTTCTATGAGTCCTCCTGAAAACCCTATACCCTCCAGCACCATTTCGGAGGTATGATTTATGTAGAATCTTTTCCGGTACTGATTGCGGACCAATATACTGTCCATCGCGGTTACAACAAGAGTATGGGTGGAGTTATTAAATGTTAGCGGAAGGGTATCGCCAACAGAGAGGTTAAAATTGTAAAGCAGTTTCTCCGGCTGATTGGAAGGGTCGCAGATAAACATCGTTTTGAGCGTATCCCTGAGCAAGGCCAGTGGCATAATCGTGTCATAATAGTTGATAACACCCTGGCAGTTGGAAGGTACAGGCGGACTGGTATACCAGGCAAAGGTTGTCTGACCTTTTTTGAATAATTTTTTATACCTATGATGCGCGATGACCGTATCGCCTTTGACATAATAATTATAGGTATCGGTCTGGATGCAGTTCGGTCCGGAGAAGGAGCAGCTGACACGTACTGTCCATTCGGGATTATTGAGGAGATAGCTTTGAGCGAACGAAAGCAAGGGAAGCAGAAGAAGGAGGAAGAGCAGCCTTGATTTCATTGATACGGGTTGAGAATAGAAAGGTAGGGTAAATTTCTTATACTTAATGAGAAAATACGTTGGTGTAATAGAACGCAGATTTTCATGATTCGTATGATAAAATAAGACTATGATTAATCTTAAAAATCATGAAAATCCCTGTTCTATAATACAAAGTATGTCACGTTTATTTCCCCTCATTTCACAAAAAAACAGGATTTTGAAAATGAAAATTAATTCTTCCCCTCCTTCGTGATCTCAAATACCTGGCTTTCTACAGCCAGGTTGGAAAGCACATCAAGTACAAAGTCTTCCGCTTTGATAATTAATGTGTGTTGTTCCTTTTTCCCGGCCACAGGGGTTTGGGAGAGCGAAGTAATGCGTACGGTAAACAGCATTCCGTTCTGCAGTCTCAGATTCAGATACCAGCCCTCCTTGACAGCGCCTTCCTGAACATGCCCGATGAGATGGAATTCTTTATTCGCTCTTTCATCAACACTGCTGAGGATTTCGAAGAGACCTTGTTTTTCTTTTTCCTTACTCATCTCAGTTCTTTTTAATCTTCAGCTGAAGTTCGCTGACGAGGGCGGCACGGTCTTCAGCAGTGAGTGCCATAAACGGAAGGACTACCTTTTTTTCTGTTCCGGAATCATTCACCATCAGGAAACCTTTCCTGACAAGGTCTCCGCCGATAGATTTTATATCGCTGTACAGAACCATTTTCTTTGGGGCGATCGGGGCCGCTTTCAGGATGAGGTGATCATCAAGCAGGATGACGGGTTTGTTTTTTTTCTGCCAGAAACTCATCAGGATCAGCAGGAAACCAAATACAATGGCCATTACATTTATCCGGCCCAGGAATATGATCGCTACCCCACACCCCAACAAAATAATACCGAAGATGAGACTTTGATTAACGGCTTTGGAAGAAAAAGAAAATTCTTTGTTCATGTTTTTTGTTTTTGACGTTTGAGTTCAAATTCCTGTTCGCTGAGTTTGTCCAGATTGGCACGTGCTCCGAGCGCACCTATAAAGCCTATGGGTATAAACCCAATACATCCGACGAGGAAACAGATATTACCTGTCTTTTGCTGACCGGTACTGAGGAGGATTATCCCAAGGAGATTGAATATGAGAAAAACAAGCATAACCATACCAACAACTGTGTTCTGGAAAAAGCACAGGGCCACAATAAGGGTATGGAGTATCAGGGCAAGAATAACCTTTGTGTTCATACTTCGGCTGGAATCGTATTCAAATGTATATAAACGACGGTTCAGTTTGCAGCAGGAGTCTTCATTTTCTTTTTAAATGCGTCAATGGTGGCTCCGGGCGACATGAGAATGGGTATTTGATTCCAGTCCTTGTATTTGGCTGTCAGTTCGGCTTTTTTTGAATCGTCGGCAGCGGCAGCTTTCATATCCAGAAAATACTGACGGAACGTATCGATTATTTCTTTTCCTCCGTTGATACCATGGCCGGGAACGACCTGCTGTATATCAAACAGCTTCGGCAGCATATCGAATGCTTCAAGATAAGCTTCGGGATCAGCCACGCCCATAATCACCGGTGCCTGTTTGTTCAGGACAAGATCACCGGTAAACAGCATTTTCCTCCGGTGCAGGTAAACCACCACATCACTGGCTGTATGTATGTTTTTGCCCATATTATAAATCGTGACGGAATCCGTACCCATTGCAATCGTGATACTCTGCTTCAGCCATTCAGTAGGCAGGCCATCATCCCCGTTTTGGTTTTTCCATTCTGCAACACTATAATTTCCTCCGGCCATTATACTTTGACCTTTATAGAATTTGTTGCCTCCTGTATGATCCGGGTGGAAATGGGTGTTGACTACCAGGATATGTTTGTATCCTGCAAGCTCCTTCACTTTTTTGTAAAGCTGCTCCGAAGCATCGTTCATCTTGGTATCAATGACAAGTACCAGACTGTCGCCTACCAATATGCCGCTGTTGCCTCCTCCACCGAGCATAAGGGTCAGCTCCGTGTCGTACTGGACAAGATGAGTCTCTTTCATCTTTTGCATGAAAGGGCGGAGATAGATCATATAGATTGTAAAGGCAATGCCTCCCAGTATGAGGATTATGAAGGCCAGCCATTTGAGGATTTTTGTGAATCTTTTCATGGATGATAAAGCAAACGGTTAGGTGATCCGTTTGAAAGGAGAAAGGTAACAAACTAATCAGATAATTCACTGTAACTTTACCCCATGCCGGAACAGGAACAAGCCAGAAAACAAATCAGCGAATGGGTGGATCTATACTCCCGTGATTTATTTGCCAGAGCTTATCACCAGATTTCCGATAAGGAGACTGCAGAAGACCTTGTGCAGGATACGTTTATTGCAGCTTACCAGGGCATCTCTTCTTTTCAGGGTGAGAGCACAGCAAAAACCTGGCTGTTCTCTATTCTGAACCATAAAATAATGGATTATCATCGCAGGCATTTCCGTAATCCGGTAATGGCGTCGGGTAAGGTTGGAGGCGGATTGGATATACTCGAAATCATGTTTGATGAACAGCATGAATGGAGAAAGCAAGCCCGGCCAGGGAACTGGGAAACGGATTCAGAAAACCTGGCCGACAAACCCGAATTTATTGCTGTTCTGGATAAATGCTTCAGGAAACTGCCGGCAGACTGGAGCACAGCCATGAAGTGTAAGTATCTGGAAGAAAAAGAAGGGAAAGAAATTTGTCAGGATTTGGGTATTACAACGACTAATTTCTGGCAGATCCTTCACAGGGCCAAACTCCAGTTGAGAGCCTGCCTGGAACTGAACTGGTTTAAGAAATAAGGCAATGAAGAAACTCATGCATCTGTTTATGCTTTCCTGCCTTAAGGTAAGCCAGCTCATTGAAAAAAAACAGGTACTGGGCCTTTCCCGGATGGAAAAGATGGGACTGGCCATGCATTTATCCATGTGTGATGCCTGTACGGCCTATCAGCAACAAAGTTTATATATGGACAGAATTCTGAAGGCCCACTTTAGGGGCCCGGCAATAAACCCTAACACAGTCCCCCTGTTATTGGATGTCCAGGCAATAAAATCCAAAGTCCTTTCCTCACTGGATAAATAATTATTTTCTTTCCCCTGTCAGGTTCCTGGTTTCTATGCGACTATAAGATTAAACAGGCAAGTCCCGGCTTGCCTAAATCAACATCATACTGCTTCCGGGAGGCAGTTAAAACAAAAAATCATGAAAAAATTAATGTTCGTTCTCAGCGTACTGTTTATGTCTGTAATGGCTCATGCCCAGACCGATGGAAAGTCAAAGATGGCTATGAAGGATCATTCCTGCACTGCCGCCTGTAAAGATGGCAAGCATATGTATGCCCATGGTGAAAAAGGACATACCTGTGGTAAGGAATGCAAAAGTATGGGTAGTACCATGAAAGAACATACCTGCACACCTGCCTGTAAAGACGGTAAGCATATGTATGCACATGGGGAGAAAGGGCATACCTGTACAGCTGATTGCAAGAAGATGTAAGGATCAGTTTAGGAAATGGGCAGCCCTGACGGTTATGGTTGGGGCTGCTTTTTTGCTTTGCATCCCTCCTACAACTTGTCCCTGAATCTTACATGTTAGGAAATTGCTCAAAAGTGAAAAAACATGATAGCCATCATAATACAATAATTTTTGTCTATGGCTTCAAAGCCCTTTATCTATTGCATTAAATTCATTCCGGAGAGGGCTAAATACTATGTAACCATCCGCCGGCCCTTAGTTAGACAAAATAAAGGACATAAATAATACAAGTAAGGAATATTTTATTTGCATTTAAAGTGCCATTCATGTTATTATTCCATATTCCATTTGATGGATGTGGGAATATGGGGTATTCTTGCCGGGGGAAATTAACAGGTTAATTAATCAAGATGAATTTAAAAACAGGGTTACAATTACAAAACAAATGTTTTATTTCAAAAGCAGTAAGGCACAAAACATATTGAAGCTTGTTGTGTCATTTCTATTGATATTTTTGAGTTTAGAGAATGTTAAATCGCAATCCCATATTTTGAAATACGATAGTCCGGTTTATTCTTGTTCAAACGATGGAGTTGTTAGTTCAAGCCTTGAAATGGCACCTGCCGGCTCTAAAATAGACTCAATCACACTTGATCAGACTAAGAGTTACGTAATTATACAATTTTTGAAATGGACCCCACCAAGCCCAACGGAAACGGATGTAGAGTTCAAGACTAGTCAGCTATTAAAAATAAACACATTTAACTACACATTAGATGGTAATGCAGACTCGGTTAAAATTAAGCAAGCACAAAACTTTTTTTATAGTGACACTCCAAGAAAACGTTTTGCAATTAAAAAAGAAAACTTTAGTGGCTATGCATCCAAATATGTAAAACCAAATAATTGGGATTTTACTGCAGGCGCACTAACGATTCCTTTTAAGCTTCGTCCTAAGCCATTCGATTTTTCAAAGGATATAACAATGGGAGCTTCAGGTGCCTTGGGTTACAAGTTTAAAGGATTTACGCTATATGGGGTGTTAAGTTTAGGAATATCTTCAATATCAATTGATAGTTTGAATACCGAAGGTAAAGAAAAGTACTAGTCTATCTGCCTTTACTTTTAGTCCAGGTCTAGTGTTTGCATGGAAAAATTTACAAGCTAGTATTAACGTAGGCCAGGATTATCTAAGCAATGTGGATTCATCAAAAAATTGGATTTATAATAAAAGCAGTTGGATTGGTGTTGGTGTTGGTTTTTTAATATTTCAGCCCCAAACGGCAAAGAGCCCCACGACAGAAACACCTCAAAAGCAAGCTAAAAAGTAGTTTCCAAGATTATCAGAGTTTATAAAATCATATTTAATCATGACAATCATGAAAACCCGCGTTCTATTACGTCCGGGTGAAGATCATGAAAATCCGCGTTCCATCACATCTGGGCTTTAATTCCTAATCCAACCCGATAAAATTCCCTTTCGGATACTTCACCTTGTATTTAAGAGCCAGGACTTTGCTTGCTGAAGGTTCCAGCTTCAGCTGCCAGGTAATGATACCGCTTTTTTCATCCAGCTTGCCATTGCTTCTTTCTTCCTGGGTTACGGTGATACGGCTGTCGCTTGAAACCGGAAACTGATCCTGTATGATGATATCGACGGGTTTTGCTTTTGCATTGCGTACGGTGATATCCCAGTTACGCAGGGCAGTGTTTTCAGAACCTATGGCATTGTGCTTATTGAAGTCGAGGGATTTTTTACGTTCCACCTTGATACCTTTATCCCTGCCCAGTGAAATCTCGAGGGTATCGACGAGGTAATGGGTATCAATCTGTGTGCTGCCTGTAAAAGTTCCTTCCAGAAAAACATTGGCCTGACCTTCCAGAAAATTATACTGTTCCCAGTTTACCAGTTGTGCAGTGAGGAATACATCCTTGTCGAGACGGGGAGTACAGTAGTACTGGTAGTGCGCTTCTGTCTGGGTACGCTGGAGAAGTACAGCTATATTTTTTGCATCGGAAGGAATGGTATATTTCTCTTCTATTTTAAATTCTGTATTGACGATATTCAGGCTTTTTACGGCGGTAGGGCTGGCTGATACTCCTGGCATTTTATAGAGTATAGCCGATACAGACTTATCAGCTGAGTAGGAAATGGAAGCGCCATTTTCATAATAATACTTTTGGGTGGCCCCTGTTCCGGTTGCCGCCACATCTCCAAATGAATAGCTTCCCGGAGTGAGCGTTAATGCGATAAGAGGCTCCACATCGGCATGAAGGCTGAACAACTGTCCTTCATAATCCGTTTTTACATATTCACGCAGGGCGGGTTCATTTTTCTGCATGCTCACCACTATGTTCGGTTCTGTAAGGCTCAGTGACTGGACTGAATAACCCACTGCCGAAGCGGTGAGCATAGTTGCTTTTTCAGGAAGGGCGAGTGAAAAGACTCCGTTGCTGTCGGCCATTACACCTACTGTTGTTCCATCCACCATCACCAGACCCCATGGAATAGGGCTTCCTGTGGCATTATCAATTACGACGCCCTTTACCCGGGTGATGTGTTTATCATTCTCGTTGAATGCGGCGCTACGCGATTCAGGAATTGCGGAATTGCGGTTGAGGTATAAGAGCCAGGGTTCGGGTTTTGGTTTTTCAGCGCTGAGGGAAGGGTCGCCGGTTGAAAAAACGAGGTGCACATTATTCCAGTCCTCACCGCTTTCCTGGCTTACATTGGCTTTGTATTCTATCACGAGAGGTTCCGAAACGGATGCTATACGCAGGTCGTAAGTGGGTGTCCAGTGAGCTTCGGGCACAAGATAGGTCAGGGTGAAATTTCCTTTCACGGCTGTTTTGGCCGATACCTTTAGAATGATTTCATAGGCTGCATACTGACGGGGTGTTTTCAGAGCGAGCAGATGCTGGGAAAGATTCTGATAGGTTTCAAACATAGACAGGATATCGCGGGTCAGTTTGAGCTTTTCCATTTTGACGGCAGCAAGACGTGATTTCACCACTTCCTGTGCCTTGCTGATCTGATCCGGATTCAGGCTCTTGGCTGAAGTGCCGGTATTTTTCAGATTCGTCAGCACTGTTTCTTCGGCATTTAATACCTGTATGCGTATGCTGCCTTCTTCCATGCGTTGCATGAGACTTTTCTTTTCAGCCTCCAGCTTCGTCCACGATGCTTTCTCATTATTAACATCATGACAGGCCACCTGGGGATTGACAGACAGGATGGTGAAATCCCCTTCTCCCTTTACCTGTATACTTTCCTTGTTGAGGAGGGAGGTGGCATCGGAAATACGAATTTCCTGTTCACCGGCAGGTATCATCACCGATCCGCTGCGTTTAACCTGGGCTCCGGTACGGAACACGGTAACATCCGTCAAGCTTGTTTTCAGTTCCACTTCCTTTGCTTGTATTTGCAGGCTGAGGAAGAGGAGAGGGAGTAGTAATTTTTTCATAAGCGGTCTTTTAAAATAATGTTTCAGACAAATCCTGTTTTAATCAAGGCTTACAAAACTTCCTTTTGGAAACTGTGTGCTGTAAGTCAGGCGGGAGGCTTTTGCTTCTCCAGGTTTAAGAATATAGTTCCAGGTTACAATACCTGTTTTCTCATCCAGTTTGGCAGCGCTCTGTTCTTCGTGTTTCACTTCTATCTTATCATCTGTCGATACTGGGTACTGATCTTCCAGGATAATATTGATATCCTGGCCTTTTCCGTTTTTAACAGTGAGATCCCATTGGCGGTAAGCGATGCGGCTGCTTCCCAGGAATTGTTTTTTACTGTAAGCCAAAGCCCTTTTGCGTTCCACCTTCACACCCTGATCACGGCCAAGGGAGATGGAGAGGGTGTCGGATAAATATTCTGTTTCGAGCAAAGTCGTACCCACCAATGTGCCTTCGAAAAAGATATTGGCCTGCCCCTGTAAAAGGTTGTATTTTTCCCAGTCTGTCATAAGAGCGGTGAGGAATACATCCTTATCCAGACGTGGAGCGCAGTAATACTGGTATTGTACGGCGCTCTGTATAGACTGAATCTTGACGGTAATATTTTTAGGATCACTCAGGATTGTGTATTTATCATCCAGCACAAATTCCGTACTTACCGTGTTCAGTGATTTCTTTACCCCGGGGTCATATGATAAACCATCGGTTGTGTCTAACCTTCCTTCCTTACGGTTTCCTCTGATCGCGTCAGATCCTTTGTCCACCTCATACTCTTCATTGGAATTGGTGGCTACAATCTCGACCGAACGCAGTTCAGTTACAGAAGGATGCATATAAATTTTCATTGTTCCTGCTTTTACAGCCAGAGTTTGTGGCTGGTAACCTATATAGTAAATCTTTATAGGGGAAGCATTTGCAGGCAATACGAGGCTGAAGTTCCCGTCTATATCTGTTGAAGTACCTACCTGTGTACCTTCTACAGCTATGGTACAGTAGGGAAGAGGTTCACCTGTCTTGGCATCCAGCACGGTACCTTTGGCTTTGCCGAAACGTATATCGGAATATTTAAAATAATTGCCTTGCTGTGCAGGCTGAACATAACGCTGATTCAGGCTTAAGGTCCAGATATCCAGCAAGGGCCTTTGAGAGGAGCGGGAAGGATCGCCTGTGCTCAGTTTCAGTTTGACGGTATTCCAGTCTTCACCGCTTTGCTGGCTAACATTGGCTTTATAATCAATCACCATAGGCTCTGCAATGCTTTTTACGCGCAGGTCGTAGGTAGGGAACCAATGCGCATTGGGCACTATATAATGCACATCGAATTCACCTTTGGTTTCTTTTTTACAAAGCACCTTAATAACTATTTCATAGGTCACTTCCTGTCGCGGCGTTTTCAGCACATTCAGTTCCTGGAGCAGAGTCTGGTGTTCATCATTCAGTTCTTTCATGCGGCGACCGGCAACCAGTTTTTCATTTTTTATCAGGGTCAATTTTGTCCGGAGCAGTTCCTGGGCCTTTGTGACCTGTTCAACAGTGATACCTTCGGTAGCAGTTGAAACAGACTGAAGGTTCATAACAACAGCTTCTTCCGTACGCATCACTTCTATGTTAATGCTCAATTCCTCGAGCTGGCGCAGGAGAGCTTTTTCCTTCTTTTCCAGTTCCAGGCATTTATTTTTATCCTGTATGAGGTTGTCGAGATTTTGCTGATGGTTTACAGACAGAATGGTAAAGTTTCCCAGTCCGTTGACCTGTATACTTTCCTTTTTCAGGAGGGAGGTGGCATCCTTGATCACGATATCCGACTCCCCGGCAGGGATCATGACAGATCCTGCACGGATTACCTGGGCCCCGCTTTGGAATACGGTCACTTCTTTAATGCTTGTTTTGAGTTCCAGCTCTTTAGCCCGTGAAGAAAAGGCCGTTAGCAGACAAAGAAAAACGGGAAGGAGTCGTTTCATAATCCTCTTTTTATTAATACGTTAATGTATAAGACGCATTTGGGAGCGGGATTCCATAATTAAGGTGAAGAAAAGATACGGAAAAATGGAAAGCGATCCGGGTTAAATGCTGTTTATGATGGAACACGGATTATCATGATTGTCATGATTTTAACGGATCATAAGGGTTAACACAAGATAGAACGCAGATTATTATGATTGTTATGATTTTCACGGATTAAAAGAAAAAATAAAATCATTCTTTATCATGATAATCATGAAAATCAGCCTAAGAAGCCAACAAACCCCTGCTTTAAGGGCTGAAATGTGGGACTTGTATAACAATAACAAGGAATGTATAACAAAGCCAGTCGGGGAAAAAGGATCTTTGGCTGAGTGAATTGATCTTAAATCCTAATCCAATTCTTTATGCCAGCACTGGCCGCCATTTCAAAAGTAAGTTTCCCATACAGCGTATCTCAGGAAGAAGTAAAGGAATGTGCGCGCAGTGTTTTTGCATCCTCCTTTCCTCAGGTGGAAAGGATGCTGGGAGCCTTTGACAATACGGAAATAGTTTCCCGGAATTTCTGCAAACCTTTGAGCTATTATACCCAGCCCGTTACCTTTACGGAGCAGAACAAGGAATATGTCCGTATCGCACTGGAGTATAGTATTCAGGCAATAGAAAGTTGTCTGAAGCAAGCAAATACAGACAAAAGTAAGCTTACGGATATCCTGTTTGTATCCACTACCGGTTTGGCAACACCCGGAATAGATGCACTCATCATAAACAGTATGAAACTGAACCCCTATATAAACCGGGGGTCCTTGTTCGGGCTGGGTTGTGCCGGAGGAGTGGCGGGATTTTCAAAAGCCTGTGTGCTGGCAAAAGCCAACCCGGAAGCGGTGGTGCTGCTTGTTGCCGTTGAGCTGTGTTCCCTCACTTTCTTACGCTCCGATTACAGCAAGAGTAATTTTATTGGATCCAGCTTGTTTGCCGATGGTGTATCGGCTTGTCTCATCACTGGTGATTCACATCCACGGCGTGAAGAAAGGAGTATTGAATATGTAGCTTCGCAAAGCAAACTTTATTATGATACCCTGGATGTCATGGGCTGGGAGTTTCGTGATGATGGGTTCAAAGTGTTATTTTCGAAGGATATTCCAACCATTATCGGAGAGCATATTCTGAACGACATCACTGTTTTTCTGAAAAAGAACGGTCGTACACTCCCAGAAATCAAGAATTTCATTTTTCATCCCGGAGGCAAAAAGGTGCTTTCGGCCTATGCGCAAACACTGCCCGTAGAAGGTGATTTTCTGAAACATACCAGGGAAGTGATGAATGAGAATGGTAATATGTCGAGCCCTACGGTATTGTATGTGCTTGAACGGTTTTTCGAACAAGGCTTTACGGATGGATACGGACTGATGTTATCCATGGGACCGGGATTTTCAAGTGAAATGGTATTACTTAACATGAATCAAAACTGAAATGGTCTTTCTGGTATTTATATCCTTCTTTATCCTGTTGAGAATCGCAGAGCTTTTGTATTCCCGTCACAATCAGAAATGGCTTCTGAGACATCATGCCGTTGAATACGGAAAAGAACACTATCCTTTTATGGTGGCCATGCATATAGGATTTATACTTTCCCTGATTGTTGAAAACGTCTTTCAGGAAAAACCTTTTTACAGTCTTCCGTTGATAGGAGCCTGTCTCTTCCTGCTGATTTTTAAATGCTGGACTGTTTATTCACTGGGTAAATTCTGGAATACACGGATCTACCGTGTGCCGGGGTATGCATTGATGGTGAGAGGACCGTACCGGTATTTCAAACATCCGAACTATATGATTGTCACAGGTGAGTTATTGTTTGTACCTCTGGCATTCGGTTTAAACTATACGGCACTTATCTTTTTTATGCTCAACGGGGCCATGCTGTATGTCCGCATTCAGGCTGAAAACAAGGCGTTAAGGGGGACTAAGATCAGAATACAATAAAGCCCCGGGAACAATAACCCTGCACTCTTTTATCAGGTAAAATATCTGCTCAGAAACAAATGCAGTATTTCAATGGCTATAAGGATAATGACAATCCATTCCAGTCTCTTGCTTTCTTTGGCATTGGTCATTTCCACAAATACGGTGAGGTTATTTTCCACACGTTTAAGCATATATTCCAGTTCTTTAAAACGGATGGAGATATCAAAGAGCTTGGTGAGCCCGTCATTAACCTTGCCCAGGAGTTCGTTTTCCCATACTACGGCAGGGGTATCATATATATAGAGGTTGTCAATGATACGGTTCTTGGTATTGAGGGTCTTGCCGATGAATTTGAGCAGATCCTTCTTGGATATTTTAAATCCCCCGTAATTTTCAAGCTGATTGGTCAGATTGACCGAATTATCAAACAATTGCTGGGCCACATCCTGGTAAAAATCCAGGCCGATCGACTGGGCCACCTGTAGCATGGCAATACGAATGATATCCCCGTTGATTTCGCTGACCGACAAGGAATTATACGAGAATTCAGGCTGGGCCACTTCTTTTTTTTCAATCACAAAGTCTTCCTGTGGTCGTACAGACAACTCATTGGAGCAGTATTTACTGAGGTGAGAAAGAAAGTCACTGCGTTCCACATCATCAATATTGGCAAAGGCCACCACTCCGTAATTCACCACAAAAACATAACCCTGCTTATAGGAATAATACAATTCATAGGAGGTTGAATTGATCAATGAGCCTGTATATTCCGATTTAAGCAGCTTGATATTGATATTTTCTGCTATCTGATAGGCATTGATCCGGACGCTTCTGTTATTACTATCGTTACTCATAATACAAAGATCCTGACAGTGTTAACATTATCCTATGAGAATGCTCATGACTACCCTCTTAATCAGAGTAAATGGTCTCCCGGATACAGTAAATATAAGCTTAAGCGGGCAATATGAGACCTCGGCTGATGTATATGAGTCGTGGGATTCTGTTTACGAGTGAGGAAGCGCGGTCTGATAATCGTCGGGCCATGTTTTCAAGATTAGAAGTATCTGTTTCATGCCAGAATGAGAGGGAATATAAGGAGTCCGGAGGGGATAGCGGATGAGCAATGAAAGGAGGCACTCAGAGTAACTCAGGCATATGCTATATTGCCACCGGCTTTAAAACCAAAATCCACCTTTTCTCTTTCAAGCTTTTTTGCCTCAAGAGCCCGGGTCATGACAGCAGGTAATTGGTGGAAGTCGGACTTCTGCAGAAAACAGTCTACCCCTTCTGATAAACATTTTTGGGTATCTTCTTCCCGCATAGAGCCGCTGACAAGCAGGAAAGGAATAGCGATATTGTATGCTTTGAAAATATGGAAAGCCTCCATGCCATTAAAGGAAGGAAGTGAATAATCGGAAATAATCAAATCCGGTCTGAATTCAGTCAGGGAGCTGATAAAATCTTCCCTGTGTATCACCTTCCTTTCCACATAACCGATTCCTGCTTTCTTGAGTTCGCGTGTCATGAGGAGCACATCCAGAAAATTGTCTTCCAGAAACAGTATTTTATAAGCCGGAGTTTGAACGGAAGTATTCATGCTGAGAAGGATTAATATTAAACCTGTTATTTCACTGATTAAATGTAAGTTCGTTTAGCAGCAATACAGGAACATAATTGGCTTTGAATGCTAATCTTAAGGATGAAGAGCACCTGTGTTGGTCTTATATATAACTAATAATCAATTAGATACGCAGATAATATTTAGCTGTTCCAACTCTTCCCAAGGATATTGGAAAAGGAGTAAATTTGACTATACCATTAGGCTTTACCATGAAAAAACAGCATCTTATCCTGTTCCTCCTTGCGATCTCTGTGTTCCCGGCTTTAATACAGAGCCAGCATTATATCCGTACCAAGAAGAATATAGGCATCCTGGTCAATGCCTATGTACCTGATTATTCAGTATACAAGGGAACCACATCGGGCAAGTTTCAGGGTACGGGATATGCAGTAGGCATTACCCATGATATCAGAGGGTTTCTGTATCCGGAATTATTCTTTGCCAGTCACATGACTCAGGTTGTCGTTCCCGGTGATCATGCAGCCTGGTCTCCTGCCGGAGTAACAACAAATGCTGTCGGAGCCGGACTGACATTCAAAAAAGACCTGCTCGAATTCAATATGAAGAAGAAAAAAGGATATTGTTTCGGACGTATGCTGAATATATTGCTGGGCCCTGAATATGTTTATCCGTTAGGTGGCAGTATGCCCTCGGGTGTGAAGGCAGAAGGAGAGTTTGCCGCCAAAGCCGGGCTGGGAATGTACAGTGTATGGGGAGGCTCCTCCAAATCCCATGCAGGCTGGGTTATTCACTGGGAATTCTATTACCGCCGCAGCCTGACTCCTTTACTCCAATCCGATTTCGGAGTAGCAGGAAATAACCAATATACTTTGTCTTCCTTCGGAATAACACTGAGGGTTATTCATTTCAGGACGTATAAGTTTTCGGAGATGTAGGATAGAACGCAGATCTTTATGATTCTTATAATTTTCGCGGATTTAGACTAAACCCAAAAATCATTTTTTATCATAAGAATCATGAAAATCGGCGTTCTATCGCGCCTCTTTCATCCTGTGGAGGTGATTCAACACCATTCTGATTTGTGTATAAGAAGCAGCTTCCCCCAACTCATGTTTAATGGAACTCAGTTTATTATCACCCGCTTTGTTTGCCGCTGCTTTTATTGTTTCCAGCAAGACTTCCGGAATGAAGTCGGAGATATTCACTTCTCCGTTTGCAACAAGTGCAGCCAGATGCCCTTCAATGGTTGAAACAGCCATGTCCCTGTGCCTGGCTATTTGTTCAGCATTCTTTCCTTCTTTGTACAAAGCCAGCGTTTCCAGTTTACTCTCACCACGGGCAGGTTTTTTCCGGGATGCAGCAGGGCCTTTTTTCACTTCAGTCTTGACAACCTCCAGAGCCAGATTTCCGAAAGAAGCCTTTTCGATAAGATGTATCGTGCTTTCAAGATAAGATTCAACTTCAGCAAGCTGACGACCCAGCTTACGGAAACCTTTTTTCCCTTTCAATTGGGAACGGATCTCTTCAAGAGGAGAGAGGATCTCCTTCAGGATCCGTTCTATAAAGTATTTTTTCGCTCCCACGACTTTTTGTACAAGCCAGACTTCATTCAGGGGATTTTCAACAAGTTTCTTTTCCAGCTCGGCAACAAATTTTTCGGATATCGTTGCGTGGTGCTTTGTATGATCCAAAATCAAGGAAAAGGCTTTTGACTCAGGCGATTCAACTTGCTTCTGCCATTCACGCAAGGCTTCTCCCCAGAGCTCAAGCTCCTGTTTGATTTTACCCCAGTCAAAGGCACGGATAAGGATACGTGCGGCATATTTCTTTTTTTCTCCTTCTAGCATCCCCGTTAGCTCATCCGGTTTGTGCTCCCCTTTCGAAAATTCCGAGATTTGCGCATCGGTGAAAATATGTGCCGTACTGATACGGGAAAGCAAGGTGATTCCATTCAACGTCCTGCACCGGCTCAGGGCCACATAAACCTGACCGGAAGCAAATGATTTCTCCACATCCAGTGTCACTTCGTCGAACGTGAGGCCCTGGCTCTTATGTATGGTTACAGCCCAGGCCAGACGCAAAGGATATTGGGTAAAGCTTCCTATCTCTTCTTCTTCAACCTTTCCTGTTTCCTTATTCAGTTTATAACGTATATTTTTCCATTCTCCTCTTTGCAGGGCAATAGTTTTCTTGTCGTCGCGCAGCTCCACACTGATTCCCTCATCGCTGATTTCCTTCACAAAAGCTATCGTGCCATTCACATACCTTTTATCGGGATCATTGCGGATAAACATAACCTGTGCACCGGCTTTCAACTGCAATTCCGCTTCACACGGATTGGCAGATTCAGGAAAAGTTCCATGGACATCGGCTGTAAACGTATGCAAAGTTGTTTCGAGCTTCTGAAGTTCATGCTGATTGATGCGGTCGGCCTGAGCATTATGCGTGACGAGTGTGATCCCTTTTGCTGTTCCGCTTCCATTTCCGCCAACGCAACGCTTGTTCAGCTCATCCAGATCCGCTTGTGAAATCCGGTTATTCCGGATACCGTTCAAAATACGGATAAACTGCTCTTCGCTCTGACGGTAGATCTTTTTCAGTTCCAGAAAAAGCATGGGACAGGTCTCCATGGTCTTTGCACTGAAGAAATAGGGACTGGCATAATATTTTTTCTGAACCGACCAATCTGAATCTTTAACCACCGGAGGCAGTTGATACAGATCACCGATAAAAAGCACTTGTACACCACCAAACGCCACATTCTTCCGATTGCGGAAGTGGCGGAGGCTCTCATCAATCATATCCAGTACATCGGCACGCACCATACTTACCTCGTCAATGATAAGCAGGTCCAGCTCCCTGAGCAACTCTATCTTTTCCTTGCTCAGACGCATACCTCTGAATAAGGAATAGCGGTTTACAAATTGAATCTGATCCTCTTGTGTATTATACTCGGGCAAAAAAGGAAGAAAGGGCAGCTGAAACATAGAATGAATGGTAACCCCACCTGCATTCATGGCAGCAACACCGGTAGGAGCAACAACAGCAGCATTCTTACCGGTATGATCAAGCACATATTTCAGAAAAGTGGTCTTACCCGTTCCGGCCTTACCGGTAAGGAATAAGTTGAGGGACGTGTTATTAATCACATCCCAGGCCAGGTCAACTATTTCATTTTGTTCAGGAGCACTCATAAAAAGCAAAAACTATTTGATTGCCTGTTTTTCGGGCAATCAATGGGTGGCAAGGTAGTGAATAAGGGAGGGGGAAGTCAAGGAAACAGGAAACGAAAAAGCCCCCGAAATGAAAACTTCGGGGGCTTTTCTGATTCATGGGTGGAGAATATCGGAGTCGAACCGACGACCTCTTGCATGCCATGCAAGCGCTCTAGCCAGCTGAGCTAATCCCCCGGGTCCCCTCCAAAGCCTTGGCATAGGAGGGTATTTAAATGAACGGACGACAAAAGTATCAAAAACCAGGGAATTGGCAAATTTTGAGGAAAAAGAGATAGATTGCATGAAATCATAAGAAATGAGCACTACCCCCACCTTACAAAGAATAAAATCCAAACTCTCTGACCTGAAAAAGCTTGACGGTGAATATGCACTGTTTGGTGCACACAAACATAAATATGTGCTTAATCCTCCTTGTACTGAAAAGCAGGTGAGTGATTTTGAATTAAAAAATAAAATTAAGCTTCCGGAAGGATACCGGGACTTCTTACTAGTAATTGGAAATGGAGGATCGGGCCCTTATTACGGACTTGAACCTTTGGAAAATGGACTGTTCGCGGATCTTGATTATAAATCGCCCGACCGTTTAAACGATCTGTCAAAAGAATTCCCCTTTACCGATAAATGGAATATGAATTTCAGAGGATTGGGTGAGGCTGAATATTCAAAGAAGAAAAAGGAGGAATATTACAAAGCGGAATTCTCAAACGGATTGTTGAGAATATGCAATTATGGTTGCGGAGTCTCGATTAATCTTGTTGTAAACGGAAGTGAGTACGGGAACATATGGACGGATGACCGTTGCAACGACCAGGGTATTTATCCGGATACGTTGTTTGGCAATGTGCAAAGATTAGATTTTCTGACCTGGTACGAATTATGGCTTGATGAGTCACTCATTCTTTCATAAACACGTGGTTGAATTTCAACGCTGATTCCCGGCCTTCGCTCACCTACAATACCTTGAAGATGATAGCGATACTGCCCGATTCAGGGTCCCGGCATTGTTTAATATTTTAGTATCTTTACCCTTCAAATTCGGAAATAATTTCACAAACTTTATGGAGTTCATACACTATTTTATAATTATAAGCCTCCTGCTTCTTTTTGCAGGCCTCTACAAAATATTCGAGAAGGCCGGTGAAGCCGGCTGGAAGGCACTCATTCCGGGCTATCATTTATTGGTTTGGTTGAAAGTATTGAAGAAGCCCTGGTGGTGGGTCTTACTCATGGTCATCCCGACTATTTCCTGGATTATGCTCTTCATCCTCCTGGCTGAAACAGCAAAAGCTTTTGGTAAAAAATCTGTTGTTCAGCAGTTAATCGCCATTGTAGGATATTTCATTTATATGCCCTTGCTGGGTTTCAGCAAAAACGAAAAATGGATGGGTGTGGAGCCATCTACTGGCAAAAAATCCATTGGCAAGGAATGGCTGGAAGCCGGTTTGTTTGCTGTTGTAGCAGCATCAATCATCCGTACATTTATTTTCGAACCATTTGTTATACCTACTTCTTCATTGGAAAAGTCACTTATGGTAGGTGATTATCTCTTTGCAAGCAAGATCAGCTATGGAGCCAAGGTCCCCAGAACGCCATTATCCTTCCCTTTTTCGCATAATACACTGCCCCTCACCAAACGTATTCCGAGTTATCTGAACTGGGTTAAACTTCCGAATCTAAGGTTGCCGGGATTGGGCCATGTAGAACGGAACGACTATGTAGTTTTCAACTGGCCGGAAGGAGACACCGTTGAATTGAATCATGCCGAAGGTAAGACCTATGCAAGTTATTATGCCCTGTGCCGCAGGCTGGGCCGTAACAGAGTACTCGACAAGAACCAAAGCGACAACAACAATGTCCCCCTGGGAGATATCGTGGTACGTCCGATTGATAAACTCGACCATTATGTAAAACGTTGTGTGGCCTTGCCGGGCGATATTTTTGAAATCAGGAACAAGACAATTTTCATCAATAACCAACCGGCATACGTTCCTCCGAATCTGCAATACAGTTATTATTACAACAATGACAGTATCCCGCTATTTACACATCCGGGCGATGATTTTGTTCCGACTTCACTCGGCTCTAAACTGGATATTACAGACGTAGGACAGACCCAACAGGGGGATTATACCCACCTGGTTATGCAAACAACCAATCAGAATGCTGCTTACCTGTGGGAGCAATATGGAACTCACAGCCTGCATGAATTGAGGGATACAAGCTACTCCTGGGGAAATGATGAGGATCTCTTTCCACATTCTCAGCACTATCCATGGACCAACGACAAATACGGCCCGCTTACTATACCGAAAGAAGGAGTAACGGTTCCTATCGATTCTATAACCCTTCCCCTTTATGAACGTATCATCAGCGCTTATGAAGAAAACCTGCTTGAAAAAAAGAACGGGAAAATCTATATCAATAATAAGGAAGCCCATTCATACACCTTTAAGCAGGATTATTATTTCATGATGGGTGATAACAGGCACAACTCTGCCGATTCAAGGTATTGGGGATTTGTGCCCGAAGACCATGTTGTCGGTAAACCGGTATTCATCTGGATGTCAATCAAAGAAAAAGTGTCTTTCCTGAAAAAGTTCAGGTGGAACAGATTCTTTGCTTTTGTTCAGCGCGATCATATTTCACAATCCTACCTCATCCACTTCCTCGTGGTAGGCGGTGGATTATGGATTTTCTTTAATTACCGCAAACGGAAAAAAACTGTACCCGATTCCAAGAGTGTACTGGGTCAGGGACAGAAAAAGAAGTGACCTGTAAATAATACGCTCCGGCACATGGATAATCAGGAGTATATGGCAGAGGCCATACGTCTGGCAGTAAGCAATGTGGAAAGCAACAAGGGCGGACCTTTTGGTGCAGTAGTGGTCAAAAACGGGAAGATCATTGCCCGTGGCTATAACCAGGTTACTGCACTCAATGATCCTACTGCACATGCCGAAGTGGTGGCTATCCGTGAGGCGTGCAAAGTGCTGAATTCCTTCCAGCTCGATGAATGTGATATCTATACAAGCTGCGAGCCCTGCCCTATGTGCCTAGGAGCTATATACTGGGCCCGCCCTGCAAAGGTATTCTATGCCTGTACAAAGAAAGATGCTGCCGAAATAGCGTTTGATGATGATTTTATCTATTCGGAAATTGCCAAACCACTGGATCAAAGAAGTATGAAATTTATCCAGCTTATGCGTACCGAAGGCCTTAAGGCCTTTGATGCCTGGGAAAAGATGGAAGGAAAAACAGAATACTGATTAGCTGTGCCTCTGTCCTGCTTTAACCTTAAACACATGCAGTACAGCCGGAAATAAGGCTTCCAATGAATCGGTCACTCCGGCCGGGGATCCGGGCAAAGTGATAATAAGCGTTTCTCCGCAAAATCCGGCTACCCCCCTCGATAACATAGCAAAAGGTGTTTTGTGTTGCCCGTGTGCACGGGCCGCTTCCATCAGTCCGGGTATTTCCCTGTCCAGCAAAGGCTTTACAGCTTCAGGAGTTACATCACGTACAGATAGTCCCGTACCTCCAGTAGTCAGAATCAGTTCTGCTCCTTCGTTCATGAGTTTGCGAAGTGTGGCTTGTATTGTATCCGGATTGTCAGCAACAGCAGCTGTGCTTAAGATTTCAAATTGCAGGTCTTTCAGACGTGACAAGATGGCTTTACCGCTTTCATCTTCACTTTTCCCGGCTGATATAGAATCGGAAATAATAAGCACAGAGGCTTTTAAGCCTTTTCCGTTGGTGTTCTTCAGATCAGACTTCCCTCCCTTCTTTTCCAGCAAACGTATGTTGCATATCTCAATTCCTTTATCAAGCGGTTTGAGCATATCATACACAGTAAGCGCCACCACCGATGCTCCATGCATGGCTTCCACTTCAACACCTGTTTTATAAATGGTTTTTACTTCCATTCTGATCCGGATATCGAGTCCATGAATTTCATAGCTCACAGAGGCATATTCAATCGGAATGGGATGACAGTCGGGCAGCAGATCGCTCGTGCGCTTCACTCCCAGCAAGCCCGCTGCTTTAGCCATTTCAAACACATCGCCTTTAGGAACGGTTTTGTTTAACAGAGCTTCGAGTGCTTCCGGTTTACTGAGCCTTACTACTGCCATGGCTACTGCCTGACGCAGGGTGTTTGATTTATGAGTGATATCGACCATTCGCGTTGTGTTAAACCGATTTGTTTTCTTTCCATACATGGGTGCCGTCATCGGCAATTTCTTTTCCCCATACAGGAACCTGTTTCTTTATCTGCTCAACAATAAAGGAGCAGGCTTCGAATACTTCCTTGCGGTGTACGGCAGAGACAAAAACAAACAGGGAAATCTCCCCGGCTTTGACAAGCCCCGTACTGTGATATATATGCAGACAGCTCAATTCGTATTTTTCAAATGCCGCTTCCCTTATTTTATTAAATTCCTTTTCAGCCATTTCTTCATATGCACTGTATTCAATAACTTGCACTGTTTTTCCTCCGACAACATCAGCCCGGACCTGCCCAAGAAAAACAGTATGGGCTCCCACCTTCGTCTTCACACTATGTTTGGCAATGGAATCAGCAATAAAACCCGGGCTGATGGGTCCTTGCTGTAAAACTTTATGCATGGGTTTGGATGTGTTCATCGGTTTATGTCTGCTTACCCCCCTGCAAATGGTGCCAGCAACGCCAGTTCATCGCCTTCTGTTATTACCTTACTTTCAGTCACCACTTCCTGATTCAAAGCCAGCTGAACCTTTATACGCTTCAATGCCGGAAAACGAAGCAAGATCTGTTCCATCAGCGTTGCTGTATCCGGTGTGTGGTCGAACTCAATCTTTGTGCTACCGGTAATTTCTGCTAGCGGACCGAAGAATAGAACTGTCATGTTTTCAGATTTCGGGTAAAAGATGCACTTCCACAATTTCTCCTGCATTTACCGTTCCCTGCTGTGCCGGTAAATATACAAAGGCATTGGCTTCTGCCAATGATTTCATGATAAAGGAATCCTGTCCTTCGGGGACTTCAACTACGGTATCCTGAACGCGTGCTTTGAGATAGAATGCAAGTCCGGGTTTCTTTACTACCGTATTCATTAGTGTGAGTCTTCGTATTTTCAGAAATAACTCTTTCCTGTTTTGTAGTATCCGGAGCGCTGTATATACATATTCATAAAAACAGCAGAGGGCAGAGGCAGGGTTGCCGGGCAAAGCAAATACATACCCTGTCTTACTTTTGCCGAAATACAAGGGTTTGCCGGGCTTCTGTTCTATTCCATGAAACAGGCAATGTGTCTTTTGTTCGGTCAGAATTTCGGCTACATAATCATAATCACCAACTGAAATACCACCTGTTACAACTAACATATCTGCTTTCAGCCCTTCCTGAATAGCTTTGGAAAGAGCGGCTTTGTCATCTTTTACAAATTGCAGGCTGGATGCATTCAACCCCATAGCGTGTAATGCTGCATTTAAGGCGGAGGCAAGGGATTCGTGATTTTTCCCTTTCTCTAAAAGGCCTTTTGTCTTTTCCAGTTCATTACCGGTGATGATAAGCGCTATTGCCGGTTTTCGGAAAACAGACACGTCAGCGATACCCATACCATCCAGAAAACTGATCACAGCCGGGGTTATGAGGTGATGGCTCTGCAATGCCCTGTCTCCTTTCTTAATATGAGAGCCCTGGAGGCGTATAAACTTACCATGTTGAAATTCATCCGTACATGTAATCACATTGCCGGTTAAGGTTGTCCTTTCCTGCATAACGATACAGGCACTTCCTTCGGGAACATAAGCGCCGGTAAAAATCCGGGCCGCCTCTCCGGGTTGTAGCTTACGGTCTGTATAAGACCCTGCCGGAATCTCCTCCACTACAATCCAGGTCTGTTGTTCGCTGCCCGGAATACCGAGGGCATATCCATCTACATTACTCTGGTTAAATGGAGGTAAATCAAGGGGTGAAATAATTTCTGTTGCAAGCGTATAACCTGAAGATGCGGATACTGCGATCTGTTCTGTACCCGTTAAGGCAGAAACTTCTTTGAGTAATATGATACGTGCTTCTTCCGGACTTATCATTCTTATACCAATACCAGTTTAACTGCTGCAAACATCAGTACTGCAGCCAGTACATATTTCAGGCTGGTTTGTTCGGCTCTCCGGCTTCCCCAATGCGATCCGAGCAAACCTCCGGCAATGGCTACAGCGAGCCAGCCTGCGTAAACAGGCGACCAGGCCGTGCCTTGCCGTATAAATCCTATCATACCTGCAATGGAATTAACAAGGATAAACAAAGCTGATACAGCTGCTGTATCTTTCATCCTGCCCCAATTGCAAAGCAGGATAACAGGACTCAGTAAAATACCACCTCCAATGCCTATCATACCACTCAAAAACCCCAGTACGCTTCCGATTAATACACCTGCCAACAAAGGAACATCCTTCAGTTGTCCCAGAGGCTTTCGGTTGAATACACCCAGGATACGCATTACAGCCAGAACCAGACAACAGCCCAGGATCTGTTTATACAGCTGAGGATTTAAATGAATATAAGACCCGGCAAATGCCATTGGAACAGAAAGGAGTGCGAACGGATAAAAAAGCCTCCAGCGGAAATGCCCTCCCCTGTAATACTGATAAAAAGCTATGCCTGATACAAAAATATTCAGGAGCAAAGCCCCGGGTTTGATAAGTGCTATACTTAATCCAAGAAGGCTTAATACCGCCAGATACCCGCTGGCTCCTCCATGACCTACAGCTGAATAAAAAAAGGCTACCAGGAAGAGTAAACCCAATAACATTGCATAATCTGACATGATAGTGTAAATATATAGGTAAATTGCATACCTGAAAATGACTTATCCTATGCTAACAGACAGCTTCGGCCGCAAGCACGATTACCTCCGTATTTCCCTTACGGATGCCTGCAACCTGCGTTGTGTGTACTGTATGCCATCAGAAGATACTTCCGTTACCCCTTCGGCCAGACTCATGCAGGCCGATGAGATAGAAGGCATAGCCCGTGTTTTTACCGGTTTGGGGGTGAAAAAAATACGCCTTACAGGAGGAGAGCCCTTGTTACGTAAGGATGTAAGGTTGATCATGCAAAAACTCTCAGCCCTGCCTGTTGAACTTACTATCAGTACCAATGCCATTCTCGCCAATGAATTTATCGGCTCCTTTCATGAAGCAGGGATAAAATCTGCGAATGTCAGCCTCGATACGTTAAACCCGGAGGAATTCAAAGCCATTACCAAACGCGGGGATTTTGAAAAGATAAAATCAAATATTGCCCTCCTGCTTACCGAAGGTTTAAGGGTTAAGGTGAATGTGGTAATAATGAAAGGCATCAATGAACATGTTGTTCCGGATTTTATCCGGTGGACGAAGGATCACGAACTGGATGTTCGTTTCATTGAATTCATGCCCTTTGCCGGTAATTCATGGAGGAGGGAAGCTGTGGTGCCTTATGCAGAAATACTGGGTACTATCAGGAAATCATTTGATATTATTAAGCTGCAAGATCAGCCAAATGACACGGCTAAAAAATATGCAGTAAAGGGATACCGGGGCTCTTTTGCTTTTATAACAACGGTAACAGAGCCCTTCTGCGATAGCTGTAACAGACTCCGGCTTACTGCCGACGGGAAAATTAAAAACTGTCTTTTCTCTTCTACAGAAAATGATATTCTTTCGGCATGGAGAGCTGGAAAAGATATCCGTCCCCTTATAGCACTCAACCTTGGCAACAAGAAAAAAGAACGGGGAGGGCGTTTCGATTTCGAAAATATCGATAACCGGAGTATGATCCGGATAGGAGGCTGATCATGGCTTACAGCCGTGTTCCACCCAGCATTGTATCAGATCCCGTTCAGCCTGAGTGATCTGCGTTTTGTTGGCCTGTGGCATAGTCTTGGTAATGACAGCACGGTTCATAATCCGGTCGGCATACTTGATAATGTTTTTCGGATCATCAAACATAATCCCGTTCGGGGCCGTTTTCAGTACATCATCGCTGGGATGTGATGAATGACACTGCACACAGCGTTTCGTAATCACTTCCTGTACCTCGGCAAAACTCGCACCGGAATCATTTTTGCAAACCGAAGCGGTATGCGGAGCCGTAACCATTGCCAGTCCGATCATGGCGGCAATCGAAGCAGGCAATATCCATACCGCTTTCTGTCCCTTTTCCATCAGGTTCAGGTAATGCTTCACTCCCACACTCATCACCGAAAGCCCGATAAGTACCATCCAGTTGAATGTGCTTCCATAGGTGCTGGGGAAGTGATTGCTGATCATGATAAAGATAACCGGTAATGTAAAATAGTTGTTGTGAAGCGAACGCTGCAACGCTTTCTTTCCAAGTGCAGGATCAACAACCCTGCCTTCTTTGCCGGCTTTCACCATTGCCTTCTGGGATGGGATGATAACCCGGAACACATTAGCGGTCATAATCGTTCCCAGCATTGCCCCTACATGAATATAGGCGGCCCGGCTGCTGAACACATGAGCCAGGAACCAGGCTACTCCGGTAGTGAATGCAAGCAGGATAAGTGCAAACAGGATTTTGTAGCTGGCAAGGGCTGATTTA
Organism: Bacteroidia bacterium; assembly: GCA_044448685.1. Taxonomy (GTDB): domain Bacteria; phylum Bacteroidota; class Bacteroidia; order Palsa-965; family Palsa-965; genus Palsa-965. The sequence goes on from JBIOHC010000001.1 coordinate 212,669, forward strand.
CACAAGGTGTCGTAAACAAGCCACCCCACTGCCAATGTACCAATGCCGATACAAACGGCGGTGGTTGAGCTAATATCAAGGACTGTGGGATCTATCAGATAAACTTTAGCATCCAGATAGTAAACAATGGTGAGTAACGTGACACCCGAAAGCCAGGTAAAATAGGATTCGTATTTGAACCAATGCAGGTCTTTCGGAATTTCTGCCGGGGCTGTCTTGTATTTCTCCAGGTAATAGAACCCGCCCCCGTGTACAGCCCATAAGTTACCGGCAATACCCTCTCTCAATCCATGAGTCCGGTTCAGACTGTTCTCCAGAAAATTAAAATAAAAAGATGCTCCTATCCAGGCAATACCGAATACGACATGTGTCCAGCGAATGATAAGGTTCATCCATTCCAGGGCATGGCTTTCATACGCAGTGCCTCGTACGAGTGCATAGAGCAGGTAAAGGAACAGGAAGATCAGTGAGGTATAAAGTATTACCGCCCTGGCTTCCAGCACCTCATCAAGGATGGTTTTTAAACGGCCTAGTCCGGAAGGAAGGTCTCCTTCCTTTTCATGAATATTCTTCAGTGACCGGGCCGCCAGATTTATAACCCAGAGTGCAAGACCAATGAAGAAGGTAAGCCCTGCCAGCAACCAGAAGTCGACTGCACTGAAATGAGTGCCTCCGGTATTGGCACCGGAAGCCTCTGTCGCAAACAATAAAAACAGCAGCATCCCCCAATGCTTTACAATATATCGCATGATCACTTACAAGGTGTTGGCAATGAAAGCTTAAATATAAACACAAGTTTGAAAGCTCTTTGAATATTATCTTAATATATTTGATGAAAGCCTCTGTTATGAAAGTCAGTAATAGTTCCAGTTTTGCCTTACACAGTTCACGTGTGCTGACTGAAAACGGGTTGAAGAACCTGACACTAATCATCAAAGACGGGAAAATAGCAGACTGGAAAGAAGGTCTTGTTTCTCCTGCCGGAATACCTGTTGAAGACCTCGGTGCCCTTGTCATCATGCCAGGCATTATCGACTCCCATGTGCATATCAATGAACCCGGACGTACGGAATGGGAAGGATTTGAAACCATGACCCAGGCTGCAGTGGCAGGAGGTATCACCACTCTGGTGGATATGCCGCTGAATGCAACTCCGGTAACCACCACAGTGAAAGCCCTGAAAGAGAAAATGCAGAGTGCCAGCGGAAAACTGTATTGTCATTGTGGTTTCTGGGGAGGCCTTGTGCCGGGTAATACCGCAGACCTGGAAGCGCTTATCGAAAGCGGAGTCCTCGGCATCAAAGCATTTCTGACACATTCAGGAATTGATGACTTCCCGAATGTTTCAGAAGAAGATCTTCGCCAGGCGATGCCTGTCATAGCCGGACATAAAATACCCCTGCTGGCTCATGCCGAACTGGACAGTGAACATGCAGGACTGGAACATTTCAGACAAAACCCTAAGAGCTATAAGGCATTTCTGGGTTCAAGACCCAAAGAATGGGAAGATAAAGCCATTGCATTGCTTATCAGCCTAAGTGAGGAATTCAACTGCAGGGTCCATATTGTACACCTTTCTTCGGCTGGCAGTATCGAAGCCATAAAAATGGCACGGGAACACGGGCTGCACCTGACTGTGGAAACCTGCCCCCATTACCTCTTTTTCTGCGCCGAAGATATTCCCGATGGAAATACACTCTATAAATGCACTCCTCCCATCCGGGAATATGCCAATAATGAAGAGTTGTGGAAAGCTCTTAAAGAGGGTACGATTGATTTTATTGTAACAGATCACAGCCCTTCCACACCTGATCTGAAGAAAACAGATACCGGCAATCTGAAAGAAGCATGGGGCGGAATTGCAGGTATACAGTTCTCATTGCCTGTTGTCTGGACTGCGGCCCGCAAAAGAGGGTTTAGCATCAAACAGGTTTCCGATCTGATGAGTGCAAGAGTGGCTGACTTTATCGGTTATGGTACTCAGAAAGGCTATATACGCAAAGGCTATGATGCCGACGTGATGGTATGGGACCCGTCTGAACAATTTAAGATTAAGGAAGAATCCATACGCTTCAGGCATAAAATAACTCCTTATCTTGGGCTTGACTTATTCGGATCTGTTAAACGAACCTATGTCGGGGGAGTGATGGCTTATTCTGATGGACAACTGACAGCTCCGCCTTCTGGGAAAATACTGTTAAGAACATAACCTGTTTCAGAACTATGGAAACAATATCCGCTGAATTGCCGGAATTTACCAAACTGATTGACCTCGCTTCTGAAAGACTGGGAGGTAAAGCTCTTGCCTGCAGTGATGACTTTTTTGCTGAAAAGGAAAACCTCCTTAAACCCGGAAGGGGTGTTTTTATTGCAGACAAATATACGGACCGTGGAAAATGGATGGACGGATGGGAATCAAGGCGCAAGCGTACTCCCGGACATGACTGGTGCATTATCAAATTGGGGGCTTCAGGCAAAATAAGAGGACTCGATATTGATACCAATCATTTCCTTGGCAACCACCCTCCGTTTGCTTCTGTCGAAGCCTGTAACTGCGAAGGTAACCCGGTAGCTGCCACCCTTGAATCGGACATAACCCAATGGACAGAAATTCTTCCCCAGTCAAAACTCGGACCCGGTCAGCAGAATCTCTTCGAAATAAACAATGATCAGGTCTGGACTCACCTGCGTTTACATATTTATCCGGATGGAGGAGTAGCCCGCCTGAAAGTATACGGTGAGGTGTATAAAAACTGGGACACTGTAAAGTCTGGTGAAATGGTTGATCTGGCAGCTGCCATAAATGGTGGTAAACCTGTTTTGTGCAATGACATGTTTTTCAGTCATATGGATAACCTGGTGATGCCCGGAAGAGGAGTTAATATGGGTGATGGATGGGAAACCAAGAGAAACCGCACACCGGATAACCGCGACTGGGTTATTGTACGTCTGGCTCATACCGGCAGCATTCACAAGATTCTGGTCGATACCTGTCATTTCAAAGGTAATTATCCGGATACTTGTTCAATAGAAGGTGCTATGCTGAATGAGAAAGAAAGCAAAGATCCCGGATCTGTTAAAATAAAATGGGCTCCTGTACTGACCCGCGAAAAGCTAAGAGCCGATCACGAACATTTTTTTGAAAAGGAAATAATTGCCACCGGACCTTTTAATTATATACGTCTGAGCATATTCCCTGACGGGGGCATCAGCCGTTTACGTTTGTTTGGAACTCTTTGAAAACAGAATGACACTCCAGGAATTAAATAGCCTCAATCCGGAAAAATGCCGGGCGGAATTTTTCAAATGCTGCGGATCTTCAAAATGGGCCATGCAATTGTGTGAATTGCGGCCCTTTGAAAGTCTGGAAAGCTTGCTCAGGCAAGGTGACCGTATCTGGCTTGCATGCTCTGATACCGATATGATGGAAGCATTCTCACATCATCCGAAAATAGGGGATTTGAAAAATCTGGAAGAGAAGTTCTCCACTACCAAAGTTTGGGCAGGAGGGGAGCAGGCCGGTGTGAATAGTGCCGGCAGGGATGTACTCCTGGCGCTTGCTGCCGGAAATGCAGCATACGAAAAACGTTTTGGATATATCTTTATTGTTTGTGCCAGCGGCAAATCGGCCCGGGAAATGCTGGATCTGCTTCAGGCACGTTTGAACAATAACGCTGAATCGGAAAAAATAATAGCCCGTACCGAACAAAACAAAATTACACACCTCCGTATTCATAAACTACTCGCATGAGCCAGATCACCACCCATATTCTTGATACGTCTAAAGGAAAACCCGCCGCCGGTGTTACCGTAGTTCTTGAAAAAAAATCAGACGGAGAAAAATGGAACAGAATCGGTAATGGGGAAACGAATACAGATGGACGGGTAAGTAATCTCCTTCCGGAAGGACAGACAACAGAACCGGGTATATACCGGTTGGTATTTGACACAAAATCTTATTTTGAAAAGCAAAACACAAGCGGTTTTTATCCTTCTGTGACAATAGTATTTGAAATAAAAGACAGCTCACATTATCATGTACCCCTGTTGCTGAATCCTTATGGATATTCAACCTATAGAGGCAGTTAAGAATCAAGAAACAAGAAACAAGCTTGCCCGCCGAAGCAGTAGCGTAGGTGGAAACCAAGAGAAATCCGTTACTATGAAACTATCCATTTCTGAAAAAGGGAAAGAAAGTGTTCTTTCCGGATTGAAAACAGCCAATACGGCATTTCAAAAAACATACCCCGGTGATTCTCCGAACCGCCAACCTGTTCATACGGTTTACGGGGGAGCGAATCTTTTTAAATCCGATACGGTAGTGAAGATGGGTGCCGTGGCTCTGAATAATTTCAGAACCTATGCCCCCGACTTTACTGTGATGGCCCGTGCCCTGGAAATATCCGGATATCAATCGTTGCCAACAGAAGCCCGTGCTATCGAAGCTCTGAAAGCTGAACTGGCTGTATCACATACTGCTCAGAATGAAAAAGCCTGGCAATCGTATACTATTTACAATAAGATCCTTCGCAAACTGGAGCGGGAAGCACTGGAGGATTTTCGAATTGATTTTGAAGACGGTTTCGGAAACCGTCCCGATAAGGAAGAAGATGAAACAGCTGCCTTTACTGCTATGGAAGTTGCCAAAGGAATGAAGGAAGGAATCCTGAGTCCTTTCATCGGAATCCGGATCAAGCCTTTTACCGAAGAACTAAAAATCCGCTCTGTACGCACCCTGGATATTTTTATTTCCACGCTGCTGCAAGCCAGTGGAGGCAAACTGCCTGATAATTTTGTAGTGACACTTCCCAAAGTCCAGATTCCTGAACAGGTTTCTGCGCTTGTCCGCTTGTTTGAAATGATAGAGGCATCCACAGGCCTTGCCAAAGGATCCCTGAAAATGGAGTTCATGGTCGAGACCACACAGAGTATAATGAGCAGCGAAGGCAAGAACCCTTTACTGGCCATGGTACATGCAGCGGAAGGACGCTGTACCGGAGCGCATTTCGGTACCTATGATTATACGGCATCCTGTAATATAACGGCGAGATACCAGAAAATGGATCATCAGGTCTGCGATTTTGCGCATCACATGATGAAGGTGGCTTTGTCAGGAACAGGGGTGTGGCTTTCGGACGGAGCTACCAACGTGATGCCTGTAGGTCCTCACCGGGGTAAGGAACTCACCGCACAGCAACAGCAGGAAAATACTTCGGTTGTACATCATGCCTGGAAACTGGCTTACGATCATAACCGGCATTCCCTCTGGAAGGGTATTTACCAGGGTTGGGATCTCCATCCGGCACAATTGCCAATACGGTATGCTGCAGTTTATTCCTTCTTCCTGGAAAGTTATGCGGATGCAGCACTAAGGTTGAGAAACTTCATGGAAAAAGCCGGGCAGGCCACACTTTCGGGTGATGTGTTTGATGATGCCGCTACCGGCCAGGGACTTCTCAATTTTTTTCTCATTGCTATGAATTGCGGAGCTATTTCCGAAGAAGACCTGGCTGCAACAAGTCTTACCATGGAAGATATCCGGACCCGTTCGTTTGTGAAAATACTCGACACAAGAAGAAATAAGGTGACAGGATAATCCGGCCTTCGACTCCGCTCAGGCACGGGCAGTTCTCAGTTTATCTATACTGAGCAAAATAACTTCATTGGTAGCCGGTAACCGGAATTCAGGCTCAATCTGATGATTCCCTACAGCCGATATGGCATCCTTGATGGCCAGCCAGGTGGCAAAAGCCAGCATCAGCGGAGGTTCGGCCACAGCCTTGCTTTTGCGAACAGCTTTAGGGTTGGGCGCGCCTTGTAACAGATTAGTTCTGAAATCGAACGGTATATCCTGTACGGAAGGGATTTTGTAGGTATCGGGTGAATGATTCAGCAAATGCCCCTTATCATTCCATTTCACCTCTTCTGTCGTACACCACCCCACACCTTGTACATATCCGCCTTCTATCTGGCCTTTATCCAGACCGGGGTTAATGGATTCCCCCACATCATGAAGAATATCGGTACGGAGATTTTTGTAATGTCCTGTCAGCGTGTCAACCATTACTTCGCTTACACACATTCCGAAAGCAAAATAATTGAAGGGTTTGCCCCAGCCGCTTGCCTTATCCCAGCCTATATCAGGCGTCCGGTAATAACCGGCTGCACTCAGACTGACCTGATTCAGGTGTACCAGGGGCATGGCTTCAGAAAAAATCATTTTACGATCCGGGTATTGAATATCGCTTATCCATCCGTTTTCAAAACAGATCTGTTCAGGCAGGCTGGGTTTGGAAGGATCTTTTTTGGAGAACTCCGCGGCCATCACTCCGGCAATATTTTTTTTCAATTGCTCAATTGCATTCTTTACAGCCATACCGTTCAGATCGGTACCGGCAGAAGCAGCTGTTGCAGATGTATTCGGTACTTTGGAAGTATTGGTTGCATTGACCTTTACAGTATTTAAATCAACGCCCAGTTCGGCGGCTGCAATCTGGGCTATCTTGGTATGTAAGCCCTGACCCATCTCGGTGCCTCCGTGGTTTACCAATACAGAGCCGTCTTTATAAATATGTACCAGGGCTCCTGCCTGGTTAAGAAAAGAGGTGGTAAATGAAATGCCGAACTTAACAGGTGTCAGTGCCAGCCCCTTTTTATAAAATTCATTTGTTGAGTTGAACGCTTCCACTGCTTTGCGGCGTTTAACATAGTCGGAAGATACAAGGAGCTGATCATACAGGCTATGCAAACGGTTCAACTCCACTTCCTGTCCGAAATGAGTGATATTATCTTTATCTGTTCCGTAGAAATTCAGCTTTCTCACTTCTGCAGCATCCTTTTTAAGATAACGCGCAATACGGTCAACCACCGTTTCCATGCCTGCCATACCCTGTGGCCCTCCGAAACCTCTGAAGGCTGTATTGGAAGGAAGGTTGGTACGGTAGGCCTTGCCGGTAACTTCCATGTGGGGAATAAAATAACTACTGTCAGCATGAAGCATAGCTCTTTCCAGAATGGCCATACTCAGATCCGTGGCACATCCTCCATCGGCATGCTGTTCGAATTTCACTGCCGAGATCTTACCCGAATCATCGAATCCTGCTTTATAACGTATCAGATAAGGGTGGCGTTTGCCGGTCATGATTTGATCATCATCACGAAATAAGCGGATTTTAACCGGCCGGCGTGTAGCATGGGAGAGCAGAGCAGCCCAGGCAGCTACCCAGTTGCCTTGTGTTTCCTTGCCTCCGAAGGCTCCACCCATACGCCGGGTTTCGACCACCACTTCATTTTTAGGAATGCCAAGCACTTCCGATATAATTGCCTGCGTTTCGGAAGGGTGCTGGGTGGAACTGTATGCAGTTATTTCCTTATCCTCGCCCGGTATGCATAAACACGTTTGTGTTTCCAGATACCAGTGTTCCTGGGCTCCTGTTTCCAGCTCTCCCTCCACACTATGTCTGGCTGTTTTGAGCGCCGAATCTGCATCACCCCTTTTCATCCTGCGTGCAGGTGCAAGTAAGGAGTTTTTCGCTATGGCTGTTCTCAGATCAAGGATAGCTTCCAGGGGCTCGTAATCAATACTAATAAGTCTTTCTGCTGCAATGGCAATAGCCTCAGTTTCGGCAGCAATGAGTACGATGGCCTGACCCACACACAGCACTTCACCGGCAGCAAGGCATGGTTCATCATGAATGACAGGCCCCATCTGGTTGACACCGGGAATATCTTTATAACAAAGCACAGCATGTACACCGGATAATGCTTTCGCAGCCAGCAGATCAAGGGTCCGGATTTTTGCATGCGCCTGTTTGCTGTAAACCACACGTCCGGTAAGAAGACCGGCATGCACCGGCATATCATCTATATAAACGGATTCCCCGCATACATGTTTAATGGCACTGTCGTGTGGAATGGAAGGATTCATGTATTCTTTAGTTTTCAGACCTTTGTTTCTGTCCAGAATTTAAGCAGCAGATTCTTAGCTGCCATAGAACGGAAGGCTGCACCCGACCGGGCATCTGATAATGGTTTAAAGCTTTCTTCTATCAGAGTCATGGCATGCTCCACTTCTTTCCGGTTCCAGGGTTTGCCTTTCAGAAATGTTTCCGCTTCCTCCGCACGTTTAGTTACGGCTGCCATGCCACCGTAAGCAAGTATTATATCTGTTACAATATTATTCTCCAGAACCAGCCGGCAGGCTATGCTCAGGGTAGAAATATCGAGATCTTTACGCTTGGATACTTTATAAAATTTATGAATCACTCCCGTTTTAGGATTAGGAATCCGGACACCGGTGATGAGCTCCCCGGGCATCAATGCCGTTTTCCTGTAACCCAGAATAAACCGGTTCATATTCACAAAACGGTTTCCATCCTGACTTTCGAGCAGAATATCGGCATCATACGCCATGAGAACGGGCAGGGTATCTCCAATAGGTGATCCGGAACCGAGGTTTCCTCCCAACGTTGCAAGGGAGCGGATCTGGCGTGAACCGAATACGGTAAGTACTTCAAACAAAGCCGGAAGTCTTGTATGGGAAAATATACGCAGGTCTTCCAGATTCATGCCGGCCCCGATAAGGATATCTGTTTCGGTTTCCGCTGTATTCTTTAGTTCCTCTATATGGGAAATATCCAGAAGTGGGGTTAATAGTTCATGCTTTTTTGTTACACGTAAGCCTATATCAGTAGCTCCGCTGATCAGTATGGCGGCCGGCAGTTGTTTTCTTAATGCAAGGGCTTCTGTTTTAAGAAGAGGTTGATAGTAATCCTGAATGCCGGTATGTATGGAAACGGCATTGCCGGAGGCCTTTAATTTTTTAAGTAATTCAATGATATGCTCTTCCCCTTCGCTGATCAGGTCTTTTTCCCGTTTTGAACAGCTCTGTACAGCAGCTTCCAGTATTGGCTGGTAGCCGGTACAACGGCAAAGATTTCCGGTAAGTGCATCTTCCGTGTTTTCCCTTGACATGGGGATGCCGCTTTTATACAAAGAGAAAAGGGACATGACAATACCCGGAGTACAATACCCGCATTGGCTTCCGTTGCAATGTACCATGGCTTCCTGAACCGGATGCAGGATTTGTTCATTTTTGTCATTGAGAGAAGAAAGATTCTCGACCGTAATAAGCTGTTTGCCATCCAGCATCGGTATAAATACAAGGCAGGAGTCGATGGCTTTGTAGTGCATTTTGTTGTCCTTTCCAAGCTCTCCCAGCACAACGGTACATGCGCCGCAATCACCTTCTGCACAGCCTTCTTTAACTCCTTTATGGCAAGGGTTATGACGTAGATAGTTTAAAACGGTAGTGGTTGGACTGAAGTCCCTGTCGAAAGAAAGTTCACGGATCTCACCATCGAGAACAAAAGAAATAGTATCTCTCATATCAGAATCCTTATACGATTATTTCTTCCTGTTTCTAACGTCAATTAATTTGGCAAGAATACTGATAGCAATTTCCTGTGGGGTAATGGCTTCAATGTCTATTCCAATAGGCATATCAATGGCATTTATTTCCTCTTCATTCATAAGACCCGAAGAGACAAGATTCTTCCGGGCCACCAGCACTTTTCGTTCACTGCCTATCATACCTATATAACAATGTGGCTTCCGAGATGTCAACGCCAGAATTTCCCGGTCATAAGCATGGTTATGAGTCAGAATCACAACCGATGTCTGATTATCAAATTCAAGTTGTTCAATAGCTGCGTTATGATGTTCCTGTTTAAGTGCTGCATCTGAATTTTTCAGATCGTCGAAAGCATCATAGCGTTCATCTATAAGGGTTACGTTGAAATCCAGGTCTTGTGCAAATCCGGCCAGAGCTTTACCGATATGCCCGGCACCGAAAATATAAAGTTTCTTCTTGTTCATGACAGGTTCTATGAAAAGTTCAACAGTACCCCCGCAACACATGGCAAGGTCTGTCACCAGATTATGCTTAACACGAACAGGAGTGTTGCTTTCAAGTACTTCTATCGCTTGTGCAATTACTGCTTTCTCGAGCGAGCCTCCGCCAATCGTCCCTTCTATCCGTCCTTTAATTCCTACCAGCATTTTTGCGCCCGTTTTCCGGGGCGAAGAGCCTTGTGTGCCTATAATGGTGCACAAGGCAGCTTTTTCATTGCTGCTTTCTATTTCTGCTATTTTCCGGTAAAGGCTGTTCAAGACAATGCAGACATTAAGGAATTTTAGATGCCTGAAAATTACGGAAATATCTTTGAATTAGGGGGGAGATCAGCTACCCGTCTTTTTCCCTTTACCGTCAACCTCATCATCTGCGGCCCAGTAAATTTCCATAAAGGAATCCTGATCACCGGGTTTGGGATCAGGAATGTTTTCTAAAGGAATAACCTTGCGCGGTGCAGGCTTAGGTGATGAAACTTTCTTTCTCCCTTTTGAATTTGTCTTCTTAGCAGGCATAAAAAATGCTCCTTTTCAACAGTGGTTATTCATTCCTGTCACTTCTGCAAACTACCTGGGTATTTTCGGGGATCATCCCGGCTCAGCCGCGATGAGTTTCTAATCTTTGATTCCGTTATCGCCGGGTATGGAATAAGGCGGAACAAAACAGGATTGATTGTGAAGCAATCATTAAGACAAAGTTAATGTAAATTCTCATTTTAAGCAAGAAGCCCGTGAGTTGCTGAATACCAGTCAGGTAGGTATCAAGGAAGGGAATAAACCTGCTCATATACCAGTACTTGTCAAACTTCATTTCCTTTATTCAGCTGTCCTCCCTATTTTTGTGGGCTTTAATAAATTCTGTCAGAAAGGACAGATGAAAAGATTAACCTATAAGTGGGAATGCTCAGATCACTTGCCAATTTTATCTCAATCCTTATCAGTCCGCTCTTCGCGCCTACCTATCTCTTTTTTATCATACTTTTTTTCTTCCCCGGCTGGGCTTCCATCACAACTTTACAGGATAAGATTCTGGCTATTGTGTATATCTTCCTGGGTACTTTTGGGTTCAGTTTCCTGCTTATCTACCTCCTTTTCAAAGCTGGGAAAATAGAGGATATCACAATGAATAAGCAGAAGGACCGTTACCTTCCGCAGATCTTCCTCAGCATTATATATAGTGTGATTACGGTTTACCTCTTTTTCCGTTTCGGAAGGCAGGATGCCCTGGCTCTCGGCATGCTTGGCAGTGCCATCACAGTTGTCGTCATAACGGTAGTAAACCGGTTTTGGAAAATAAGCACGCATTCATCGGGGGTGGCGGGAGTATTCGGAATTGTAACGGCTTTGTTTCTGAAGGCAACAGATTCGGCATTCCTGGGTCCCTATCTCCTGATAGCTTTCCTTACCCTGACAGTTTGTGCAGCACGGCTTTACCTCAAAGCGCATACCCCGTTACAGGTTATATGCGGGTTTATATTAGGCGGCACAAGCGGGTTCTGTCTGTTCTGGTTCCGTTAAAAAGCCTCTCCCGAATTGAAATAAAGGCCGGAAGTACCTTTGCCTACCCCGGAATCAATACCCATATTGAGTCTTTCCGTTTTATTGATCATTATACGCAGACAGGCACCGACGGTAAAATGAACTGCGTCCCAGTCAAGACCTGAAAAGGTAGGAGCTACCTGTCCCCCTGAAACAAATGCTGTAAGGCCTATCCATTTCCAGACGGGGAAACGGTATTCTGCCTGTGCAGCAATCATCAGTTTATCCCGGTAGCGTCCGAAATAATAACCCCTCATCATCATATCCCCGCCTATCTGTGCCATCTGGCGGAAAGGCACATCACCGGTATTGTAATTGATCAGGGCCTGTATGGCCAGGACCTTCCGGCCTCCGAAATTCAGAAAGTCACGCAGGTCAATGGTATAATTATTATAATAATGATCGCCTCCCAACCCTTTTTGATTAAAGACACTTGAAACCTCCAGAAAAAATCCTTTATAGCTGTTCAGAATATTATCCCTGCTGTCGTAAAGGAAATCAAAACCCACACCCGAAGCTTTGGCCCCGTGTGATCCGGAGATATTGCTCGTATCCATTGTGCTGCCCTTAGCATAGACCACATTGCTGAGGTTAACATACTGATAAATAAGGCCAAGGAAATACCGGGTACTGATCCGGCCCAGCAAACGTTGATTGATGCTGACCAGTTCATAGGAAACACTTTGTTGCATAGACAGAGGTGTTTCATTACCGATACCCCAGAACTGATCAGGGAATTTATTGTAAAAATTTTCCCCTTTCAGATAGAAGCGTTCATTCTTGAAGATGAGGTTATTTTTGATCTGGGCGAGGATCTGTTTTTTCTCCGTATAATCGAGATAGCTTTCCGTATTTGATTTACGCTGAGTCGAATCGGGGTGCTTGCTGAGTTTAAAAACCTGTAGCCAGAACAGACCTCCCAGAACCCCTGTTTCAGGTTTACGGCCCAGTTCAGGTGCAATAACAAAGCTTTTATCCTTGAAAACACTCCCTACCTTATGGTAAAAACGGAGAAATTTGGTAGAATCCTGTGGATTAGCCTTGATGGTACTGTCTCTGGCTATGGCCACAGTCTGAGCCTGACTGTGCTGAAGACAGCAGAAGATTACCAAAAGACTAATGTATTTCATGTTTTTAAGAATGGGTAAAAGTACGAAATAAGTCTTACTACATTCACCCAGAGTCGTTTAACTCAGGTTCTAATTTTGCCTTACAAACCGGAAATTAGTACCTTTGCCGTTCTATTTTTCCAGGCTTACAGATGTCTAAAAAGAAGATCATTTTTCTGGGTGGATCACTCAACCAGACAACGCAAATGCATCAGATATCATTGCATTTAAGCAATGAGTTTGATTGTTATTTCAGTCAGATATTCGCCAATCATTTTATTATACGCACTACACAAAAACTAGGCCTGCTTGACCATACCGCCCTGGCAGGTCAGTTTAAGGAAAAATCGGACAAGTATCTGAAAGAAAACAACCTGAAGAATGACTACCGCGCCAGTGTTTATAACAATACCTATGATCTGGTGGTTGCCTGTACCGATATCATTCTGCCCGGAGCGCTGAAAGGTATTCCCACCATATGGATTCAGGAAGGGATGATTGATGGAATGAACACTCTTGCCCGTATTACCAAAGCACTGAAGTTACCCCGTTACCTTGCCCTTGGTACATCTTTGAACGGATCTTCCAACCTCTGCGATATTTATTGTGCTGCTTCTGAAGGATACAAGGAACATCTGACCCGCATGGGTACTGATAGGGATAAGATTACCGTTACCGGTATTCCGAATTTTGATAACCTGCACAGCCATCTCAATAACGATTTTCCTCATAAAGAGTATGTGATGGTAGCCACATCCGATATTCGCGAATGCCTTGGTAAGGATAACAGACCTGAATTTATTCAAAAGGCAGTTAAAATTGCAAATGGCAGGAGACTGATTTTCAAACTTCATCCCAATGAAAAGAGGGAAAGAGCGATAAAGGAGATTGAAGATAATGCTCCGGCAGATACACTGGTTTTTACAGAAGGCAATACAAATGATATGATTGCCAACTGTACGGAGCTTATCACACAGTTTTCGACCGTGGTTTATGTCGGGATCGTGCTGGGCAAGAAAGTACATTCTTATTTTGATGTGGACGAATTGAACAGGCTGGTACCATTACAGAATGCAGGAACATCTGCACGGAATATCGCCTCTATCTGCCGTGCTTTTATTAGTTATAAAGGGAGTGGAAGTCAGTTTTTAAACCAATACGTGCCAGCCAATCCTATCGCTTTTGCAACTGCCAGCTAATATAGTAGCCATCATACAGGCACGAACAGGGTCTACCCGTCTTCCGGGAAAGATTATGCTTCCTCTGGCTGGTGAACCGCTCCTGTATCGCATGGTCCAACGTGTACTTCAAAGCAAACTTTGTTCTCATGTGGTCGTAGCAACTACAACGGATCCCTCAGATGATGAGGTAGTAAGGCTCTGTACTAAATACAACCTGAACTGTTTCCGCGGTCATCCTGCCGATCTGCTCGACAGGCACTACCGGGCTGCCCTGGATTACGATGCGGATATCGTTCTGAAAATACCCTCTGATTGTCCTCTTATTGATCCTTCAATAATTGATAAAGGCATCCGGCATTTTCTGGACCACTGGCCCAACTATGATTATTCCGGAAATCTGCATCCTGCTTCCTATCCGGATGGAAATGATGTGGAGATCATGACGTTTCAGGCTTTGGAAAAAGCCTGGAAGGAAGCTGTACGCCCCCTTGAACGGGAACATTGCACTCCTTATCTGTGGGAAAATCCGGATAAATTCAGGATTGGCAGCTTTACCTGGGAATGCGGTCTGGATTATTCCATGAGCCATCGTTGGACTATAGATTATCCTGAAGACTATCAGTTTATTGAACGTATTTATTCCGAACTGTACCAAAAGAATCCTCATTTTGGTATTGATGATATTCTGAAAGTGGTTTCCAAAGAAGACATATTTAATATCAACAGTAAATATGCGGGCGTGAACTGGTATCGTAATCATTTAAAGGAACTGAAAACCATCAGCCCGGAACAAACAAAACAGATTTAGTATGACAGAAGAAAGAAAAAAAGAACTGGAACAGATTGCTTTTCGTGTGCGTGAACACATTATCCGCCTCAGTACTGACGGAGGCTGCTTTACAGGTGCATCATTATCCTGTGCCGATCTGCTTGTATACCTGTATGCCGACTTTCTGAATGTGAATAAAAATAACCTGAAGGACCCCAAACGGGATTACCTCTTTCTCTCCAAAGGACATGATGTACCTGCTATGTACGGTACATTTGCCGAACTCGGAATTATCGAAAAGGAAAGACTGGGTAACCATCTCAAGGCCAGTGATTCCGTTTACTGGCACCCGAACAGAAATGTACCCGGGGTGGAATTTCATTCCGGATCACTTGGCCACCTGCCTGCCGTGGCAATGGGTGTGGCAATGGATGTCAGAATGCGCAAGGAAAACAATAAAGTCATTGTGATCACCGGAGACGGAGAGCTGAACGAAGGCTCTGTCTGGGAGACCGTTTTGGTGGCCCATGCCCATCGTTTAAATAACCTTACTTTTGTGGTCGACAGGAATCAGTTCCAGGCTAACGTGGCTACCGAAGATCTGATTCCGCTGGAGCCTTTGGCCGATAAATTTGAAGCTTTCGGCTGTGTGGTGAAGAGAATCAGCGGGCATGATTTTAAAGCCCTGGAAGCAGCGTTTAAAGCATTACCATTCGACAAAGAAAAACCAAGTGTGATCATTGCCGACACCGTTCGCGGTAAAGGACTTCCAAGTATTGAAGCACGTGCCGACAGATGGTTCTGTAATTTTACACACGATGAAGTGAACTCTCTGCTCAAAGAACTGCATGGAGATGCAACAACAGATTTGCAATCAGAAACACTTACTGTACGCTAAACATGAACTACGAAGAACTGATAAAAGAAATTGCCCTGAAAGATGAACGTTTTGTTGTCATGACGGCCGAAAACAGGGCCCTGATACGAAACCTGCCGGCTGTGCTCAAAGACCGCTTTATCGATACCGGCATTACCGAGCAAACAATGATAGGTGCTGCAGCAGGTCTGGCTCTGCGCGGACGTATACCGGTGGTCCATGCTCTCAGCGCTTTTCTGAGTATGCGGGCATTTGAATTTATCCGTACCGATGTTGGTATTGCCAACCTGCCCGTAAAACTAAGCAGCTTTGTACCCGGCTTTTTGTCTGATGGTAACGGCCCTACCCACCAGGCTATTGAAGATGTGTCTATCATGCGCGGTATACCCGGTATGCAAGTATTTTGCCCGGCCGATGAAGGTGATATGCTCACGGCCCTCCCTGTAATCTGGAACTCCCCTCACCCTTCCTATGTACGTATCAACACCCGCAAATCCGATTTTAAACATGATCCGCATTTTGAAATAGGCAAGGCAGAGGTGATTGCAAAGGGAACAGACATCACACTGATGGTGTATGGTATGCTGTTTGAAGAAACATTAAAGACCAAAGCTGTTCTTGAGAAAGAAGGGTTATCGGTTGGTCTTATCAATATGCGCACCCTGAAACCGGTGGATGAGAAAGCCATTCTTGAAGCTGCCCGTACTACTCAACTGGTTGTAACCATTGAAGATCACTTTCAGACCGGCGGCCTGTATTCCATCCTTGCCGAAGTTTTCCTGAAGCACCGTATGGCCGGCAATGTGCTTAGCCTGTCACTCAACGAAAAGTGGTTTAAGCCTGGCCTCCTCAGTGAAGTGCTGAATCACGAAGGCTTTACAGGAGAAAAAATGGCAGCACGTATCTTAACAGAGTTAACAAAAAAAACCCTTTACAAAGCATAAGACATGGCTAACAAAATCGCTTTCAACCCGACCTACCCCGACATTACGCATTCCGATGAGCTCTATGCAAGAGCGGTGCAGATTATGCATCCGGTAACTCAAACACTTGCCAAAGGACCCGGACAGTTTATGAAAGGCCTGGCTCCAAAATATCTCAAAAAAGGAAAGAATGCCCATGTATGGGATGTGGATGGAAATGAATACATCGATTACAATATGGGTATAGGGCCTCTTTCGCTTGGATATTGCTATGACAAGGTGGATGAAGCCATTGTCCGTCAGCTGAAAGACGGAATTACCTTTTCCCTTATGCATGAAATGGAAGTGGAACTGGCTGAGCTTGTGCACTCCATTATTCCAAATGCAGAATCTATCCGTATCAGTAAAACAGGAGCCGATGTATGCAGTGCTGCTGTGCGAATCTCCAGGGCATTCACAGGACGCTCCAAAGTTCTGTGTTGCGGATACCATGGATGGCATGACTGGTATATCGGTGTTACAAGCCGTGACAAAGGGATTCCACAGGAAACCAAGAACCTGAGCAGTACCTTTGATTACAACAATATTCAGTCGGTAATAGATTCTCTGGATGCTGATACAGCCTGCGTGATCCTCGAACCGTTTGTATTCGAAGCTCCGAAAGACAACTTCCTGCAGAAGCTTCAGGATGCCTGTAAGAAAAATGGCACATTACTCATATTTGATGAGATGTGGAGCGGGTTCCGTATAGCATTAGGCGGTGCACAGGAATATTTCGGCATTACTCCTGATCTGGCGGTATACTCCAAAGCCTTCGCCAATGGAATGCCTATCTCCCTGCTTACCGGTCGTAAAGACGTAATGCAACTGTTTGAAAAAGACGTATTCTTCTTTACTACTTTCGGAGGTGAGGCACTCTCGATGGCAGCCGCTATTGCCACCATTACGGAGATGAAAGAGAAAAAGGTTTCAGCAGCGCTGGATCAAAAGGGTGCTGTACTGAAAGACGGTTACAATGCCCTTGCCAAAGAGCTGGGCATCGATTTATGGACAAAGTGCATCGGATATAACTGCCGCACGATGGTCACATTCGATGCCTCGGCAGGTGATCCCCTCATTCTGAAATCTTTTGTTCAGCAGGAGATGATCAAACGCGGTATTCTTTGGGCCGGATTCCACAATATGTGTTTTACGCATTCCGATGAGGATTTGCAATACACCCTGAAAGCATACCGGGAAGTGCTCGGCCTGCTGAAAGAGGCTCAGAAGGAAAACAAGGTAGCAGCGTTGCTCAAAGGAGAACCGCTGGAAGCCGTGTTCCGCAAAGTCAGCAACTTCAATATGAAACCCAAAGAAACAGCTGCTAAAAGCTAAGGAATGGATTTGTTTTCACTTAAAAATAAAACAGCCATCGTTACAGGTGCCTGTGGATTGATCGGAAAGAAACATTGTGAAGCTCTGGCAGAAGCCGGGGCCAATGTAGTGCTGGTTGACATGAATGAGAATAAATGCCGGGAGCAGGCCGAAATCCTTGGTAAACACCATCTCGGAATAGAGGCAGATGTAACCCGCCCGGAATCACTTCAGGGTGCCCGGGATAAGATCCTTGGCAAGTACGGACAGATCGATATTCTTGTGAACAATGCCGCCATCAACGACATGTTCGAAAATCCCCTTCTGGCAGGCAAGCAAAGTATGTTTGAGCATTATCCGCTTGAAATGTGGGACCGGTCCTGGCAGGTGAATGTTACCGGAGTGTTTCTTTGTTCCCAGGTTTTCGGTACACCCATGAGTGAAAGAGGAAGCGGAAGTATTATCAATATAGCTTCTACGTATGGTATGGTAGGACCCGACCAGAATATTTACAAAGACAAAGAAGGGAAACATAGTTTTTACAAAAGCCCATCTTATCCTGCTACAAAGGGAGCGGTGATCAACTTTACCCGTTTTCTGGCTGCTTATTGGGGTAACAAGGGTGTACGGGTGAATACCCTTTCACCCGGTGGAGTGGAGAACAGTCAGGATGATTTTTTTGTACAGAACTATATAAGCAAAACGTTGCTGGGCCGAATGGCAAAACCCGGTGATTACAAAGGAGCCCTTGTATTCCTTGCGTCGGAGGCATCGGCTTATATGACAGGTGCGAACCTGGTAGTGGATGGGGGGTGGACAGCGATATGACAGGAAAAAGCAAGGAAGAGGAAGCTGTACAACGGGCGAAAAAAATCCGCCTGCTTCTGACTGACTCAGATGGGGTGCTTACCGATGCGGGTGTATACTATGGTCCGGATGGAGAGGTGATGAAAAAATTCTCTGTGCGCGATGGAATGGGAGTGGAGCGTCTCACAAAAATCAGCGGCATCGAAACAGGAATCATTACCGGGGAAATATCCCCTTCATTAATAAAGCGTGCCGAGAAATTACAGATTACCGAATTGCACCTTGGGGTTAAAGATAAACTGCCCCGGGTAATGGAGATACTGAAAAGAAAGAATCTGAAACTGGAAGAAGTGGCTTATATAGGTGATGATGTAAATGACCTCGAAGTGTTGCAAGCCGTAGGTCTGGCAGCCTGCCCCGCCGATGCCATGCATCTCATCCGTCATGCCATTCATTATCCTTGCAGCACAGCCGGAGGGCGGGGCTGTTTCAGGGAATTCGCCGAATTCATCATACAGTGTAAACAAATATCCTAACATAGAAACGATGAGAATCATTGACCTGGGTAACAACAAAAAAATAGGTGACGGACAGCCTTCCTACATCATTGCAGAAATTGGCATCAATCACAATGGCTCTATGGATATTACGCGCAAGCTGATAGACGCAGCTGTGGAATGCCATTGCGACGCTGTGAAATTCCAAAAAAGAACACCGGAGCTTTGTGTTCCGAAAGACCAATGGAATGTAATGCGTGATACACCCTGGGGTCAGATGACCTACATCGATTACAAACGTAAAACAGAATTCGGCATGAAAGAATATGCCGAAATTGATTCCTATTGCAAAGAGAAAGGTATTGCCTGGTTCGCTTCGTGCTGGGATGAACCATCGGTTGATTTTATAGAACAGTTCAATCCGGTAATGTATAAACTCGCATCCGCTTCACTGACGGATTATGACCTTATCAACAAAATTAAAGCTACCGGAAAGCCTCTGATCCTTTCAACGGGAATGTCTACTCAGCATGAAATTGTGGATGCTGTCAAGGTGTTCGGAATGCACAACCTGTTAATAGCACATTCTACTTCTTCTTACCCTTGTCCACCGGAAGAACTGAACCTGCGCATGATCAATACCCTTCAGAAAATGTATCCGGATACGCCGGTAGGGTATTCCGGTCATGAGACAGGACTTGCTACTACCGTTGTTGCAGTTGCCATCGGAGCCTGCTTTGTAGAACGCCATTTTACACTTGACAGAGCCATGTGGGGATCTGACCATGCCGCATCAGTAGAAGTTCCGGGTATGGCCAAACTGGTGAGAGACATACGGTCGGCCGAAGTGGCCCTGGGTGATGGAGTCAAGAAAGTATATGACAGTGAGCTGGGCCCCTTGAAACGACTGAGAAGGGTGGTGGCTCCCGTGAACGGAAAATAATAAGAAGTCCTATGGGGGATACGATTAAGGTTGATTATATCACGTTTGCAATTATACTGATTGCTGCCGGCACGTTTATCTTTCTGGAACGGAAATACCCTTACCGTAAAGGCCTGCCTTTTTTACGGGAAGGAATCTGGACAGATTTTTTCTGGTATAATATCGTACAGACGATCCTTTTGAAATTTCTCATCATGGATTTTATGATCCCCCATACCAGTAACCACTTTAATTTTTCAAGTCTGCATTTTGTAAGCGGATGGCCTGTTGTTGGCCAGGTACTCTTCTTCCTCGTGGTGCATGATTTTTATATCTACTGGTTTCACCGCTGGCAACATAATTCAAAAATTCTGTGGCGTACGCACGAAGCCCATCATTCAGCAAAGTATATAGACTGGGTTGCAGGATCCCGTTCACATGCATTGGAAATTATCATCAACCAAACCATAGAATTCCTTCCCATCATAGCACTGGGAGCCGACCCGATTGTGGTTCCTGTCAAAGCATGCATTGACGGAGTTTGGGGAATGTATATTCATTCCAATATCAATGTTCGTTCGGGCAAACTCCAGTATATCATCAACGGTCCTGAAATGCATTTATGGCATCATGCGGATCAGCAGGAAGTATTCTTTGCGAATTATTCAACAAAATTTGCCATCTGGGACTGGATTTTCGGTACCGGCTATCATCCCGATTTCAAACCGGTCAGATACGGCCTGCCGTATGAATTTCCAAAGGGATATTTCGGCCAATTAATAGCTTTGTTCCGAAAAAGAGTCAAAGCTGAAGATGATAAAACCATTTCTGCCTGATGGCCTGGATCTTTCTCTTAATTGCTTCTGTTTGTGAAATCTGCTGGATATACTGTCTTAAGTATTTCAAGCTGAAGACACTGCTCTCATTCAAATTCTCCCTGCTCTTTACCAGCCTGGATAACCTGAAGGTGCTGTTACCCGGCCTGGGCTATATTATTTTCGGAGTAGGCAATATCCTGTTTTTTTCCAAAGCCATGAAACAAATACCGGCTTCGGTAGCTTTTGCCTGTTGGATGGCAGTGGCTCTGATCGGCGTCAAACTGGTTGACACCCTTGTACTGAAAGAATCAGTTTCCATGATGAACCTCCTGTTCATCGGACTTATCCTCATCGGTATCATTGGCCTTAAGATCTATCCCTGATAACCTGCATGCGGGTTTTATTATTGTTTGGAAATAAGGGGTTTCTCTGATCTTAAAAATAGTTAACATTGCTAACTATTTACAAAAACAACTATCTTTGTTGTATAAATATGTAAGCAATGGCACCCCATGCTAACTTTACGGAGGAGTTTCCGCTGGGCCGCCGGTTCGGTTTGCTTATGCGTATGTATTTCGGCGCCCTGACCAAAAAACTGGAAGAACTGGATATTGACCGGCACTATTCTATCCTGATAATTCTTGAAAATAAGGAAGCAGCCTGCAGTCAGCAGGATGTTGCCAACTTGCTGAGGATCGATAAAGCTTCTATGGTCCGCATTATTGATTACCTGGTGAAGAAGAAGTACATCAAACGGATGATGAATCCATCCGATCGCCGGGAACATATTCTGTGCCTGACCGAAAAGGCAAGAAAAACCCTTCCTCGTATTCACAGAGCAGTCGGTGAGCTGAATTCAGCAGCTTTCTCAGGCTTAAGTAAATCAAATCAGAAAGGATTTTATCAGAGTCTTGATTTGCTTGCACGCAACCTGGGCGAAGAACCTGCAAATACCATCGTAGTCGATTTCAAAAAAGTTAAAACCGGCAGGAAATGAAAAAGTGGCCTATCATTATCATCATACTTGTTGCTGCACTCGTGGTCATCAAGGTTCTGTTTCTGAAAGGAAACAGTCCGGATAAACAAGGAGGGGCTGCTTCAAAACCTGCCCCGAGCAATGTAACGGTAACGGTTGTGCATGCAGCAACCTTCGACACCCATATTGTTGCTACAGGAACGACACTTTCAAACGAGGAAGTGGATCTGAAACCGGAAGTGTCAGGTAAAATAGTGCAGATACTCTTTAAAGAGGGTGATCAGGTAGAGAAAGGCGCACTGCTCCTTAAACTGAATGATGCCGATCTGGTGGCTCAATTGAAAAAACTGGATCTGCAGCGTAAACTGGCAGCAGAAAAAGAAGGCCGCCTCAAAAAATTACTGGAAATAAAGGGTGTGAGCCAGGAAGAATATGACGCAGCCCTTAATACCGTACAGGGTACAGATGCCGATATCGAATTCACCAGAGCACAGATTGCCAAAACGGAATTGCGCGCTCCTTTCAACGGAATCATCGGTCTGAAAAGTGTAAGTGAAGGTAGCTATGTATCTCCCACGGTTAAAATAGCTTCCATGCAACAAATCGATCCGATTAAAATAGACTTCTTCGTGCCCGAAAAATACTCCGGTTCTATCCACAAAGGACAAAAACTCATTTTTCATACTGCAGGACTTCCGGAAGCATTTGACGGACAGATTTATGCCATAGAACCCAAGATTGATCTGGCAACACGGACATTGCAGCTCCGGGCCATTTGTCCTAACAAGGAAGGAAAGATTCACCCGGGCGCGTTTGCGAAAATAGAAGTAGTCCTGAAAGAAACCGCAGGCACGATCCTCATCCCCACCGAAGCGCTCATCCCGGTATTAAAAGGACAGAATGTCTATCTGTGTAAAGGCGGGAAAGCGGTATCCAGACCTGTTGAAACAGGCTCAAGGACAGATATACAGATAGAAATTACCAAAGGATTGAGTGAAGGTGATACCGTTATTACAACCGGAATCATGCAGCTTAAACCCGGAGCTCCGGTATTTATTCAGCAAGCGAAATAAAGCTATGAGTTTATCCTCCATCAGTATAAAACGTCCGGTACTGGCAATTGTCATGTCAGTAGTTATCGTTTTATTCGGCTTTATCGGTTATACCTATCTGGGTGTGCGGGAATATCCTTCCATAGATCCTCCTATTATTACGGTGAGGACCAATTATACAGGAGCGAATGCCGACGTAATTGAATCACAGATTACGGAACCTCTGGAAAAATCAATCAATGGTACAGCCGGAATCCGTTCACTCTCCTCGTCGAGTAATCTGGGTTCATCTGTAATTACCGTTGAATTTAATGTGAATGCCGATCTGGAAGCTGCTGCCAATGATGTAAGGGATAAAGTTTCCCAGGCTGTGAGGCAACTTCCGCTTGATATAGATGCCCTTCCTACAGTAACCAAATCGGATGCCAACTCCGATGCTATTCTTGCCTTAACGGTACAGAGTAATAACAAGAACATTCTCCAGATCAGTGATTATGCTGAAAATATTATTGCGGAGCGTTTGCAGACAATACCCGGAGTAAGCAGCATTCAGATCTGGGGTCAGAAAAAATACGCCATGCGTATCTGGATGGATCCTGCGAAACTGGCAGCATTCAAAATGACTCCGTTGGACATCCGGCAGGCCCTTGACAGAGAGAATGTGGAGCTGCCCGGGGGAAAGATTGAGGGGAACAAAACGGAGCTCACCGTAAGAACAATCGGTAAGTTTACTTCGGAAGAAAGTTTTAATAACCTGATTATTCAGGAAACTCAGGAAAAAACAATACGCCTGAAAGATCTGGGTTATGCAGTATTAGGGCCGGAAGCAGAAGAAACCATCCTTAAGCAAAGCGGAACACCAATGATTGGTCTGGGTCTGGTTCCCCAACCCGGTGCCAATTATATAGATATTGCCGATGAATTTTATAAACGTCTTGTCTCCATACGAAAAGACCTTCCCAAAGATTATACCCTGGATATAGCCCTTGACAATACCAAATTTGTTAAGAATTCTATTACAGAGGTGAAGGAAACCCTGCTGATAGCTATAGTCCTTGTTATCCTGATCATTTATCTCTTTTTCCGTGACTGGCTCATAGCCTTCCGTCCGCTTATTGATATTCCTGTTTCCCTCATCGGGGCTTTCTTTATAATGTACTTCATGGGTTTTTCCGTGAATGTACTGACCCTGCTGGCTATTGTACTGGCTACCGGTTTGGTGGTGGATGACGGCATTGTCGTCACAGAAGTGATTTACAAAAAGGTGGAAGGAGGAATGAAACCTCTGGAGGCAGCATACAAAGGATCGGAGGAAATATTTTTTGCAGTTATTTCCACTTCAATCACACTGGCAGCTGTATTTATGCCGGTGATCTTCATGCAGGGTTTCGTGGGAAGGCTGTTCCGGGAATTCGGGGTAGTGGTGGCGGGTGCCGTGCTGATATCGGCATTCGTATCCCTCTCTCTGACACCCATGCTGAATGCCAAACTGATCCGCAAGAATGAGAAAAAAAGCCGGTTCTACCTTCGGACAGAACCTTTCTTTGTGAATATGGCAGAGAGTTATCGCCGGGGCCTCAGCAGTTTTATGAAACACAGACGCTGGGCTTTTGTAATAATGGGTGTATCTATTGTGATGCTTATCGGTCTTTTTAAGATTGTGCCGACGGAACTGGCTCCGCTGGATGACAGAAGCTGGCTTCGTGTTGCCGTTACAGCACCGGAAGGGGCGTCCTATGAATATATGGACAATTTTATGGACAGGCTTACAGCGCTTGTAAATGACTCTGTCCGGGAGAAAGTGCAATGTATCAGTGTTACGGCTCCTAATTTTGCCGGCTCCGGCTCTGTTAATTCCGGCATGATGCGGGTTGTTTTGTCTACACCTGATAAACGAAAAAGAAGCCAGCAACAGATCGCTGCTCTGATGAGAAGAGAAACCAAGGGATATCCGGAAGCCAAAACATTTATCATCGAAGAACAAACAATAAGTGTCGGAGGAGGTGCAAAGAATTCCCTGCCTGTACAATATGTGCTGGAAGCTCAGAATTTTGATAAGCTCAAACAGTTCCTGCCGAAATTTCTGGATGAAGCATATAAGGAAAAAACCTTCGGAGGAGTTGTCGATGTGAACCTCAAATTCAACAAGCCTGAACTGGACGTTACCATTAACAGGGATAAAGCGAAAGATCTCGGTGTTTCAGTACAGGATATCGCACAGACCCTGCAATTGGCATATAGCGGAGACCGGTTTGCTTATTTCAACAGGAATGGCAAGCAATACCAGGTTATCGGGCAAATGGATCGTGCAAACCGCGATGAACCCCTGGATCTTAAATCACTCTATGTCAGAAATGCAAATGGGGATCTTATCCAGCTGGATAATGTAACCAATGTAAGAGAAGAAAGCAGCCCTCCTCAGCTGTATCACTTTAACAGGTATATGTCGGCTACCGTCAGTGCCGGACTCGCTCCCGGTAAGACCATTGGAGATGGAGTTGACGCCATGAACCGTATTGCCAAAAAAACACTGGATGATTCCTTTTCTACGGAGCTGACCGGCTCATCCCGTGACTTTGCAGAAAGCTCGTCCAATATTTTCTTCGCACTCATGCTGGCACTGATACTGATCTACCTGGTTCTGGCTGCACAGTTCGAAAGTTTTATAGATCCGCTTATTATCATGTTTACCGTTCCTCTGGCATTTGCTGGGGCATTTCTTTCCCTGTGGTATTTCAATCAGACACTGAATATTTTCAGTGAAATTGGTATGATTATGCTTGTCGGACTCGTCACCAAGAATGGTATTCTTATCGTTGAGTTTGCCAACCAGCTTAGGGAAAAGGGGCTGAGTAAAATGGAAGCGATTATAGAAGCCTCCACATCCCGGTTAAGACCGATTCTGATGACAAGCCTTGCCACAGCTCTGGGTGCATTGCCAATTGCATTGGCTCTCGGTGCCGGCGCAAAAAGCCGTATGTCGATGGGTACTGTAGTTATAGGCGGACTTTTATTCTCCCTTGCACTCACCTTATTTGTGATCCCGGCTATTTACTCCTTCCTTTCCAGGGATAAAAAGAAAGAAGATGAATAGAAGAGCCCTGATCGTGATTCTATTAATAGTTTCTGTGCAATTTATCAGCGCACAGGAAAAACTTTCATTGCAACAAGCAATAGAATTCGCGTTGAAGAATAATTACTCGATTCTCATTGCAAAAAATCAGGCAGAAATAACAAAGAATGACAACCGCCCCGGAAATGCAGGCATGCTTCCGCTGGTGCAGCTTGGAGCTTCAGGCAGT
Organism: Bacteroidia bacterium; assembly: GCA_044448685.1. Lineage (GTDB taxonomy): Bacteria > Bacteroidota > Bacteroidia > Palsa-965 > Palsa-965 > Palsa-965. The sequence continues at coordinate 238,703 of JBIOHC010000001.1, forward strand.
CTGGCAAACAACAATATTCATCAGCAGTATGCCAGTGGGCTGGAGGTGAATAAGCCGGGTGTGAGCACTCAGGCACTCAATGCCGGTCCTTCTGTATCCTGGACCCTTTTTGATGGCATGAAAATGTTTGCTACACGGGATAAGCTCAAAGAGCTTCAGGCTATGGGTGAATTAAATGCCCGGGTCATGATGGAAAATGCAATTGCGAGGATCATAGATGCCTATTTCGATATTGCGCGTCAGAAACAATTGCTCGGCTCTCTGAATGAAGCTATCAGTATTTATGAAGAGAGGCTGAATATTGCGGATACTAAGAGCAGGATAGGAAGCGGTTCGGAAGCCGATGTATTACAGGCAAAAGTGGATCTGAATGAGCAGCGGTCGGCCTGGCTGAGGCAGAAGGTCCTTATTGCCAATGCAAAATCAACACTGAACCTTTTGCTTTCACGCGACAGTTATACGGATTTCGATATCACAGATTCTCTTTCAATTACGTATCACCCTAAGCTGGAAGACCTCAAAACAAGTGTCGTAAAGCAAAATAATATGCTTCTGGCTGCACAGAAAAACGTACACATTGCAGAGTATACACTCCGCGAGGTTGGTTCACAGCGATACCCTGTGCTTGGAGTCAGTGCCGGATATAATTTCGCCCGTACGGAAAACTCAGCTGGATTCGTACTCTTTAACCAAAACCTGGGTTACTCTGCCGGGTTTAATATCACCTGGAATTTGTTCAGCGGATTCAATGTAAACCGCCAGATCAGGGATGCGCGTATCACTGCACTGAATTATGATTTACAGTTTAAAGATGTGAGAAACCAGGTCGAAAGCGGGCTGATAATAGCATACAGTAATTTTCAAAATGCTGTTGAAGTGCTCAACCTGGAAGAAGACAATATCATTCTCGCCCGGAAAAATGTAACAATCAATATGGAACGCTTCCGCCTCGGTTATGTGACCTCCCTGCAGCTCAAAGATGCGGAAAAAAGTTTCCTCGATGCGGAAAGCAGGCTCGTCACAGCGCGCTATGATGCCAAGACAGCCGAAACAGAACTGATGCGCCTGAATGGGGTTCTGATCAAGTAATTGACTTCATAATGAAGTGTATTCCCCTCTGTCAGCACAAGCTCCCTCTTTCATATTGCCTTACTATTAATAAGACATTAATAAACCTGTCGGAACGGTTCATAAACTGTTCATTTCCAAGTTGCCTTCAGACAGGGTTATAGCGCTGTAAAGACGGTCGTTTCACCTGTTTTCAGGATGCGTTAAAACGCTTTTATTAACAAAGCACTGTTCATGGGAACGCTGGAGTTTACGTCAGTTTAACCTTTGAATAAACTGGAGGATGGACATTTGCATAAACCCTGTAAATGAAAACAGCCTATAAAACACTGGTGATTTCAGATGTACATCTGGGCATCAAAGATTCCAAAGCCAAGGAGCTTGTAAAGTTCCTCAAAGCGCATACCTGTGAGAAGCTGATTCTGAACGGGGATATCATTGACGGATGGCAGCTCAAGAAAAGCGGATCCTGGAAGAAAAAGCATACCAAGTTCTTCCGGATCATTCTGAAGGCAATGGAGAAAAGGAAAATGAAGGTCATTTACCTCCGGGGCAATCACGATGATTTTCTGGAGCAGATTTTACCCTTTGAAGTGGGTAATTTCTCTATCGTGAATGATCATATCCATGAATCGAACGGGAAGCGTTATTATGTCATTCATGGAGATGTATTCGATACCATTACAACACGTATGCCCTGGTTATCAAAACTGGGGGATGTGAGTTATACCTTCCTCCTTTGGCTGAACCGTAATTACAATTATTACCGCGAAAAAAGGGGCCTGCCTTATTATTCCCTTTCACAGGTTATTAAAATGAAAGTAAAATCGGCAGTGTCTTATATTTCCGATTATGAGGATCATCTGTCGGAAGCGGCGCGGAGAAAGAAGTGCGATGGTATTATCTGCGGTCATATACACCAGCCGGCCAATAAAATGATTGGGGATGTTCATTACCTCAATTCGGGCGACTGGGTGGAGTCACTCACTGCGCTTGCTGAGACCCACGAGGGGGAATGGAAAATAATCGTGTATTCGGAGTGGCTGGCAGCGCGTCAGGCAGAGGAAAAATTAGCCGAACAGCAAGCGGAAGTTTTGGAAAGGCCTGTTAAAATGCTCATCCCTGCCTACCTATGAGCCGGAAAAAAAGAGTTGTACTTGTCGTTCAGGGCGAAGGCCGGGGACATATGACTCAGGCTATTTCCATGCGTGAAATTCTGATCAGTGCCGGATATGAAATCAGTGCGGTATTGGTTGGCTGCAGTTCTAAAAGGGAGATACCTCCATTCTTTTATGAAAAAATACAGGCTCCGGTAACCCGCTTTCAAAGTCCTAACTTTGTCACAGACAAAACAAACAGATCTATTCGGGTAGCCCCATCACTCTTTTATAATCTTCTGTTGCTGCCCGTTTTTTCCAGGAGTATAAAAATGATTGATGAAGTTGTAAAGGAGCATAACCCGGATGTGCTCATTAACTTTTATGACCCTCTGATAGGCCTCTATTATCTGTTCAGGAAGCCGTCCGTACCGCTGGTCTGCATAGCACATCAGTACATGTTTCTCCACCCTGAATTCAAATTCCCCGAGGGGCATCGTGTTGATCGTTCTGCTGTTCGCCTTTTCTCAAAACTTACTGCTTTTGGCTCTGTACGCAAGCTGGCTATTTCCTTTTATGCAATGGAAAATTACGAGGAAAGAGGGATAGCTGTAGTACCTCCACTGCTCAGGAAAGATGTTTTTGAGCAAAAAGAAGAGAAGAAAGATTATTATCTTATTTATCTTCTTAACAACGGATACAAGGACGAAATCATACGCTGGCATCAGAACAACCAGCATATTGAAGCGCATGTATTTTGCGATATGACGGAAACGTATGATACGCTGAAATACGGAGAGAATCTTTATTTCCACAGGCTGGATGACAAGAAATTTCTGGAATACATGGCCGGAACAAAGGGACTCGTAAGTACCGCAGGCTTTGAGTCCGTTTGTGAAGCAATGTATCTGGGTAAGCCCGTTTTTATGGTACCTGTGGAAGGCCATTTCGAACAGTTTGTAAATGCAAGAGACGCTTTTAAAGCAGGTGCAGGGATTTTTGACAGCAAGTTTGATATAAACAAATTTGTTGACTATGTAAGTACCTGTAAGATTGATACGCTTCCATTCCGGAAATGGCTGGGTAATTCAAAAGACATCTTCCTGGAAGAAATTAATTCGGTCATACTTAAAAGTGTAACGGCTTCAACTCCTGTAGTTGCAGCAGGGTAAACCTAATACTGTTCCTATGTTCGTAGCTGATGGTCTGAGAAAAAAAATTGCATTCATTATCAATCCCAATGCAGGGGTCTCCAATACAGAAACCATTATAAAGCAGATTAAGGAGCATACTCCCAATTATGTGGATTATGAAATTATTCTGTGGGATGCACCGGCTCAGGGTAAGGAGATTACAGACCGTGTATTAAAGGAGCATTTTTCTGTAGCCGTTGCCGTAGGCGGTGATGGAACCGTGAATGAAGTTTCGAAAGCCCTCGTCGGAACAGAAGTTGCACTCGCAATTATTCCTATCGGATCGGGTAACGGGCTGGCACGCCACCTGAAAATCCCGCTGGATGTAAAAAATGCAATTCATGTTATTCTGCATGGAGAAGCCATAAAAATGGACAGTTGCTTCATCAACGATAAGGCTTTTTTCTGCACTTCCGGAATAGGTTTTGATGCCCATATAGGCAAACTCTTTGCAGAAGCTAAAACAAGGGGGTTTTCAACATATGTGCGTATCACCATTTCCCAGCTTCTGAGTTACAGAGCTGTGAGCTATAGCCTTCGTATGAATAAGGAGGAAATTAAGCGCAAGGCATTCCTGATCACTTTCGCCAATGCATCCCAATATGGTAATGATGCTTTCATCGCTCCCCATGCTTCGGTGGGTGACGGGCTTATTGATGTATGCATTCTCAAGCCGTTTAAATTCTGGGATCTTCCCGGTATTGTCTGGAAAATGTTTCACAAAACCATTGACCATTCGCATTTTATGGAAACTTACAGGGCTTCTGAAATAGAAGTAGAAAGAGAAGGGAAGGGGCCGGCACATTTTGACGGAGAACCCGATGAAATGGGAGCCAGGCTGAGAATCCATATTCAGCCTAGTTCCTTAAGTGTGATTACGCCTGCGTAAAGCGCTTGCATTTCAGATAGCGCAAACAAATACTTTGCTCTCTTTATTTCCCTTAAGGACAAAGAGAGAGTGCAGGCGAACCTGAGCCACAATATAATTGGTGTGGCTGGAACGGTATTCCTCTTCAATGTTGAGAATTTCAAGATCCTTTAATTCTTCCTTGTCACGGAAACGGATATAGACTTTGATAGCGAAATCATTGTCGAGCAAATTACCATTGGCCAGCTTTCCGCTTCCGTTACTGAGCTTCTTCAGCTTTTTGTAGGCATAGCGGTAATTATAGGTAAGCGCGGATATATCGGACAGTACTGCACTGCCGGTCGGGTGGCTTCCTGCTCCTTTGCCTACAAAAGTCTGTTTACAGGAAAAAGCTCCTTCCACTTCAACACCGTTGTATTCATAAATTACATTGTAAAGCTCATCGGTCTTTTCTACAAAATGTGGCATTACATACACACGGAACCCATTCCCATGCTTGTATCCTGTACCGAGTAATTTAATACGGAGTCCTTTTTCCCGGGCATACACGATATCATCGAAGGTGATATTCTGAATTCCCAGATTGATAACCTGCTCGGGTTTCAGGATAAGACCGAAGGAGTGAACGGTGAGCAGAATGGTTTTATAAAGCGTATCATAGCCGGCTACATCCAGCCAGGGATTACTTTCGGCGAACCCGTTGCTTTGGGCATCTTTCAGGATTTCTCCATAATCTTTACTCTCCAGCTCCATACGTGAGAGGATGTAATTGCATGTTCCGTTCAGGATACCTCTGAAGCTGCCAAGCAGTTCATTGTCATAATATTCTTCCAGGTTACGGATAATGGGTATGCTGCCTCCTGCAGAGCCTTCATAAATAAGTGCAACATTGTTTTTTTCCTGAAGACGGTAAAGCTCTTCAAAATTCTCTGCCAGCATTTTTTTGTTGGCTGTAACCACGTTTACACCCCGGTTCATGGCTTCACAAACAATCTGAAACGCTTCATCCGCATTGTCGATCAGTTCCACGATGACATCCAGATTCTCTTTCTTCAAAACGTCATCTTTTTCAAACGTGAAGTAGGAGGCATCAATCTTTCTTTTCTTGGTGCGGTCTTTCACGCATATTTTCCGGATGTTGGCTTGGAGACTCTGACTGTGGTTCAATACATCATAAAGACCTTGTCCAACACATCCGAATCCGAAAAGCCCTATTGAAATTTGTTTATCTGACATAAAAATTAATTAAGCTGTTATTAATAGTTGTAAAGGTATCAATTGAATACGCTTATCTGTATCTATGTTTATTCATTCCAAGGTTTCGCTGCAGTACAACTCACAGGTGCAGTCCGCATTCGTTTTTTGATTTATTGATCCAGCGTCCTTCGCGGGCTTTTCCTTCCGTTGTACAATGTGTACATCCAATGGAGTGGAAGCCTTTTGCCAGCAAAGGATGCTCGGGCAGTTGATGTAATTTGATATATGCATGAGCTCCTTCCTCCGTCTGATCCAGGAGAGGATAAAATTTAAGCAGCCCTCCTTTCTCCTCAAATACGGAGAGCTGATGCCGATGTGCTGTCTGTGAATGCATCAGGCCCGACACCCAGATTTCGTATTCCGGCTTGACAAGTTCGAGGGGTTCAACTTTATTAATGCTGCAGCATAGATCCGGGTCTTTGGCCCAGGTCTGGTCCTGAAGGGTGAATGAATTGCGGAACTGATCCCCTTTCAGATCCTGTACATGCAGGCGAAGCAAAGCGGTCAGCGTGTTTTTATAGGCAAGTGTTTCAGGGAAATGGTAGGTGGTATCCAGGAAATAAATCAACTGGTCCTTGTTTGCCTCTTTGATAAGATGAAGCAGATATGCTGCCGTGGCCCCAAAAGAGGAAGTGACAAGCACACGGGAGAAGTCACGGTACAATTCCTGAACTCTTTCTCCGGGAGTGAGGGGGGCATATTTGTTGTTTAATTGAGTCAGGGTCATAGGATTCAGATAAAGGCAAGTAAGAGTGTACGAACGCTGAAAATAACGACCAGACTCCCGACAAGGATAAGTCCGGCTCGTATAGGAATCTTATTCGAGAAATAGATGGATATCGGGGCTGCAATCATCCCTCCGATTACCAGACCGAAAATAATCTGCCAATGACTCAGCCCGATAACAGAAACGAATGTAATGGTGCTGATCATGGCTACAAAAAACTTGACCAGGTGTGATGAACCGATGGAATACCTCAGATTTCTTCCGCCTGCAATCAGGGAGGTTGTGACGATAGGTCCCCAGCCACCACCTCCCACAGAATCGAGGAAGCCTCCTGCCGCTGCAACGGGGGTGATATGCCGGATCTTCTTCATCTTTCCCTGTTTAGACCGTATGGTACGGATTATGATCAGGGCTCCGAGAAACAAAGTATAGACAGCCACCAGGGGTTTAACAAAATGAAGACTCTCCTTGCTTACATACGATATGGTGAGAGCACCCAGCACGGCACCGAGGGCTCCGGGCAGGAGCAGTTTACGGAACAGACGTTTGTTGATGTTTTTATAGCGCATGTAAACAAGTGAGGAAGAACCTGTGGTGAAAATTTCAGAAGCATGCATGCTTGCACTGGCTACAGCCGGTGTAATAGAGGGTATGCCGAGGCTGAGCAGGAAGGTCGTAACACTGACCCCATAGGCCATGCCAAGTGATCCGTCTATCATTTGAGCCGTAAACCCACCTATGATATAAGTGAGGAGATGGGAATCAAAATGCTGTCCGATGAAAACCCTGATATCTGCAAATGTAAAAGCCGGAAAGAACATAAATACAAGATGTCCGACTATCAGCAGCAGAATTACTACAAGAGAGTATAGTGTTGCTTTGCGGATTCTGGTACTGAGGCTGACTGGAACAGTTGTTTTTTTCTCCACCATCACCGAGGTGATGGCATTCAGCTTTTTGACCTTTTCGGCAAGGTCCCCTTTCAGCTGTCCTCTGATCTCGCTTAAGTTCTCGAGTACCTCCTGTGTATCATCCGGGATGGCATCATTCATCACTTCCTTAATCCGCTTGGCCATGGTAGGAGATTTACCGTTGGTGCTGATAGCGATTTTAAGATCGCCTTTCCTGACAACGGAACCCAGGTAGAAGTCGCAAAGATCGGGGGTATCAGCCACATTGACAAGTAAATTCCGCTTGCCTGCTTCTTCCCTGATTTGTCGCCCCAGCTCCCTGTTTCCGGTCGCTGTAATAACCAGGCCAATGTTTTCCAGATCCGATTCCCTGTAAGCTCTGTGCTGAAGCTGCAAAGCAGGATAAAGAGCGGCCAGCTCAGTAATATCCGGATGAATGGCTGGAGCGACTAACAGAACCTTTGTAGCCGGACTGTTCAAAAGTACTGCCTGCACCTTTTCAAGCCCTATTTTGCCACCGCCCACAATAAGCACACGGATACCTTCCAGCTTGAGAAAGATAGGGAACAGGTTATTTCCGTGTGCAACAGCAGTTGTCATAAATGTGTTTTAGTCTGATCAGTTAAGTAAGTAATGCCATTCGGTAAGGCTGGCCGGGAAGTCCGGATGGGCTTTCACGACATCACCGATAATAATTACTGCAGGGGCCGCTATTCCTTCCTGTTCTGCTATTTCGGCAATGGTATCAATGGTGCCAATGGCCATGTTTTCAGCGGGCAGTGAACCGTTCTGAATGATAGCCACACCGGTATCCTGTTTATCCTGATCACGGAAGATAGAAACGATCTCTTTCAGTTTGGACAGGCCCATGAGGATCACAACCGTTGCTGTTGATTTGGCTGCGAGCTTAATATCTTCTGAAAGCTGGCCACTGCTGGTTGTTCCTGTTATCACCCAGAAACTTTCGCTTGTTCCGCGGTGAGTGACGGGAATGCCTTGCAGACCGGGTACTGCTATAGAGCTGGAGATACCGGGTACATATTCGGTTTCCACATTAAAGCTGCGTGCATAAAGGATTTCTTCCTGGCCCCGGCCGAATACGAAGGGGTCTCCTCCTTTGAGCCTGACAACATGGCCATAGGTGAATGCGAAATCGACAATCAGTGCATTAATCTGATTCTGACTGTAAGCATGACGGTCTTTGCGTTTACCTACGAAGACCTTTTTCACACCCAGGGGAACCCGTTGCAGGAGTTCCGGATTGACAAGTGCGTCATACAATACGATATCGGCACTTTGAAGAGCCAGGAGCCCTTTGACGGTAATAAGATCGGGATCACCGGGGCCGGCTCCGACGAGTGTAAGTTTAGGATAAATTTCTTTGTTCATGGTTCAGCTGTTTTTAACTGTTTCTTTTTCGGTGGCAAGGCCCGTTCCAGGCCTTTCCTTTTGTTTGTCTTTGTAAACGCTCACCTCTTCCAGAAATTTCAGAAGAGAAGCATAATAACCTTCTGCATAGATTTTATCAGGTTCCTGCCGGTTGATTTTAAGCACCTGTTCTTTGAATGAATCCGGGAAAGTGAATATCCCGGTTTGTACAAAATGCTTGTCGAAATCATTGATAATACCGATCTGGGTATTACAGAGCACATCTTTTCCAAGCAGGAGGGCTTTTGCAGCATTAACATAAGCGGCATAAGTATAGTATAAGGAGTCAGCATACGCTCCACCCGCTAATGTTTCGGCCGCAAGAGCCTGTTTCTCTTCCGCCTCAAAGAGGAGTGTCGATACCAGATCTATCATCACACCGGCACATTCACCAACACCGATTTCGGTCTTGAATTTCTCAGCCTGATCCCAGTCAATATAATCATCGTTTGTCAGTAACGATGGATCGGCATGGGGTTTGAGAAGCTGGTAGAAATAATCCTTACCCTGCTTGTCATAATAGCTGTTAAAGTATTCCCCTTCAACGGCATTCTTTTCAAAATCATCGAGCAGACTTCGCAGCAGGGCTGGACCCCGTTTGCTTGGAATCTTGATAACCTTGTCGCCAATGCGTCCTTCTCCTTTGCCCAGTGTGCCGCCTCCAAGTAATAGCTGGAGAGCTGGTACAACCTGAGCGCCGGCTTTGAAAGAGCTTCCATGGAATCCTATTTGTGCCAGTCCGTGTTGTCCGCAGGAGTTCATGCAACCGCTTATTTTTATTTTGATATCCCTGTTATAAATCAGGTCGGGATATTCTTCTGTGATGACCCTTTCCAGAACTCTGGTAATACCCGTACTGCTGCTGATACCGAGATTACAGGTATCCGTACCGGGGCATGCAGTGATGTATGCTGTACTGTCAAAGCCGGGATCGGCAAGACCAAGGACATGCAGTTCGCGGTACAGAGAAGGAAGTGCCTCCTTGCGTACATATTTGAGAAGGAATCCCTGATTCACGGTAATGCGTATATCATCCGCTGCATACTGTTCGGCAATACTCACCAGTTTCCTTGCTTTATCCGTACGTATATTGCCAAGCATCACACGTATGTTGACCCCATAATATCCCTGTTGTTTCTGTTCAAACACATTGGTATTAAGCCATGCCTTGTAATGCGGGTCATCACTAACACGGAAAGTGGTGTACACTTTGTTTGAATACTCCAGCTTCAGGGGTAGGGGGGTGTAATCAATGGGATAGCTTTGCTGGTACAGGGCTTTACGTTCTTCCTGAGCCAGGCGAAGCAACTCTTTCAGACCGATTTTATGAAGCAGGTGTTTCAGGCGTGCCTTATGTCTGCTGGCACGTTCCCCATGCCTGTCAAAAACACGGATGATTGATTCCGTGAAAGGTATGATCTGATCTTCAGGCAGGAATTCAAAGGCAGTCTGAGCCAGGAAAGGTTGTGCACCCAGTCCGCCTCCAATCAATACTTTGAAGCCCCGTATCAGTTTACCATCTTCAATATGTACACGGGGGATGAATCCCAGATCATGTATATAGGTGAAAGCCGTATCCTTATCGGATGAAGAAAAAGCAATTTTGAATTTACGTCCCAGCTCCTGCCCGAATGGTTTACGGAGAAAGTATGCAAAAACGGCATGCGCATAAGGAGACACATCGAATGGTTCATCCGGGTCGATTCCTGCAGTGGCAGAAGCGGTCACATTTCGTACGGTATTTCCGCAAGCTTCACGAATCGTCACATCATCTTCTTCCAGGCGGGCCCAGAGTTCAGGTGTACGGTCCAGACTTACGAAATGGATCTGTATATCCTGACGGGTAGTGAGGTGCAGGTTGCTGATCGAATACTCCTCCGAAATATCGGCGATCTTAAGCAGCTGCTTGCGGGTAACTTTTCCGAAGGGGAGTTTGATACGGATCATCTGCACGCCTTGCTGACGCTGTCCATAGATGCCGCGGGCCAGCCTCAGAGAGCGGAATTTCTCATCGTTGATGGCACCTTTCCTGAAGGCGTGTATTTTCTTGTCCAGCTCGATGATGTCTTTCTGGACTAAAGGGTTTTCCAATTCTGTTCTGAAGCTTTGCATATAGTCACATTTAAAGTTTTGCAATAAAAAAAGCCCTCCTGCTGTTCGTGCGGAGGGCCTGTGATTTACCTGGGTTATTTGTTCAGGTTAGGTCAGGGATGATCCGCATCCGCATTTTCATGCAGCAACACATACACATAAACATGTTTGTTTTGGAAGCGGTTTTCATTGTCGTATTCATTTTTCAAAAAAGCATAAAAGAAAAGGGGCCTTTCGTTGGAAAAGCCCCTTTGTATATCGCAGGTGAAAAAGGCTTTTCCGGTAATTACATGCACATCATACAGCAAGCATTGCTGTTGATGATCATGTAAGTATGGAAAAGGTTCTTGTTCATTTCAATCAGAATCGTAGGGGCAAAGATAAACTCTTTTTTGAATTCCCGGCAATAAAAGTTCAGAATTTACGATTTGCCTGCACCCATTCCTGTATATATGTGACAATAGTATGGGTATCGGTACCCGGAGGAAAGAGCTTGGCAACCCCCATTTTATTCAGGGTTTTCATATCCGTATCGGGTATGATACCCCCACCGGTCAGTAAAACATCATGCAGTCCTTTTTCCTTCATGAGTGTCATGACTTTCGGGAAAACAGTCATATGGGCACCGGAAAGGATGCTGATTCCGATTACGTCCACATCTTCCTGCAAGGCAGCCTGTACAACCATTTCCGGTGTCTGACGGAGACCGGTATAGATTACTTCCATACCGGCATCACGCAGAAAGGATGCGATTACCTTGGCACCCCGGTCATGCCCGTCGAGTCCTACTTTGGCAACCAATACACGGATAGGTCTTTTCATAGTTAAGGATGCTGAAGAGTGCAAAAATAGGATTTATCGCATTAACACCCAATTGTTAATAACATAATGCATCCTGTCAGCCGGTCAAAGCCCGTCTCTGATTACCTTTGGGGTACCAATATCCATGAATAAAGAGACGCAAAAAATACTTCAGAAGTATGCCAAGGCATCCATCGGAGGCACGGTCAGTATCAATGACCTGGCCGACCGGGAATTCAGTGGCAAACAATTGAGCAAGACAGAACGCGAGGCATTGGCGAACTTTGAAAAATACCGCCTGGCCAAGCTCAATGCCGTACATGATGATATGGCTTTTCATGAACTGTACCGTCAGATCCAGGTGCTTGCTAACCTGGCCGATTATAAAGAATTCCTTAAAGGAGATTACAGCGGTTTTTGATTACCTGTAGCGTTGTAATGGAAAAGGCCGCCTGGTAGGGCGGCTTTTTCTTTTTGAGTATGTTTATAAAGCAAATAAAGACCGAGCATGCAATTGACTGAAAAGAACAACATACTTCTGCTCCGTATTGGATTTGTTGTCATACTCCTCATTGCTGCTTTTCAGATTTATTCCTCCTTTCCGAAGCCGGAAGAATACCATATGCACAATGATGAAGGCAATTATTTCCGTCAGGCATTGACAGTCGGAGAGCAGGGAATGGAAGGATACAAAACAATCATGCATAATTACCTGGATCATCCTGAATTGTACGATACCCCCAATCCACTCCGGATTCTGCACATTCAGTTTGCCTCCATTGCCACCGATTTGCATACCGATGTTCGCTCTCTGTCATTCTTATCCCTGTTCTGGTTCCTGGCCCTTTGCATCCTGATGTGGTTCCTGGTGAAACAAAGCTTAAATGAACAAACTGCGCTATGGACGGTCAGCATTCTCGCTTTTTCTCCTCTTCTGAATGGCATGGCCACCCGTGCATTGATGGATTCAGAGATTTGTTTCTTCACTATCCTCAGTCTTTTCTTCCTGATGCGATATATCCGTTCAGGTGATTTACGGGATGGATTGTTTCTGTCCCTCAGCCTTGGAGCCTGTATCCTCATCAAGGAAAGCTTCCTGGCACTGTATCCTTTCTTTCCTCTGGCCTTACTCTATGTTTTGTGGAAGGAGAAAAAGTTAAAACATATTCCTGTACTCCTGTTTTCTGTGTTGCCACTTATTATTGTCCTGCTTGCTTATCTCCTTGCTTTCGGAAACCTGGGAGATGTCAGCAAAGTGTATCATATCCTGTCCACCGTCAATGTCTTGAATCCGGCGGGTTATACCGCCACCTATTGTGCCGGCCCCTGGTATCAGTATTTCATTGATCTGTTTTTGCTTTCTCCGGTGGTATCACTATTGTTTTTCTTCTACCTGGGGAATATGTTCTTGAACAAAAAGAAATACGACCTCCCTATTCAATTGTTGTTGTGTTATGTTATCTGGTTTATTGCCAGCCACAGTGTGTTGCCCAAGAATGTCCGTTATGCGGTTAGCCTCGAACCTATCTATGCTTTATGTGCAGCATTGGTTCTGATACAGGTATCGGAACGTTTTTCCGTTGCCAGATGGAGAACAGTTTCTCTTGTCATTATGTTCAGCCTGGTCGTCATTCTGCAGATCCGTTCTTTCCGTCATTATTTTGTAAAAGGGAAATTGTATGATCCTATTGCTTACAATCTGCTTGAGCTGGAAAGGGTGATTCCTTAAAAGGATTAAGGATTTGGGACGGCAAAAGTCCAGTGGACTTTTGAGCAAGATAGTGTGAAGGAATTTGGGATTTATGGTTGTACGGTTGTCATTCTGAGGCACCTTGGGGTGGGATAGTGCGAGAGCAGACCTGTCAGCCGGAACTTTAGTGAAGGCGGAGCCGAAGAATCTCCCTGGATTTGGTTTTGTTCAGTCGATACCATTAAAGGGCTAAAGCCCTCTCAAGGATAATCTTGTTATTCTTGTCCCCGGCCTGAAGGCCGGGGCAATTAATAGATTAATTGTGTCACCCCTTCGGGGTTTCGCTCTGCGCTCTGTTTCTCGCTATAATTGTGTCACCCCTTCGGGGTTTTGATTTACCACTAATTTGCCTTTCTACCCCCTGTTTCATAGGTAATTATACCTACGTACTAAAACGTATTCTTCAACTCATTATCATTTTAGAATGGATTCCCAATGCTAATTGGATATCAATGCATTTCATTCTGAGCGAATACTTTATTCTGCAGATTTCCTCTCTCAAAAGATAATTCAGGGCAATCTTTTGGTTTGACAAGAGGCGTATTTATGTGCTTCATTTGTCGCATAAAAGTGCGGATGATATAAGAAAGGGTGAATGTGTTTAAAAGATCAATTTACTTAGAAATGAAAGGAGGTATATGCACTTATCAAAAACTAAACTAACCAAAGATGACATAATGAAGGTTAATAATAATATATAAACAAAAAACACACCATATGAAACACATTAAATATATTATCTTTACTATGCTGGCCAGTCTTAGTTTCTCTTGTACAAAAGAAAAACTTAACGACTCCATGCATGAAACTCCTCTGGGTGGAGTTCTGAATGCGGATAAAACCCCGAGACTAGTCAACCCATTTGAGGAGCTGGGGATTTTTCACAATGCAGCTTTGGATTATGAAGCGAAGCAAAATGATTTTCCGAGATTGACAGAAGAAAGGATTTATGATCTGTTATACCCTTTCATTAATAGGAAATACCCTTGTGTAAAATGGAGTAATGATCAGCTTAAGGCATTTCATGATCAAAATGAGCAATTAGTGAATGCCGGATCAAATGCTACTACTATACTGGCTCAAGAAGGGAAAATTGACAAGATGACGAAGGAGCTTCTTGATGAGCTATATGCTATTGTTTTTTATGGTTCTGAGCCTGAGTTAACGCTAACGCCATTACAAATGAATGAAAGGGTCGGGACATTTGAACAGAATGTTATGCGAAAGTATGGAGTACCCGCAGCAACATTGACGCCTGGAACTTCAGTCGGCATTGTTCTTGGAGCAGCATCCATAGCGAGAAATAGTTACAAATATTGGTATGAAGCTTTGCATGACATCGGTAACCCTTGGTATGATGTTCTGAGAGGGGATTCAACTAAAAACAAAATTAATTGGCGCAATGTGTGGATGACAATTAAAGCAGATTTCCTTGGTTTCTGTGGACACTGTGGAGACGGTAATGGTGGGATTAATCTTGTGACAGGGGTAGAAGGAGCAATAGATGAATCTGCCTCAGTTTGATAAAATATATTTACTATCCAAGGGCTCTTTTGGGAAGAGCCCTTGGATAGTAAATATAGCAAGTAAGCACTTCTGAATTTTAGAATACAAACAAATGGGTCGACATTTCTATTTACTTTGTTTTCTTATGTTTTGTTATTTGGAAGCGAAAACACAAGCCATAAGTCAAATAGAAGGAAGAATATTGGATGCGAAAACAGGAAAATGTATAGCGAATGCTTTAGCATTTTTGGTGGGAAGTAAGGTAAGCACAATTTCCAAGCAAGATGGGAAATATATTTTGTTGATGGAAAATGAAAAAGATACAATTGTGGTGAAATGTCTTGGATACGAACTGTATAAGAAAAGTCTCCAACGGATAAATATGGAAAGTGGTGAAATAAATTTAGTAAGAAGACCGATGCTCTTGCACGAAGTGGTTATTAAAAGCGAAACAGCTGAAAACATGGTCAAAGCAGCTTTGGAGAAGATAGAAACCAATTATGCAATTGATTCAACATGGGTAAAGGCTTATTTTAAATCTGCAATAAGTGAAGATTCTATTATAACAGAGCATTCTGAATTTGTTGTTTATATTAAACTGGATGAATTAACACCGATTCGTTCGGATTCTGTTTTCATTGTCCATGGAAGGTCGTTAATTCGTACGAAAGGCCGCCTGCCGGAATTCAATACGTTAAATTATCAATTCAAAACGGACCCAGTTAAGTACCCTTTAGACTTCATGAAGGGGAAAGGATTAAAGAATTATAATTATAGTCTTGAGGAAGTTATCCTGATGGATGGATCGCCAACTTACCTTGTTTCTTTCGACCAAAAGTCCAGTATTAAAAGGAGCTTATTTTGTGGAAAACTGTATCTGGATTCTGCGAGCCTCGCCTTCCGGAGAATTGAATATAGCACCAGTGCAAAAGGGATTGTGTTTTGGAAACAATCAAATGCCCAACATTTGCTTTGGAAAACCATGTTCAAATGTTTTCCTACTGCAAATTTTGTTCTTAGCAGTGCTGATTATAAAAGAAAAGGGAATAAATGGACCCTCAATGGCCTTAATACAATTTATAAACTTTCCTGGCAAACAACTGAGGGCCCTGTTTTTACGGAGAAATACGATTCTGAGCTGATAATGTGTAATGAAGTTGGAACTAACAGAGATATGGATAGCGTAAAAGAAAAGGTAATGAAATACTATTTCCCTTTATGGAAACAGCAAACAGTGAATGATGATGATTTTTGGGATAAATTTTCATTGCCAACCCATTAATCGCTACCCGCCTTCACCACCTTCTGCACCGTTTTCCACGTCCTGGTCGTAACCTGCTTTCCGAACCTGCTCTCAATCGCCTCCATCAGATCCAGACTTCCCATCGGTGATTCTTCAGGAACAAGACTCACAACCATTCCGTCGGTGATACGTATGATGGTATAACCTTTCTGCTCTTCCGCTTTAACGGTGTTCCAGCTTTTCTTGTAAGCGGGTACAAAGGTGATAAACAGCTTTGCCTTTGTACCGGGATTAAAGGCTTTGAAAGGGTTGGCTGCTTCCATGTTCCGGAGGTCTTCCATAGGGCGTACCATCACCGATATCTTTCTTCCCATCTTTTTTTCCATGCTGGTGGAGATCGTATCTGTGATTTTATCTGTATTTGATTCTGTAGAATCGAAAACGACATTTCCGCTTGCGAGGACGGTTTTGATATTTGTGAAACCTAGTTTGGAAAAGAGCTTTTTTAGATCCTCCATTTTAATGACGGAATTGCCACCTACGTTAATGCCTCTGAGGAAGGCAGCAAATGTTTTATTTTTCATTTCTGATGTTATTTCTGGGACGCACTATCGGAATAGACCACGGATTTTCATGATTATCATGATTTTCATGGATCCTCTGTAAATCATAATTTATCATGATCATCATGAAAATCAGCGGTCTATCACGCCCGGAATTTATTTCAGTTTAATACAAACATTCTTAGGCTCCGTAAAGAAATCCAGTGCCTCAAAACCTCCCTCACGCCCTACACCTGAGCTCTTCACCCCGCCGAAAGGAGTACGCAGATCGCGGAGCAACCAGCAATTGATCCAGACTATGCCGGTATGCAGTTCGTTGGCTATGCGGTGTGCACGGGTCAGGTTCTCGGTCCACACGGTAGAGGCCAATCCGTAAATGGTACTGTTGGCATATTTCAATGCTTCTTCTTCTGTATCAAATGGCATGATGGTGACAACAGGTCCGAAGATCTCTTCCTGATTACAGCGGCAGTTGTAAGGCAATCCTTCTATGATTGTAGGTGCAATATAATACCCCTCTTTCAGCTCTCCTTCCAATAGTACACGCTCACCCCCGCATAATACAGTCCCGCCTTCCTGTTTGGCAAGTTCTATATATGACAGGATTTTCTCCATATGCTGTTTGGAAACGACGGCACCCATTTTTGTTTTGTCATCCGATGGATTTCCAACGCTCATCTTTTTTGTCTTGGCTACAAAATCTGTTTTGAATTTTTCATAGATGCTGCGTTCCACCAAAATACGGGAACCGCATAAACAAATTTGTCCCTGATTGGCAAAAGAAGAACGCATTGTTGTTGCCAGCATGTTTTCGTAATTGCAATCGGCAAAAATCAGGTTGGGGTTTTTACCGCCTAATTCCAGACTCAGCTTTTTAAACATAGGTGCAGCCACACGGGCGATCTCGGCACCGGTCTTTGTTCCACCGGTAAAAGAAATAAGCGGAACATCAGGATGGGAAGTGATGGCACTGCCGACCTTATGTCCGTAACCATGCACAATATTGAGCACACCTTTTGGTAGCCCGGCTTCTATACAAAGCTCGGAAAGGAGATAGGCTGTCATCGGTGTTATTTCCGATGGCTTGGCCACCACACAATTCCCTGCTGCCAGGGCAGGAGCTATCTTCCAGGAAAAAAGATAGAGTGGAAGATTCCAGGGTGATATGCAACCGGCGACCCCCACCGGATTTCGAACGGTATAATTGATAGCGGTATCTTCCATGGCATGGGCATGGGATGCGTAATGCAGAATACCTGTTGCATAAAAATGAAAATTGGCCGATGCACGGGGAATGTCCACCGTACGGGCCAGGGATACAGGTTTGCCATTGTCTTTTGATTCGGCATGAGCCAGCTTTTCCAGGTTCTGTTCAATCAATGCGGAGATCTTAAGCAGGATAACAGCCCTGTCGTCCTTGGGCATGACAGACCACGCCGGGAATGCCGCTTTGGCAGCTTCAACAGCCTGTTTCACATCCCGCTCATCGGAATCGGGAAGGAGGGAATACACTTTTCCGGTTGAAGGGTCGTAATTATCAATGTATTGCCTTCCGGCTGGTTCTGTAAGCTGACCGTTTATATAATTCTGAATCTTTTGCATGAGGTTGTTTAAAAGGAAGGTTAAAATTAAGAATTTCCGGGCAGTAATAAACAACATGCCACTTTGTTTGCTATTCATCCGGATAGGGATGTTAGCTATCCCTTTAAGGATGGACCTGTATCCCATAAGGATTTTTTTCATCGCTATCCGGATGTTAAGTGTTCCATTCAGGATCATCACTGACCGGTTTAAAACCTTGCTTATGCCGATGCATTTAACAATTGTCTGGAACAGGACAGGATTCAATTCTTTCCAGATAGTCATTATCCGACGTGATCTGTGCATTGTCCCATCTCGGATTGTTATCATCCCATTCAGGACATTGATCATCCGTCACGGGATGATACACATCTCATCCCGCTCAATATATAATGCTGCGGAAACAAGATTAAAGCGACATCGAACTTGGTGTGTTTGTGAAGAAAGAGTGATATTCCGGATCGGGAAAGTGATGATTCTATGAAGGATGATTGCAATCCCCTGCCGGATGAATGCAATCCCTGTGGGAATGAGTTTAATTCCACATTTATTTTTGATCATCCGATCAGAAACAAGGCATTTCTTAATGGATTTGTTTACTATCCGACACGAAATGATATTCACCCTTAAAGGGATGATAACGATCCTGAATCAGACAATACACAAAGTCACTTTTATAAAGCATTTTGATAGTTTGAAAAACCAAATCTTATCCGGCTATCCTGATTATCTTTGCAGAATGAGCAAAGCGCCCCGTACGTTTACAAGGAATCCTCAAAAGCCGGATCATGATCACGATCATGACCACGGGCATGTTCATGATCATTCGCATACACACGATCATTCCCATGATCACAGTCACCAGCATGAACACAGTGCACGCTGGGTAGTGCTCATTACGGTGATCACCATGATACTTGAAATTACATTCGGTTATCTGGATCATTCCATGGCCTTGCTGGCTGAAGGCTGGCATATGTCGACCCATGTATTTGCCATTGGTCTTACCTGGGCTGCTTATTTCTTTACACGTCGATATGCAACCCATGAAACAATTTCCTTCCGCAAAGAAAAGCTTATGGCTTTATCAGGATTTACAAGTGCAATAGTTCTGCTGAGTATTGCTGTGATGATGGCAGTGGAATCGATTGACAGATTAGTGCATCCCCTGCCTATTAAATTCGGTGAAGCTATTATCATTGCCGGCATAGGCCTTGTGGTGAATCTGCTCAGCGCCAAACTTCTTCATCATGATCATGCTCATTCCGATCATAATATCCGTGCAGCATACCTGCATGTACTTGCCGACGGACTCACCAGCGCTACCGCCATCATTGCCCTAACCATAGGTATGATTTATACAATTTATTCCCTCGATGCCATCAGCGGCCTGATCGGCTCTGTAGTAATCACCACCTGGGCTGTATCACTCATCAAAGCCTCCGGTTCGGAGTTGATAGAATTCCGGAAGAAATAACGGGGTTACAATTTCGGTTTCAGAATATAATAAGCCCTCAGGCCGAAGGTATGCTGGAAGGTATATTTGGCATCAGGCCCCATATTAATTTTTTCATAAGAAGGGTCATAAACAAGCTGCATAAGCCATTTACGGCTCAGGGTAAGATTCAATCCCATTCCGGCAAAAGCACCAAAGCTCACACCGGTCAGGTTCCGGGCTTTGTATTCTACATAACCATAGTTATTGTAATAGGTGGTGAGATCTATATTCAGGCCATTGATCTGGATCATGTTCTTCATGTATTTGGCCATTGTAAATACCATTCCTCCTTCCATAAAAAAGTTGAGTACATCATTATCGCCCATGATACGCTGGTATCCGAGCTGGGTCATAAGACGTTGTTCTCCTCCTATGATAGGGAAATACAGAATGGAATTCTGGTATTGGTTACCCGGAACATATACATTGGTTGTGATGGTGAACTGCCCGTTTACACTCAGCTGGGATGCATTCACATTGCAAATGATGACATCTTTGTTGGTGATACCATAACGCATATCCAGTCCTATTACAATTGCCGGATTGTATTTCAGGTTAATAGGCATATCACCGGGACCGAAAGTCCAGTCGCTGCGGTTCAGATTCAGTGCCGGTGAGATACGGTCAGGCAATCCGTTACCGCCTCCGTATTCATAATTTATTTTACGGTTCATGGCACTGTTGTCAAAATCATTCTTGTTGCCATCGAGATCAAGTCCGTAGCCATCATACAAGCCGGCAGTATATTTACTGGCAAAGAAGGATCCGATGCCCAGTCCGAAATGGAATCCTTTCCCTTTCTTGGATCCGGTTTCATTGCCTCCGCCCTGTGCAAAAGCCTGGAAAGAGGCAAAATATAGACAAATAACCAGAAAAAGGGGGTTCAGTTTAGCTTTCATCAGGACAAAATTAGTCAAAATCGGATACTTAAAATAGTTTACCTTTATTCAGAATTTCCCGGGTCAGCAGATCCTACTCAAATAAATAATCAGAGCAGATATGGAAACAAATCCAGAACTAAACGGTAACAGCCTGAAAGCAAAGATCAACGGGTCAGCGGATCTGAACAAGGAAACTTTGCGCAAACTTGTTGAAACAAATCATCGCCTCATTCAGGAGGCTATGGAATCGAACAAGAAGCTGGTAGACTCCATAAAGGAAAAACTGAAGGAGCAATCGGTGAGTGGTACATTGGCTGAGCCGCTGAAAGAAAATTTTCAGAAAACGATCAGTGTATCAGAAGATGCGCTGGATGGCATCATCAATTCCTACAGCCGGCAGATGAAACAGAATATGGATTTCAACAGCCAGATTATTGATGCTATACAGGATGTCAGAACCCTGGATACGGAAAAAATTCTGGAGTTGGTAAAAGACAATTTTGAAAAATCAAACCAGCTGACCATACAAAGTACAAAAGATGTGATGGATTGTTACCGCCGTCATATAGCCCTTGCAAGTAAATTCAACGAGCGTTTTGCGGATAGCATTCGTGCCCAGATTGATGCGATGTTCAACTTTCAGCGCATGAGTACCAAAGGCTTCTCGGAACTGGCTTCCAAAGTGATGAAGCAGCACCTGAAAAACTGATTTTATTCATTCCAAGCTAACCCCGGAACCGGTTTACCGTTCCGGGGTTATTTTTTTCTCCTTTTTGACCGGAAAAACACCCCGTTTTACCGGAAATTAGCATGTTTCTGCCAGAAAGAGCTTGTCCGGGAGCCATAGCCCGAATACATTTGTCAGGTATAACAGAAAGACTTATGGAACCAGAAATAAATTGCAAACGAAACCCGGCAGGCCGGGTGTTAAGTGGACTTATCCTGATAGGTGTAGGTACTGTATTGCTCCTGCATCAGCTTGGTACTGTTTTTCCTGCCTGGATATTCAGCTGGCAAATGATTGTTATTGTCATCGGAACCTATATCGGCGTGCGGCATGGATTCAGGTGGAGAGGATGGATAGGTGTGATTCTTCTGATTATCCTGCTGTGTATAGAGCAATTCTATCCCAACTTCCGGACCTCCGAACTGTTCTGGCCTTTACTGGTTATTGTTGCAGGTTTGTTCGTCATTTTCCGCCCCCGTAAAAAATGGAATTCGGAAAGATGGAAGGAGAAATGGGGACATAAGTGGGAAGAGAAAAGTAAAAAATGGGAGCATGACTATGGCACAGGCACAGAGTACGGAGGTGACAGGATTGATTCGGTTGCTATTTTTGGAGGAGTACGAAAGGTGATTGTATCGAAAGATTTTAAAGGAGGGGAAATTACAACGGTGTTCGGTGGTGCTGAAATAGATCTGAGTCAGGCGGATATTAACGGCAAGGTATCACTGGAACTTACCCAGGTATTCGGAGGTACTAAGATCATTGTTCCTCCTCACTGGCAGATCCAGTCGGATATGGTAAGTATCATGGGAAGTATAGAAGATAAAAGACCGGCCAAAGAAGGAATGCTTAATCAGGATAAGGTGCTGGTGCTTCACGGCACTTCCGTTATGGCGGGCATAGATATACGGTCATTTTGAAATGAAGGCATTAACCTGTTTAATCAAATTTTTATGTATTGGTATCTGAGCAAATTGATTTTCCGTATTGTTTATCATACAGGGGGTAAATCCCGGTTTGATGAACAGCTTCGTCTGATAAAGGCTGAGAATGAAAACAGCGCTTTTGCACGGGCTATGGAAATTGGATCAGGAGAAGAAGAAAACTTTACGGATCCTTCGGGCAGAAAGGTGGAGTGGAAATTTATAGCTATTGCCGAATTAAGCTGCTTAAAAGAATTGAAAGACGGGCAGGAGCTGGTAAGCCGGACGGAAGAACCTGATAATGAAGAAGAATATCTTGCGCTTCAGCGGTTAAGAGCGGTGGATATTCTCCGCCGCCTGCCTGTGGAAAGTCTCTATACCGGAGCATCAACGAACTATTCATGAGTTAACCTTACGCTGCTTTGCTGTCGAACAAAAAATTTCTTATCGGTTACATCATATTCTGGCTGCTTTGGATAGGGATGCAGACAGGTGTTCTGATTCGTCTCGGACTGAAACCTGAACTTGCTTTTACCGACAGTCTGCTGAATAATACACTCCTTGCTTTGGCCGGTGTGGCAGTAAGTCAAAGCCTGCGTTTTTCACGCCCCGGTAAAAAGAAATATACCTATATCTTTATCTGGAGCCTGGGGATGGCATGTGTATGCACCCTGGTGCAGCGGCTTTCTTTGTCTTATATTTTCAGAGAGGAGACCTCTTACCAGGTATTTCTCAGTCACAGTATGCCGATAAGAGCCTGGCTGGCTTTTCTGATGACAGGCTGGATGGCCATGATAAGCTGGATATGGTATAACCAGGAAGAGCAGCAGGAAAATGAAAAACGTAAAACACAGGCTGAAAGACTGGCCCGTGAAGCGGAACTCTTCAGACTGAGACAACAGTTGCAGCCGCATTTTTTGTTCAACAGTCTCAACTCCATCAGTGCACTGGCAGGCAGTAAACCGGAAGAAGCACGTAAAATGGTGCAGCAGCTCAGTGATTTTTTAAGAAGCACCCTTACCCGTGAAGAACAGCAATACCTGACACTCGAAGAGGAGTTGCAGCATCTGCAGCTGTATCTGAGTATTGAAGAAGTGAGATTCGGACACCGGTTGAATATCCGCATGCAGCATGAACCCCAAAGCCTTGTTTGCAAAGTTCCCTGTTTGTTCCTTCAGCCTATTGTCGAAAATGCCATCAAATTCGGATTGTATGATACAACAGACAAGGTGACTATCCAAATCCGGTCTGAATTGAATAAGGATGAGCTGATCATTACAGTACATAACCCTTATGACCCTGAAACAGCTGTGCCCAGAAATGGAGCAGGATTCGGACTGAGTTCCGTAAAACGCAGATTGTATCTTTTATATGCGCGTCATGATTTGCTTGAAACGCAAACGGATGGTAACGAGTTTATCACCCGGGTCAAAATTCCTCAACATGTTGAAATTTTAAAAGCATGATAAAGACAATTATTATTGATGACGAGCCATTGGCAAGACAGATTGTAAAAGAATATCTGAGCACTTTTCCTGAACTGACCATTGTACAGGAATGCAACGATGGTTTTGAAGGTATCAAGGCTATTGCACAGCATCGGCCCGGACTGGTATTTCTGGATATACAGATGCCTAAGATCAACGGATTTGAGATGCTGGAACTGCTCGACACCGTACCTCCGATTATATTTACCACAGCTTTTGATGAATATGCTGTAAAGGCTTTTGAAACACATGCTATTGATTACCTGCTGAAACCTTTTGCAAAAGAAAGGTTTGATAAGGCCATACGAAAATGGATGGAGCATCACCATCATAGCGGTGCCGTGGAAAAAACCCAGGACCTGCTCGAAACGGTTGCACAACAGCCTGATCAGCAACAAAGGGTGGTGGTCAAATCCGGAAACAAGGTTCGTATAATCCCCATGCAGGATATTCATTATTTCGAAGCCGATGATGATTATGTAAGAGTTCAGACTCAGGAAGGAAGCTATCTGAAGAACAAAACCATGGCCTGGTTTGAACAGGTGCTGGATCCCAAACAGTTTGTACGTGTACACCGTTCTTTCATTCTGCAGGTACAGCAGATTACCCGCATAGAACCTTATGAAAAAGAAAGTCACCTGGCTATTCTGAAATCGGGAGCAAAGATTCCGGTCAGTAAAACAGGGTATCCGAAGTTAAGGGTGGTGCTGGGTTTGTAATGAACCGAATTCTTTGTCCTGTAGGGACAATATATCGGCAGATATTGAATTGTTTTCTCAAAAAATCGAGCACCCATCAACCTTCTTTCTGATTGGATGATGCCGCTTCCACCAATTTTTGTGTTTCCAGTATCTCCCATTATGAACATGTGATTTATGCATAACGTGGTTTTGTGCCGGTGATAGCTTTTTACCAGCGCTTTCATCTGCCAATGATGAAGAATCACTGGAATTTCGGTTGCCTTGTAACAAGGCATATTCCTTATCAGCCAATGCCTGATATTTATGACAGGGACAATCCGGATTACGAGGATCATCAAGGGCATATACTTTAGAGGTGTCTTTACCGGGTCCGTTATTCCCTGCCTTTACAGCAGGAGGGAGGAGGATTACCAGGAGAAGAAGAAAGCAAGCCCCCCTTTGAAAGGGAGACTTGCTTTGAGTTGATATTTGAGCTGAAGTTTTCATCAGATACCGCTTTTCTGTATGGTGATACGTTCTGCACCGGCCCAGGATTTGAATTCATTGGTATAATAGAGGTATGCAGAGGAAGCAGGAGCATCATACACACCGGGCATTTCCGCTTTCAGATCAAGATTGATCTGTTTAACAGCTTTGGGTGCCATACAACGGTAGTAGACAGCTATATTGTTGCCTTTGATTTCATAATAATCAAACACCTTCTTTTCCTGCAATTCTTTCAACTGCCAGGGTTGTGCGGTGAATCCTGCAGGAATACCAATGATGGCCATGGTGCTTGGAATGCCGTTATTTTTCTGGTTGCTGATTGTAGTGGTAAGCCTTACAGTCTCTCCAACCTTCACATGTTTTTCGGAAAGAGTCGACTGTAAAGTCACTGCACATTCCTTAGCACTCTCGGGCAAGGTTGTATTCCAGCTCAGTGCAACAGAATAAGGAAGAGGAGTTTTTACCCCGGCAAACTTTACTTTTACATCGTGCTTGCCTTCATTCTGGAGGTATTGCTCCATGCCATCGATCACGATAGCTCCGTTGTCACCTGCTTTATAGGATTTCTCACCGGCTTTCTTTCCATCCACATAAACAAGGATGGTTCCGTCTTCGGTTGTTTTTTTGCTGAATTTGGCAAAAGAAGTAAGGGCTTTCAAGGCCAGGATAGTGCCCTGTGTGTTTCCGAATGAACCGGAACCGTTACGGGAAGCTACCAGATATTTAACCGCATTCATGAGTGGACCGGTTCCTTTATCATTTGATTTGAGGATGGCCATGATACCAAGTGATGTGGTTTCAATAAGCAGGGATTGGCCGGTAGAGCAGGTTACAGAATGGGTAAGGCCATTCCAGCTTCCGTCTTTCGCCTGTTTGGGAAGCAGTATGTCCAGTGCCTGTGATGCTTTTTCTTTTTCGTTCAGGTTATAGGCTGTGCAAGTCATAAGAGCGAGCTGGTAAGGATCTCCGCTTTGTATGGCTTTATTGTAGGAAGAACCGAATTCCTTTTTGATATCGGTAAAGCCTGCTTCAGAAAGCGCATAGACTATATAGGCATTGGTGATGTCCTCGTTCGCGCGTCCGAAAGCATCGGCTGCTTCACTGCTTCTCAGAAAACCGCCCTTGCCGTCTTTACGGGAGTTGAGCCAATTTATGGTACGGTCGAGCATGGCAGGATCCACCTTTTCGCCAACATGTTTCATATCATTGAACTGCATCAGACCGTAAGCTGTAAGGGCTTCATGACCCGGATTAGAACCGAACCATTCATAGCCATGATCTTTCGTTTCAAAAGTCACCAGCCGCTTATAGCCTTTATCGAGCAGGCTGCTTGCATTGGCAAGGGCTTTGTCATCTTTGCTGTCGGTCGTCTGCAGATAGTCAAGCACCATGGCATTGGGGTAAGAGCTCATGGAAGTCTGTTCGAAGCACCCATAAGGTTCACGCAGTATACCTTCTATTCCTTTCATGAGATCGGACACCACATTGGGATAAGCGGTAAACTGAGCCTGTATGGATCCGGGAACAACATGTGCGGTTGAGAAAGAGAAATCTTTTTCTGCTTCCTGACCGGAAAAGGATACATTAACCGGAAACCCTTTGGGAGCAATTTTTATTTTCTGAGTAAAGGCATCGCCCAATCCGCAGGATTTAAAGGCAATGGTAAAGTCTCCGTAACCAATCTTGTCCAGCACTTCATAGTCGAGGTAAATAGTCCTGGCTTTGCCCGGCATGATAGTTTGAACAGAAGGGATCTGAACAAGCTCCTTCAGTCCGTTCGGAGCGGTGATGGTAAGAATGCCTCCGAGAGGTTTGTCGGTATTGTTTTTAAGGGTAAGGGGGATGGACAGTTTATCTTCCGTAGCTACCTCCACAGGCACCTTGGTGCTCATGGCAAAAGGAAGCTGTGTGAAGAATGTTTTTTCCATGCGGCCTGGCATTCCATCACTGGCTATACCTTCTGTTGTTACACGGAAAGAGGTGATATCATCGGAAGCATAAAACTCCAGGGTTTTCTTACCGCTTTTGTCAATTTCCACATTCGGATTCCAGTAAATGGTATTGCGGAAATCGGTACGGGTTTCAACTGTTTCCTGTTTGTCATATACAGGAGCAGCGAACTTCCGTGCTCTGTAATAAACAGGGGACCCTGAGATTTGCCCTGCAGAGCGAGCAGAATCAGCATGGAAGAGGTTTGCCCTTATGTCATCAGCGAAAAACCCTGCTTTGGCATCTTCATGTTTGGATCTGTTTTTTTTCTCTTTTGCTTTTTCACCCTTCTCTTCATCCTTGACTATTTTGGCATTCACAACCACAGCAACTCCTTTGTCTAATTCCTGTTCTGCTGCTTTGAAATTTCTTTCCTTTCTTTTGTTTGCCATCTTATGAGGCCTTTGTTCATTGGCATCTTCCCTATCTATATTCATTGCTCCGCCTCCCATAGGAGCGCAGGCCGGTACCATGTTCATGCCTGCACCTCTGGTTTGATAGCCCAGATTATTATAGTAATTATTGTCATAGAGGTATATAGCCAGGTTCTGGTTATAGTCACCTACACTCTGGTAACCGGGTTGAAACCCGTCGGCCTGGCATGTCAGTGTTACAGGACTTGATAAATCAAGCTTATTGAAAATAAAACGACCGTTTTCATCTGTCTTGTATTCTGCTCCGTTGTTGATCCGGATCCGGGCATTGGCAAGTATTTTGCCGGTGGTGGCATTCAGGACAGTGCCGGATACAAGTGTTTTTTCTCCCTGGAATACAGGCTGGGCAATATTATCGGACATCACTTTTTCCCAGGTAAAGCATCTCCAGCCTGCTGACATAAGCAGGTAGTCAAGGGCTTCATCGGCACCGGCTTCTTTCTTGTCAAAATAGTAAGCCGGTTCTTCCACTTTAGTGCTCAGATCCTGTTCAAGCAGGAGCTGACTTAACAGGGTGCCGGATTTATCATCGGCAAAAGAGAGGAGCTGGTCATTTACAACAGCCAGAGAAAGGTTGGCTGGCATTGGCAAGCCTCTTTCATCTTTTACACTCAGGCTCAGCTTCACTTTTTCACGGGGCAGGTATTTGTCCTTGTCGGTTTCAATACTGATGGAAAGCTGTTTGTCTTTATTTACAAAGGCGAGCCTTTCGCAGCGTGCAATACCTTTCGAATCGAACAAGGTGATCTGTGTTACACCGATCGGGAAGCCGGCCGTGGAGAAAGCCAGTTTGTTGGATCCTGCTTTGGAATGAATTACCGTATTGTAATAAATCTTACCCCTCTCCTGGGCTACAAGTGAAAGTTCTTCTGTTTCTGTAGTACGGATATCAAGATCCACTTCACCTTGTTTGGAAGGATCTGTATTCATCACATAACCTCTGGGCAATGCTTCCGGCAGGGGAAATGTTTCAGCAATTCCTTCCGGTTTGGTGATTTTGACATAATAACTTTCATTGGGCTGGGGGCAGAGACGGAAGGCTCCCATTCCCTGGTGAAAGCTGGAAAAGGAAGTGATCTGTGTTCCTTTTTTTGAGCAGACAATACCTTCCACATCGGCTGGTTTACCAAATTCATTCAGGGCACGGAAGGCTACATGGCTTTCTAGCCCGTTAACCAGATCTCCTCCTTCGGGAAAAGCAGAGAAACTTATCTTGTTAAGTACGATAGGAATAGAGCGGGAAATACTTTCCGTGTTTCCGTTATAGTCAATCATTACATTCAGGAGCCCGTCGCTGCTGTTCAATTTTGCAGGCAGCTGAAACTTGATGTATTTTACACCATCGGCATCTGTGATATCGGCTTTCTCCGTAAGCTTCTGTCCTTGTACCGTAGCGACAAATTTTATCGCATGGTCGGCCAGGGCCTTGTTTTCATTTGTGTTGAGACTTAGTTTGGCTATGACTTCATCGCCGGCACCGAAAGCTTTCTTTTCGAAATCAAGTTTCATTTTCAGATTGGGAAGTACGATATCTTGTACCTGTATATCTTTCTGGAAAACATTATCCTGTCCTTCATTCTTCATCCAGTTTGTATAGGCTCTTACCTTGTACATGCCTCCGAGTATTTCCTTATCGAGCTGGAAATCGGCGGCAGCGATACCATCGGTGGCGATGAGGTTAAGTGTTTTTTCAACAGTGCCTTTTGGGTTGAGCAATTCCACATGCACGATATCACTTTTGTGAGAAGGTTTCAGGCTTTGCCCATCGCGTACAAAGACAGATAGCCACATTGTTTCACCCGGTTCATAAAAAGGTTTGTCAAAATCGACATAAACCCTGTCCTGGGGAAGCAGCGTGTTATATGCGCTTGTTTTTTTACGCAGGGTACGGATGAATTCATTTTCGGAATCGGGGTAGAAATACCCTCCGGGGTTCATCCAGGCAGCAAAGGCGACAAGGGTGAGGCTTACTGCTGCAAGTCCGAGTGCGGTGTGGGAGGCTTTGTTTTTCATGGCTCAGGTTGTTAAAATTCTTTTGAATTAGTTAACACCTGGATGAGTTCAACAGGGAGATTCCATAAAAAAAGAAAGAAAATAACGGAAAAAGTTCCGGAAATGGAGAAAGATGAAGATTTAATGAGTGGAATTGAGGTGGGAGGCAAGGAAATGACCCATGCTGAAACAGGCCTGAAGCAGGTAGCCACCGGTAGGGGCATCCCAATCAAGCATTTCGCCTAGAATAAAAGTGCCCGGCATTTTATGAAGCTGGAACATGGAATCGACTTCCGTTAAAGCGATCCCTCCAACTGTTGATATGGCATCATCGAGTGGAGCGAGGGCATTCACTTTCATGCGCAATTTTTTAATCGCGGAGGTCAGGAAGGCAGGGTTGACGAATTCTTCCCGGCTGCAATAATGTTTGAGCAGGAGAAGCTGTATGTCGGTAAGGCGGACTTGTTCACGCAGGCGGTGCGAGATAGAATGGTTGGATGTCCGTACACTTAAACGTTCCAGAATTTCTTCCGCACTGAGTTGAGGTTTAAGATCCAGGGTTATTTCAGCAGAACCTTTTTCCTGTAAGGATTTACGTATACCGGGAATCAGTGCATAGATGGCTCCTCCTTCCATACCGAAACGGGTAATGGCCAATTCCCCATCCCTGCTTTCTCCTTTCATACTAACCCGGATATTTTTCAAGGCCTTGCCTTCAGCGGCTCCGGGCAACCCTTCCGGCCATTCTATACCTGCGGCACAGTTGGAAGGCTGGAAGGGAAGAACGGATATTCCTTTTTCCTGAAACAGACCGGCCCATTGTCCGTCAGAGCCTGTAATTTTCCAGCTTCCTCCGCCGAGGGCAAATACACAGAGGTCCGCAGAAACAGTGTGAAGAGTTCCTTCGGTATCAAAGAGGAGGTTTTCATCTGTATCCCATCCTTTCCAGCAGTGATGGGTATAGATCACAGCGCCTCTTTGTTTGATCCTGTTCAGGAAAGCCTGAAGAACTTCAATGGGTTTGATTCCTTTTTGAGGAAAGACCCTTTTGCTGCTGCCAGTATAGGTAGGGATGCCGATTGCATCCAGCCATACACGGAGGTCTTCATTGTTGAATGAACGAAAAGCCTGCTCCAGAAAGGAGGAAGGATGATAACGTGTCAGGAAGGTATCCGCAGGTTCGGAATGAGTGAGGTTAAAACCACCCTGGCCGGCAACAAGAAATTTTCGTGCCGGAGCGGCATTCTGTTCATAGATACTAACCTGGAATTTATCGGGATCAAGGTTGGAGGCCAGCATCAGTGCAGCCGGGCCGCTGCCAATGATAGCCAGCTTTTTTTTCATAGATCGGAATCGCTACTGTTTCTTTGTTGCATCGGTAATAGATGCAGGGAATCCTGCTCTGCAGCCATCCGGATTTTTTCGTTTAAGGGGATGGTAGTGAAATGATATTTCCAGGCCTTCCACATCGAGCTCAGCAGGGAGTCCGACGGCAATCAGGATCATAGGATCAGCTCCGGTGATGCTTGGAATAACAATAACGGTTCCGCAGGTTCCATAGGCATGTGATACCTTGCCTGTTGTTTTGGTATCGGAATTGGCGTTGCCAGCTGCAGGGGCCGTAGTAGTTGTACTTGCCGTTGTTTTGGTTTTGGATTTGCAGGCCTGAGCTGACAGAATGAGTATCGTGCCGAGGGCTATGCTATACAGAAGGTTCTTTTTCATGAGGC
The DNA here is from genome assembly GCA_044448685.1 of Bacteroidia bacterium. Classification (GTDB taxonomy): domain Bacteria; phylum Bacteroidota; class Bacteroidia; order Palsa-965; family Palsa-965; genus Palsa-965. The sequence goes on from JBIOHC010000001.1 coordinate 269,635, forward strand.
GGTTATCGGGGTTTAAAAGTATAAAAAAAACCCTGACGCTTTCGTCAGGGTTTTTTAGAAGAGAACAGCAAAATCAGTTTACGGCAACCTTGATTACGCGCTGGAAATTAAGATTTCCTATACGTACCAGGTATGTTCCTTTAGCAAGGCCGGTAGTGCTGAAATTGGTTTCAATAGTATTTGCTACCGGTACAATCTTTTTACCGGTAATGGATTTTCCTTCAATGTCAAACAGGTCAACCTGTACTTCGTCATTGCTGGTCAGGTTGATTGCTTTTACAAGCATATTGCTTGAATTATCCAGGTAAGCCTGGAAAGCAAGATCTCCTGTTTTATTTTCTTCAACTCCTGTAGCAACAGAAGGAGTGATCTTGAAGTTGAAAACCTGAGTTTCTTCAGCACCTCCGCTTCCACCATACATGGAAGTATGCCAGAAAGTAAGATCATCAGAAGGGTCAATGGCTGTATTGGCATAATCGCCCCAGCGGTTACCTCCGCTTTGGGAGCCTAAACCAGCTTTGGCAGTCTGTTCAGCAAAACCGAATGTTCCAAGCGGATCACTTGGGTAACGGCCTACATAACGGATACTTGGGTATTCACCAGTTCCGGAAACACAAAAGCCCATGGCAATGTTTCCGTTTCCATCCATGGCAATACTTCCCATCCAGCGGTTTTCAGCATCCGGGCTGTAAGTTCCTTGTTGGTAAACAGTCCAGGCCTTTGTGCTCTGATTCTGGCGCAGTTCGTACCAGCGCATAGCTGACTGGCCGGAACCAGTATTGACCGAGTTACAAAGTACAACAGAGTTATAGCCTGTCCATACACGGAACTGGGCACGGAACATAAAGATACCCTGGATAGCATCCAAACCTTGTGAGGATCCTTTTTGAGCAACTTCAGTACCGTAATTGCTCCAGTAGGAGTTGAATGTTGTAACAGCAAGCGGTGAACCTTCTGGAGTATCTTCAACCAGGGTTGTGCTGGAAGGTGTAGTCCAGTTGGTAGTCATTTTCAGAATATGGATCTGATCCTTAACAGCAGGTGAACCCCAGTTGTCATCTTCAAAAGCGAAGATATAGCATGGAGTACCGGCAGGAGGAAGGCTACCATCGGCATCAGCAGGCATAGGGCAGAAGAAACCGGCATTAGGCAGGTTTGGAGATGTTTTTACAATTGTTCCTGCAGAAGGGTTGCCGGCAATCATCTGAGTACGGTTGAAAACTGAAATTTCCTGGGTAGGAAGGTTCATTCCCAGATAGTATCCATCCTGCCAGATAGACCATTTCGGATAGTCAATACCCGAAGATTCGGTAGAGGCATAGGAGAAGGTCCAGGTATAATAAGCACCGGTAGGGTCATTGGTTTTGGAAACGGCACAAAGGCAGTCTGTACTTACAGAGCTGAGCATACCAATAAACCAGCGGTCAGCATATTTGTCATATAATACGACAGCATCGCAGAATCCGTTACCCCAGATATTGGTAAGGTTCAGGGAACTCATCAGTGCAGCACCTGTGGTCTTGTTCCAGGCCTGGTAGGTGCTGTTTACCACTTGTACATAGGCAGTAAGACCGCAGGATCCGTTCGGGTCGAGAGGAGAAGCTCCCCCTCCACCGTTCTGAGCGGTAAAGTTCAGACCGGGTGCAGTCAGGATACGGGAAGCATGACGGCTTTGCAAAGCTCCGTCTTCTGTTGATGCTGCTGGATTTCCGATAGCTGTAATAGAACGTTTGCGGTCAGCTTCTTTACGGTCAAAAACATCGACCTGTTTCATTGCTTCCTGTTCGGCTGCCAGTTCACGGAAAGGACGTGTTTCACCGAAACTTTTGGCTTCGGAGAAATATACCCCGTTGGGGTATTTCATTTCGTGGGTGTTGGGATTGGTTATTTGCCTCACAAATGGGGATTTCGCCGCCTGTTGGGCAAACACAGACTGTAAGCACAGTAATCCGGAGATTACAAGGGTAACTTTTTTCATGTGTTCCGTTGGTTTGTGTGTGTGATGGTTGCTGGTAAAGCTTGTAAAAGCATTACGAATTTAAGGATTCAGATTGAAATTTGCTAATTCCTGAACCCCTTATTTACAGCTCATTCTAAGTATTTGAAGGGTATTCATTGACCCTCTAATACGAAAATAAGTGGCGGATTAAGGACAGGAGTCGGGCTTAAAGCATTGATTTTGTTGAACTTGTATAAGTCTAAGGAATAAATGGGAAAACAGTTGGGAGCAAGCGGTGATTAACGGATCGGATTTTTTCTCCGGTTTGCTCTTTATTCTCAGTTGAATTCCTGCCTGAACTAAAATAATAGATTAAACGATTGATTATCAGTCTATTTTCTATAGTTCTCAAGCAGGAAGAGGAGGAGTAATCCAAGGGTAATTAAGGCTGCAATCCATACCAGCTTTGGCCTGGAACTTATTTTTTTTTGTTTATTCAGCTGAAGGGCTCTTACCAGGTCATGAATTTTTGAGAAGGCTTTCTCGTTTTTAACAACATAATCAGAGGCTCCGAATTTAAGGGCTTCAATAGCCACTTCTATATTTTCCTGCCCGGACAGGATTATGACCTTTGTTTTTGGATACAAGGATCTGATCTGCCGGAGGGCTTCAATTCCGTTCATGGCTTTTGGGTTGCCAGCATTCAAAAAATAGTCGAGCACAATAATGCCGGTTTCATCATTCATATGTTGCAGGCATTCTTCACCGTTCTGATAACTGCTGATATGCACATTCGTGTTAAGCGTATGCAGCAAATGATGTTCAAGTGATTTCAGAAAAAACTTGTCATCATCAACGAGGAATACGGTGGCTGGTTCGGCATGATTCATAGCTGGCTGGTTGAGGATGCTGTTTATTTCAGAGCTTTTTTCTTACGGGATGTTATTTTCCGTAAAGCAGGATCAGGAAGTGTTATAGGTGCGAAAAAAATACGTGTTGGCCTGTGTACCTGATTGCCATTCACTGTGTTTAAAAGATTTTTTTTACCGGATTTGAAATGCCTCTTCCTGTCGGGAAAATACTGAAGGGCTTCCTGTATCAGTTCGGCTGTTTTACGGAACGATTCTTCATTCTTTTCAATAAAATCTACAGCTCCTTTGCGCATGGCTTCTACAATAATATCGGTTGTTCCCTTACCTGAAATCATTACGACAGGTGTTTCCGGGCAGGCTGCATTTATTCCGCCCAGCAGGTCAATGCCATTAAGTGCGTTTTCAGAGCCGTCACCGAAATGATAATCAAGTAAAATCAGATCAGGGTTCTGATGAAGGTATTTCAGAAAAGTTTCCCCGTCAGGGAAGGTGCGGATACGGATAAGTCTTTTGAGTTTATCGGTGAGGTGCTTTTCCATGGCCATCCTGAACATGCTGTCATCATCGACCAGGAACACGTTGAAAAGGGAATGGGTCTTCATACGGTTGTACTTTATATGAAATAGTACGCATAAGGGCGGGAAGAATCAACGTTTTTCGGTCAACAGTCATTTTGATAAGGCAGGAAGGGGTTCCGGAGGGGTGGAGACAATCCGGTTACAGGCGGATACCCAGGATTGTCACATCATCCACCTGCTCCAGGTTGCCTTTCCATTCATGAAAGACATCTGCAAGGATTGAATGCTGTTTTTCCATGATCTGATTACTATTTGTTACGAGTATTTCCTGAAGGGGTTTGTATTTGAATTTCTTCCCTTTGGGGCCCCCGAACTGATCCGGATATCCGTCGGTCATCAAATAGAAGATAATGCCTTTATTAAGTGCTATGGTATGTGTGGTAAATGATTTTGGATTATCTGTTTTTCCGATAGCTTGCTTATTGGCGGTGATTTCACGAAGCTCACCGTTTTCAATATACCAGAGCTGGTTATTGGCTCCGCTCCAGCAGGCAAATTCCTGGTGTTGATTCAGAGCGAGGAGGGAAATATCCATTCCGTCTTTGACTTCATTATTGCTTTTTGCAAAGGTTTCCAGAACCAGCTCCCGGGTTTTGTCGAGAATCTGACCGGTATCTCTCAGTGCAAATTCTTTGACCGACCGGTTCAGGGCATTGGAACAAACAATGCTTACCATAGCCCCCGGCACACCATGGCCGGTGCAATCTGCTGCTGCAATAAAGACGGTATCACCGAGTTGTTCCATCCAGTAGAAATCTCCTGCCACAATATCCTTGGGTTTATAAAGCAGAAAGCTTTCCGGGAATAGTGCCTTAATGTCTGTCAGGGGAGGAAATATGGCTTGCTGAAGCCTCTTCGCATAGGTGATACTGTCAATTATTTCTTTCCGGTGTTCTTCAACCAACTCCTTTTGTTTTTCAATGATTGCTTTTTGCTGCTGGGTGAGCCGAAACCTGCGAAACAGGTAGAAGGAAAAAACACTGACAATCAGCAATCCTCCGATGATGCTGTAAATGATCAGACTCTTTTGTTTGTTCTGGGCGGCATGATCCATATCTTTTTTTTCCTGCTCAGCTTTAGCGGAAATTTCCTGATTTTTAAGTTCCTGGTTCAGTTTGAGTCTCTTGACATTTTCCTCAAAAACCAATTGTTGCTTTTCCTGTTCACTTTTGGATTTGCTTTGTGCCTGTTCTAACTCAAACTGAAGTTTGTTCCTTCTGGCTGTTTCTTCATAGATAAGTGCCTGACGGACTTTTGCCTCATTGAGCAGTATTTCCTTTTTATCAAAGTCATATTGCAGCTGGGCTTTGATCGCACTTTTTTTTGTATCTGCATTACTGGTGCTGTCACGCATACGGATATACAGTTCATACATAGCCAATGCCTCGGCCGGCTTATGCTCTTTCAGGTAAATCTGTTTGAGAAGCCGGGCCGAGTTACGCTGATTGATAGGGTTTCCGAATTCCTTTCCAAGCTGCAGACCCTGTTTACAATAGTCTTCAGCTTTTGTCAGACTGTCCATTTCATAATAGATTCTGGCAATGAAATTCATGTTATAGGAATTCCGGGGTTCGATGTTATGTGCTTTCATGAACCAGGAAAGTGCAGCTATGGAATCTCCTGTGGCATTGCTGATCTGGCCCAGATTATTATAAGAGTATGCCAGCCCGGGCTGATCATTTTTTTCCTTTTCAAGTTCCAGGGCCATTTTGGAATAATCTGTGCTTTTTGCATACTTTCCGGTGTTCAGATAAATCAAAGCGATATTGTTCTCGCATTTCGACATTCCGATTTTGTCATTGAGCTTTCTTCTTATATCCAGTGATTTATTAAAGTATTCCAGGGCTTTCTCATATTCTCCCTGAAAGTTATAAACCCCGGCAATATTATTCAGAGAAGCGGCAATCCCTTTTTCATCCTGAATGGATTCCCGGATTTTAAGTGCCCTGTAATGATAGTCAAGCGCTTTTTTTACATCTCCTTCAATGTTTGCAAGGAGTGCAATATTACCAAAGGCACCAGCACGATACCTGGAATAAAAACGCTGCATAGGTTTATCACCTTTAAATTTCAGGAGGTTTTTATCGGCTAACGCAAGCATCTCGTCGTTGTAAGGAATCCAGACCGATTTGTCTTTTATTGCCTTCGTAAGGTCAAAAAGGATTTTGACCCGGGTCGTGTCGTTCCCGGAACGGGTCAATACTGTTTTCAGGGAGTCAATCGTATTGCTTTGGGAAAAAAGAGTATGTGAATTTAAAGCCACGATTAACAGGAGCGAAGCATACCAAATTTTGTTCATAGGCTTTTTCCTCCCTTTATCCTGATGGAAAGGGAATCAATACGCTTTTCTAAGCATTTCTGCATATTCGTTGGGGAGGGGGCTTTCTTCCACCGCTTTGGCAGCTTTCTCTATAGCATACTCCACCCGTATAAATTTCACCTGTATGCTTTCCTTTTTGTAAATACTGCTTTCTTCATCGAGGTGAAGCATCGCATAACAGGCTCTGGAATCTCCATCCTTGGGTTTACCTACAGAACCGAGGTTGATGGCATGACGGTAGGCTGTTGTTCCTTCCTTATCCCAGGAAAAGATGCGGTGGTAAGGTTTATGCGTATGGCCAATGCACAGGATATCTGCCCCGCAACCTTCCATAATGCGCATCATGCTTTTTTCGTCCCTGTCTTCAAAAAGGTATTCGTTTATTTTACGCGGACTGCCATGAGCCAGCATGAGAAATAATTTTTCCTCGTTTAACTGGTATTCAACGCGGATATGTGCAGGCAGGGTTCGCAGATAATGTCTTTCTTCCGGAGTAACGAGTTTATTGGTTAGGGCGATAGACTGAGCTCCCAATTCCTTATCGTGTTCTGTCTTATATGCACATCCGCAATCGTCAGAATTTCTTCCCACACCAAAATCATAATTGCCGGCAATAGTTGGGATTCCCCGTTTCCGTATTTCACGGATAACTTCATTGGGCCAGATATTGTAGCCTACCAGATCGCCCAGACAATACACGGCATCGGGTTTCCGCTTGTCTATATCCTGTAGTACCGCTTCAAGAGCTGGCAGGTTGGCATGTATATCGCTGAACAAAGCAATCTTCATGCTGCGTCGGTTCCGGAGTATAACATTTTATGAATGAAGAGTCCCAGCAAGCCCCCCGTAAAAGGACCTGCTATATACACCCAGAGATGCTCTGTATGCATTGAAACTATGGCGGGACTTAAAGAACGCATGGGGTTCATGGAGGCTCCGCAAACAGGTCCTGCAAATAAGGCTTCCAGTCCTACAGTACCTCCTATGGCAATGGCAGCAGTAATACCTTTCTCTTTTGATCCTGTAGATACATTGAATATAACCATCACCAGCAGGAGGGTCAGGATGACTTCCAGAATAAAACTCTGCAGCTCACTTCCGGAAGGCATTGTTGAGCCGAGCATCTGATTCTTTTCGAAAAGCAATTTCAAGACCCCGCTGGCAGCAAAAGCACCTGCAGCCTGTGAAATGAAATAAGGAATCACTTCCTTAACCGGGAACCGTTTTGAAACGGCAAAGGCAAGGGTGACAGCCGGGTTCATATGAGCGCCGGATATATCACCCAGGGCAAAAATCATGGTGGCAATCACCAGCCCAAAGCTCAGGGCAATACCCACATGGGTGATGACCCCGCCTGTTTCCTGGTTGATAATAATAGCTCCTGTACCGCAAAATACAAGTGCAAAAGTTCCTATCGTTTCGGAAAGGTATTTTCTATAGTCCATACAGTTTCGGTTATAGGACAATAATACGACATATTTCCGAAAATGTCAGACATACAAAACCGGCGATTAAGCGTATTCAGGCTAATTCCTTTACACCCTCCTTTTCGCGGGTGCTGTGCAAAAGGGCAGTGATATCAACCTCCAGCGCAGCTGCAATCAGTTTGAGGGTTTTCAGACTGGGCTGTGTCTTATTATTGCAATAATTGCCGATAACGACAAAACTTTTTCCAACTTGTTTGGCAAGCCAGACCTGGCTTCGGCCCTGCTCTTTAAGTACGTTCTTGATAAGGTTCATAATGCCAATTTTTAATGTGAATTTAGGGATGATTGAATCCGTCAGATGAATGGAATGCTGTTGACAGCATACAGATTTCCTTTCAGAAAAAGGAGAATCGGCTGAAAAGGAATAAGGGTTCAGCAGGCCGGAGGGCCACGGACAAGATGAAGAGGCTGGAATACAAATTCTGCAGGCGGACAGAAGGAGAAGACGAAAAATGGAACAGCGCAGTGTAGAAACAGACTGTCTACGCGGGTAAAAAGAGAGGGACTGTGTTTTATGCTGCGGCGAAAGTATTTCTTCTTTTTATACTTAAGTCCATCGTTACAGGAATGTACAATTTGGGAATGCAGAATCTGGTCTGAGTCAGCGCGTATCTTTTTGTGAGTGCCTGAATGAATGGACGAATGCAGGTGCGTGGCTCCAAATGCCGGTGAACCTGTTTCGGCTGATCCAAACCAAAACAGAATAAAAAGCAGTAGTGTGAACGGTTTATGAAATATTACCTGCATAATTCAAATGTAGGAATACTTTATGACTGACAATAGTATTTCCTGCTTAAAACAGAGAGAAATACAATAAATGAGACAAGAGGCGGAAATCCATCTACCAAATCAATTCATACGGTATGTGGTCAGAGTGTGCCGGGAGGTGCAGAGGGTTCTTCTGTTTTAGTATTCCGTACCGGATTCCAGGCGCTCGGGTTGATGTGCAGCACTTTGAACTCTGTTCTCCTGTTTTTCTGATGTTCTGCTTCAGTACATTCAACGCCTTTTTTGCATTTGTTGACAAGCTGTGTAAATCCGTATCCTTTCCATTTCAGACGGTCGGCACTGATCCCCCGTGAAATAAGATAATTCACAGCTGCTTCTGCGCGTTTGTCAGACAAGACCATGTTATACGCATAACTGGCCCTGCTGTCGGTATGCGACCCCATTTCAATAGAAATAGAAGGATTGTCAACAAGCACTTTCACCAGTTTGTCAAGTTCTGTAGCTGCATCAGGTCTGATTTCCCATTTGTCCAGATCGTAGTAAATATTTTCAAGTACAATAGGCCGGTCAATGACAAGAGCTGTCAGTTCAAATTCTGCATAGAGGGTTTCGGAATATTTCTTGCCTTTTGTGCTTAGCTCGGAAGTCTGGGCAAAGAATCCATCTTTGGCAGCCAGCAAGGTGAATTCTGTTTCCGCTGTAAGCAGAGCCTTCACATTTCCATTCATATCAGTGGTATAGCTCTCCTTTTTACGGGTGCCCCAATTCATCAGTTCAATGGTTGCATCTTTAATAGGGTGTGCATTGGCTTTTTCCCTCACCATAACAATAACATGGAAGGTAGGCGCATTTTTCTTTACTTCATACAAGGCATCCGTACCGGAGCGGTTGGAAGAAACGAGGGCTTTTGTTTTATCTTTCTTGTCAGGTATAAAGGCGAAATCATCAGCAGCAGAATTCAGCGGCGCATTCAGGTTTTCAGGTTTAAGCCAGCGGCTGCCGTCCCAGGATGTGACAAACACATCCAGCCCTCCCATGGTATTCCGTCCATCGGATGAAAAATAAAGACTTCCGTCTTCATCATAATACGGGAACATTTCATTACCAACGGAGTTGACTCTGGGGCCCAGGTTTTCAGGTTTGGAACAGGTAAGACCTTCAATACTCACTTTATAGATATCCGTTCCTCCGTATCCACCCGGCATATCGGAAATAAAGAAGAGTGTCTTGCCATCGGCAGATAGACTGGGGTGTCCGGCAGAATACTCATTGCTGTTGAAAGGAAGTTCGGTAACATGAATCCATTTTCCGTTAACGAGTTCGGCCCTGTAAATCTTCAGGTTATTCTCACCCATGGTACTGGACACCATTTTGTTTTTTACACAGTTGCTCCGGGTGAAATACGCCAACTGACCATCGGCACTAAAAGATGCCGGACCTTCATGAAACTGACCGTTCATATCGCCCATCAATAACTGGGGCTGAAGCCAGTGACCGGTAGTATCTTTTTTGGAGAAGTAAAGCTTCATATAAGAGCGCCCTGTCCAGGGGCTTTTATTCCTGTCGAGGGTCACTTCTTTATCGCCTGTAAAGATGATACCATCTCCGTAAGCCACTCCTCCGAAAGCACTGGTGACACCCGGCATTGTTACTTTTTTGAGGGACCATAAAGTAGTATCTGCAAAATAGGTAGTGATGGAGTTGCAGGATTTCAGAAGGAGGCGGGCGACGATATCGCCCGGGCGGGATTTGAGATAGATCCTGAAATACTCATCGGCCTGAACATATTTTCCTTTTTCCATCAGAATTTTGGCATAATAAAAATAAGTGGATACAGGGATCCTGGGGTCTGTAATAATTTTTTCATACTGGGCTTCGGCCAGATCAACATCATTCATCAGCCGGTAACAGTCGGCCAGCCTTATCCTGGCATCAATATTATCCTTTTTCTCCAGGCCTTTCTTATAGTGCATTGCCGCTTTGCTGAAGCTGAGCTGGTTGAATTCCTTACCGGCTTTATTGAAATAGTATCCGCTACAGCTAAACAGGAATAATATGGGCAAGAGTAGCAGTATGGTTTTGGTTCTCATGGCTCTGAAATTTTGTCGAAAATAATCTGACGCGGATTGATTTGATTCTGATCAAAGGTCCAATCTGTCTGCGATCTCATCAATGATCAGATTCAAGAGGGTGAATGAGGTTGATCATCGGAAATGCGTCGCTTCCTGTGCAATTTAGCACTGTTGAATCCAAACTTATCCAGCATGAAATCCTTCCTGAAGATAGCAACACTGGTTCTGTTCCTGAATACAGGGCCTGGTTTCTTATATGCCCAGCAAGCTGTCAGCCCTGTGGCGGAAAAAATGCGTGCATTTAAAATCACAGCCTATACGGTGGAAGATAACAAACAAGTGATCCGGGTCCTGACGCAGGCAGGTTATCAGATCACTTACAGTTGTATTCCGGCGGGTATTATTGTCGTCGAGTCGAAACAGGCCATCACGGAAGCCGGTCAGACAAATATTGTAAACGGGCTGAAATCAGCAAAAGCAGATATCCAATATCAGATACTTGAGGGCTTTACTCTGGAACAGGCAGAACAGAAATGTTCCTCCATCCGGAATAGCCCTGGTCAGTATAAATAAATCTGAATATACAAAGTATGAGAACGCGCATATATTTCCGGATCCTCCTTGCAGGGCTTTTCTTTCAAAGCACTGCCTTATTCGGGCAGTTGGTCGTATCCAATTCCCTTACACCCCAGCAAATGGCCCAACTGATATCCGGGCCTGGAGTGAAAATATCTAATCCTGTCATAGATTGTAATCTGACAGGTTATGGAACCTATGATGGTATTAATACCAATCTCAATCTGACGCAAGGGGTTATCCTCACAACGGGAACCATTTATGATGCTTTGGGCCCGAATGATGTAGGAAACAAAACGGCTTATTTTGGAAATAAGAATACACCCAATGGATATCCTTTACTTGATCTCTATACAAGTAAAACGACCTGGGAGTATTGTGCATTTGAATTTGATATCGTACCGCAAGGTGATACGCTGTCGTTCGATTTTGTTTTTGCTTCCGAAGAGTATGAAGAGTGGGTGGGTTCCCAATACAATGATGTTTTCGGTTTCTTTATCAGTGGCCCTGGAATAACCGGTGACCCAGGCGCCGGCATATACCATAATATTGCGCTTCTGCCGAATACAAATACGCCGGTGACAATTAATAATGTCAATCAGAATATCAATACGAACTATTACCAGAATAACGATAATGGAAAAACCTGTCAGTATGACGGATTCACAAGAGGGCTTAAAGCTATCTCCAGAGTTACACCCTGTAATACGTATCACCTGAAACTGGTTGTGGCCGATGTAAGTGATAAGCTTTGGGACTCAGGAGTGTTTATTGAGAAGATAAAGTCCAACAATGTGACCCTGTTGAGTCAGACTGCCGGCGGAATTCCCAATATGGTGGAGGGCTGCAATAACGGAACGGTTATCTTCTCCCGCCCTGTAATAAACAATACACCCCTTACTGTTCACTACTGGCTGGGAGGAACAGCCACCAATGGTACAGATTATCCGCTTATCGGAAGCTCTCCTGCACCATCTGATCCGAAAACCATTATCATTCCTGCTAACCAGGCATCCGCTTCTCTCCAGATCAATCCCTATGCCGACGGACTTGTGGAAGGACTGGAATATGTTACTGTATATCTGGGCAATCCTTTGTGTTCCAATTCCATCATGGACAGTCTTCGTTTTTATATTCAGGACTCCCTGTATACCACAGTTTCTCCTGTTTGTGATTCTTTATGCCCCGGCCAAAGCAGTCAGATTACCACTACAGGTGGAGGAAGTACATTCAGCTGGATGCCTGGTGCAGGGCTTAATAATGCTGCCATAGCGAATCCTCTCGCTATCCCGTCTGCTACTACTACCTATACCCTCACCACCACAGCCAGTACTTGTGTTATGAAGAAAACTTCAAAAGTGATTGTAGGTAATATTCAGCTTGTTTTCAACCCGGTTCAGGTAACCTGCAACGGGGCCAATAACGGAACTGTAAATCTGAATCTAACCGGAGGATTTCCGCCTTACCTATACAGTTGGTCAGGTCCTTCTTCTTTCAGTTCGACATCACAAAATATTTCCGGACTGGTACCGGGCAACTATACCGTAACGGTTACTGACAAAAAAGGGTGCTCCGCATCCGGCACAGTAAGTATTACGCAGCCCACATCCTTAGCGGCAACTATCATAACATCCCTTGTAAACGGAGGGTATAATATTGCATGTGCAGGTGGCGCCAACGGTGCGGCTACTGTATCCGCCTCAGGCGGAATAATCCCTTATACCTATTCCTGGTCTACTGCGCCTGTACAAACCACATCCGTGGCATCCGGGCTCTCTGCCGCAACTTATACTGTTTCGGTGAAGGATGCTAACGGTTGTTTCCTGAGTAAGACTGTGACCCTGACCCAACCTGCACCGCTCGCAGGCCCGGAAACATCTCAGACCAATGTACTCTGTTTCGGAAATACAACCGGTGCTGCTGCAGTTACTCCTTCCGGAGGCAACAGTCCTTATGTATATGCATGGACTACCATTCCACCCCAGAGCAATGCTTCTGCTGTCAATCTGGGTGCCGGAACCTATACGGTAACGGTGAAGGATGCCAACAACTGCAGTGTTTCAACGGTTGTAAATATTTTGCAGCCGGCATCTGCTCTGTCTGCAGCAATAAGTGCCAAGAATAATGTACTCTGTTATGGCAATTCAACGGGGTCGGAAACCGTTCTTGCATCAGGAGGGTCGGGTACATATACCTATTCCTGGAATACAACTCCGGCTCAGACCGGAGCCACGGCATTTAATCTTCCTGCCGGCAGTTATGTGGTAACGGTTAAGGATGCAAATAATTGCTCTGTTACTGTTCCGGTATCAATTACACAGCCGGCAAGCAATGTGAGTGTAAATATCAGCGCTCAAACCAATGTATCCTGTTTCGGGGGCAACAACGGCAGCGCTACTGTCAGTGCCTCTGGCGGTGTGCCGGGATACACCTACAGCTGGAATACCATTCCGGCGCAAACAACAGCCAATGCTGCCAACCTGATAGCGGGCACTTATCTGGTTATGGTAAAGGATGCGAATAGCTGCAGTTATTCCATACAAGCGAATATTACGCAACCGGCCAGCTCATTGCAAGTCAACCTCGTTTCCCAGACAAATGTTTTGTGTACAGGAAGCAGCACAGCGAGTGCCACTGCTACAGGGGCAGGGGGTACACCTCCTTATACTTACAGCTGGAATACAACCCCCTTGCAAACAACATCTACAGCAACCGCTCTTGCTGCAGGTGTTTATACGGTAACAGTGAAAGACAATAACGGATGTTTAGCCACACACCTTGTTGTTATCAGCGAACCCTTAACAGCCCTGTCTGCAGGAATTACGGGACACAGCAATGTGCTTTGTTTCGGAGCTCCGACAGGTAACGCTACGGTTACGGCCAATGGAGGAACAGGTGCTTACACCTATAACTGGAACACCAGCCCGGTACAGCCAACGGCAACAGCCATCGGCCTTGCTTCGGGCACCTATACTGTATTGGTGAAAGATGCCAATAATTGTCAGTCATCATCAGCTGTTACGATTACCCAGCCGGTATCTGCACTGAGTGGATCGATCACCTCAGTGACTCCTGTTTTATGCAGGAACAATTCGACAGGATCAGCTGTTGCAGCAGGATCCGGTGGAAGCGGATCCTATGTCTACTCCTGGAGCAGTGTACCTGCGCAAACAACCGCCATCGTAAGCGGATTGCCAGCCGGAACGTATACGGTTGTCATTTCAGACAATAACGGTTGTGAAGTACTGGTTCAGTTACCGGTGACCATTACACAGCCGGCAGCTGTGTTAACTGCAAACCTGGCAGCTTCTGATTTCAACGGAAATAGTATTTCCTGTGCGGGAGGATCGGATGGTTCGATTACAACTGCGGCGTCAGGAGGCACGCCTGCTTACAGTTATTCCTGGTCAGGCCCCGGAGGTTTTGTTTCCTCCTTGCAAAATATCTTCGGACTCACCCAGGGAAACTATACGTTAAAACTTACCGATGCCAATGCCTGTGAAAGTAATTTTACTATGACACTAACCGAGCCGGCATCGCTGGAGCTTACGGCCAATGTTACCCCAGCCACATGCCCGTCTTTCAGTGACGGTGCCATTGCACTTAATGTTTCCGGAGGTACTACAGCTTATACGTATTCCTGGAGCGGACCTGGAGCATTCACTTCAACGGCTCAGAATCTGACCGGGCTCGCACACGGAGATTACACCGTTACCGTTGCAGATAAGAACGCCTGTTCGGTCACCACGGCTTATACTGTTTCGCAACCGGGTAGCATTGTCATTACTAACAATGTCTCCAGCTTTACAGGAGGAGCGAATATCAGCTGCTACGGAGCGAATGACGGAGCTGTTATTTTTGTAAATGTTACCGGAGGTACCGGAGCCTTCACCTATTCCTGGACAGGTCCAGGTGGATATACAGCCGGAACTGCTGATATTTCAGGACTTGTGGCCGGGATCTATCTGCTGCAGGTGAATGATGCCGCAGGCTGTAATGCCAGTAAACCTGTTACACTGACCCAGCCGAATGCCATTACATCTTCCTTAACGCCTTCTTCATACGCCGGAGGTTATGCCGTAACCTGTAATGGGGCAGGTACAGGAACCGTTAACAGTATCCCTTCCGGAGGAACAGCTCCCTACACCAGTTCCTGGACCGGGCCTTTGGGTTATACATCCTATTCTCCTGATATTACCGGTTTGATTGCCGGAACTTACACACTCCTGGTTACAGATGTGAATGGATGTACGGGTACAAACTCCATTACGCTGGCAGAGCCTGCAGTGCTCAGTGTAAGCCTGAGTAGTCCTGTTTTCAACGGAGGATTCAATATCACCTGTGCCGGTGCCATAGACGGTTCCATTCAGAGCATCGCTACAGGGGGTGCTCCTCCTTATACGTATTCCTGGAGTGGCCCGGGTGGATATACTGCATCTGCTCCCTATACGGCGGGGCTAATTGCCGGTACTTATACCCTGTTGGTGACGGATGCCAATGCATGCAGTGTAAGTCAGACGATCACGCTTACCCAGCCCAATGTGCTGGTTCCTGCTGCAACCAGCCCCACTGTTGCAGGAGGCTATCATATTACTTGTAACGGAGCCCAGGACGGAAGCATACAGCTTACAGTAAGCGGAGGTGCAACAGCTTATACATATTCTTGGTCCGGCCCCGGTCCCTTTATGTCCAATGTTCAGAACCCTTCCGGAATCGGAGCTGGCACATACACTGTAAGCGTTACGGATGCCAACGGATGCAACTCTGCCACATCAGTTGTGCTCACCCAGCCTAAGCAGCTTATGGTAATGCTATCAAGCCCGACTGTGGCAGGGGGTTATAATATTACATGCAGTGGAGCCAGTAATGGAATCATCCAATCCATTATTGCCGGTGGTGTGACACCCTATACCTATTCCTGGACAGGGCCTGCCGGGTTTACGTCGGCAGTTCAAAATCCATCCGGTCTGAGTGCCGGCGTTTATGTAGTGACAGTGAATGATGCCAACGGATGTCTGTCAACCGCAAGCATTACACTGACAGAGCCCAGCCCGATGCTCATCAACATATCCAGTCCTACCTATGCGGGTGGTTATAACATTACCTGTTCAGGAATGAGTAATGGTTCATTACAATCCAGTGCCGGAGGAGGAACACCGGCTTATAATTACAGCTGGACAGGCCCTTCGGGATTTAGCTCCTCTGCGCAGAATCCATCCGGTGTCAGTGCCGGAATATATACTGTAACCGCTACAGACCAGAACGGATGTTCCATGAGCTCTTCTATCACGCTTACGCAGCCCTCCACCGTAAGCGGATCACTGACTGCATCTGTTTATGCAGGTGGTTATAATATTACCTGCCGGGGAACCTCTGATGGAAACATTACACAGATTCTGAACGGAGGTACCTTGCCTTATACTATCCTGTGGAATACCGGAGCTTCTACCCAGAATCTGGATAATGTTCCGGCAGGCAGCTATTCCGTTATTGTGACCGATGCCAATAACTGTTCTTTTACCCAGAGTATTACACTTACAGAACCGGTATCACTCTTTGCAGCAGCTGTGAGCCCGTCATATTACGGAGGATACAATATTAAATGCAAGGGCGATGCAACAGGAGCTGTTAATCTCGGAGTATCGGGAGGAACAATGCCATATACCTATAGCTGGACAGGCCCTTCCGGATTCACCTCTGTAACGCAGAACTTAACAGGTCTTCTTGCCGGAACCTATACAGCCACCATCCATGACGCCAACGGATGCAGTGCCGCTACCACCATTACACTTACCCAGCCGGATTTGCTGAATGCAGCTTTGTTCAGCCCGGCATTTGCAGGAGGAAATAATATACGGTGTAACGGACTGAATGACGGTTCCATCACTTCCATCATCAGCGGAGGGACCGCAGTATATGAGTACAGCTGGACAGGCCCTTCCGGCTATAGCTCTTCCGTCGCCAATCCCGGCTCTCTGGTTGCAGGAACCTATTCACTTACCGTTACCGATACGAATGCATGTGTGGCTTACGCTGTCATTGCCCTAGCAC
>JBIOHC010000002.1:0-144980 GCA_044448685.1 Bacteroidia bacterium
CAACATGATGTTTAAAATGAAAAAAATTATTGCTTTTTTATTGTTTCCCATTCTAACCAGCGGCTTAGCCTATGGAGGTGTAATTGTTCTGGAAGGTAAATATCAGAATAAGAACCTGTATGTTCAGAACGGATATGCAGGCAGCGGGGTTGGCTTTTGCACCTATGAAGTTAAAATAAATGGCCAGGTAACCACGGATGAAATCAATTCCAGCGCTTTTGAAATCGATTTTTCACAATTTCAAATCAAACCGGGAACAGAAGTAAAGGTGGAGATCAAACATAAAGACGATTGTACACCTAAAATATTAAATCCGGAAGCTCTTAAACCCAAGGCTACATTTGAACCGCTCACAATCAGCGTAAACACTGCCGGAGCTGTGGCCTGGTCGGTTAAGAATGAGCAGGGAGCACTTCCCTTTATCATCGAACAATACCGCTGGAACAAATGGATTAATGTTGGAGAAGTAATGGGAGTTGGAACGCCTGAAAAACATGATTATAAATTCCAGGTATCCTTACATTCTGGTTTGAACCGTTTCCGTGTAAAGCAGGTAGGCTTTGGAGGCACAGTCAAATACACAAAAGAATATACTGTCAATTCGAATATTGCTGCCTTGACATATGAAACTTCCAAAGATTCCAAAAAGGTAGAACTCACCGGGGAGTCTATGTATGAACTTTATGATGCCTATGGCAATATTGTGAAAAAGGGGTATGGAAAAGATATTGATGTAGGCTCTTTCTCCAGAGGTTTGTATTACCTGTGTTTTGATAACCAGGTTGTGGATTTCAAGAAAAAATAAAAATTTTTAATAATTCCGACAGCTCGGAGAGAATCATCCCTGTCGCACCCCATACTTCAGAGCCCTCTATTGCATAATAGGGGGCTTCTGCTGTTATACCGGGCTGCATCAGCCTGCGTTTTGTCCGGATAGAATCTTTGGTTAGAATAACACGGAGATCAAAATCTACCAATGCACTTACTTCAACCGGATCGGGATTGAAAATAGGCTGGGAATCCAGACAGGCTACAAAAGGATATACTAGATAATTGCTTACAGGGATGAACAAGGGGCTCAGCTCACCGAGCACAGAATCCTCAGAGATCAGGACTCCTGTTTCTTCTTTCGTTTCCCGGATAGCGGTATGGACCAGGTTCTTATCCTCTGCTTCCTTCCCGCCACCGGGAAAGGCCATCTGCCCTGAATGAACTCCGTCATATTCCGGTCGTCTTATCAGCAGACATCTAAATGTCTCTTTATCAGGCCAGATAAGTATCAACACGGCACTTTCCTTGAAGCCTTTTGAGTTTATAAGCTCCTCGGTAAAGGGTTGTCTCCTGAACCAGGAAAGCTTGTTATGTGCTTTATAACCCGGCAAGGGGCCTTTCAAAGCCCTGGTCAAACTTGCTATGAATTCAGACAAGGGGAGCATATCCGCATTCCGGTTAATAGTTCACAACTATGCGAAATTGTTGAAAAAATGAAACATATGGAAGGATGTATGCGTAAAATTATAAAATAAAACGCGAGGCCATGGATCAGCAAAAACTACAGCAGATAATAGGTTGGCTTAATCAGCAGATTAATGTTGCCAACGCTACTATTAATGAGGCTCAACGGACCCAGAATTACGGAAGATTGGTTATTTATGAAGGAATGAGGGATGCCTATGTGAGATGCCTTCATCAGTTGGGATCCTAAAAAGTGCCTTTCAGAATTTCCCATCCTGGCTTCTTACTATCAACTTTTCTCCTGCCTTTAATCTTGGATACCGGGTAAAACCGTTTAACTCCCTCAGCTTGGCAACTGTTGTTGCAAACTGACGGCTGAGTTCGTATAAATTATCTCCCTTTTGAATAATATAATAATCCTGATCGGTTGCATAAGCCGCATAGCCCCATCGCATTTTTTTGAGTTCTACTTTGGAACTGATAAGACAATGTTCGTCGAATGAAATAAAATAACGGGGGTTAATCGGTACTCCTTTGAACCGGGTTTCAAAATGCAAATGTGCCCCGGTTGATCTTCCTGTAGAGCCTCCTAAGCCTATCGTCTGACCGGAAAAAACAAAATCGCCGGGCTTTACCTTCATTTTATACAAATGTGCATAAAGGGTTTCCAGCCCGTTAAAATGCCTTACGATAATCACATTCCCATATCCTCCATAATTCCGCGTAGCAACTCTTACCATGCCATCGAAAGCGCAACTTACTGCATCTCCTCTCCTGAGTTCCATATCAACACCCTGGTGCTGCGCCGTATCTCTCCACCCGAATCCGGAAGTCACATTGCCTGTTACAGGTGGAGTATAAAGCCCGTTTTTATCACCGGTCAATTCCAGCAACAATGTGCTGTCATATTTCGATAGCTCATTTTTATAGGGAAACAATGAACGGGTATCCCATTTACCCGAATAAATATTATCAGCCGGATAAACAGAAAATGAACCGAAATCATTCTTGGGATTGGCATTTTCTTTCTCTGCTAACAGAGCATTCAGTTTCACAATCATGTCACATGAAACCTGTTCCCTGTCATACAATGAATCTATCAGCTCTATCAGCTGCTTTTCATCCAGAAGTTCCAGATGTCCATATATACCGGGAGGACGTACAGTATCCTTTGGAGTATCAGGACCTGTACCCTTGATTTCGGCTTTGGAAATTCCAAAAACAAAGACAAAACAGAATAATATGAACCATTTCAATGACATATGCTCCGGAAAATCCATTTTTTTAAGGAATGCTAAGATAATCTTTCCGGCATACCCCCGAAACTTTTTCCTTCACTTTTGGATAAGGATTTATATTGTGGGGATTAATAGCCTTGTTTGAGCGATCTGTGCCCTGTCCATATGATTTATGTCAAATAATTTACATGCTTTCAAAGAACCAACGCTCTTTCTGATTACTTTTGTACCGTCAATCAAAAATCACCATGCTACGTCTCCATAATATATTGTTAATCAATTTATTATGCTTATTATTAGGATCTTCCTGCATAAAAGCAGGGAATGATAAGGAGCCAACGCAGATAAAGCGTGAATTTCACATTTCCCAACTCAAGCTAGACAGTGCCGGAAAGATTAACTGGTTAGTTTTCAATCAGAACGGTCCTCTGGAATTCGGTATTGAGCAATTCCAGAACGAACATTGGGTCATGATTGGCCTCGTAGCAGGAGATGCCAAAGTAGATCAGATTCCCTACAGTTACAGTCCTCATATGAATTCGGGCGAAAACCGGTACAGGATATTCTGGGATTCTCCGAATAAAGTCAGAAGCTATTCAAACATCGTCAGTACAGTGTCAAAAAAAGAGGATGTTTATTTCCTGCTGGCTTCCGACAACCTGACGGTTACATTTACCTCCAGCACCTATTATATTGTATACAATCCATATGGATTTATTATTGCCAGGGGGTTGGGCGACAAGATTGATATTTCAGAATATAAACCAGGCATGTACTGTGTAACCTACGATAACAAGGTAGCTACATTCGAAAAGAAACAGGTTTGGTTTAAAAATTCACGCCACCCGGTTGTAAGAGAGAATAAACCGGAACACATAAAAAAAGGGAAGAAACCTTTTGAAATGTCTCCTCCCTGATTCCGGATATGTAAATTCCTTTAGCTTTACAGTCTGCTATCAGCTTATTCACGTAACCCTGTTTTCATGAACAAACTCACCAAATTCCTGATCGGGCTCTTTGCCATTGTACTAATTGCAGGAATCATAGGAATAGCCTTGCCCCGCCATGTAGTAGTAGTTCGTTCACTTATCATGAATGCTCCGGCAATAGTAATCTATACTGAAATAAACAATGTGCATTCCTGGCCCAGATGGTCGGCCTGGCACAGACTTGACCCTAAAATGGAAATAACGTATTCAGGCCCTGAATCAGGTGCCGGAGCCGGCTATAGCTGGAAAAGCACGAACAAAAATGTAGGTGAAGGTAAACTGGCCATTACATCAGCAGGGCCGGATTCCATTGCCACTGAAATGGATTTCATGAAAAACGGGAAAGCTTCCGCTTTATTCCATTTTTCAACAACAGGAACGAAAACAACGGTTACCTGGACAATGAACAGTGATATGGGCAATAATCCTATTGCTAAACTGTTCGGATTTTTTATGATGGATAAGATGATAGGACCTGATTTTGAAAAAGGTCTTCATAACCTTGATTCCATTTCACAGCTGGATATGAAGAGCAAACCGGCTGATAAAATTTATGAAATACAGCATACCCATGTAGAAGCTGCAAAAGTAATGACGGTTCGCCGTATCTGCCCGTCAGCAGACAGCATTGCGGCATATATAGGATCCATGTTCGGTGAAATAGGTGGTGCCATGGGTAAACAAGGCTTGAAACAAGCCGGCCCCGTATTCGCCATTTACCACGTTTTCTCTGAAACAAAAATTGATTTTGAAGCCGGCCTTACGGTGGATAAAATGGGTAAGGATGACGGGAACGTAAAAGCCAGAGAACTTCCTGCCACCAATGCCCTTTGTATTGATTATTATGGCCCTTACAACACTATGAGACCGGCCTATAATCAGCTGCAAAGCTATATTAAGACGACCAAGGCCGAAGTGACAGGCCCGCCCTGGGAAGTTTATGTGGGTGATCCCGGACTGGAAAAGGATCCTTCCAAACTGTTGACGAAGATTTTCTATCCGGTTAAATAAGGACAGCTTCGTATATCAAACCCTGTTGAAGTCAGGTCTCCAGTTTTTAATTTCTTTTTTAATTTCCCCTGGTTTCAGCTGTTCCGTCATAGCTTTAACGGCCAAAGCAGGAAACTCCTCATCCCCTGCAAAACGCAGGGCAATAATCTGACCCATTCTTAATTTCTGATCCAGAGGCTTTCCTGTAAGTATATAATGTCTGAAATTTTCTTCCGCACGTATCGCTCTGTCCTGAGCCCTGAGCGCAAACAGACGCAGATACCACCCGCTGAAAAGACAAACGACTGCGAGGCAGCAGATCAGAGATGCTGAGTACAATCCTGAATGATGAACAATCGATTCCCAAAGATTTACTCCTGAACCAATGAGCAGTGCCCCGATTAAGGTAGAAAGAAAAAAGTGGTAACCCGGTACATAGCGGGAATGATTGGCATGGTTCTGAATTTTTTGTTCTGACATGTGTGGATTGTATTTAGGATTGAATAAAACATTTTAAGCCGTTGCAAGCGTCAGTTTCCGTTCTCCGATCTGCTGCCTCCACATGGCATAATAAAGCCCTTTGCTGGAAAGTAATTCCTCATGTTTTCCTGACTCTATGATACTGCCGTGTTCAAGCACATAAATCCGGTCGGCATGCAGAATGGTCGATAAACGGTGAGCAATCAGGATGGTGATAATATCCTTTTGCGCATTGATACTGCGTATAGTGCCGGTGATTTCCTCTTCCGTAATGGAATCAAGGGAAGAAGTAGCTTCATCCATAACCAGCAGATTGGGGTGTCGTAACAATGCCCTGGCGATGGAAAGACGTTGTTTCTCCCCTCCGGATACTTTTACTCCGCCTTCCCCTATAACAGTATGAATTCCCTTATCGGCTCTGGCCAGGAGTGTATAGCAGGATGCCTGCTCCAAAGCCTTCTGAATTTCCTCATCGGTGGCGGAAGGATTTACAAACAACATATTCTCGCGTATGGTCCCTGCAAACAGTTGTGTATCCTGGGTCACAAAACCTATCTGAGACCTTAGCGCATCCAGATCTATTTCTCTTCCGCTGATACCATCATAGCAGATATCCCCTTCCATAGGCTGGTAAAGCCCTACAAGCAGTTTGACCAGAGTCGTCTTACCGGAGCCCGAAGGGCCGACAAAGGCAATGGTTTCCCCTTTATTTACGGAAAAAGAGATCCCGTTCAGTGCACGGGTAGAAGCACTCTGGTGCTTAAATCCTACATCAACAAATTCAAAACGGCTTAGTTTCTTTAGCTCTTTCGGATACGGAGCCTTATATTCAACCGGAGTCTCCAGAATACCTTCAAAATTTTTCAGAGATACCTGAGCTTCCCGATAGGTAAGAATCACATTACCCAGCTCCTGTAATGGGCCAAATATGAAGAAGGAGTAGATGAACATGGTCATAAACTGGCCAACATCCATCATTCCGCGGAAAAGGAATATCATCATCAGAAAAAGGATCGTATTCCTGAGGAGATTCACAATGGTCCCCTGAACAAAGCTGATACTGCGAATGTATTTTACCTTTCTTAGCTCCAAAGCAAGAATTTTGAAGGTCGTATTATTCAATCGGTTTATTTCCTGATTGGCCAGGCCAAGGCTTTTCACCAGTTCAATATTTCTTAATGACTCAGTAGTAGATCCTGCCAAAGCATTTGTTTCGGTAACAATGTTTTTCTGCACTTTCTTAATCTTACGGCTCAGTACTGAGCTCACATAGCCAAGAATAGGAATAGTAATGATATAGAGCGGGCCGATCCACCAGTTAATGGTAAATGCATATACAAACACAAAAACGATTCCGATCAGGCTTGTAAACAGGATATTCACAAAGGCAGAAATCATCTTTTCGGTGTCCTGTCTTACTTTCTGAAGTATACTCAGAGTCTCACCACTCCGCTGATCTTCAAATACAGAATAAGGCAGTTCAAGAGAATGTTTGAGTCCATCGGAATAAATCTGAGCTCCCAGTTTCTGCGTAATCGTATTCACAAAATAATCCTGAAAGTTTTTCGCTATTCTTGACACCATGGCGGCTCCTATCATGAGTCCGATCCAGAAAAGGATCGCTTTAATAAAAGCAATTTCAATACCTTTAAAGCTAGTAATTTGTTTCACACAACTACTCACCATGTGCCCTAAAAGCATTGGGTCGAGCAAGGAGAACGTCTGATTAATGACAGCGAGGAAAAGAGCCAGAAAAACAAGGCCCTTATAATTTTTGAGGTAGTTTAGAAGTAGTTTCACGCAACAAAAGTAGTCAATCGTAAATAAAGAACTGATATTGCTCATATTTTTCACAAAATTCTCACAAACCATCAGGGGATTTAGTAAATTTCGTGTTGATAATCCCGTATGCGTTTCAGAGCCATTTACTTACTTTTACTCTTACCTGTATTCTTAAGCAGTTGCTTCGATCTGGTGGAAGAGCTTACCCTCCACCCCGACGGCTCAGGAACTTATCTTTTTGAAGCGAATCTGAGCCAGAGTAAAACCAAATTGAATGCATTACTCACCCTGGATAGTATGGATGGCATCAAGATCCCATCCAGGGAAATGATCCGTAAGGATATAACCAAAGCCAGGCAGGTACTTGCTGCTTCTGAAGGTATCAGTATGGTAAATGATAAAATTAATTTTGAAGACTATATTTTCAGTATGCAGTTTGATTTCAAAAACATTACTTCCCTCAATAAAGCCCTTCTCTCTCTGCGTAAAGCATTTCCCTCGAAAGAAAGCAGGAGCGTTCCAGCGGCTTTTAAACTGGAAGGGAATACCTTTACCCGCCTGAATGAATATGAAGGAAGGGCGGAAATAAAAAAACTGCCCCCAAGAGACTCTTCCATGCTTGACAATGCTTTCCTTACCTGTATTTATCGCTTCGATAAGGGTATCAAAACCAGTTCCAATACAAATGCCCGTATCTCAAAAAATGGTAAAGCTGTACTGCTTAAAGTGACCGTTTCGGAATTACTGAACGGTAAGAAAAAATTATCCAATACCATCCTGCTGCAGGACTGACCCTATGAAAAAAACCATCTCCTCCTTTCTGATTCTGGTAACAGCTATAACCCTTCATGCCCAGGGCCTGATAAACCGTATACCGGATTCCAGCCCCTTTGTGATTACTTTCAATACACAGGCTTTCCAGGGAAAGGTGGACCTGAAAGAAGTTAGTAAAATGGATTTTTTCCATTCCATACAGGATACCGGATCGGCATCCAAAATGAGCAATACCTTTCTCACCAATTTGTTTTGTCAGCCTGCTTCCTGCGGAGTTCAGAACGCTCCCCAGACTTACCTTTTCAGACTTGATAAAGACAGTGTGCAAGGCTGGTGCTACCTCTTTGGTCTGACAGATGCCAATGTATTCAGCACAGCCCTTACTAAAGCATTTACCGAACAGGGTCATAAAGCTCCTGCAGCCTTAACACATTCGGGCTATACTAGTTTTCAAAGCGGTTCCGTTTATGCAAGCTGGACAGGCAGCTTCGCCTTGCTGATGCTGAGAGATGCCAATGACCCTTACCAATACAGCTATTATTATGAAGAACAGCCTGTTCATTCAGCTGCCTATATGGACAGTGTGCAGGCCACTGAAATGGCCCGTATCCAGGCTATGACAGACAGTATTCGTGCTGCCGAAGCCGCTGAAGAACAAAAAGCTAAAAATCCACCTAAGAAAACGAAAACAACGAAGAAAGTAAGCGAGAAAAAGAATAACGAGCATCTGACTCAGGAACAGCTGGACGCAAAAGAAATGGCAATCGCCAATGCTATTGCTGACTCTCTTGCGCAAGCCGTCACCGGCAACAATGTTGATGGTGGATACACCAGTGACTATGAAAAGCAGGAACTGAAACGCCAGGAAGCTTCCAAACGCAGACTGAATGAACGTTGCTCACGTATGATGAACAAGCTGATGGAACTGGACCCTGCCCGTTCAATGGCCCGCATTCACTCATTCAATGAAAGCCTGAAGGAACCTTGTGATATAGGCATGTGGATGAACTGGACACAGAATGCTGCATTCAATCCGTTCGGTTCAAGAAATTACCGGGGGGGTAAGAATAATGATAGCCTTAACTCCATGAATACCCTTCTCAAAGACAACTATTCCACTGCCTTCTGCACTTTTGATAAAGGCAATGTTAAGCTAGTCAACAAGGCCTATATGAATCCGGATATGGAAAAACTGATAGCCGGCATTTACCGCAAAAAAGGGCCGTCTAACTTATCCAAGTATATTAAAGGGACGAATCTGATGGGGTATATGGCTGTCTCTCTCGATATGGAAAAGGTCCTTAAAGCGTCGGGGTCTATCCTGCGTAAATCGTATGAAAGTTATATGGGAGCCGATGCAAAATATGTAAACGGCATGCTCGATATCACCTCTGTTTTTCTGAATGATGACGTCATGTACAATTTGCTCAAAGGGGATCTTGTCCTGGCAGTAACCGATCTGAGGCCATTCAAGATCAGCTACCTCAGTTATAATTATGATGATAATTTCAAACGAACAGAGACCCGTCAGGAAAAAACAGAAGTGCTGCCCGAATTCCTTGTTATGGCGAATACAGGCAAACCAGCAGAGGTCCAGAAAATACTGGACGCAACAGAAAAAATGGGAGGGCTGAAAAAAGAAGGAGATGGAATATACCTTATGGAGCTTCCCAAACAGAACACCTTCAAGATTTATGTTGCCCTGGCTAATAACATCCTGTTTGTCACGAATAATGAAGAGCTTGTACATGGCAAGCTGAAGAGTGGATATCCAAAGAACGAACAGATGAATGCGGAGGAAAAAAAACTGCTTTCAGACAATTCCGTAGCCTATTACTGGAACGGTTCTAAAACCATGGATCTTATTGGCAAACAGCCCGAACTGAAAACCGGGGAAAAAATGACTAAAAACCTGAACCTCCTTAAAGACAATATAGGTACAGCTCAGGTAACCGGGGTGAGGAAAGAAGGCACAGCCTATGTAACCAATGCAAGCCTGACTTTCAAGGATAACTCCATCAATAGTCTATTCAATATTTTTAAACTGATCAACAGCTTTTACCTGGCCGACAGATAGAGCATCGCAATACTGAAGTCTATGTGGCGTTCCAAAAAAATCTGGATGTTCATTTCCCTGGCGGTTGTGCTTACCGTTGCAGGGTGGTGGCTCATCACCCGACATACCGCTCCTGGTCACGCTCGTTATATTACTAAAGATGCACTCGCTGTTGTTACCATTAATACAAAACGTCTGGCAGGCGATTTACTCTGGGGTGGGGATTTAAAGGCCGACACCAATACTACAGCTGCACATAAATTTAAAGACTGGCGCAAGGCTTTTGATGAAACAGGATGGGCCGGCATTAACCCGACGGCTGATCTTCTTTTCTTCAGCAATATGAGCGAAGACGGGAAGCAAGTGTATTACGCACTTATAGTAAAACTTGATGACGCATTGAAGCTGAATACATTTCTGAGCAACCGCCTCCCCAATCTGCTCGACAGTCTGCATGTACATGCCACAAACGTGATTGACAACAAAAGTTATCAAAGTATAGTGATCGTGAATGATGACTCGGAAACCCCGGTCTGTATCGGTTTTAACAAAGAAGTTGCCGTTCTTTTGAAAGCTGGTACTCCTGCCACAGCCTTGTCCTATTATGATAGGGAACTAAAACGTATTTTTTCCCTCACCTCTGAAAATTCAGTGCTTGGAGATAAAAACTATGTGTCATCACAGAAAAAATCAGCTGATGTTGCATGCTGGATTAATATGGGAAATGCCAATTTGCTGAAGCTTCTCAGTCCCGCGAAACAACCTTCTCCCCAGGCTGGTTATTTGAATGCCTGGCTAAACTTTAACAAAGGGGAGGTTACTCTTGATATGCTTGGCACTTCCAAAGAGCAGGCACTAAAGCCTGTCTTAAAAGGTGCAGGAGCCGACTTTGATTTCAGCAAGCTGAACGGGAAAGACAAATTAATGGGTATGGCATTTTTTAACCTGAACCTTCCTGCCCTGTTTGAAAGGATGAAGCATAACGGAAAGAATGACCTTTGTTCTGCACTTGAAAAACAGACAGGAATAACCGAAACTGATATCACTTCCGCTTTCACCGGGCAAATGGAATTGTCAATGTGCGGATTCATAACCTATGTGGAAAAGTACAAGGACTATGAATACGATGCTGATTTCAACCGTACCGAAATTGAAAAAGAAAGAGTGGCACATCTTCCCGGAATGGTCATCCGCCTTGGCATTACCAATCCGGCATTTGTGGCCCCCCTCGTTCCCAAATTATTATCAAGAGGCCTGATTATCCCCTTCCGAAACGGTTTTCAGCTGAAAGGCCCGGCCCCTGTTTATATGCTTTCATCGGGCAACAATATGTTCATCACAACCTTCCAGGATGTGCCCAAAGAAACAAACAATGCATGGAATAATGCTGACCTGACAGAGTTGCACAGCCAGCATGGCAACGGAGCATTTGTGAATTTTCAGGGAATAAGGGAAGCAATGGAAAAAGATCTGGGACATAAGCCGGGCTATGATAAACTTAGCAAAGTGCTTGAAAATATGACCTGGGCTATAGATGAAGAATCGGATGGCTCAGCCAGAAGCCGCATGGTGCTTCATTTTACAGACAAAAAAACAAACAGCCTTACTCAGCTGCTTCGGTTAACAGCTGAATCGGTTAAATAAACAGAATCAACAACGCATGAAGCCTGATTCGTTTTTCCTGCACGTATTCAACCTGAAAAAAGCCAGGGTAGGATTAAGACCTGATGGTATTGTAGAGACTGATGTGTTCGAAGAAATGGAACTGGAAGTTGATGATGTGAAAGAAATTATTGATACAATTGCTATCGTAGGAGAACGAACACGAAGGCCTCAGCTTATTGTTGCCGGACCGCTTTCCGGCCCGGATCTGAAAGCAATGAATTATCTGGCTGCTGCTGAATCAAGTCCTTTTGCAATTGCAGAAGCGTATGTAATTCAGTCCCTGTCCCAGAAAATCCTGGGCCGGTTTTACCTTAGCTTTAACAAACCTGCACGCCCTACACGGATGTTTGGTGATGAGGAATCAGCCGTGAAATGGCTGATGGAAATTGCCAAGAATGAAGAAACGCTATCCCCCAATCCTGTTGACAGTATGAAAGAGCCTGCCCCCCTTATTTTAGAAACGATTAAAACCAATACCATGTGTGCTTCCCTGAGGAACGATGGATTGATCCAGCTTACTGTACAACCGAATACAAACACAACTGTGGCTGATATCAAAGAAGCCGTGGAAGCCATCGGCAAGGTAGGCAAAGGACAAAGATTTCCTCTTCTGATTATTGCAGGTAAAGATGCAACGCTCGGTACTGAGGCCATGACCTTTATGGCAAGGCCCGATACCGACCCCTATTCAATGGCTGAAGCTTATCTTATTTCAAGTATCTCCCAGAAGCTGCTTGGTAATTTCTATCTGAGCTTTAACAAGCCGGATAAACCTACAAGGATATTTACAGACAAAGCCGATGCCGAAAACTGGCTGAAAAGTTTTTTGGATAAGAAATAGAATTTATTCTTCCGGTTTTTCCTCCACACTTACCTTTTCCCCGTCCAGAATCTCCCACACACCTTGTACATGATAGATGTTCGTATTATACTTGTTGCATAATACTATTACTACAGCTTCATCCTTTGGTCTGCGCATAAAAACACTGTTGTAACCATGCCACCAGCCATTGTGGTAAATAACCTGACTTCCGTCAGGCTGTTCTGTCAGTCTCCACCCAAAACCATAATTCCTTTTTCCAGCCTTCTCATTACTTCCTCCTTTATAGGCTTCATCCAGGGTTTCCTTCTTAAGCAATTTACAGGAAGACACAGCTCTTTCAAACCTGTACAAATCTTCCATGGTTGAATATACTCCTTTGTCGCCCAATACCCCGTCCAGACAATTAAATGGTGCTGGAGTCCACTTCCCGGCCCCAGCATAATTATGTGTTTCATGAAGCCGCAGGGTGTCTTTTTTCCTGTCCGGAATATAGGTAGATGTCATACCGCATGGATCGAAAATTTCTTTCTGAAGAAATGTACGGTAATTCATACCCGATGCTTTTTCAATAATAAGAGCCAGAAGCAGGTAGTTGGAATTATTATAACTGAAATGCTTACCCGGTTTACTATATACAGCAGGCTTATGTTCAGCCATTATTTTCAGAATCTCTTCATTCGAAATCGGGGTATCATGATCAGCCACATAATCACCCGTAAAATATTCATAGTTGGGCAGACCGGATCGATGATTCAGCAGCATCCGTATTGTAATGCCTTCGTAAGGGAAATCAGGAAAATATTTTTTAACTCCATCTTCATAATTAAGCTTGCCTTTTTCTTTCAACACCATGATAGCCGCAGCAGTCATAGGCTTGGAAGAGGATGCAAGCTGAAATGCAGATGCACGTGTCAGCTCCTTCTTGCTTTTGTAATCTTCAAAGCCAAAGCATTTTTCATAAATCACCTTCCCCTTATGGGCTATTAATACATTTCCATTGAAATGGTTCCTTTTTACCTTACCCAGGAATAAGGTATCCAGTCGGGTTGCCTGCATACGTTGTTCTGCTGAAAGAGAAGCAGTGTCCAGCGTAACCGATAATTTAGGGATAATGGAAACAGGGTGATTGCTGATTGCAGACCCGGTACCCGAAGCCTGTCCGCAGGAATGTACCAGTACGGCCAGGGTCAATATGCCCATGACCCATGCAATTACTTTAAGCACTTGTTTCATTTCTCTAAAATTATCAGCTTTTTCGCATTTACTGACAGGGCCTCCCTGATTTTAATAACACCCTAATCAGGTCATGAAAACATTACTGGGTAAGGGTTTCACAAATTCATTGTTAATAAACCCGGCGGAATTTGTCATTCTGAGCGACCTTGGGGCTGCATTGTGGGAAGCAGACGCGAAGAATCTATAAGAGAAAGAAAATAAGGATGAGTTACTAACGCAAATAGATTCTTCGGCACTGCTCACACACTTTACAACCCTAAGGTGCCTCAGAGTGACAAGGTGATGGCCGGTTCTTTCAACCTCAAGGCGGCTTAGAATGACAACATTTTCCGTATAGGATTTATTGAGTAATGAGTAAGAAATAAAAACCATTTCGTACTTTTAAAATCAAATCCTTACCAATGAAACTCAGCATCCCTGAAGCCCGGCGCATTATCCTTACCAGTCAGGGCCTGTATGGAGAATCTGCCCTGAAAGGGAAGACGGGCACACTCCGTACTATCGAGAACCTGGGCTATGTACAGATTGACACCATTTCAGTAGTTGCCAGGGCTCACCATCATACCTTGTGGAGCCGCTCGGGTGGCTATACGGAAACTTACCTGAATGAGTTGCTTGACACGAAACAGATATTTGAATACTGGAGCCATGCAGCCTCCTACCTCCCCATGAAAGATTACCGGTTTTCACTGGTACGCAAAAAACTATATGCAAAAGGGAAGAAACACTGGTCGCTGGAAGTTGATTCTAAAATGAAAAAGGATGTGCTGGCACGTATTCAGAAAGAAGGAGGTTTGCAATCAAAGGATTTTGAGCATCCCCCGAAAACAAACGGACAATGGTATACCTGGAAACCGGCTAAAAGAGCTTTGGAGCAATTGTTTATGGAAGGAAAGCTCATGGTAGCATCCAGGAAAGGATTTCAGAAAATCTATGACCTGACAGAACGTGTCCTCCCTCCTCAAACCGATACCAGCATGCCAGGAGAAGCCGAATACAGCGAATACCTTATTCTTCGTTCCTTACAGGCCTACGGCCTGATGAATGCTTCAGAGATAAGTTATTTGCAAGGGCATACCCGTACAGGGGTTGCAAACAAACTATCCAAACTTGTCCGCTCAGGAGTGGTAGCTGAAGTGGAAATCTATTCAGGGATCACGTGTTTCGGAATAAGATCCAGGTTGGAGACCATTCTTTCTTGCAAAGAAGAGCCCGCCTCAGTACATATCCTTTCCCCATTCGATAATCTTGTCATACAGCGAAAACGCCTGAGCCAATTATTCGGATTCGATTATGTTATTGAATGTTATGTGCCTGAAGCGAAAAGGAAATTCGGGTATTTCTGCCTCCCGGTTCTGGATGGGATTAACTTTGCTGCCCGTTTTGATCCGAAAGCAGACCGGGAAACGGGTCTTTTTCATATCAAAAGCTGGTACAGTGAAAAAGGGTGGAAACCAAACCCTGCTTTTGCAGAGGCTTTTGCCCTGAAACTGCAGGATTATGCCCGATTTTCGGGATGTGATAGTACAGTAGCCGGAAAGGATATACCGGCCCTGATCAGAAAAAAGCTGTAATTCGTACAATATAACCTGTTGTCTTTCGTCTACCCTCGTATGATGAAGGCAATGCTACCCATACAACCAGTAATGGCTGCCGGACAAAGAGAACAAATCGGTTATGCAGTTCAGCAGGAAAGGCGCCGTCTGCTGGATTTTATCCGCCGACGGATTCCCGATGAGTCGGATGCAGAAGATATCCTGCAGGATGTCTTTTACCAGTTCAGCGAAAGTTTCATGATACAGCCTATTGAACAAGTCAGCGCCTGGCTGTTCAGAGCTGCACGAAACAGGATTACCGATCTTTTCCGGAAAAAGAAAGCAACTCCTTTCAGCCGTACCTTCCATCCATCCGATGATGAGGAAGACGGTCCATCTATTGATGATTTCCTTCCGGATGCATCCGGGGGACCGGAAGCTGTCTATGCCCGGAAAATCATTATGGCTGAACTGATGGAAGCACTGGATGAATTGCCGGTAGAACAAAGGGACGCCTTTGTGATGCACGAAATGGAAGACAAGAGTTTCAAAGAAATGGCAGTACTTACAGGGGAAGGAGTAAACACATTGATTTCCCGTAAACGGTACGCTGTCTTATATCTGCGCGATCGCCTCAAGGCATTGCATGATGAATTCAACAACCTTTAATTCAAACACAATGAAAACTAAATATATAGTCAAAGGAATTATGTTCGGCCTGTTATGCATTGCTGCATTCCTGGGTTTCGGATGGATCACAATGCACCTCTGGAACTGGCTGCTTCCTTCTATCTTCACGAGCATTCGTGCTATCACATTCTGTGAAGCCATAGGACTGATCATTCTGAGCCGTATACTCTTCGGAGGCTTCCGTGGAGGATGGAAAGGAAGATGTGGTGGAGGCCATTGCCACGGTCACCACGGCAGCTGGAAATCGCGCTGGGAAAACAAATGGTCACAAATGACTCCCGAAGAAAAGGAAAAATTCAAAAAAGGGTTTGGAAGGAAATGCTGGGGGGAAGGGGCGGAGGAGAAGAAGTAAGCCTGCACACCGGCAGATCCTTCTCCCGGCGAAAAACCGGGATCAGGATGACCACGCACTTGTTCACCGAATGTCTGAAGTATAAACTGCCGTTTTACCATGGCATTCGTCAGAGAACTGCTCGAATTTCATTCCAAGTTTTTCAAGTACATGCACAGAGCCGACATTAAGGATGTCGGCTTTGCCTATTATGGTAGTAAGCTTACGTTCAGTATGCCCCCATTCCAGCACCGCCTTGGCTGACTCCGTAGCATACCCCTGCCCCCAATGCTTTTTGAAAAAACGATAACCCAGGTCATAACACTCCTTGTCAGCATCCCATTTTATTCCGCACCAGCCTATCGCTTCACCGCTTGATTTGAGTTCTGCCAGTAAACGACCCATTCCATAACGTTTATACTGAGGAAGGATATTCATATAGAGGACATTCTCTGCTTCTTTAATGTCTTTTAGAGGCAGCTCTCCCACATATTGAATCACTTCCGGATCTGCATTCAGGGCAAGAATAAAAGGGGCATCTTCCGAGGTCATTTCCCGGAGATAGAGGCGTGGGGTTTCAAGGAAGAGTTCTTCGGAATACATGACTACATATTTCTGCGATACTGCCCACCGACCTCAAACAAGGCCTGGGTAATCTGACCCAATGAACAATACTTGGCGGCTTCCATAAGTCCGTTAAATATATTTTTGTTTTCCACGGCTAATGTCTGAAGATTGTTCAATACATCTGCAAGCTTATCTGAACTTCCTTTCTGAAGCTCCATCACCATTTTGATCTGGTATTCTTTTTCTTCCGTGGTTGCCCGTATCACTTCTTTCGGAATGATGGTAGGTGAACCTTTGGAAGAAAGGAATGTATTGACACCTATGATAGGATACTCGCCGGTATGCTTCAGCGTTTCATAATACAGGCTTTCTTCCTGTATTTTTCCTCGCTGGTACATGGTTTCCATGGCTCCTAACACTCCTCCCCTTTCACTTATACGTTCAAATTCAAGCAATACAGCTTCTTCTACCAGATCGGTAAGCTCTTCAATGATGAAGGAACCCTGCAAAGGATTTTCATTCTTAGCCAAACCCAGCTCCCGGTTAATGATAAGCTGTATAGCCATGGCCCTTCTTACCGATTCTTCGGTAGGTGTGGTAATGGCTTCGTCATAGGCATTGGTATGAAGTGAATTGCAGTTGTCATAAATGGCATATAATGCCTGAAGTGTTGTCCGTATATCATTGAAGTCGATTTCCTGTGCATGCAGGGAACGGCCCGAAGTCTGTATATGGTATTTAAGCATTTGTGAACGCTCGTTGGCACCATACTTCAGCTTCATGGCTTTGGCCCAGATACGGCGCGCTACACGGCCTATTACTGCATATTCAGGATCGATACCGTTGGAGAAAAAGAAACTCAGGTTCGGTGCAAACTGATTTACATCCATACCCCGGCTTACATAATACTCGACAAAGGTAAATCCGTTACCCAGTGTAAACGCCAACTGACTGATAGGATTGGCACCGGCTTCGGCAATATGGTAACCGCTGATGGAAACGGAATAGAAATTCCGAACGCCCTTGTCAATAAAATACTGCTGTACATCGCCCATCAGGCGCAGGGAAAATTCAGTAGAGAATATACACGTGTTCTGAGCCTGGTCTTCTTTCAGGATATCAGCTTGCACCGTTCCACGAACTGCTTTCAGGGTATCTGCTTTGATCTGCCCGTACACTTCAGCCGGCAATACCTGATCACCGGTAACACCGAGCAGCATTAAGCCGAGTCCGTCATTTCCTTCGGGCAGGGGACCCTGGTACTGTGGACGGGTAACGCCTTTCTTTTTATACAGTTCGGCAATCTTTTTATTTACCTCCGCTTCCAGCTTATTCTTCTTGATATATACTTCACATTGCTGATCAATGGCTGCATTCATAAAAAATGCAGTCATGATGGCAGCCGGTCCGTTGATGGTCATGCTGACTGAAGTACGGGGGTCAGCCAGATTGAAACCGGAATACAGTTTCTTGGCATCATCCAGGCAACAGATGGAAACACCTGAATTGCCTATTTTACCATAGATATCCGGACGGAAGTCAGGATCCCTGCCATACAGTGTAACACTGTCAAAAGCCGTGGAAAGCCTGATGGCCGGCATATTCAGAGATACGTAGTGGAAACGGCGGTTGGTACGCTCCGGTCCGCCTTCCCCGGC
Organism: Bacteroidia bacterium; assembly: GCA_044448685.1. Classification (GTDB taxonomy): domain Bacteria; phylum Bacteroidota; class Bacteroidia; order Palsa-965; family Palsa-965; genus Palsa-965. Next base: position 18,270 of record JBIOHC010000002.1, read on the forward strand.
AAACATACGGGTAGGATCTTCTCCCTCCCGTTTAAATGGGAATACACCCGCAGTATACGGAAATTCTCCCGGTACATTTTCCTGAAGGCTCCAGTGTAATATATCTCCCCAGGCTTCATAACGTGGCATCACAACCTTGGGAATCTGGGTATGGGAAAGGCTTTCGTAATGGGTTTGAATTTTCAACTCCTTGTCACGTACCTTAAAAATGAAGAATTCATTTTTGTACGACTGCACTTTCTCTTTCCACGATTCAATTAGTTTCTTATTCTTTCCATCCAGACTTAGCTCCAGCTCGTCAAACGCTGCTTCCAGACTTTTGATAATCTGTTCCTTGTCTTTGGAGGAAGAACCCTTCATTGTTTCTATAGAACTCCTCAGGGAATAAAGCTGTTGTGCAATCTGTTTTTGCTTTATGCTCCACTGATCATAATTCCGGTTATTCTCGGCTATCTCGGCCAGGTAACGGGTACGCTGAGGGGGAATGATATAGATCTTCTCACTCATCTCATGGCTGGCAAGGGAGCTGGAATCAAGGGCCGCATGTGTCTTCTCCTTCACCTTTTTCATGAGGGCCTTGTAAAGCCTGTTCATTCCGGGATCATTAAACTGGGAAGCGATGGTGCCGTAAACAGCCAGGTCATCATCGGCTGTTTCCCAAAGCTGGTGATTGCGTTTGTATTGCTTTTTCACATCGCGCAAAGCATCCAGTCCACCGCGCTTGTCAAATTTGTTAAGTGCAATGACATCGGCAAAATCAAGCATATCAATCTTCTCAAGTTGTGATGCAGCCCCGTATTCAGGTGTCATCACATAGAGTGACACATTGCTGTGTTCTACAATCTCCGTATCACTCTGTCCAATTCCCGATGTTTCGAGAATAACCAGATCAAAATTGGCTGCCTTAACAATATTCACTGCCTCCTTCACATATTTGGAAAGAGCCAGATTACTTTGACGCGTGGCCATGGAACGCATATAGACCCGTTCGTTGTTAATGGCATTCATACGAATCCTGTCGCCCAGCAAAGCACCACCCGTTTTGCGTTTGGAAGGATCGACAGAAATGATGGCAACGGTTTTATCTTTGAAATCAATCAGGAAACGTCTTACCAATTCATCCACCAGGGAAGATTTCCCAGACCCACCTGTACCGGTAATACCCAATACAGGAGTTTTTGACTTGGCAGAGAGCTTATGCACTTCTTCCAGCACCTCTTTACTTTGCTCCGGAAAATTCTCGGCCGCAGAAATAAGACGTGCAATGGATTTGGCATTACGCGTGGTGAAATGCTTCAGTTCCCCGTTCAGGTTAGAGCCCGTAGCAAAATCACATTTACCCAGCATATCGTTGATCATTCCCTGAAGGCCCATGGTACGCCCGTCATCGGGAGAATAGATACGCGTGATGCCGTATTTCTCCAGTTCTTCAATTTCAGTAGGCAATATAGTTCCTCCACCTCCACCGAATATGCGGATATGACCACAGCCTTTTTCTTTGAGCAGGTCAAACATATATTTAAAGAATTCCATATGCCCCCCCTGATACGAAGTAAGGGCAATGGCATTGGCATCTTCCTGTACGGCACAATCCACTATTTCCACTACGCTCCGGTCATGACCCAGGTGAATGACCTCGGCCCCGCTGCTCTGAATGATACGACGCATGATATTGATGGCAGCATCATGCCCGTCGAACAAAGATGCAGCAGTTACAATCCGGATCTTGTGTTTGGAAACATACACATCCGGTTTGGTGGTAATAGTGCTCATTAATAGCTATATAAGTGTGTGAGGAACAAAGCCTAAGCTACAAATTTACGCTTATAGGGGCATATCTGCAAATCAGGAAGGGAAATGCCTCGGGGATACAATTGAATATCAAGGGTTTGGTGATAGCCATCCCTTTCAGATAATTAAATTTCTGTTTGATATGAACACAACTCATTTCGTTAGTGCCACCCGTTCTGGGTTTCGCTCTACGCTCTGTTTCTCCGCTCTATAATTATGTCAGCCCTTCGGGATTACGGTGCTGTCTTATGTCTTGCCTCTAATCACTTCTTCTCCCGTTGAACCAGCGCCTGCAGGTACCGCTTGATATTAGAACCATAAACTTCCTTAAACTCCTTGTCGAAAACCTCGTACTTAGAGTCATAACGCCGGAAGGACATAAAAAAAGCGTTTTTCTCATCAAGTGCATCTGATACATACGACTTGTAGTTGCGTTTGTGGTAGAGTTCGAGCTTGTCAACACCGTCAACAATAGCTTCTATCATTTCCATCTTCTTTGTTTCCTTGCCCTTGACATTGCCACCTTCGGAAAAGGTTTTGTAAAGGCTGTCGAGTCTTTCTGCTCCGTGGAGGATATATTCATTAAACACTTTACGGTCGGCCTTGCTTGTTTCGTATTCCTTGTACTGAATTGATTCAAGCCCGTATTTATACAAGAGGAATTTTTCCGCTCCTTTATCACCTATGAAGCTGGCCAGGTTTTCATTGTAGTCAACACTGCTTTTAAGGTATATGGTTCCGTGCGTAAGCTCATGCAGAATGAGATTGGCAATGCTGCCTTCATTACGGGTTAGCATACTGCTAAGGATAGGATCTTTAAACCAGCCCAGGGTAGACCAGCCCCCTACCCCTCCGTAATCCACATCATAACCCCTGGAGCGGAGTTCATCTGCTTCTTTTTTTCCCTTTTTGTAATCAAAAAACCCTTTGTAGGAAACGCTTCCCAAGAGTGGGAAGTGCCATTCCTTTGGTTTCAGCTTGAAAGGTTCGGAAGCGGTAACAGTCCATAAGATGGGATGCCCGTGCTGGTCATAGACAGTGGTATAATTATCTGAATGTTTCATACCGAGGCTGTCGACGGCATATTTCCGAATTTCTTCGATGAGGCGGAGCTTCTTTTTAAGGGAATCCGGGAAAGCCGGAGTGTTTAACATTTCGGAAACAGGACGGGCACCCATCACAATTTTAAGCTGTCCCCTTCCCTGTGCAATGCCATAGCGTACCAACTCCTGATAACATGCACCACCCAGTACAATGACGAGCATAAACACTTCCCATACCAGAAAACGAAGGATTCTGAACATTATTCAAAATTACCGGATTCCTGCTTACATTTGAAACTCAATCGAAAAACATGTTTTTCTACTTATCAAAGCTTCTGACCTTCCTGCTTCTCCCCATCACCTGGTTGTTTGCCCTGCTCATCTATTTGTTGCTTTCCAAAAACGAAAAACGTAAACGCAAGGCCTTTCTTACTTTTTGTGCGGGGTTTTATATATTATGCAATAGCTTTCTCTCCACCGAATTCATGAGGGCCTGGGAAGTACCGGCGGTTGCCGATGAAACCCTGAGCACTTATGATGCCGGAATTGTATTAAGCGGGATGATGACGTATGATACGAAACTTAAGAAGAATCAGTTTATGCACGGAGCCGACCGTCTGCTCCAGGCTATACAACTGTACAAAAAAGGAAAAATCAAAAAGATTGTATTCACAGGTGGTTCCGGCAGCCTAACCTATCCAGACATGAAGGAAGGGATTTACATACGTGAATTTTTGCTGCAACTGGGAATACCCCAGGCTGATTTTTTTATTGAAAGTGAATCGCATAATACACGTGAGAATGCAACATTCACAAAACCCCTGCTGGATAAGGAATTTCCTCAAGGAAAGTTTTTGCTTATCACCTCGGCTTACCATATGCGACGCTCTTTGGGCTGCTTTCGGAAGGCAGGTATAACTGTAACCCCCTACAGTACGGATCGGCTTGCGGGTGAACGAAAGCTGGCTTTGGATTTTTATTTGATTCCAAATATTGATGCACTGGATGTATGGCAGGCTGCAATACATGAAATGAGCGGATATATGATCTATAAATTAGCCGGATACATTTAATGTGGAATGACGAGGGGTTCTTCCTCCTTGAAATCATCCCTGATAAGTGCGCTTATCCTTTCTATTTTTGCATAGTGATCATTTCGCCTAAATTGTATCCGTATGCCACCCAGGGAATGGGTCCCATCCTGCAATAATTTCACTTTGGCAATACCACAGCTGTCGCGACCGAGTTTCTCAAATTTAATTTCAGCCCTCACTTTTTTTTCCCGGATTGAATTGCTGATTTCTTCCAGAACTCCTCTTGCACTGTCAAAGGTTGTTTGCCTGTTGAAAAGAATCATTGCACTGTCAGACACTCCTGAACGCATATAGTTGAGCAGATTTTGCCCGGTGAGTGTACGCATATGAGGTAACTGATTCTGCAACAAAGGTGGATGATCCCGTATGGATTGTACCATTTTAAAAAAGCCCGGAGGATCTTTAAGTATCACTTTCCAGAGTGAAAGACATTTACCGAAACTTTGGGTGATGACAAGAGAATCGAGTTTACGATCTAGCGCAGATAAGGAAGCTGCCGGATAGGATTTACGCAGCAGCCTTTCCATGTCCTGATAAGGCGTTGTGTTTACATCGAGTTTAAGCAAAATGGAATACGCAACGGCATCACCCCAGTCCTTACTTTCTTCTCCTGCATGGCGGTTCACACAGGCGCAGAAGCTGTCCTGGAGGGTTTCGTAGGGACTGTAGGTGACAAGGGAATCTATATTCTGAGCAGAAATGCTGAATGAGTCAAGGCTGCCAAGAAATGCGATTAGCAAAAATTTGTTCATTTACTTAATCCAGCCAACTGATCCTGTAAAGACCTGATTTTCGCCTCCGCATCAGACTTCTTCTTATGCTCTATAGCCAGAATTTCGGGTTTGGCGTTTTGAACGAAACGTTCATTAGCCAGTTTTTTCTGTACGGAATCGAGGAATCCTTTGTTGTATTCCAGCTCTTTTGCAATTCGTTCTTTTTCGGCCCCCAAATCCATTTGTGCTGAAAAGGGAACATAAAACTCATATTCGTTGATCAGGAAGGAAGTTGCATTTTCCATTTTCTGAGCCGTGACAGAAAACTTGCCCAGGTTACAAAGCTTGATGATTAGCTCGTCAAACTGTCCGCTGGCATAAGCCTTATCTCCTTTAATAAAAAGATCCAGAGGCTCTTTGGGTGATATGTTTTTTGCCTTGCGTACATTCCTTACCTGGGTAATGGTTTCCGATACGACGGCAAAACGGCTCAGGAGTTCCTGATCAGGCGTTTCACAAACCGGCCATTCGGAAACAATAATGAATTCTTTTTCTTTCCGCTCTTTTAAGAGATGCCAGATCTCTTCCGTAATAAACGGCATGAAAGGATGTATGATTTTCAGGATTTTTTCCAGAAACACGATTGTTGCATCGAAGGTTGTTTTATCTATAGGCAACCCTTTTCCATCCACAAATTCAGGTTTGATCATTTCCAGATACCAGGCACAGAAATCATCCCAGATCAGTTTATAAGTACACATGAGGGCTTCGCTGATCCTGTATTTGGAATAGAGCTCGTTGATCTCTGTAAGCTGCTGATCAAGGCGGGCTTTGAACCATTTTACGGAAACAGCGCCGGGCTTGCTTTGTGCTTTTTTCGGGTCCACTTCCCAGCCTTGGATGAGGCGGAAAGCATTCCATATTTTATTGGAGAAATTCCGGCCCTGCTCGCAATAGCTTTCATCAAACAGCAAGTCATTGCCGGCGGGAGAGCAGAGCAACATACCTACGCGGACTCCGTCGGCTCCATATTTTTCAATGAGTGCCAGCGGGTCGGGAGAGTTACCGAGCGACTTGCTCATTTTTCTTCCCTGTTTATCTCTTACGATACCGGTGAGGTATACATTGGTAAACGGTTTTTTACCTCTGTATTCAAAACCGGCAATCATCATACGGGCTACCCAGAAGAACAGAATTTCAGGGGCTGTAACCAGGTCATTGGTTGGGTAATAATATTCAATGTCTTTATTCTTCGGGTTTTTAAATCCGTCAAATACACTGATAGGCCATAACCACGAACTGAACCAGGTATCGAGTACGTCTTCATCCTGGCGAAGCTGAAGGGAGCTTTCTGACTTACCATCCCTGGCTTCAAAAAGTTTTTTTGCTTCCCCTTCTGTTTTTGCAACCACAAAATCGCCCTTGGAATTATACCAGGCCGGAATACGCTGTCCCCACCAGAGCTGACGGGAAATACACCAGTCGTGTACATTCTCCATCCAATGTTTGTAAGTATTGATATATTTTTCAGGTATCAGCTTCACTTCCCCATTCAGGACGTTGTCAAGTGCAGGTTTTGAAATGCGGTCCATTTTCAGGAACCACTGCATGGACAGGCGGGGTTCTATCACTGCATTGGTTCGTTCTGAATAGCCAACCTTGTTCTTGATTTCCTCGACTTTAACAAGATGACCTTGTTCTTCCAGGTCCCTGGCAATTTTTTTGCGGACTGTAAAGCGGTCTTCCCCTATATAATGTCCGGCAGCCGGACTCATTTTCCCATCCGGGGCAATGGTATCTATTATTTCAAGCTGGTGTTTGATACCCAGGTTATAGTCGTTGATATCATGTGCGGGTGTAACTTTAAGAGCACCGGTACCGAAGGCGATATCGATATAGGTATCGTAAATAACAGGTACTGAACGGTTAACAATAGGGATGATACAGCGCTTTCCTTTGAGGTGGGCATAGCGGGAATCGTCCGGGTGAACACAAACAGCAGTATCACCGAGGATTGTTTCGGGCCTCGTAGTAGCAATAGTAATCCATTCGTTTTCAACCCCTTCTACCTTGTAGCGCACATAAAAAAGCTTGGAATTCACTTCTTTATGAATTACCTCTTCGTCCGAAACAGCGGTCAGACCCTGTGGATCCCAGTTAACCATGCGGGTACCCCGGTAAATTTCCCCTTTATTATATAAGTCAATAAATACATCTATAACGGCCTCACTAAGATCTTCTTCCATGGTAAAACGGGTGCGATCCCAGTCGCACGATGCCCCCAGTTTTTCCAGCTGGCTGAGTATAATACCTCCATATTTTTCTTTCCATTCCCAGGCATATTTCAGGAATTCATCCCGGGTGAGATCCGATTTTTTAATTCCTTTTTCCTGAAGCATAGCAACAACCTTGGCTTCGGTGGCAATGGAAGCATGGTCCGTACCCGGAACCCAGCAGGCATTCTTACCCAAGAGCCTGGCCCTGCGAATAAGTACATCCTGAATCGTATTATTCAGCATATGACCCATATGCAGTATTCCGGTCACATTGGGGGGTGGTATGACTATTGTATAGGGTTCACGGTGATCGGGTACTGACTTGAAGAACTGATGTTTAAGCCATTCCGGATACCACTTGTTTTCGGCGGCTGAGGGCTCGTATGTTTTAGGTATTTCCATTTTTTTTTGCTTACTTCGTTGCTTGTTCCTGCACGGGAGGCAAATTTATCAAAAATACCCTCCCGCTCATGAGAATGGCACGATTTTCGCTACCTGATGAACATGAACTTTTAATGAAAAAGAATCATTCTAACACAAACCTAATATCCAAACACGAATCCACATGAAAAAGATCTTTGTACCGATGGCCATTCTGCTGTTCACCTCTGTTACCGGAATTAATGCACAAGGGCCAGCTACTACAGCGCCTGCTGCTGCTGTTACTCCGGCTCCGGTTAACCCGAACGGGCCAGCCTTCAAATTTGAAGAGGAGGAATTCAACTTTGGCAAAATCACCCAGGGAGAATCTGTTTCCCATGATTTTAAATTCAAGAATACAGGAAAGGAACCCCTTGTTATTGCTGATGCCACTGCAACCTGCGGCTGTACTAAACCCAGCTTCGCTAAAGATCCTATCAAACCATCCGGATCAGGAGTGATTTCAGTAACATTCAACTCTACCGGCAAAATGGGAGCTATGGACAAGCCTATTACCATAACATCCAATGCCAAAGACGGTGTTAAGATTGTGCACCTTAAAGGAGAAGTTATGCCTAAGCCCGCTGAAGGCCCAGCTGATCCTTCCAAAGCAACTCCAACACCTGTATCGCCTAAATAATTAACCTTTTTTTCGATACTTATGCCAATGAAAAAAGCAATTTTTACCTTAGGACTGGCCCTGTTTACCCTGGTGTATACTCAGGCCCAAACAGCGGCAACATTAGCCACTCCCGGAAGTCCTGCACCTGCTGCCCCAACCAGTACTGCCGAAATCAAATTTGACAAACTTGATTTTGACTACGGCACTTTGAAACAAGGTGGAGATCCGAACGGGGAGTTTTCTTTCAAGAATGTCGGAAAGGAACCCCTTATCATTTCCAATTGCCAGGGATCCTGCGGATGTACTGTTCCAAGCTGGCCTAAAGAACCGATCAAACCAGGTGCTTCCGGTGTTATCAAAGTTCATTACGATACAAAAAGGGTGGGCCCGATTAACAAAACTGTGACAGTGACTTCCAATTCACAGTCAGGTCCTGTTACACTCCATATCAAAGGGATGATTGAAGCCGCCCCTGCTGAAGAAACTTTTCAGCAATACAAACCCGGCGGAGCCCCTGTTGAGAAAACCAATTAGGGATTAATGATTTAAGATTTATGATTTAAGATTTGTAGTTGAATTCTGCAATTTCTTAAATCATAAATCGAAAATCTTAAATCTTAAATCAATCCTTTTCCTGATGAAACATCTGCTATTTCTTGCTGTATGCCTTTTGTTCCTGTCAGCTCCTCTGAAAGCCCAGGAAAGCGTCATAGAAAGCATTGACCCCAATGCACCTGTAATGAGTTTTGAAAAAGAAACGATAGACTTTGGGACCATCAACCAGGGTGCTGACGGAGTCCGGACATTCAAATTCAAGAATACCGGTCATGCCCCATTAATTATCACAGAAGTAAAAGGAGAATGCGGCTGTACGACCCTTCCCGACGGATGGCCTAAGGAGCCAATCAAACCGGGAGCAAGCGGGATTATCAAAGTGAAATATGATACCCAGCGTACCGGAGCGTTCGACAAGAAAGTCACTATCACGTCAAATGCCAAAATTTCAAGCAAGCAGGTTTCAATAAAAGGTGTTGTAAAAGCCGGTTCCGGCACTCCCAAATAATGCTCCTTTCAGGAACATGATAATACGCATTGGTACTATCTTTCTAAGCCTTTGTTTCATCCTGTGTTGTTCCTTCCAGAAAGAGAATCAGGATCTCCATTTCAAAACCCGGCACCATCATTTTGGTTTTATACACCAGGGCAAGATTCTGGAATATGATTATATGTTCACTAACCTGGGCAGTAAACCTCTACAAATTCTGGGCACAGAAGCCGAATGTATCTGTACAAAAGCTGAATTCCCATCTAAACCTGTTAATCCCGGCGAAAGCGGGATAATACACCTCCGTTTCGACTCAGGAAAAGCTATGGGACGACAGGAAAGGACTATCCAGGTGTTTACAAACCTGGGATCAGCCCCGGTACGACTGGTTTTTAAATGTATTGTTCTGAAAAAAAAGGAATAATGCCACTGGTTTCCTGATTTTTTTGAATCTTTGACCCTTCAAACCTTAATGCCTATACAATGCCCAAAGTATCCAGAAAAGCAGGTTTAATGCCTGCCTCCCCTATCCGAAAGTTAGTGCCTTATGCAGATGCAGCCAAGAAAAAGGGGGTAAAGATTTATCATCTGAATATCGGACAACCTGATATAGAAACTCCGGATACAATGCTGGATGCTATACATAATTCAAAAATCAAGGTGCTGGAATATTCCCACTCTGCCGGCTTTGAATCTTACCGTACAAAACTCGCCGAATATTATAAAAGCTTCGATATTCAGGTTGAAGCTTCCGATATCATTATCACTACCGGAGGGTCTGAAGCAATAAGCATTGCCATGATGAGCTGCTTCAACCCGGGTGATGAACTAATTATACCCGAGCCTTTTTATGCCAACTACAATGGTTTCGGATGCGCTGCTGAGGTTGTCATCAAACCTGTTCGATCCTACATTGAAACAGGTTTTGCCCTGCCTCCCATCAGCGAATTTGAAAAACACATAGGTCCGAAAACGAAAGGAATCATGATTTGCAATCCGGGAAATCCAACCGGCTATCTATACTCCCGTGAAGAACTCGAATCATTGAAAGCATTGGTGAAGAAACATGACTTGTTCCTGCTTTCGGATGAAGTATACCGTGAATTCTGTTATGACGGAAAAAAATATGTTTCTGTCATGCATCTTGACGGGCTGGATGAAAATGTCATCCTGCTCGATTCCATTTCCAAACGTTACAGTGCCTGCGGAGCCCGTATAGGAGCCCTCATTTCAAAAAACAAGGAGGTGATGGCTTCAGCGCTGAAATTTGCACAGGCAAGGTTAAGTCCGCCAACCTTCGGACAAATAGGAGGAGAAGCTGCACTTCAGACACCTGCTTCCTATTTTGAAAAAGTAAGTAAAGAATACGTGGCCCGGAGAAATTTTGTGGTGGAAACATTGAACAATATGGAAGGGGTATTCTGTCCTAAACCAAGCGGTGCTTTTTATTGTATAGCCCACCTGCCTATTGACAATGCCGATATTTTCTGCCAATGGCTGCTCGAAAAATTTTCCCTACAGGGCGAAACAGTAATGCTTGCTCCCGCTACAGGCTTTTATTCCACTCCCGGAGCAGGTACAGACGAAGTCAGGATTGCCTATGTCTTAAATCTTCAGGATCTGGAACGTGCCATGCATTGCCTGGATGAGGCCCTGAAAGTGTATCCCGGACGTAAGATGAAACTTCAGGAGGCCCGCTAAATCAGACAATACGGGTGTGTACAATATACGAAGCTGCTGAGATCAGCAGAAAGAGAGCGATATAGAGGGATGCAAAACCTGTATAATAATTTCTTTCAACCTTGACAACTTTCCAGCCAATGACGGCAGCTACAAGGGCAAAAAAATCCTGTATCAGCATCAGGGCCAGAAAATCAGCGGTCATAGCCAGGCTTTCCATATTCCTTCTTGCTTTTTCTTCAGGCAGGGTCATGGCCTTCCCTTCTGACAATATTCCGGAACTTACCTCCTTGCCATTCTTTCCGATTGAGACATCCGGTTTAAGACCGGCAATGGTTACAATCATATAGGCTCCGAAACTGAGAAAGAGAACAAGAAAGACAATACCCGGAAAGACTCCGAATGTACGCGGGCCTCTGATAAAATATACCAGGAGTCCATTGACAATTAATAAAATAATACCGATTACAGCTAAGAACATAAATCACATTCAAATTAATGCTAAGTCCAGATCATGTCGATTTTGCTGAAAACAAAAATAAAAAAATTATTATATTGAATTTTGGTATTATATCCCGTGTTGCTCATTCGGGAAAGTCAGTATAAAGCAAATACTTCTTCCGTATAAGCCTGAATTTTTTCAATCCATCTTCCCATCCTGCCCTGATCTCTTCTTCTGATTTCCCCAATTTCACAGCCTCCTCCAGGGAATTTGTCCCGCACAGAGCTGTAAAGTACGAATTGAAAAATTTAGCTTTGTCAGGGTAATTTTTGTAACACAGTGCCAGCCAATCCAGTTTTAGTTTCTTATAATCAAAAATTCCCTCTCTCCCATATTCTCCGAAATCATATCCTACACATTTTTTTCCATTATACAGAGGGTTGGTAGCCCCTGGTTTACTGTGCGGGGTGAAGCTGGTTGTTCCTCCCTTTAATTTTGGATGACCAATAACTTCAAACGGATGATCTGTTCCCCTCCCTACACTGATTACTGTCCCTTCAAACAGACATAAGGAAGGATATAGATATACCGCCGGCATAGAACCCAGATTAGGCGAAGGGGGAACAGGAAGCTGATACAAATCCGAATGCGAATATCCTTGCAGTTTCACAATTGTCAGGTCACATTTAAGTCCCGCACCCAGCCAGCCTTCTTCATTTACCATCTGTGCATATTCGCCAATGGTCATGCCATAGACAATTGGTACAGGATGAAGGCCGACAAAAGAACGGTATTTGTCCTCCATAACGGGACCGTCTATGTAAAATCCGTTAGGGTTGGGGCGGTCAAGCAAGAGCAAAGGTTTGTGATTTTCTGCACAAGCCTTCATCACATAATGCAGGGTACTCAGATATGTATAAAAACGGGCTCCTACATCCTGCAGATCAAACAGCACTATGTCTGCTCCTTCCAAATCTGCAGCTGAAGGTTGTTTATGATTCCCATATAAAGAAATGATAGTCAGACCGGTTTTTTTGTCCCTGGAATTATTCACATCCTGGCCTGCATCCTCCTTCCCCCGGAATCCATGTTCGGGGGAGAATAAAATACGAACCTTGATGCCCAGGTAAATCAGACTGTCGAGCAGGTGCTGTTTACCGATCCGTGATGTATGGTTACCTACAAAGGCCACCTGCTTGCCCTTTAACAAAGGCAGATATTGATCAAGCCGGCTTGCACCGGTCTTGATATCCGCATCCGTTTTGGACGCATGTGTCCATGCAAGGATACCTCCTGGTTGGGCATCCGAAATGCAAGAGTTCATACATGCCAACAGGACCGCCGAAATCAGAAGTCTGATACCGCTGATAAAGCGCCCTTTTTTCAAGTTCTCTGGCTTATTCGTTGGGATCATCCGGAAAATGTACTTTTGTCATATGCAATTTTACAGTTTTTAATTCAATAACCATTCCGATTTGAATACCAGCCTATTTATTGCCAAACGTATCATTTTCAACGGTGCTCAAAAAAGCCGTATTTCCAGGCCTATTGTGAAAATCGCCGTGTGGGGCATAGCCCTCGGTATGGCTGTGATGATAGCTACACTGGCTGTTGTAAACGGGTTTCAGAAAGAAATACGCGATAAGGTAGTCGGATTCGGGTCACATATTCAGATCACGAACTACGATACCAACAACTCCCTTGAACCATCCCCTTTCCGTAAGGACCCTGTCCTGCTTAAGCTCCTTTCCCAATTACCCGGTGTAGGACATATTCAAGGCTATGCCCTTAAAGCCGGGATTATTCATGGCCAGGATGAAATGCTGGGTGTTGTACTTAAAGGCGTGGGGACTGACTTTAACTGGGATTTTTTTAAACGCAACATTAAACAAGGGGATGCCTTAACTCTGAGTGATACCGGTTTGTCGAATAAAATACTCATCTCCAGTTTTATGGCTGCAAAGCTCAAACTGAAAGTTGGAGATAAAACCAGGATGTATTTCATACAGGATAAACAACAACGTCAGAGAGCTTTCCGTATAGCAGGTATTTATGAAACAGGACTGGAGGGGTTTGACAATTTTATGGTTTTCGCCGATATTGCCCATGTACGTAAACTGAATAACTGGGACACCACTTCCCTGGCCGGATTTGAAGTGCTGCTGAAAGATTTCAGAACAATGGATAATGTAAGTGAGGTGATGAATGATCTGCTTGTAAGGGAGCATACTGCTTCTTTTCCCAATGGCGATTCTCTTGAAGTCCCAAGCCTGCAGGCTAAAACAATACGGGAGCTTAATCCTCAGATTTTCAACTGGCTTGATTTTACCGATAAAAATGCGGCTATTATCATATCCCTTATGCTGTTTGTTGCCGTTATCAATATGACTTCAGCCTTGCTTATCCTGATTTTGGAGCGAACACATCTTATCGGCATTCTCAAAGCTCTGGGTGCAGCTGATGCGCAGGTGAGAAGGATTTTTCTGTTCCATTCCGTATGGCTGATAGGCCAGGGGCTGCTGATAGGCAATATCATCGGCATAGGACTCAGTCTTTTTCAGCAGCATACCCATCTGCTCAAACTGGATCAGGACAGCTATTATGTGGCATTTGTTCCTGTCAATCTCGATCTGGCTTCCCTCCTCAGCCTTAATGCACTCACCATTGCCATCTGCCTTCTTGTATTGCTTATTCCGGCCCTGATCATCAGCCGCATAACTCCTTTAAAAGCGATACGTTTCAGCTGAATCTGGAATCGATCTCTTTTCTATCTTTATCCCCTGTTTAGATAACACCCTATGAAAAAAATACATGATACAATATTGGAAACGATAGGACATACTCCTATGGTCCGCATCAATAAAATCACGAAAGGAATCAAAGGCACTGTGCTGGCGAAAATTGAAACCTTTAATCCAGGCAATTCAATCAAAGACAGGATGGCTCTTAAAATGATTGAAGATGCTGAAAAATCGGGTGTATTAAAACCCGGAGGAACAATTATCGAAGGCACTTCCGGTAATACAGGCATGGGTCTGGCCATTGCTGCTGTTATCAAAGGATATAAATGCATCTTTACTTCAACTGATAAGCAGAGCAAGGAAAAATTTGATGCCCTCCGCGCTTTCGGCGCTGAAGTGATTGTTTGCCCCACAAATGTGGATCCGGAAGATCCCCGTTCCTACTATTCTGTGTCTTCACGCCTCGTGAAAGAGGTTCCCAATTCCTGGAAACCCAACCAATATGATAACCCTTCCAATGCTGTTGCACATTATGAATCAACAGGCCCTGAAATCTGGGATCAGACCGATGGGAAAATTACCCACCTTGTGGTAGGTGTTGGTACGGGGGGAACCATTTCAGGAACGGCAAAATTTCTCAAGGAAAAAAACCCTAAAATAAAAGTGCTCGGCATTGATACGTATGGATCTGTTTTTAAAAAATACAAGGAAACAGGAGTGTTCGATAAAAATGAAATCTATCCTTACGTTACAGAAGGTATCGGTGAAGACTTCCTGCCTGAAAATGTAGACTTCAGCCTGATTGATCATTTCGAAAAAGTGACCGATAAGGATGCAGCCCTCATGACCCGTGAAATAGCCCGCCAGGAAGGTATCCTTGCAGGTAATTCTGCAGGTTCGGCAATGGCAGGCATAGTGCAGATGAAGGATTTTTTCAAGGAGGGAGATGTCATTGTTGTCATTTTTCATGATCATGGAACCCGTTACCTGGGTAAAATGTTCAATGATGAATGGATGCGCGAAAAAGGTTATTTCGACCGTAAAGGCTTGAGTGCAAAAGATCTGGTCAATAACAACCACAAAGCTGATCTGGTAACCCTCGAAGCCCACGAACCCATTGAAAAAGCACTGAAGATCATGAGTGAAAAAGATCTTTCCCAACTTCCTGTTACACGTGACAAACGCATTGTAGGTTCTCTGAATGAAAACCAGCTCTATACCAAAATCATCGCCAATCCTGATATCAAATCCCAGCCTGTTGAAACAATTATGCAGGCCGCATTCCCTTTTGTGGATATTTCCACTCCTATAGACCTGTTAAGTACGATGATAAACCCGGAAAATCCCGCACTCCTCGTACGTGATTTTAAAACCGACAAGACTTTTATCCTCACCCGACATGATATCATGAATGCCCTGACGAGATGATTCAATACACGGATCAGATGAAAAGAACCATAAGGCTGCACGAAAAGCCTGCCCGTATCATTTCTCTGGTCCCCTCTCAGACTGAACTCCTCTTTGAACTCGGACTGGATAAGGAAGTTGTAGGAATAACAAAATTCTGCATTCACCCTGATTCATGGTTCAGAACAAAGACCAAGATAGGAGGCACCAAGAAATTGGATGCCAATAAAATAAGGGCCCTCAAACCAGACCTGCTTATCGGCAATAAAGAAGAAAACGAAGAAGGTCAGATCCTCCTGCTGGAAAAAGAATTCCCCGTCTGGATGAGTGACATCCATAATCTGGAACAGGCCCTGGAAATGGTTCAGAGTCTGGGACAGCTTTGCGAAAGGGAAACCCAGGCTAGTGAAATCATCCAAAAGATTAAGAA
Source organism: Bacteroidia bacterium (assembly GCA_044448685.1). Classification (GTDB taxonomy): domain Bacteria; phylum Bacteroidota; class Bacteroidia; order Palsa-965; family Palsa-965; genus Palsa-965. The sequence continues at coordinate 33,974 of JBIOHC010000002.1, forward strand.
TCAATTCCGCAAGTTTAAGCCACTTTCAACAGGTGTTCGCGTGCTCTACCTGATCTGGAAAAATCCCTATATGGCTGCAGGCAGGAATACCTTTATTGATTCTATGCTGAACAAATGCGGGTTCATCAACTGCATGGATAAAGATCGCTACCCCGAACTGACTGAAGCAGAAATACAGGAGTTGAACCCGGATCTGATCCTGCTCTCTTCTGAGCCCTTCCCGTTTAAAGAAAAACATCTGAAAGAACTCCAGGTCTTCTGCCCCGCTTCTGAGATAAAACTGGCAGATGGTGAATTCTTTTCCTGGTATGGATCACGCCTGTTGAAGGCTCCGGCTTATTTTAAGGAATTACTATCAACGCTGGCCTGATCCCATCTGATTGCCAGAGCAATACAATATATGCTTCCTCCTTGCGTTTCATTACCTTTGAAGGATATTTATGATAAAGAACAAGAAGAAATTCATCCTCATAGCTGCTTCTGCGGGAGCACTGCTTCTCATTTGGGTCATTTGGGCCTATGCCGATAATAAAACCGAAAAGGATATCCTCGTACAGGTAAAACATGGAGCTTTTGAAATATCGGTCTTTACTACTGGTGAACTGGAAGCCAAAAATTCCATTAATATCAACGGCCCGGAAGGACTCCGTTCCGTCAATATTTTCCAGGTTAAGATAACCGATATGATTCCGGAAGGAAGCATTGTTAAAAAAGGGGATTATATTGCCGGACTGGATAAGGCTGAAGTCGGAAATAAACTCAAGGATGCCTCCAATGATTTACAGAAATTTCAAAGTCAGTATAAGCAAACCCAACTCGACACTGCTTTGCAGTTACGCCAGGCAAGGGATGAGATGGTTAACCAGGAATATGGACTCAAAGAAAAACAGATAGCACTGGAACAAAGTGCATACGAACCTCCGGCTACCATACGACAGATTCAGCTCGACTTTGACAAGACAAAGAGAGCTCTGGAACAGAGCACAAAAAATTATGAAATAAAAAAAAGCCAGCTCACTGCAAAAATGGAGGAAGTCGGTGCGGCATTAAGTCAGGCACAAACAGCCTTTGACAGACTCACGGACCTGCTCCTGAAATTTACAATCACAGCTCCCGAACCGGGAATGGTTATTTACCAGCGGGAATGGAATGGACGAAAAAGAGGAGTTGGATCAACAGTCGGTGTATGGGATCCTACGGTTGCAACCCTGCCGGATCTCTCCATTATGAGTTCCAAAACCTATGTCAATGAAGTCGATATACGGAAAATACAAACAGGACAGGCAGTACAGGTGAGCCTGGATGCCTATCCGGAAAAGAAGCTGAGCGGGGTCGTAACGTCTGTTGCCAATGTGGGTGAACAAAGCCCTAAAAATGATTCCAAGGTTTTTGAAGTCGTGATCCGGATCAATGAAAAAGATACTACCCTTCGTCCTGCCATGACAACGGGTAACCGTATCCTTGTCCAGCAGCTGAAAAATGTATTGTATATACCCCTTGAATCCTTGCACCATCAGGGTGATTCACTGACCTATGTCCTGGTAAGGGAGGGCTTGTCAATGCTCCGCAAGGAAGTGACAACAGGAGAAACGAACGAAAATTTCGTGGTCATAAAAAAAGGGCTTTCTGAAAACGAGAAGGTTTATCTTTCTCTACCCGATAATCCTGAGACATTCAAGTTAACCCGGCTTTCCGGTCAGGTTCAAACCATCAAAACCAAAAAGCAGTGAAGGAAAGGTTCCTCCTGAACTTTGTTATTGCTTTACAGGCTATCAAAGGCAACAAACTCCGTTCTATGCTCACTGCTCTGGGCATTATTTTCGGAGTTGCTGCCGTAATTGCTATGATGGCAATAGGACGTGGTGCAAGACAGGACATACTGGATCAAATCAAGCTGGTAGGGGTTAATAATATTGTCATTGCCCCGCTGACCAATAAGGACGAGAACAAAACAGATACAAAGGAGAAGGAAAACGAACAAAAAAAGTTCACTCCCGGCCTTACAGTCAAAGATGCTGAAAGCATACGTGAAGTCCTGGAATGTGCAGATAAAATAAGCCCTGAAGTGGTGCAGGAAACAGAATTCGTGTACGGGGGCCTGAGACGCAGCGGAAAGCTGGTCGGCACAGTCCCTGAGTATTTTGACATTACAGGATTTACACTTACAGAAGGACGTTTGTTCAACCATGAACAATCGGCTTATGGAGAGCAAGTATGCATTATAGGAAAAAGTATTATGACAAAATTCTTTTCCAAGACGGACCCTATGGGCCAGTATATCAAATGCGGAAAGGTATGGCTCCAGATAGTGGGTGTGCTGGAAGAGCGGTCTATCTCTGTAAACTCCATGCATAATCTGGGTATACGCGATTACAATTTTGATATCTATATTCCACTTCGCACAATGCTTTTGCGCTATACCAACCGGACCCTGGTCACCAAATCTTCAATTGAAAGAGCCCAGTCAAACAATAATTCGGATGAGGAACCTGCCAAGGCTGAGAATACCAACCAGCTTGATCGCCTGGTAATCCGTATCCGGAATGCCGATCTGATGCAGGCAAGTGCGGAAGTGATTTCCAGGCTTATAAACCGCAGGCATAACGGGGTGACAGACTATGAAATAACTGTTCCGGAGCTGTTGCTAAGACAACAGCAGAGGACGAAGGATATTTTCAACCTGGTATTGGGATTCATTGCCGGCATCTCCCTGCTTGTAGGTGGTATTGGTATCATGAATATCATGCTGGCATCGGTTCTGGAAAGGATTAAGGAGATAGGAATACGTCTTTCATTGGGTGCTACCAAGAAGGATATTGCATCCCAGTTCCTTTTCGAAGCCATGCTAATTAGTGTTGCCGGCGGCCTTATCGGAATCCTGCTCGGAATCATACTGAGCTACCTTATTTCCGGCTTTGCTAATATCAGTACGCTGATCAGCGGATGGTCTATTCTGCTCTCTTTCGGAGTGGCAGCCATAACCGGACTTCTTTTCGGGATTGCCCCGGCAAAAAGAGCTGCTGAAAAAGATCCTATTGATTCTCTGAGATATGAATAAGAACCGGATGAATATACCTGTTTGCATAGTGGCTCTGCTCCTTTTCTGTTGTGGAGGCAGCCAAGCACAGCAGGATACGAGCCTCCTAAAAACAGAACAGTACAGTCTGAAAGATGTAATAGCACTTGCAACCGGCCAGAGCCCGGCCTCCAAGCTTGCCTCCACAAATTTCAATACCAAATACTGGCAATACAGATTTTATGAATCCAATTATTTGCCTCAGGTAGGGCTCAATGCCACACTCCCTTACCTGAACAGAGCCATTAATCCTATCATTCAACCCGATGGTACCAGCAAATTCCTTCCCCAGAGCCTCCTGACAAACTCTGTCGGAATAAATGTGACTCAGAATATTGGCCTGACCAATAGCCAGATATTCGTTTCCTCACAGGTTCAGCGGGTTGATATTTTGAGCAGCCCTATGAGTTCCAGCTACCTGGTTAATCCGGTCATTTTCGGTATCAATCAGCCTATTTTCGGTTTCAATAAACTACGCTGGGATATGCGTATAGAGCCCTTAAAATTTGATGAAGCCAAAAAACAATATAATGAGGATATGGAACAACTGGCTATTCAGGCCAGTGAATTGTTTTTTGACCTGCTGACAGCCCAGATGCAGGTCAGGATACAACATAAGAATGTAATCAATTCAGATACCCTGTATCGTATTTCCGAAGGACGATTCAACCTGGGAAAGATTGCCGAAAATGACCTCCTGCAAATGGAGCTCAATGTGATGAGAGCCCGTACAGGCGAAGCACAGGCATTGCTTGATGCCGACCTGAGCTCCTTGAAGCTGGCCAATTTTCTGAAACTGCCTTCTGATTCTAAGATGATCTTATCTCCACCCAACCTCCTTCCGGATTTTAAAGTGGATGAAAAAAAGGCCCTGGAAGAAGCAGAAAAAAATTCCCAGGCTGTCACCGCTTACAGGCGACGAAATCTGGAAGCTGACAGGGATGTAACCAAAGCCATACGGGAGAACCGTTTCGCAGCCAATATAATGGCCAGCTATGGACTCAGTAATAGCGGGCCGATGCTGGAGAGTCAGTTTTCAAATGCTCAGGACCAGCAACAGGTTCGGATAGCCGTTCAGGTCCCAATTCTGGACTGGGGCCGGGCCAGGTCACAAATACGGACTGCCCAAGCCCTTCAGGAATATACCCAGATCAGCGTGGAACAGGAAGCCCAGAATATGCATCAGGAAATACGCATGCTTAGTAAACAGTTCGAAATGCACAGACAGAAACTGCTGATAGCCCAGAAAGCCGATACAATAGCCCAAAAACGATTTGATATTACAATGAAGCGTTATATCATCGGCAAGATCGGCATTACGGATCTGAACATTGCCCAACAGGAAAAAGATCAGGCCAAACTGGATTATATCCGTGACCTGCGCGATTTCTGGCATACCTATTTTGACATCCGTAAACGAACACTTTACGATTTTCAGGCCGATAAGCCCATTCTGCATGTCCGATAACAAAAAAGGCGTGTTTTTTTGATATTTCGTAGCTTTACGTGTTCCGACTCTGAACCCGGCTTATGCCTATACTGAAAAGAACCTGCTCCATTCTTCTCCTGTTCCTGCACCTGCTCGCAACAATACCCACCTATGCCCAGCATGAACGTGTGGGGGTAGTGCTTAGCGGTGGAGGAGCAGCCGGATTGGCCCATATAGGGGTCCTGAAAGCACTTGAAGACAACCATATTCCAATCGATTATATCACCGGCACATCAGCCGGAGGTATGATAGGCTGTATGTATGCCATGGGGTATACCCCTGCCCAGATGGAAGCACTGGTAAGGTCCAAAGAATTCAAGGCATGGACTTATGGGAACCTGGAACCCAAATATGTATACTATTTCAAACGTAAGGATGAAAATGCATCCTGGGCCGCTTTCCGGCTTTCCCTCGACTCTTCTTTTACCTCTAACCTGCCAACCAATATTATCTCTTCCATCCCTATTGATTTTGCACTGATGGAACTTACGGCAAAGGCTGCATCGACAGCCAAAAACAATTTTGACAGTCTCATGATCCCATTCCGTTGCCTGGCTTCGGACGTGGAGGCTAAAAAATCCGTTATCTTCCGTAGCGGTGATCTGGGCCAGGCTGTAAGAGCATCCATGTCCTACCCTTTTTACCTCCATCCTATTTCGGTAAATGGAAAGATTCTGTTCGACGGAGGTTTGTACAATAATTTTCCTTCCGATGTCATGTACAGGGATTTTATGCCAGACTATATCATCGGCAGCAATGTAGCAGGCAAATGGGTCAATCCGGATGAGGACAACCTTATTTCACAACTGAGGGCTATGCTCATGAGTGAAACAAAATTCGTTGCACCCTGCGATAACGGTGTAATTATTGAACCCGGAGGGGTCAACCAGATAGGCCTGCTTGATTTTGATCAGCTCCAGCTTATCGACAGCGGTTACGTGGCCACTGTAAAGGCTTTGCCCGTCATAGAAGCTTCAATAAAACGCAGGATAAGTGCGGAAGAACTTGCAGCCAAACGAAAGGCATTCACCGCACCGGAAAAAGAACTTATTTTCGATTCCATCCATATTACAGGAGTCAACTCTAACCAGGCTTATTTTATCCGGAAACATATACAACCTCATAATAAACCATTGACCCTTGAAAAGCTCAAAACCGGTTATTTCAGGCTGGCCCAGGACGACAGGATTAAAAGTCTTTATCCTTTTGCAACCTTTAACACCAAGACAGGCTATTATGACCTCAGCCTGAGAGTCAAAAAAGAGAAATACCTCACCGCCGAATTCGGAGGCAACTTCTCTAACCGACCTATCAACGAAGGTTATATCGGACTTCAATACAGTTATCTGGGCAAAATAGGGATCAATGTACAGGGCAACGGATATTATGGGAAGCTTTACAGCTCTGCACAAGCCAAGGCTAGGATAGACTTCCCCTTTTCTGTCCCGGTCTACCTTGAGCCCAATCTTACTTTCAACCGGTTCGACTTCTTTAAAAGCAGCAGCACCTTTTTCGAGGATAACAAACCTCCTTACCTCATTACGAATGACCAGTTTGCCGAAATTAATCTCGGTATTCCTGTTATGAATTCAGGAAAATTTGTGATCGGTACCGGTATAGCCCAGGTGAAAGACGAATATTACCAGACCACCATATTCAGTCAGCGTGACACCTCCGATAAAACCTATTTTAATTACTTCACCACACACGCCTCTTACGAACGCAACACGCTGAACAAGAAACAATACGCCAATGCCGGAACCTGTTTACTGCTTTATTCCCGCTTCAATCAGGGCCAGGAAATTTTTGAAAAAGGGTCTACCGGTGCACCCCTGAGCCAGGTACCCTATCTTATTAAGGTGCATGAATATGTTACTTTCAAAGGTGTTTATGACAAATACTTTAAGTTGGGCAAACACCTGAGCCTGGGTATATACGGAGAAGCTGTTTATTCCACCCAGAGTAATTTCAATAATTATACAGCCACAGTCCTGTCTGCACCCGTCTTTCAGCCCACTCCTGAAAGCAAAACCCTGTTTATGCAAGAATACAGATCTCATGAATACTATGCAGCAGGAGGCAAAGCCGTTATTTCAACTATCAAAAATCTTGATCTTCGCCTGGAAGGTTATCTCTTTTTACCTTATCAGGCTCTGAAAAACGGTGTAAACGGACAAGCAATAGACGGAAAACCTTTCGATACCAAACATTATATAGCCGAAGCCGCGCTTGTTTATCATACTCCACTCGGTCCGATTTGTGCCAGCCTCAACTATTTTGACACCCCCGTCCAGAACCAGTTCAGCTTTATGTTTCACTTCGGCTATATCCTCTTTAACAAAAGGGCTATGGATTAAGAAAAATGTGATCACTCAGAAAATTTAAATTAAAAGGAAATTAATTTGCATTTCTCGTTATTTATATGGAACCTTTGCATAATTAACGATTTGGCATTCATCCTTGTACTTTTACATGCCTTTGAAATGAAAAAACAAAACACCTTAATCGGCTTAGAGGCCAAGGTAAATCCTGCATTTGTCAGGATGGTTTGTTTTTCTATTCCTTCCGGAGCCGTATTCTTTACTCCGGCAAGACGTTTCCCCATAAGACCCTGATGGGTCCATGCTGATTTTACTGCCTACGTGGCGGTAACCCCCTCAAACAATATTTTTTATCCGGTTGCCTCTGGCATCACCAGGATCAATTCATTTTAACCGGTGCAGCAGTACCTATATGACATATTAACATGGGAATTCAGAAAGATTTTAACGTCATCCTTGCCACCTCCGAACACGAGGTGTATGCAAATACCATATGCTCCGAAATGGAGGCTTCTGCTAAAGCCCGTGGCACCGGCATTGCCAAACGCAGTCCTGAATATTGTTCAGAAAATAAGGGAAGGGAAAGCAGTCATAGCACTCAAAGGCCTTGAATGGGCAGGTTTCTGCTATATCGAAACATGGAGCCATGGAGAGTATGTTGCGAACTCCGGCCTCATTGTTGCCCCCGCCTTTCGTCAAAGCGGACTTGCCCGAATGATCAAGCATGAAATATTCAAACTCAGCCGGACCAAGTATCCGGATGCAAAAATATTCGGACTTACAACAGGGCTAGCCGTTATGAAAATAAACTCCGATCTGGGCTACGAGCCTGTTACATACTCAGAACTGACCCATGATGAAGCATTCTGGGCGGGGTGCAAGTCATGTATCAACTTCGACATCCTGCAAAGTAAGGACCGCAAGAATTGCCTTTGTACAGCCATGCTCTACGATCCGAAGGAAAAGAACAAAGACACTGTTGAAGATTCCGGGCAGCTCAGAAGTAAATCCAACCTATTTGAACGATGGCTGCGCTTCAAAAAACATGTCCTGCTGCGCAAAAACGATTCCATTACGCACAGCCTCAAAAACATCATACACATTCTGCCTAAATTTTAACCCCGAATCATGACAAACAAAAAAGTCGTACTTGCTTACAGCGGAGGATTGGATACCACCTTTTGCGCGTTGCATCTTAGCCGCATTGAAGGGTATGAGGTGCATGCTGTCTCCGTCAATACAGGAGGGTTCACCAAGGATGACATCATCCTTCTGAAAGAAAGGGCCCTTTCTCTTGGCTGTAAATCTTATACCTGCCTTGAAGAAACAGACACCTATTACCAGAGCTGCATTCGTTACCTGATTTATGGCAACGTTTTAAAAAACAACAGCTACCCCCTGTCTGTGAGTGCAGAGCGAATTACCCAGGCTCTTGCCATTTCAGCGTATGCAAAGAAAATCAATGCAGGTGCTGTAGCCCACGGAAGCACCGGAGCCGGAAACGACCAGGTCAGGTTCGACATGATTTTCGGAATCCTCATACCGGAAGCTAAAATAATTACGCCTATACGCGACATGAAGCTGAGCCGGGAAGAAGAGATTACATTCCTGAAATCACACGGGGTGAAAATGAATTTTGAAAAGGCACGTTACAGTATCAATAAAGGGATCTGGGGTACTTCTGTGGGTGGAAAGGAAACACTTACTTCCCGTACTCCTCTTCCAGAAGAGGCTTTTCCTACTCCACTGACCAGTACAGAGCCCGTTGAAATAAGTCTTCATTTTGAAAAAGGAGAATTAACAGGGCTGAATGAAAAACGATTCACCAATCCGGTTGATGCGATCAGGGAACTCCGGACGCTTGCTTCCGCTTATGCCATAGGTCGGGATATACATGTGGGTGACACCATAATCGGTATTAAAGGCCGGGTAGGTTTCGAAGCAGCAGCACCTCTTATCATCATCAAGGCTCACCATGCTCTTGAAAAACATGTGCTCACAAAATGGCAACTGTACTGGAAAGATCAGCTTTCTGCCTGGTATGGCAACTGGCTTCATGAAGGGCAGTTTCTGGATCCGGTGATGCGAAATATTGAAAAATTTCTGGAAGATTCTCAGGCTCAGGTCAGCGGATCTGTCTTTGTAAACCTTCACCCCTATCGCTTCCAGATCAACGGAATTGAATCTCCCAATGACCTTATGTCGGATGCTTTTGGCAGCTATGGAGAAATGAACAAAAGCTGGACAGGGGAGGATGTGAAAGGCTTTACCAAAATATTCGGTAATCAGGTTTCTATTTTTCACCGTATCCAGGAAATGAATGAGTCCAAATCACATAAAACTGGCGAACATGCAACCCCTAATTAAGGCAGGTATTGTAGGCGGAGCAGGTTATACAGGGGGTGAAACAGCCCGCCTGCTGCTTCACCATCCGCATACTGAACTGCTGTTCGTACAGAGCAAGAGCCAGGTCGGCAAATCACTCTCCTCCATACATACAGATCTCCTGGGAGATACTGACCTGCGTTTCTCCGAAACTCATTCAACTGCCCCCGATGTCCTCTTCTTATGTCTGGGCCATGGAGAAGCAGGAAAATACCTTGATGCTAACCCCCAGCCCGCCTATACCCGTATCATAGACCTGAGTCAGGACCACCGGCTTGGCTCAGCCTATAGCAAGAAAAAGGTCTCTGTTGGCAGCCCTGGCTGGGTGTATGGATTACCTGAATCTAACCGGGAACTCATTCAAACAGCTCAACACATTGCGAATCCAGGTTGCTTTGCCACAGCCATTCAACTCGCCCTGCTACCCCTCGCATTCAATAAATTACTCACTTCTTCTATTCATATATCTGCCACAACAGGCTCAACAGGTGCCGGACAAAGTTTAAGTTCCAGCACTCACTACACCTGGAGGAATAACAACCTGAGTATTTACAAAGCTTTCGAACACCAGCATCTTGGCGAGATAGAACTCAACCTCTCGGCCCAGCAGCAGGGTTTTGACAAACCGATTCATTTCATTCCACACAGGGGGAGCTTCACCCGTGGTATCCTGGCGGCAGCATACACCACCACCACTCTTTCCGAAATAGAACTTCATGAAATGTATTCAGCCTTTTTTGAAAGTCACCCATTTGTTCATCTAAGCACGGCACCGATAGACCTGAAACAAGTTGTCAATACCAACAAGTGCGTGCTGCATATAGAGAAAAAAGGTCAACAAGTTCTCATCACCAGTGTCCTCGACAATCTTCTCAAAGGGGCTGCGGGACAGGCAGTACAGAACATGAATATCCTGTTCGGCTTTGAAGAGACGGCAGGCCTGAAACTTAAAGCAAGTGTTTTCTGAAATAACAAAAAGCTATGAACTTATTCGACGTTTATCCATTATTTGACATTCATCCTGTTAAAGCAAGCGGATCCTGGATCTGGGATGATAATGGAACTAAATATCTGGACCTTTATGGGGGGCATGCTGTTATCTCCATAGGGCACAGTCATCCGCACTATGTTGAAATGCTTTCCCGTCAGCTGAATCTGATAGGTTTTTATTCCAATTCGGTGAAGATAGGTTTGCAGGAAGAGCTGGCTTCCAAACTCGGCTCCCTCAGCGGGTATACAGACTATCATTTATTCCTTTGTAACTCCGGTGCCGAAGCGAATGAAAATGCTCTCAAAATGGCCTCTTTTCAAAACGGGAGGAAAAAAATCATTGCCTTTGACAAATCCTTTCATGGCCGCACATCACTGGCAGTAGCTTGCACTGATGATCCTTCAATTCAGGCACCGGTGAATGAAAATCCGGATATTCTCTTCCTCCCTTTCAATGATACAGAAGCTCTTGAAAAAGCGATGAGCAAGGATATTTGCGCGGTCATCATAGAAGGTATACAAGGGGTGGGAGGGGTAAGGATTGCTTCCGAACCTTTTCTAAAAAAGGCAAAAACGCTGTGCGAAGAATACGGAGCAAGTCTCATTCTCGATGAAGTACAGAGCGGATACGGACGGAGTGGCAAATTTTTCTCCCATCAGCATTCCGGTATTAAAGCCGATCTAATAACAGTGGCTAAAGGAATGGGGAACGGATTTCCGGTTGCGGCAGTCCTCATCTCCCCGGCTTTTAAAGCGAAACACAGCATGCTGGGTACCACATTCGGAGGCAACTACCTGGCTTGTGCTGCAAGCATTGCCGTATTGGATGTATTGAAGCAGGAAGGACTTACTCAAAATGCGGCAACCCTTGGGGAATACCTCATGGCGGAACTTAATAAGCTGGAAGGAATTAAAGAAATAAGAGGTCTCGGACTCATGATCGGAATAGAACTTCACGAACCTTGTGCAGCAATCCGGAAACGCCTCCTTGACCAGCACCATATATTCACAGGGTCCTCCTCTTCCAAAAACACCCTCCGTATCCTGCCGGCTTTGAATATTGGAAAAGCTGAGCTGGATTTGTTCTTAACAGCTTTTAAACAGGAATTGTCTCTAACACTGATACCGAAATGAAGTATTTCACAACTGTCAATGATGTAGCCAACATCGATGAGCTAATCGGACAGGCTCTCGCTTTCAAAAAAGACCCGTTCTCTAACCCTCTCGCCGGTAAGAACAAAACCCTTGGACTTATTTTCCTGAACCCGAGTTTGCGAACCAGGCTCAGTACCCAAAAAGCAGCACTGAACCTGGGAATGAATGTGATGGTGATGAATGTGGACAAGGAAGCCTGGGCCCTCGAGTTTGCTGAAGGCGCCGTCATGAACGGAAGCAGTGTTGAACATGTGAAAGATGCAGCAGCAGTAATGGGACAATATTGCGATATCATAGGCATTCGCTGTTTCCCGGGCCTTGCCGACAGGGCACTGGATTACAGCGAACAAGTATTATTGAATTTTATGAAGCACTGCCACATACCTGTCGTGTCCCTTGAATCAGCTACATTGCATCCGCTGCAAAGTCTGGCTGACCTGATGACCATTCAGGAAAACTGGAAACAAAAACGCAAACCCAAAGTTGTCCTGACCTGGGCTCCACATATCAAAGCCCTGCCTCAGGCTGTGGCCAATTCTTTCAGTGAATGGATGTGCAAGGCTCCGGTAGACTTCTTCATAACACATCCTCCCGGATACGAATTACCTGAGGACTTTACTACGAAAGCAACTATACTTCCTGATCAGGAAGAGGCGTTAAAAGGAGCCGATTTTGTGTATGTCAAAAACTGGTCATCCTACAGCGATTATGGTAAAATTCTTTGTTCAGATCCTGTCTGGATGCTGAGTCCGGAAAAAATGAGTCATACCAACAAGGCCGCTATAATGCATTGCCTGCCTGTGCGTCGGAATGTAGAGCTGCCTGATTCCCTTATTGACGGACCGGACTCCCTGATCCTGAACCAGGCCGCAAACCGGCTCTATGCAGCCCAGGCTGTCCTTAAACTGATGCTCGACAAACTAAACCCTGTTGAACAAGCTGTTTTTATGAAAGAAAAATCTGCCCTGAAAGCCTGATTATGGAAAAACTGAATATCATCAAAATAGGCGGACAGGTATTGGATAACGAATCGGTCCTGAATGCATTCCTGCATGATCTTCATCGCTCACAAGGCAAAAAAATAATCATTCACGGAGGAGGTAAGCTGGCTACACGCCTGGCAGCACAGCTTGGAGCACCCCAGCAAATGATAGACGGAAGGAGGATAACCGATGCGGATACACTGCGTATTGTTACAATGGTTTATGCAGGCCTGATAAACAAGCAACTGGTGGCCCTGCTCCAGTCACTCGGAACAGATGCTCTCGGCCTCAGCGGTGCTGACATGAATTGCATCAAGGCACACAAACGTGCCGTGCACGCAATAGATTACGGTTTTGTCGGTGACCTGGACCCTGCCAGTGTTAATGCCAATAAACTCCATAACTTATTAAACATGGACTGTACTCCCGTTATTTGTTCCATTACACATGATGGGAAAGGGCAGCTACTGAACACTAACGCTGACACACTTGCAGCAGCGATAGCTATTGCCATGAACTCGAATTATGACGTTCAGCTAAACTTTTGTTTTGAGAAAAAAGGAGTACTGAGGAACAGCGAAGACGATAACTCCCTGATCCCTTCCTTATCTGAAAAGGAATATAAATACCTTAAAGAGGAGAAACACATACACCAGGGTATGATACCCAAACTGGACAATGCTTTTGCAGCATTACAGCAAGGTGTAAACAAGGTTATCATAGGTCATTCGGCCGAGATCTCATCCATTTTGCTTAACCATACTCCACATGGAACCAGTCTTTGTCAGTGAAACGCATTCTGTACTCAAAACCGATGCACTGAACCTGTTGCAGACGTTGATCAGCACTCCTTCCCTAAGCAGGGAAGAAGATAAAACAGCTCAGATCATCGAACAGTTTTTGAAAACCCGTGGCGTTAAAACCTATCGGAAAAAAAACAATGTATGGGCCTTCAACAAACATTATAAAACCGGGTTGCCAGGCATTCTGCTTAATTCGCACCACGATACAGTTAAAGCCAATACATCGTATACGAGGGATCCACTCAGCCCCGAGATTAAGGACGGAAAACTCTTCGGTCTGGGCAGTAATGATGCAGGGGGAGCCCTGGTATCCCTTCTTGCAACGTTTTTGCATTTCCATGACAAGCCTGACTTGACGTATAATCTGATCATAGCCGCAACAGCCGAAGAAGAGGTTTCAGGAAATGATGGCATTGCCCTTATATATCCTGATCTGGGCCCCGTCAGCTTCGCTGTCGTGGGTGAGCCAACACAAATGCAACTGGCCATTGCTGAAAAAGGATTGATGGTGCTAGACTGTAACGCACATGGCATTTCCGGCCATGCAGCCAGGGAAGAAGGTGACAATGCCCTTTATAAGGCCATTGATGCCATACAATGGTTCCGTACTTATAAATTCCAGAAAGTATCACCCTGGCTTGGCGAAATGAAGATGAGTGTTACGATGATCCAGGCGGGAACACAGCACAATGTAGTACCTGACATATGCCGGTTCACGGTCGATGTGAGGCATACGGAAATGTATACACAGGAAGAAGTACTGGAACTGATTACCGGTCATGTCACCTGTGATGTCAAGCCGCGATCGATGCGTATGAAACCATCCTCTATACCAGTTGAACACCCTATTGTGAGGGCAGGACTGGATTTGGGAAGGAAGGCCTATGGATCGCCTACCACATCTGATCAGGCATTAATACCGGCACAAAGTCTGAAGATAGGCCCGGGCGATTCAGCCCGCTCGCATACCGCCGATGAATTTATTTATGTTGCCGAAATAGAAGAAGGAATAGATCTCTATATCGCGATGCTTAGCAAAATCATAAATCGTAAATCATAATTCTTAAATCCTTTGAAGAAACTCTGGCAAAAAGAAAATACCACATTAAGTCAGGCTTCAGCACTGATAGATTCGTTTACAGCAGGCAGAGACAAGGAATTCGACCTCCTGCTCGCCGAAGTAGACATCCAGGGCTCCCTGGCCCATGCAGCGATGCTGGTTGAAATTAATCTACTTTCAAGAGAAGAGTTTGGTAAGATTGAAAAAGAGATGAAAAATATTCTTGCAACCGTGCTGGAGGGGAACTTTGTGATTGAGGAAGGGGTGGAAGATGTACATTCCCAGATCGAATTGCTGCTTACACGCAGTATCGGAGAAGCAGGTAAAAAAATTCACAGCGGTCGGTCGCGCAACGATCAGGTATTGGTGGATATTAAATTATTTCTTCGCAGCGAACTTCAAAAAAGGAGTAAAGAGATTCTTACCCTGTTCAATACCCTGCAAGCGCTAAGCGAGCAACACAAGGATAAACTGTTTCCGGGCTACACCCATTTACAGGTTGCAATGCCTTCTTCTTTTGGCCTTTGGTTTGGAGCTTATGCCGAAAGCCTGGTGGATGATATGGAACTTGTTGTTGCCGCTTATAAGGTATCCAACAAAAACCCCTTGGGTTCCGGTGCCGGATTCGGTTCATCTTTCCCATTAAAACGGGAACTGACTGCAAAGCTGCTTAAGTTCGATACATTGAATTACAATGTTGTCTATGCACAAATGAGCAGAGGCAAGACAGAAAAGATTGTTGCCATGGCCCTGGCTTCTGTCGGAGCGACGCTTGCCCGGATGTCCATGGATATATGTCTGTACATGGGTCAGAATTTCGGATTCATCACCTTTCCTGATGAGTTGTGCACAGGCAGCAGCATTATGCCTCATAAAAAGAACCCCGATGTGTTTGAGCTGATCAGGGCCCGGTGTAACCGGCTCCAAGCCCTGCCCAATGAACTTGCTATGTTCCAGATCAATCTGCCTTCAGGATATCACCGCGATTTACAGCTGACCAAGGAATGTCTGTTTCCGGCTCTGGAAGAACTCAGCTCCTGTTTAATAATGGCAGATTATATGCTCCGGCATATTCAGGTAAAAACAGATATACTCAAAGATGAAAAATACAAATACATCTGGAGTGTCGAAGCGGTGAATACAGAGGTTCTGAAAGGTGTCCCTTTTCGCGATGCCTACAAGAATGTCGGGAAGGATATCAACTCAGGTACTTTCAGCTACAACAACACTTTGCATCATACACACGAAGGAAGCATAGGTAATCTTTGCACTGAAGAGATCAGGAGTGAAATGGAGAAACGAATGGCTGCTATCCTTTAAGCCTGTGCAGTCGGCCCTCCGAAACTCATCGGAAGTGTATTCGACATTTCCGTATCCTTGATAGGACCGTGAACCTGTTCGAATTTTCCGATATTGTCTTTTAAGGCTTTCATAAGGCGCTTGGCATGTTGAGGTGTAAGCACAATCCTTGACTTCACCTTGGCCTTTGGAACACCAGGCATCATCTTTATAAAATCCACCACAAATTCCGAATTGGAATGGGTAATAATGGCCAGGTTGGAATAGATTCCTTCAGCTATGTCTTCATTCAGCTCTATATTGAGTTGATTTGGGTTTTGTGGGTCTTCGCTCATTGGATTAATTTTTAAAGACAGATCCGTACTTTGGAAATGCTAACTAAAGGTAGGAATTTTTTAGCTCTTCTTCCTCACCAGTTCCGTATACCCCATTCCGTCCTCCGGCTCTTGCTCAAAAAAGACCAGGCCACAAAACGGCTTGTCTTTTGCCCCTGAGCCATATCGATTGTTTTCACATCTACAGCACCGGCTTTTTTTAAAGCTCTGTATATTCCCCTCAGGCTTTCGCTTTTTGAAACCAAGGTGGAGAACCAATAAGAGGATTCGGGTACATCCTTGCTTTGCTCTATCATCTTACCGATAAAGGCCTGTTCCCCTCCTTCACACCAGAGCTCTGTATGCTGCCCCCCGAAATTGCGGGCAGGCGTTTTCCCTTTTTTGTGCCCCAGGTTCTTCCATTTGCGCTCCGTTCCTGCCTGGGCTTCGGCTAAAGATGCATGGAAGGGAGGATTGGAAATAACGAGATCAAAATACTCACCCGACATGATGATTCCCTTGAATATATCCGTTGCTGATTTCTGCACCCGGATTTCAACATCCTTTTCCAGTACAGGATTTGCCTTCAGCAGTTTCCTGACCGAAGCAATGGCAACAGGGTCGATATCGGTACCAACAAAACTCCAGTCATACACCTTGTTCCCAATAATCGGATAGACGAGACTGGCTCCCATTCCTATATCAAGAACTCTGACTGATTTTCCATAGGGGATTTTCCCTCCGTTACAGCTTGCCAGCAAATCGGCCGCATGATGTATATAATCGGCCCGTCCAGGTATAGGCGGACAGAGATACCCTGCCGGTATATCCCAGCCCTTAACAGCGTAAAAATGCATAAGCAAGGCCCTGTTCAGCATGATTACCGCAGCCGGATCCGAAAAATTCACACTTTCATTCCCGTATTTATTCAAGGCAACAAAAGGAGTCAGTTCCGGACAAGCTTTTATCAGTACCTTAAAATCATATGCAAACCGATGCGGATTACGAGGGTGCAGCCCAGTCTTTTCAGTGGGTAATATTTTTATGTCTTTGGAATGGGTTGTCATGAAGGGGTTTGAAGGGCAAAGATAGGCAAATGGGGGCATAAGAAAGGCCCCCAATCCGGAGGCCTTTCTTTCTATGTGTATTGCCTTGCCCGCCCGAGCTTTAGCGAAGGCGGGAGCAAATTAATCCTGCTCTTCCATCTCGGCTTCTTTCTTGGAAGCCATGAGGCGGTCGTATTCTTCTTTGGAACCAACGATGATCTTTTCGAATTCGCGTTGTCCGGTACCTGCCGGGATGAGGTGACCGACGATAACGTTTTCTTTCAGACCATTCAGAGTATCCACCTTTCCGGCAACTGCTGCTTCATTCAGCACCTTGGTTGTTTCCTGGAAGGAAGCAGCCGAGATAAAGCTGTTGGTTTGCAGAGAAGCACGGGTAATACCTTGCAGGATCTGTGAAGAGGTAGCGGCTTCGGCGTCACGGGCTTCAACGGCTTTCTTATCCTTACGCTTGAGCATGGAATTTTCATCCCTGAGCTTACGTGCACTGATAATCTGTCCGGCCTTGAGTACTTCCGAATCACCGGGCTCCACAACAACCTTCTTGGCATACAGCTTATCGTTCTCTTCCATAAAGTCCGATTTATTGCTGATCTGCTGTTCAAGGAACATAGTATCGCCTGGATCCTCGATATATACCTTACGCATCATCTGACGCACGATAACTTCGAAGTGTTTGTCATTGATTTTCACACCCTGCAAACGGTATACTTCCTGTACTTCGTTTACCAGGTATTCCTGCACTGCAGTAGGACCTTTGATAGCCAATATGTCGGTCGGGCTGATAGAGCCGTCGGACAGTGATTCACCGGCCTTGATAAAGTCATTCTCCTGTACCAGGATATGCTTGGAAAGAGGCACCAGGTAAGTCTTGCGTTCGCCGGTACGGCTTTCAACAAGAACCTCACGGTTACCACGTTTTATTTTACCGAATGTAACGATACCGTCGATCTCGGCAACAACAGCAGGATTGCTTGGGTTACGTGCTTCGAAAAGCTCTGTAACACGCGGCAGACCACCGGTGATGTCACCTGATTTACCAAGGCTACGTGGGATCTTAACCAGGATCTGACCGGCCTCGATCTTCTGATCATGGTTTACGATAACGTGAGCACCTACCGGTATGTTATAGTTCTTCAGGGTGTCCTTGCCTACTACAATTTTGATGGCAGGGTTCTTTGTTTTATCCTTGGTTTCGATAATCACCTTTTCCTTAAATCCGGTTTGCTCATCGGACTCTTCACGGAATGTGATACCTTCTTCCACATTGTCGAAATCGATTTTACCCGCAAATTCGGATACGATAACGGCATTGTATGGATCCCAGTCGCACAGCAACTGACCTTTTTTCACCTTATCACCTGCTTTGATATAAAGCTGGGCACCATAAGGGATATTGGCAGTATTGAGGGTGATATGTGTATTGGCATCGATGATCCGCATTTCGGCAGAACGGGCGATAACCACATCCACTGTATTTCCATCAGGATTCTTACGTCTTACTGTACGCAGTTCTTCTATTTCAGCAATACCATCGTATTTGGCTTCGATCTTGGATGAAGCGGCAATATTCGATGCGGTACCACCTACGTGGAAGGTACGCAGTGTAAGCTGTGTACCAGGCTCACCAATAGACTGTGCAGCGATAACACCGACAGCTTCTCCGAGCTGAACCATTCGTCCGGTAGCCAGGTTACGGCCATAACACTTGGCACATACACCGTTGCGGGATTCGCAGGTCAGTACAGAACGGATTTCAACCGATTCGATAGGACTTTCCTCGATTATTTTTGCATAATCTTCGGTGATCTCACTTCCGCTTTCAATGATCATTTCACCGGTTAAAGGGTGGAATACATCATGAACGGCAGTACGTCCAAGAATACGGTCGTAGAGGCTTTCCACAACTTCGTCATTTTTCTTTAACGGAGTGGCGATAAGACCACGCAGTGTACCGCAATCCAGTTCGTTGATAACAACATCCTGAGCCACATCCACCAGACGACGTGTCAGGTAACCGGCATCGGCTGTTTTCAGGGCCGTATCGGCAAGACCTTTACGTGCACCGTGAGTAGAGATAAAATACTCCAGAATGGACAGACCTTCTTTAAAGTTTGACAATACCGGGTTTTCAATAATCTCACCTCCGGTAGAACCTGATTTCTGAGGTTTAGCCATCAGACCGCGCATTCCACCGAGCTGACGAATCTGCTCTTTGGAACCCCGGGCTCCTGAGTCAAGCATCATATATACAGAGTTGAAGCCCTGTTTATCTGTTGCAAGCTGATCAAGTACCTTCTTGGTGATACGTGCTGTTGTATGTGTCCAGATATCGATGATCTGGTTGTAACGTTCGTTGTTGGTGATGAAACCCATATTGTAGTTGTTCATCACTTCATCCACCTCTGCATTGGATTCAGCAACCATCTGCGGCTTGTCGGCCGGAACGATTACGTCACCCAGGTTAAAGGAGAGACCACCGCGGAAGGCGGACATAAATCCGATTTCCTTGATATCATCCAGGAACCTTGCAGTACGGGCCATTCCTGTTTCTTTCAGGATAGCTCCGATAATATCGCGAAGGGATTTCTTGGTAAGCAGTTCATTGATATAACCTGCTTCATGTGGTACCACCTGGTTAAAGATGACACGACCTACGGTAGTTTCAATAATAGCAGGTTTCAGTTTTCCGCTCTCTTTTGAATTACTCACTTTCACCTTGATCCAGGCATGCATATCCACCTTCCCTTCATTATGGGCAATGATTACCTCATCGGCAGAGTAGAATGTAAGACCTTCGCCCCTAACTACTGTATCACCCATGGTTTTCTTACCCTTGGTAATATAGTAAAGACCGAGCACCATGTCCTGAGAAGGAACGGTAACAGGAGCTCCGTTGGCGGGGTTCAGGATATTGTGAGAAGCAAGCATCAGCATCTGAGCTTCGAGAATAGCAGCATGTCCCAACGGAACGTGAACCGCCATCTGGTCACCGTCAAAGTCAGCGTTAAAGGCTGTACATGTGAGCGGGTGCAGCTGGATAGCTTTTCCTTCAATCAGTTTAGGCTGGAAAGCCTGGATACCCAAACGGTGCAGTGTAGGAGCACGGTTAAGCAGCACAGGATGACCTTTCAGTACATTTTCGAGGATATCCCAGACAACTGCATCCTTACGGTCTACAATTTTCTTTGCCGACTTAACTGTTTTCACAATACCGCGTTCGATGAGCTTGCGGATAATAAATGGTTTGAAGAGCTCAGCAGCCATTTCTTTTGGCAAACCACACTCATGCAGTTTCAATTCAGGACCTACGACGATTACAGAACGTGCAGAATAGTCGACACGTTTACCGAGCAGATTCTGACGGAACCGGCCTTGTTTACCTTTCAATGAATCGGAAAGGGATTTCAGTGCACGGTTGGATTCCGTTTTAACGGCATTGGACTTACGGGAGTTGTCGAACAATGAATCGACAGCTTCCTGAAGCATACGTTTTTCATTACGCAGAATCACATCCGGAGCCTTGATTTCAATCAGACGTTTCAGACGATTGTTACGGATGATGACACGACGGTACAGGTCATTTAAGTCGGAAGTGGCAAAACGTCCGCCATCCAGGGGAACGAGTGGGCGAAGTTCAGGTGGAATAACAGGCACCACCTTGATGATCATCCATTCTGGATTGTTCTGTACATTTTTGTTTGCGGAACGGAAAGCTTCAACAACCTGCAGGCGTTTCAGCGCTTCATTTTTACGTTGCTGCGAAGTTTCTGTATTGGCTTTGTGACGAAGTTCATATGAAAGTTCATCAAGCTTTATACGTTTGAGGAGTTCTTCCAATGCATCGGCGCCCATTTTGGCAACGAACTTATTAGGATCGTTGTCATCAAGGTGCAGATTTTCTTTCGGGAGCGTATCCAGAATTTCCAGATACTGTTCTTCAGTCAGGAAATCGAGGTATTGAATACCGTCAACGGATTTAATACCGGCATTGATAACGACATAACGCTCGTAATAAATAACCATATCCAGTTTCTTGGTTGGCAAACCAAGCAGGTAACCTATCTTGTTAGGCAGGGAACGGAAATACCAGATATGGGCAACAGGAACTGTCAGGTTAATATGCCCCATGCGTTCACGACGGACTTTCTTCTCCGTTACTTCCACACCGCAACGATCGCATACAATTCCTTTATAACGAATACGCTTGTATTTACCGCAATGACATTCCCAGTCTTTCACCGGACCGAAAATCCTTTCGCAGAACAAACCATCTCTTTCCGGTTTGTAGGTACGATAGTTAATGGTCTCAGGCTTAAGCACCTCTCCGCTTGACCGCTCCAGAATGGATTCCGGAGAAGCCAGACTGATAATGATCTTAGAGAAGTTGCTTTTGAGTTTGCTATCTTTTCTGAAGGACATATTTATTTTTTTTGATACTATTAAAAGATAAACCGTTTCTAATCCCGTTCTCTGTTACTCAAGGGAGATGTTCAGTGCAAGACCTTTCAGCTCATGCATCAATACATTGAAAGATTCAGGAATACCCGGTGTCGGCATATTCTCCCCTTTCACGATTGCTTCATATGCTTTGGCTCTTCCAACGACATCATCCGACTTGATAGTCAGGATTTCCTGCAGGATATTGGCTGCACCGAAAGCTTCCAGTGCCCAAACTTCCATCTCACCAAAACGCTGACCTCCAAACTGGGCTTTACCACCCAGAGGCTGTTGTGTGATGAGTGAGTATGGACCGATGGAACGTGCGTGCATCTTGTCATCAACCATATGTCCTAATTTGAGCATATAAATGATTCCAACAGTTGCAGGCTGGTCAAAACGCATACCGGTTCCTCCATCATACAGATAGGTACGGCCGAAGCGTGGAATATTTGCTTCGTCAGTGTATTTGTTGATGTCATCAAGCGATGCTCCGTCGAAAATAGGAGTAGAGAAACGCAGACCAAGTTTTTGACCGGCCCAGGCCAGCACCGTTTCATAGATCTGACCAAGGTTCATACGGGAAGGTACACCCAATGGGTTCAGTACGATATCCACAGTTGTTCCGTCAGCCAGGAAAGGCATATCTTCTTCACGCACAATACGGGCAACGATACCTTTGTTACCGTGGCGGCCTGCCATTTTATCACCCACTTTCAGCTTACGTTTCTTGGCAATGTACACTTTGGCAAGCTGTACGATCCCTGTTGGTAATTCGTCTCCTACCGATACAGCAAACTTCTTGCGTTTGTTGATACCAAGCAGGTCATTGTGCTTGATATTGAAATTATGCAGAATGGTTTTTACATCTTCATTGGCATCCTTGTCCGGAGTCCACTTACTGGAGTTCACCGTGCTGTAATCGATCTTTTCCAGGATCTTCTGAGTGAATTTGGTGCCTTTCGGAACCACTTCCTCTTTCAGGATATTGGTTACACCCTGGGATGTTTTTCCGCTGAGGATAGAGAACAACTTTTCAGACAGTTTCTCTTTCAGTTCGGCAACAGCCTGGTTGTATTCCTTATCGAATTTATCCATTACTGTCTTCTCTTCCAGCTTGGCTTTCTTATCCTTGATAACACGGGAGAAGAGTTTCTTGTCGATAACGACACCACGGATTGAAGGCGGAACTTTCAATGAAGCATCTTTCACGTCACCGGCTTTATCACCGAAGATTGCGCGAAGCAGCTTTTCTTCAGGAGAAGGATCTGTCTCTCCTTTAGGAGTGATTTTTCCAATCAGGATATCCCCTTCTTTCACATCGGCACCTACTCGGATCAATCCGTTTTCATCCAGATCTTTCGTTGCTTCTTCCGATACGTTTGGAATATCCGCTGTGAGCTCCTCGAGTCCGCGTTTGGTATCCCGTACTTCCATTACATACTCATCGATATGGATAGAAGTAAAGATATCATCGCGCACAACCTTTTCGGAGATCACGATAGCATCCTCAAAGTTGTAACCTTTCCAGGGCATGAAAGCCACTTTCAGGTTCTGACCCAATGCCAGTTCACCACCTTGTGTGGCGTAACCTTCACAAAGGATTTGTCCACGCTTCACCTTTTCGCCCTTACGTACCATAGGACGCAGGTTGATACAGGTGCTTTGGTTGGTTTTCCTGAATTTGGTGAGCTTGTATGTTTTCACATCATCGTCGAAGCTGACAAGACGCTCATGTTCGGAACGGTTGTAACGAACGGTAATTTCATTTGCATCAACGGTCTCAACAATACCCTCCCCTTCTGAGTTAATCAGTACGCGGGAGTCTTTCGCGATAAGACCTTCGAGTCCGGTACCTACAATAGGAGCTGTAGGGCGAAGCAATGGAACAGCCTGGCGTTGCATGTTAGATCCCATCAGGGCACGGTTGGCATCATCATGTTCCAGGAAAGGAATAAGGGATGCAGCAATGGATGCGATCTGATTCGGAGCTACGTCCATGAGGTGAATAGCCGATGGTTCAACAACCGGGAAGTCACCTTCAAAACGAGCTTTGATCTTGGTTTCCTGAAAATCTCCCTTATCGGAAATAGGTGCATTGGCCTGAGCGATGATCTTACGATCTTCCTCTTCGGCCGTGAGATAAATTACATCTTTCTCAATATCCACCCGTCCGTTGGCAACACTGCGGTAAGGTGTTTCAATGAAACCGAGTTTATTGATTTTGGCATATACACACAGGGAAGAAATCAAACCGATATTCGGGCCTTCCGGTGTTTCGATAGTGCAAAGACGTCCGTAGTGCGTATAGTGTACGTCACGAACCTCAAAACCTGCACGCTCGCGGGAAAGACCACCGGGTCCCAGTGCGCTCAGCCTACGCTTATGCGTAATCTCAGCGAGTGGGTTGGTTTGATCCATAAACTGTGATAACTGATTCGTTCCGAAGAAAGAATTGATCACAGAACTCAGGGTCTTGGCGTTGATCAGATCCGTAGGTGTGAACACCTCGTTATCCCTTACGTTCATCCGCTCGCGGATGGTACGGGCCATACGGGCAAGACCTACTCCGAACTGGGAATAAAGTTGCTCACCAACGGTGCGGACACGACGATTGCTCAGGTGGTCAATATCATCGATATCTGTCTTGGAGTTGATCAGTTCGATGAGGTATTTCAGAATAAGGATGATATCCTCTTTTGTAAGAACGCGAACATCGGAATCTGTATTGATACCGAGTTTCTTGTTCAGACGGTAACGGCCAACCTCACCGAGGTCATAACGTTTATCAGAGAAGAAGAGTTTGTCTATGATACCGCGTGCGGTTTCCTCATCCGGTGGTTCTGCATTACGCAGCTGACGGTAGATATGTTCTACAGCTTCCTTTTCAGAGTTTGAAGTATCTTTCTGAAGGGTGTTATAGATGATGGCGTAATCGATGTTATTGGCATCTTCCTTATGCAGGATAATTGTTTTAACATTGGCATCCACAATCGGATCGATGTGCTGTTCTTCCAGAATTGTCTCCCGGTCGATGATCACTTCATTCCTTTCAATGGACACAACTTCACCGGTATCCTCATCCACGAAATCTTCCACCCATGTTTTCAGTACACGTGCAGCAAGCTTACGGCCCAGTACGCTTTTCAGTCCGGATTTGCTAACCTTTACTTCATCGGCAAGACCGAAGATTTCAAGAATCTGCTTATCGCTTTCGAAACCGATAGCGCGGAGAAGTGTGGTAACAGGTAATTTTTTCTTACGGTCGATATACGCATACATGACATTGTTGATGTCAGTGGCGAATTCGATCCAGGATCCTTTGAATGGGATCACACGTGCAGAATAGAGTTTTGTTCCGTTGGCATGACGGCTCTGTCCGAAGAATACTCCGGGTGAGCGGTGCAGCTGGGAAACGACAACCCTTTCAGCTCCGTTGATAACAAAGGTCCCTTTGGGTGTCATATAGGGAATTGTACCCAGGTATACATCCTGAATGATAGTCTCGAAGTCCTCGTGTTCAGGATCGGTACAATACAATTTCAGTTTTGCTTTGAGGGGAACGCTGTAGGTCAGGCCCCTTTCGATGCATTCGTCAATTGTGTAACGTGGAGGATCGATAAAATAATCGAGAAATTCCAGTACGAAATTGTTACGGGCATCCGATATCGGGAAGTTTTCACTGAATACCTTGTAGAGACCTTCATTTATTCGGTTCTCACTGGTAGTTTCCAGCTGAAAGAAATCCTGGAATGATTTTAATTGTATTTCAAGAAAGTCTGGATATTCCAACAGGGATTTGCTTCCTGAGAAATTTATCCGCTGAGATTTTTTTACGTTTTCCAAGTGGGTCGGGTGTTAATGGTGCTACCTTCAATCTCAAATAAATGATCCCGAGAAGCAGGAGTAGTCCTGAATTCGGGAGTAACAATGACAAAGCCTCTACCCGTGTACACGGGTAGAGGTTATGCCTGTGAATCCGATATTGCGATTGGATTACTTGATCTCAACTTCGGCTCCTGCTTCAGTAAGTTGCTTCTTGATAGCTTCAGCTTCTTCTTTGTTGATACCCTCTTTAATTGCTTTAGGGGCACCATCAACAAGATCTTTTGCTTCTTTCAGACCAAGACCTGTAAGATCTTTAACGATCTTAACAACTCCCAGTTTCTGAGCTCCACCTGATTTCAGGATTACATCGAAAGCTGTTTTTTCAGCAACTGCGGCTCCGCCTGCTGCTCCACCACCTGCTGCTACTGCAACAGCGGCTGCTGCCGGCTCAATACCGTATTCATCTTTCAGAATAGTTGCCAATTCGTTAACTTCCTTAACGGTCAGGTTAACCAATTGCTCAGCGAACGCTTTTAAATCTGCCATTTTATTTTGATTTTAATTGTTAGTTACTTGTTTGAATTGTTTGGATAATCGGGTACTTATTCTGGTCTTTCGGAAAGTGTCTTCACGATACCGGCCAGTTTGTTTTTTCCGGACAGAAGACCGGAAATGACATTCTTGGCAGGTGATTGAAGGGCGGCAATGATATCACCGATAACCTCATTCTTAGAGCGAATGCTGGCAAGTGCATCGAGCATATTATCGCCGATATACACACTTTCTTCAACAAAAGCAGCTTTCAGAACTGGTCTTTTTCCGTCTTTACGGAATTCCTTAATCATTTTCGCAGGTTCACTCCCGGATTCGCAGAAGAGAATGGAGGTAGATCCTTTTAAAACCCCATACAAGGGTTTAAACTGGGCATCGGAAGTGCGTTCCATAGCTTTCTCAAGCAGGGTATTTTTAACAACGATCATACCGATCTTTTTGTTAAAACACATCCTTCTCAGTTTGCTGGTCTGCTCAGCCGGAAGTCCGGAGGTATCTGCCAGATAGAAGTTCTTGTTGGCAGTTAATTTCTGCACAAGCTCATCTATAATCAGGGTTTTTTCTTCTTTGTTCATTGCGTTGTTTTTTAGCTGTCTGGTCCCGGTTTACCGGAATCAGGACATGAGCGTCTTGGTTTCAATCTGGATGCCAGGGCTCATGGTGCTTGACATAGCAACACTACGCAGATAGGCTCCTTTGGCCGAAGAAGGTTTCAGTTTGATGATCGTTTGCAAAAGTTCATTTGCATTCTCTGTCAGTTTCTCCGCATCGAAGGAAACTTTACCTACAGCAGCATGGATAATACCGGCTTTGTCAACTTTGAAATCGATTTTTCCTCCTTTGGATTCTTTAACCGCTTTCGCAACATCCATCGTTACGGTACCTGTTTTAGGGTTTGGCATCAGTCCACGCGGACCGAGTACTTTACCCAATGCACCCACTTTTCCCATCATGCTGGGTGTCGTGATAATAACATCCACATCTGTCCAGCCTTCTTTGATTTTGGTGATGAATTCATCAGAACCAACGAAATCTGCGCCAGCAGCTTTTGCTTCGGCTTCCTTATCGGGTGTACAGATTACCAGAATGCGCATTGTTTTACCGGTACCATGTGGAAGGTTAACCGTTCCACGAACCATTTGATTCGCTTTTTTCGGGTCAACTCCCAGACGGATACTCAGATCTACTGATGCATCGAACTTGGTAGTAGTGATTGCCTTAACTACTTTGGATGCCTCTTCCACACTATAGGATTTGGTGGCATCGTAAGCGGCCAGGGACTTTTTTCGGTTTTTGCTGATAGCAGCCATTGTCATGGTTTTTTGATGTGCAAACGTCCCGATTAATTCATCGGGACTCCATCGGTGAATGAATTACTTCTTCTTCAAAGGACTTTCTCCTTTGATATCGATGCCAAGACTCCTTGCGGTACCGGCAACCATACTCATGGCGGATTCTACCGTAAAACAATTCAGGTCGGGCATTTTCGCTTCCGCGATCTGCTTCACCTGATCCCAGGTAACGGTTCCGACTTTCTTACGATTCGATTCAGCTGACCCGGTCTGTATCTTCACAGCATCTTTCAGCTGGATGGCTACAGGAGGAGTCTTCATGATGAACTCGAAAGACTTATCGTTGTAAACCGTAATGATTACAGGGATCACCTTCCCGGCCTTATCCTGTGTGGCAGCATTGAATTTCTTACAGAAATCCATGATGTTCACACCTTTTGCACCCAGTGCAGGTCCAATCGGGGGTGAAGGGTTAGCAGCTCCGCCTTTGATCTGAAGCTTGATCAGTGCGCTTACTACTTTTGCCATGTTGTTTGATTAAATTAGTTTAATGTTAACTATGTTGGAAGCATGCGTAACATTCATTGAAAACTACTCCTTTTCGACCTGCAGGTAACTGAGTTCGAGGGGAGTTTTGCGACCGAAGATCTTCACCATCACTTTCAACTTCTTCTTCTCTTCGTTCACTTCTTCTATCACACCGGTAAAGGTGTTGAAAGGACCATCTATCACTTTAACTGTTTCTCCCACAAAGAATTGATTTACGCTGGCCTCTTCGGTCACCGCCAATTCATCAACCTTGCCCAATATACGGTTCACTTCAGCCAGGCGCAGCGGAACTGCTTCTCCTGATTTGGAACCTAAAAAACCGATAACACCGGTGATATTTTTGATCATGTGGGGAATCTCACCCACCAATACAGCTTCTAAAAGAACATAGCCCGGAAAAAAATTCCGTTCCTTACTCACTTTCTTGCCATTCTTAATCTGATAGATCTTCTCTGTCGGAATTAATACCTGAGATACATAATCGGTCAATCCCAGACGGCTGATTTCAGATTCAATATACTGCTTGATCTTCTTTTCCTTGCCGTTGACGACGCGAATCACGTACCACTTTTTGGCTTGTTCAATATGTGCAGCCTTTTGAGCCATTGTACAGCAATTAAAATATTAAAATGCCTGGTAAATCGTTTTCATGATAAAACTGAAGCCATAATCCATTCCGAAAATGACCAGCGCTATAATGACAGAAGCAATCGCCACTACTCCGGCGCTTTCCTGCAATTCACTCCAGGTAGGCCAGCTTACTTTATGCAGCAGCTCGTTGCTGGTTTCCTCTATGTATGCTCTGATTTTATTCATATGCAATGATATTAAAATCCTCCTCTTTGCCTGTTTAATATTTTCTTCAGCACGGGCGGAGAGATTCGAACTCCCATCAAAGGTTTTGGAGACCTCTATTCTACCCTTGAACTACGCCCGTTTATAATGCGCAAACAGAAAAACAAGGTTCGGAACCAGAGTAAAAAGGGGTATTGCCTTTGGGCAATACTCCTTTTTGATAGTCTCCAGATCGTTAATACTACTTGATGATGTCAACTACCTGACCTGCACCAACTGTTCTTCCACCTTCGCGGATTGCGAAACGAAGACCTTTGTCCATTGCAACAGGAACGATAAGTTTTACAGTGATGGTAACGTTATCACCAGGCATAACCATTTCGCGTCCGGCCGGAAGATCAATCTCTCCGGTTACGTCAGTTGTACGCAGGTAGAACTGAGGACGGTATTTGTTATGGAATGGTGTATGGCGACCACCTTCTTCTTTCTTCAATACATAGATCTCTGCAGTGAATTCAGTGTGAGGAGTGATAGAACCGGGTTTGGCAATAACCATACCGCGGCGGATATCCTTCTTGTCCACACCGCGCAGGAGCAAACCTACGTTATCACCTGCTTCTCCACGATCCAGCAATTTGCGGAACATTTCAACACCGGTTACGGTTGATTTCAGTTTGGCATCTCCCATTCCGATAATCTCGATTTCTTCTCCTACGTTCACAACACCTGTTTCGATACGGCCTGTAGCAACAGTTCCGCGACCGGTGATAGTGAATACGTCTTCAACCGGCATCAGGAAAGGCTTGTCGACCTGACGGGGAGGGATTGGAATAAAGCTATCCACGGCATCCATCAGTTCCATGATTTTTTCCACCCATTTTGGCTCTTTATTCAGGCCACCCAATGCAGATCCACGGATGATTGGTGTCGCAACACCATCAAATTTATAGAATGTGAGCAGGTCACGGATTTCCATTTCAACAAGATCCAGAAGCTCTAAATCGTCAACCATGTCCACCTTGTTCATGAATACAACGATTTTAGGAACACCAACCTGACGGGCCAGCAGGATATGCTCGCGTGTCTGTGGCATTGGACCATCTGTTGCAGCTACAACCAGGATAGCACCATCCATCTGGGCAGCACCGGTAACCATGTTTTTCACATAGTCAGCGTGACCAGGACAATCTACGTGTGCATAGTGGCGGTTAGCCGTTGCATATTCCACGTGAGAAGTGTTGATGGTAATACCACGTTCTTTTTCCTCCGGTGCATTATCGATCGAAGAAAAGTCTCTTGCTACTGCAAGGCCTTTATCAGCCAGCACAGATGTGATAGCAGCAGTAAGAGTCGTTTTACCGTGGTCGACGTGACCGATGGTACCGATGTTGACATGGGGTTTGGAACGGTCGAATTTTTCTTTAGCCATAGCTATATTTAAATTAAATTGTGTTTACTTATTGTTTTTTTTATGAATTACTTACTGAACGCTTACTCCTCTCCGCACAAATTGCTTTCCCTTGATTTCCCCTTCTCCTTGACCTGCCTGATACCGGCTGGCTTTAGAGCTGTTGATGAGGATTGAACTCACGACCTCTTCCTTACCAAGGAAGTGCTCTACCACTGAGCTACAACAGCTTGGTGCGTTGAGGTTGCTTTGGAGCGGAAGACCGGGCTCGAACCGGCCACCCTCAGCTTGGAAGGCTGACGCTCTACCAAATGAGCTACTTCCGCTTAAACACTGCATTTTAAAAGAACAAAAACAAACCTTAATCACACTTACTCTTTAATCAATTCTTCCATTTTATCAGGTCTTCCCTCACCAAACGAAGATGTGGGGAGAGAAGGATTCGAACCTTCGAACTCGTAAGAGGACAGATTTACAGTCTGTTGCCGTTGGCCACTTGGCTATCTCCCCAAAATCCTTCACTGGTCTGGAGCCGAAGAAGGGACTCGAACCCCCGACCAGCTGATTACAAATCAGCTGCTCTACCAGCTGAGCTACTTCGGCTTGATTATCAATATGTTATGAACGTTTTCCACAGAAAAAGCAATAGCATTCCTGAAAAAGGACTGCAAATGTAGAAAACTTAATTAATCCTACAAAGTATTCTTTATTTTTTTGAGTACATTTTTCTATCAAGTCTGCATCACTCCCCTGATTTTCCTCACCATATCCCTAAAAACATACGCGTGAACCCTGATTCTACCTGAATTCAGGACTCACGCGCAGCAATTATAGGTATTCAGACCTTTCTTATACTTTTTTAGTCTTTTCCTTGTGCTTTTTTACTTGTCTTGTAAGTGCTTCAACTCCCGTATCAACAGCTTCTTCAAAGGTTTTGCACTGTTTCTTGGCAAACAAATCGCTGCCCGGTATCATCAGCCGTATTTCAGCTATCTTATTCTCCGGAATCCCCGTTTTTTCAACCTTCAGTATCACATCCCCGCTTAATATTCCATCATGAAAATGATTGAGCTTACTCACTTTGCCCTGGATATGCTCCAACAGTTTTTTGTCTGCATCGAAATGAATGGACTGGATCTTGATTTTCATAGTGCCTCCTTTTTAAGGTAATTACAAATTTCAGTGAATTTTAGTCGAATCTGTGCTATACTATGCTTTGGGATGAGCCTGCTTGTGGACGTTCTTTAATTTTTCGATTGAATTATGCGTGTAAATCTGTGTTGCGGAAAGATTTGCATGGCCCAGTATTTCTTTGATCGCATTCAGATCTGCACCGTTATTAAGCATATGTGTTGCAAATGTATGCCTAAGTACATGCGGACTTCTTTTATCCAGCGTTGTTACCATACCAAGGTAGAAATTAATCATACTATATACAAAATTCGCATCCAGTTTTTTCCCGTTTTCATGAACAAATAAAAACTCTTCTTTATCCAGAGCTTCTACTTTTTTCCGGAGTTTCAGGAAGGCTTCAATCCCCTCTTTCAGCGTATTACCCATGGGTACCATTCTTTCCTTACTCCTTTTCCCTAAGACTTTTAAGCTGGAACGATAAAAGTCCACATCTTTGATTTTCAGATTAATAAGCTCCGCTCTCCGCATTCCGGTATCATAAAACAATTCTACTATGAGCTTTTTCATGACCCCTTCATAGTCCTGCCCGAAATCAACCTTCGTTAGCAAATCATCCATCTTATCTTCTTCCACAAAAACAGGTAGCCGGGAAGGTGTTTTTGGTCCCTGTATACGCAACATGGGGTTTATCTTGACCTTTCCCTGTCTCATCAGGTATTTAAAAAAACTACGGATAGCTGTTATTTTCCGGTTCACAGAACGGGCTTCAATGCCATGTTCCATCAGGTGAACGACCCAGGAACGGATCATGATATGTGTAGCTTCTTCCGGAACAGAATGCTCAAAATCCTTTTCCAGAAATACGCAGAACTGGGCCAGATCACTTTGGTAAGCGCTTACCGTATGGGGAGAATACCGCTTTTCGAAACGGAGATAGTCAAGGAAGGATTCAATGGCCGGATAGGGCATAAAAAAACCTGTATTTATACATAAAGATAGCTCTTCGGGTGTGTAAATACAGGTCTGGGTGCAGAATAATTCTGCTTATTCTTCTTCGCGCTGAAGAGTCTCTTTGTAGATAGCCTTCTTAATCACTTCCCTTCTGCGAACAGAGGGTTTGGTGAATTTCTGCCGCTCACGCAACTCACGTACAACGCCAGTTTTCTCGAATTTCTTCTTGAATTTCTTAAGAGCTTTTTCTACTGATTCTCCTTCTTTAACCGGAACTATGATCATGTCTTTCGCTTTAAAATTTCTTTTTACAGGGAGGCAAATGTAGGAATTTTTGATTAAAGGACAAATATTTTTTGAACATTCTGATTCTTAAAGGCGGTATCAGGAGGCAGCGGCTGGAGCTGGAGCTGGAGGCAGGAGGCGGAATGAGGCGGATTTGTCATTCCGAGCTAGATTGGGGCGGAACCTGAGCAAGCTCCAGCGAGGAATCTCCTTGGATTTGCAATTAAGTGGACCTAAGCTAAATCAAGAAATACCCTGAAACTCAGCAAATCGCTATTTCTTATTGATCGTATCAATCAAATGTCCAAGGAAATCGAAGGCTGTTAAATTTGCCCATTTACCTTCTTCGTTGAACTTTAGTGCAAGTTTGATAAAATTATCTTTTCCCTTCCAATCCTTAATATTGGTTCTATCCAAAGTAAAAAAATTGAATCTGAACAGTTCTTCATTCTCATCGGAAGTTAGAACAGAAAAAAACAACCAATCATGTGGATTGGTAATTTTATTACCACCAGCATCACATCTTTTCATTTTGAGATGGCTATAACATATGCTTGCCAGCCCCATAGCTTTCTTGCCTAAAGTGGATTCATCTAAACATTTTTGATGAAAAGCTGCATCATTAAATGGATACAATAAATCCTTTGTGTTGCTTATAAATGCCGGGAATCCATAATGGGCTTTCCCGTTCTAATGATTTGATTACATAATGGACACTCGCTCTGATCCAATAATAGAATGGCCATTAAGATGCATTGGTTTTGATATCAAACCCCGAAGGGGTGGCACAAACAAGTCTGGAATGGCTTTACCAAGGAGATTCTTCGCGACTGCCCTCACGCTACCCAGCCCCAAGGCCGCTCAGAATGACAAATCAACACTATCCTGGCTACTGATTACCGGCTATTACTTCAGTATTTCTCTGGATATAACGAGTTTTTGTATCTCCGACGTTCCTTCCCCAATCGTACACAGCTTACTGTCCCTGTAATATTTCTCAACCGGAAAGTCTTTGGTATAACCATACCCACCGAAAATCTGAACGGCATCGGTGGATACCCTGACGGCAACTTCGGATGAATAATATTTGGCAAATGCTCCTTCCTTGGTCACTTTCTCTCCCCTGTTTTTCAGGTCGGCGGCTTTGTAAGTGAGCAATTCGGCTGCTTCTATTTCAGTGGCCATATCAGCCAGTTTAAAGGCAATAGCCTGGAACTGGGCAATGGGTTTTCCGAACTGTTCCCGCTCCTTGGCATATTTTACAGAAGCATCATAAGCTCCTTTGGCAATACCGACACCAAGTGATGCAATGGAAATCCGTCCACCATCAAGCACCTTCATAGCCTGCACAAATCCATCTCCTACCTTGCCCATGATCTGGCTCTTGTGTACGCGGCAGGTATCGAAAATCAGTTCTGTTGTCTCCGAAGCCCTCATACCGAGCTTATTTTCTTTTCTTCCGGAAGTAAAGCCGGGAGTTCCTTTTTCAATAATGAAGGAAGTCATCCCGTGTGAATCTCCTTTTTTCCCGGTACGGGCTATGACAACAGCCACATTGCCCGATTTACCGTGGGTGATAAAATTTTTGGAACCATTGATTACGTAATAATCTCCGTCTTCAACGGCTGTGGTATTCATTCCTCCTGAATCCGAACCTGTACCCACTTCGGTGAGGCCCCAGGCTCCTATCCACTCAGCTGTTGCAAGCTTAGGGAGGTATTTCTTTTTCTGTTCCTCATTACCGAAAGTAAGAATATGACCTGTACATAATGAATTATGTGCAGCCATGGAAAGGCCTATAGAGCCACAGATTCGTGATAGTTCAACAATGGCTGTTACATATTCTGTATAACCAAAGCCGGAGCCGCCATATTCAGCAGGGACCAGCACTCCCATAAGTCCGAGCTCCCCAAGTTTTTTAAACACCTCGATAGGGAAAGTCTGGGCTTCATCCCATTCCATCATTTTTGGGCGTATATGTTCTTCTCCGAATTTTCGGATCATATCGGCAATCATGACCTGGTTCTCGCTTTGCGTAAAATTCATGGGTGTGTGATTATATCTTAAAAGTGAATAAGGCTTGTAATCTGTGAGGATAGTCCGTTTATTTTTTCTCTTCCTCTCAGAAAATCCAGTTCTATAACAAATGCAAAACCGGCAACGTTACCGCTTTGTTTCTGTATCAATTCAGCAGCAGCAGCGGTTGTACCTCCTGTTGCCAGCAGATCATCATGAATAAGTACATTCCATCCTTTGCGAACAGAGCCTTCCTGCATTTCAATTTTGGCTGTTCCGTATTCAAGGGCATATTCTGCTCCTATTGTCTTGCCCGGAAGCTTACCGGCTTTACGTATCAGAATAAATGGCTTTCCCATTTTCTGCGCCAGCAAAAAACCAAACAAAAAACCCCTGCTTTCTATACCTGCTATGGCATCGAACGCAATACCTTTCAGGCTGTTTTCGAATTCAGCGACTATGGCATTGCAAAGCTCATTATTTTCCAGTACGGGGGTAATGTCTTTAAAAACAATACCCTGTTTAGGGAAATCATGAATATCCCTGATTGTGTTCTTTAAATCGTCGGCCAGCATATTTTGTATTCGGGAAGCAAAGATAATTATTGGATTCATTCAAAGCTTAGGTAGGGTTTTATTCTCCGTATTAA
Source organism: Bacteroidia bacterium (assembly GCA_044448685.1). Lineage (GTDB taxonomy): Bacteria > Bacteroidota > Bacteroidia > Palsa-965 > Palsa-965 > Palsa-965. Next base: position 68,812 of record JBIOHC010000002.1, read on the forward strand.
ATCTTCATCAGCCAATTCAATGGCTTTCACATCTTCAATGGATTTATACCGGCCATGACGGGCTCTGTAATTCACGATGGCTCTGGCCATATTCCAGCGTATATAGGGATGTTTTTTCAACTCGTCCAGGCTGGCAGTATTGATCTTGATTGTACTTAACTCTTTAGTTTCAAGGAGTATATAAGACTCCATACACTGATATCGGGCTTCATCCATTCCGAAAACCTCCTGTAACTGTTCCTTCCAGGCGAATCCTCCCAGCCTGTTTCTGTATTGAATGATACGTGAGGCAAAAGCAGGGCCTATACAAGGTACTTTAAGCAGTCCTGCCGAATCGGTCTTGTTCAGATCCAGTACTTCTCCGGGCTTGAGCTTGAGGTTAAAAGCTTTGTGGGCATAAAGAGTATCAGGTCGGTTTTTGTTTGCATTGAAGGTATCCTCTGGAATTTTTACCCAAGGTTCCAGCAGGGAATCCTGGGCAGGGCTCAGACCATACAATTTTTTAAGATCCCCGGGCTTACGGAACCGTCCTCCCTTCTCACAATAGTGAATAACAATACGGGTCTGCTTTTCACTGAGGCCCAGCAGCATCCATTCCTTTGCTCCTATTGTATTGGGGTTGAAATAAAAATAGCGGATCTGTTGTCTAAGCTGTTTCGATTCAGGATATACCGTATGGCTGGAATAGGAAGCGGCATACCCCGTATCAGAGTGGGAGTCAAATGTCAGCACTTTCCAGGCAGCCTTCTGAGGGTCGGACAAAGTACTTGTTTGAAGATATCCGCTCAGACAGGAAACAATACTCAGCAGAAATACCAGGAAGAGGATCCCGTTTCTTTCCCGCCGGTTGAACAGAAAATAATCGCGTAAAAATTGTTTCATTGCTTCCCAAATTGATATGCGGGGAGTTACTCAGGAAACGTAATTTGCGCAAATCAAAATGTGTTCATTTTTTTGTTTCGGGCGGGTTCACGGACTTAACGATGAAATAAACCGGAATTCCAAGCGACACGATAGCCAAACCGGCTCCGGCATTGACGGGTTGATAAATGAGGAGGTCTATACAGATGGCACTTGTTATCAGGATATACAAAGCAGGTATAAGGGGGTAACCAAATGCCTTGTAAGGACGTTCGGCATCGGGTTCTTTTTTCCGGAGTACGAACACACCTGCAATGGTGAGTATGTAAAAAAGCAGGGAGGCGAAGGTAGAATAGGTCAACAAAGCCCCATATGTCCCTGAAAGACAGAGAATACACGCCCAGACACATTGTATCCAAAGACCGAAGGAAGGGACCTGTCTGTCATTCAGTTTTCCTGCCCGGCGAAAGAAAAGCCCGTCTGCTGCCATGGCATAATACAACCTGGCTCCTGCCAGAATGATACCATTCATACATCCGAAGGTGGAAATCATGATCAGGGCCGCCATAATGATGGAACCCGTATTCCCGAAAATAACGGAAGCAGCAGCAGCTCCTACTCTGTCGGCAGCGGCAAAAGAAATACCTTGCCCGTGTACATCCGTAGCAGTCGGGCTTCCATGCAATGGGATCAGGGCCAGGTAAGCCACATTAGCCAGGATATAAATAATGGTGACGATAAACGTTCCAAGAAATAAACTCCGGGGTATATTTTTTTTCGGATCCTTTATTTCGGCAGCGATGAATGTCACATTATTCCAGGCATCACTTGAGAAAAGTGAATTGATAATGGTTGCACCCATTACTCCCAGCAATGCCAGGCCGGTAAGGGGAATGGTTTGCCATTGACCTGTCACTTCATTCTTAAAAGTATTTGTTGCATTCCACAGGTGCTGGAAATTATCTGAAAGGGTGGAGCTTTTAAGGCCGATTGCAAGGCCAAGTACAATAAGAGCGAGTAAGGCAAAAAGTTTGGCCGATGTAAATACAAGTTGTATGCGTTTTCCGTTCTTCACCCCTCGGCTGTTTACATACGTGAGGCCAACAACTACGAGTATGGCCAATACTTGTTTCCCTGCAATGACAAAAGAACCCATATGGAACAGCTCCGTATTGAGTTCCGGAAAGAAAACAGCGGTATAATTTGCAAAGACGGTGGCTACAGCAGCAATCACCCCGGTCTGAATAACCGTGAATACCGTCCAGCCATACATAAAAGACAACAATGGGCTGAAAGCCCTGCGAATGTATACGTACTGCCCGCCGGCATTCGGCATCATACCGGCCAGTTCACCATAACTAAGAGCAGCGGAAACTGTAATGAGTCCGGTAATGATCCAGACCAGCAGCAGATAACCGGATGAGCCCAGATCACGGGCCATGAAGGAAGTAACGACAAAGATTCCGGAGCCAATCATGGAACCCGCTACAATGCTGGTTGCATCAAGCAGGCCAAGGGTACGTTTAATGCCGGAGTCTTGTTCGCTCAATTAATCTTTCTTGGGATGCATATGACTGTTTCTTCTGCTATAGGCAAAATAAACGATCAGACCGATAGTACTCCAGATCAGGAAAGCCCTCCAGGTATCCTGTCGAACGCGTGTCATTAAGAAAACATTGAAGCCCATACCAAGGGTCGCAACAACAGGTAATAATGGAGCTTTATACGGACGGGGAAGTTCCGGATGCTTAACCCGTAAGATCCATACAGCGCCGCAGATCATGGCAAATGCAAGCAGGGTACCCATGCTGCACATTTCCGAAACCTTATCAATGGGGGTTACAGCCGCAACGATAGATACGATGAATCCAACCAATATAGTGCTCTTATAGGGTGTTTTGAATTTAGGGTGTATGGCTCCGAACAATTTTTTAGGTAACAAACCGTCTTTAGCCATTCCAAGGAAAATACGGGTTTGCCCCAGCATCATCACCAGCATAACCGAAGTAAGACCAGCTACAGCGGCAATCGTAATCAGGTATACGGCCCAGGTTAATCCTGCACTGGCAAAAGCAGAAGCTACAGGTGCCCTCATATCAAGCTGGTCGTACTTGACCATCCCTGTTAACACCAGAGAAACCAGGATATATAAGGTAGTACAAATAAGCAGAGAAGCTATAATTGCAAAGGGTACATCCTTTTTAGGATTAATGGCCTCCCCGGCCTGTGTAGAAACAGCGTCAAAACCTATATAGGCAAAGAAAACAATCGTTGCCGCCGTAATAACTCCGTTCCATCCGAAATGACCTTGTCCTTTGGCATCAATTACTTCCTGGGGAACAAAGGGATGCCAGTTATGTACATCTACATAAAAAGCTCCGCAAATAATGACAAATACCACTACCGCCAGTTTCAGAATTACAATCATGTTGTTGGTGCTGGCTGCCTCCTTGATTCCTTTTACAAGAATGGCTGTCACCACCCAAACAATAAGTAAAGCAGGAAGATTGAATGCAAACGAATATTCCGGTACAGCCTGGCCCGAAGCGGCCATCTGCTTCACTTTTTCAGATAACGTATAGGGATCATTGGTTAACCAAACGGGAAGATTGATGTGGAATAAATGGAGCAATTTGTCAAAATACCCCGACCAGCTTACCGCTACCGTTGTGGCACCCATCATGTATTCCAGAATCAGGTTCCAGCCGATAAACCAGGCAAAAATTTCACCGATGGTTCCGTACGAATAGGCATAGGCCGACCCTTCAACAGGCAGCACAGAAGCAAACTCGGCATAACAGAGGGATGCAAAGGTGCATCCGATACCGGCAATGACAAAGGCAATGGCCAGTGCCGGTCCGGCATATTCATGAGCAGCAATACCCGTTAAGGTAAAAATACCGCCTCCAATGATGGCTCCGATTCCGAGTGAAGTTAATCCCCTTTTGGTGAGAACCCTGTTGAGCTGACTTACTTTCATGTCCGCCTCGAACATGGCTATTGTTTTCTTGCGCCAAATGCTTTTCGACATAGATATTCCTGGTATTCGTTAATTTCCCAAATATAGCCTAAGTTTCCAATACAGTGAATTCAATTAAGAAACAAGGGCAGTTTTGAGTTCTTTATCTACTACAGCAAGGCCCTCTATAAATGTATGCGGCTTATACCCCAGATCCTTCCTGGCTTTGTCAAGAATAAAACCTGTACGGGCAGGTCTTTTTGCAGCCTGGTTCAGGGTATCTGATTTGATAGGATTGATCAGATTACGATCCAGCTTCCAGAAATCTGCTACCTGATAAACAAGATCCAGCACACTGAAAGTCTCCGGTCCGCTGAGGTTATAAATTCCGGTTGCACACTTATCGGCTATGGCAATACAACCTGCAGCCAGATCTTCAGAGAGCGTAGGAGCACGGAATTGATCATCCACCACATTGATCTTTTGTCCTTTGCCAAGTGCATCTTTAGCCCAGAGTACCAGGTTTGAACGGCTCATATTATCGACCAGTCCGTATACAATAATTGTTCGTGCAATGGCCCATTTAAGCTTGCTTGCCTCAACAATTTTTTCCGATTCCAGTTTGGACCAGGCATAATAGCTCAAAGGGTTTGGCTTGTCTTCTTCCTTATAGGGACCTGCCAGTCCGTCGAAAATAAAATCCGTGGAAAGATGTATGAGATGGGAAGCGGGTAAATTCTGTTCCATTACCTGAACAATATAACGCACGGCATCCACATTCAAGGCCAGACACTCTTCCTTATTCGATTCACAGGCATCCACATTGGTAAGTGCTGCTGTGTGGATCACGACATCCGGTTTGTGCCGGACAAATATTTTTTCCAGCTCTTCCTTACGGGTTATATCCAGGGCTTCATACACATACCCTGCCTTGTTTCGCATTCTGTTCTCTCCTTTGGAGGTTGCGATTGTTGTGATATCCGTTCGCTGGGAGAGTGCCTGTATCAGCTTTTGACCCAGAAGGCCGTTAGAGCCTGTTATTAGTATTGTTTTCTTTGATGACATACTTCTGGCTTGGTCTGTCAGGAAAAAAGTTCCCGGAGTTTAGTAATCTGTTCGGATGTGCCCAGCACGAAAAGCTTGGCATCATGAATCATTTGAGTATCTGGAGAAGGGTTGATCACATAGTCTCCTTTGGCTGTTTTAAACCCTACAATATTGGCACCCGACTTATTCCTTACTTCAAGATCACGAATTGTTTTGTTTTTGTAAGAAGCACTCAGATTCTCGAAGGTTATTTCTTCCAGTTTGATATGTTCCCCTCCCTGTCCTGTAATATAATCCAGGAACTCCATCACATCGGGTTTCATGACCAGTGAAGCCATATGAGCCCCCCCTATTTTATCGGGCATGATAACATTATCGGCACCTGCGGCTTTCAGCTTCCTGTCAGAGTTATCATCAGAAGCCCTGGAAATGATCGTGAGTTTGGGGTTCAGCGTTCGGGCAGAAAGCACGATAAAGAGATTGTCTGCATCCAAAGGCAGTGTGGTGATCAGGGCTTTTGCCTTCATTACCCCGGCTCTGAGCAACACCTCATCCTGGGTAGCATTTCCAACCAGGATCAGTTCCTTATAGCGGTCGCTCATTGCATCCACTACATGCTGCTTTTCTTCCACCACCACAAAACGCTGGTGATGGTTTTTAAGCACATGAGCTGCTTCCTTCCCGTTACGGCCATAGCCGCACAGGATGACATGATTTTCGAGTTTTTCTATTGATGCGTACAAGCGAAGGTCATTAAGGTATTTACGGAATTCACCGTCAGATAATGTACGGGTGATGGTAAAAACAGCATTGGCAAATGTACCAAAACTGCCGATAATCAGAAAAGTTGTGAAGAGGCGACCGGAATCACTCAGATGATGTATTTCTCCGAATCCGACGGTACTGATCGTAATCATTGTCATGTAAAAGGAATCGAAGAAATTCCAGTGCTCTATGCTCATATAACCTGCAATACCCACAACAATAATGAGGATAATGAGGCCTAAGGAAAAGTATATTTTACGGAAACCGGAGAACTTGAACATTACAATTCCCAGATGCTACGACGACGTGATTTGGAAGGCTTAAAGTATTCCTTATGCTCCAGGATAAAGGCCATGATGAAATACATGATGATAGGAGAGCCGAAGGTAAAAAAGGACAGATACACAAAATACATACGTATACGCGTAGCTTTGATACCAAGCTTATCGCCCCACCAGGCACATACACCGAATGCCTGTTGTTCAAACCAGTGTCTTATTGAATGTATCATAGGCCGGATTTTGAAGTGAAATTAAGCATTTTTCAGCAAACTCCGGCCTACTCCACAGTCTAAACATTTACGGATTGCACAATATTTTGTTTTAAGCTCAAGTAAGGCCTGAGCTCTACCTGCATCCCTCACTTTCAGTCCAAGTTTTTTCCATTCCCTTATAATGGAATTATGTTCCGCCGGAAGTCCGGAAAGGTATTTCAAAGCCCGTTCCGAAAGTTCTTCCATCCCTTTCTCTTTTCCATATACAAACAGAAAAGGACTGACTGTATTGACCAGCATATTCTCAATAGATCCTTCGCCCAGCTGCTTTTCTCCTGGCTCTGTCTTCTTTGAAAAATGGTAATGATCCTTCCAATAGGAAGAAGGGTGTGCATGCAACCCTTTTTTTAAGGCCTCAAGTTCTGTCACTTCCATAATTTTTGAAAAAAGATGTTCTGTGTCATGCAGCAGACTTGCAAACTGAGCAATACGAAGGGTAGGGAAATTGGCCGGGCGCATACGCAGGAATTTCCAGATACGTTTATCCAGGTTTTTGAGTTTGTGCTTATGAGCCAGGAACTGGTACTCAGCCTGGAGCCGCTGAGGATAGCTTTCTTCAAAATAATCATCGAGCATACCGGCCTGTCCGAAAAAGAGGGCTTCAAGCTGGAACAGATTATCCCGGTATGAGCCCAGCATTGCAAAAGGTAAAGAGCGGGCCAGGAGCTCGAACGGAAGAGCATTGGTATGGAAACCGAAATTCCGGGCCAGGTAAATATAAAATGCCTCTTCCCAGTTATGACGGGCCTGTTTCCATATCTCCCTTATCTCCTCTGCCTTTCTTTCCATACGCGAAACAAGCAGTCGTTCCAGCCAGGCTTCAAGGACAATGTTATTGACCGAGGCCATCTGATTTCCGCAGGGTATCCAGTCCTTGCTGGTATAGAGCTGGAAGTATTTATTGTACTGATCCTTATTAATCCTGCCTGAGAGTTCCAGCGTCAGTACCAATGCACCTGCAGCATCCCGTATTTGTTCATCAGCCTCGTATACCACATGCAGGATGATATTATCATACGCCTTATCCAGCTGATGGGCATGACGGTTCCAGTCCGATGCCTTAATATGAATCTCGACATTGCCAGCCCATAAAGTCTCGTCAATCCGGATCCTGGCGTTGAAAAAGTCCGGGCCAGAATCTCTGTTATGCGCACCGGGGTTCTGTACTTCCAGGCTTTCACCCGTCACAGCCTTCAGCTCCCGGAAATCATAATTCCGGAATTTCCATATATAATGCAGGAATTCTTCTGTCATCTTATACTTTTTGGGGCATAGCGCCGTTATTCCATAAATCCCCCCTGCTAAGATATTTCACCCTTCCCCATCGCGCTTGACATGTTTGTTAATTTTTGGATCAATCTTGAGTCATTTTTATGTTTCGGGCGGCTGTGATTTTTTTGGATTGAAACCCAATACGTAATGGAACGCGGATTTTTATGATGGTCATGACTAAAAAATATTTCGTATCTCTACCTTTCATGAGTATGTTAAGAAAATTTATATTGATTATCAATTTTCTGTTTTTGGCAGGTTATTGCTATGCACAAAACACGATCAAAGTCAGGAAGAATGACAGCACCCTGATTCAACGGTTCTTCCCTGGTGGAGAAATGGTCTTCATGAATCTGCTGAGAAGGAATATACATTATCCTGCACTGGAATCAGACAGGGGCTCACAAGGCATTGTAATGCTTTCTTTTATGGTGACTGAGCAAGGCACTGTTTCGGGAATCAAGGTTGATCAGCGAGTGGATGGGTCATCTGCATTCGAAAAGGAAGCTATACGCTGTTTGTTATTGATTCCATGGGGGCAGGCATTGAGCAAGGGTATGCCAGCGAATGTAAAACAGTCAATCATTGTTAATTTTATCTCTAAGCAATAAATCAACCCGAATTTCAATGCGCTCTTATTTACTTCTTTTCCTCTCATTAAGTTTGTGTTATATAACCCATGCTCAGGCTTCTGGTACGCTAAAAAAAACTCCGGACAACCGTACTGATCAAAAAAAAGCTATCGATACACTTGGGCTTACATGCGGATTTCCGGATCACATGCCGGAATTCCCAGGAGGGGAAGAAGCTCTATTTAAGCATATACATAGCAATGTGCTCTGGTCGCCATCGAGGAATGATTCGGTAATAAACGGAAAGGTAATTGTCTCTTTTGTGATTGGTAAGGATGGACAAATAAAGGATCCCCGAATTTTAAAGGCTGGAAAAGGCACAGAAGGTCTTCAAAAAGAAATAATTCGTGTTATTCTTGCAATGCCCCGATGGAACCCTGGCCGAATGAACGGTACACCTGTGGATATTATGTATTATCTTCCAGTAACGATTGAACTGAGGTAATTGTGACTTTTGTTTGGCCCTTCGACCCGATAACTATCGGATTGTGGTGCAATCAATAAAAAGAAGGATTTAGACGATGACTCCGATTAGCTTCTACCTTTCGCCTTAAGCTATTAACAGACAGTATAGGACGGGCAGGCTTTAGTGTTCCAGTGGTTCCCGGCTTGTGTGACGCACACTAAGTATTTTAACAATCCCGGTGGCACTTAACGCCCGGTATGAAACACGATAACTATATACGGTCAAGGCCCTGTATGTCCCATCATTGTTTATCTTTAATTTGTCCATTTGGTAAATCATAGGTGTTTTTTTCAAAGATTTTGTCCTGCCTAAAATGGCATGCTTTACAATGATGGGGGCTGTCAGGGATTCTTGCTCTAGTTGCTTACAAATGATATCTAACTGCTGGTATGCTTCCTTGTCCCAAACAACCTTATAGGTCTTTGGGCTTTTCATTTTCGAAGCTTATTTTCAACCTCCTCCTGCGTATAATATTCACCTTTATCAATACGTTTTTCGGCAGCCATTAGCTCCTTATTGTATTGAGCTCTTGTTAAACGTTTTTCTTTTGGGTCAACATTTAAAATATTTTTTATCATAGATAAAATAATCTCCTGCTGACGTACCGAAAGCATGGGTATATATACATTTAACTCTTTTTTTATTGCGGCAGTCTTCATGGTTTCAGATCTTCTTTATATATACAAAAATAAGCCTTTTTATATATTAACACAGGTCGCGGAACTCCCACCGGTTAATGCGGATATGAGCATTATTTGCTCAGCAACTTCTTCATCACCCCCTGCAAAGCCTTCGCCTCCTCACCTGCTTTTTCCGCAAAATCTGCTCCTGAAGAAGCATAGAGAATACTCCGGGAGGCATTGACCAATAATCCGCATTGTTTGTTCATTCCGTACTTCGCCACTTCAGCCAGGCTTCCGCCCTGGGCTCCTACTCCGGGCACAAGCAAAAAATGATCGGGAATGAGTTTACGGACATCTTTTAGCATTTCAGCACGTGTAGCACCTACAACATACATCATAGTATCGGCTGTGCCCCACTCTGCTGATTTGCGAATCACTTCAGCAAACAGAGGCTGGTTGCCGGTAAGGAGGTTCTGAAAATCCAATGCACCATTGTTAGAAGTAAGTGCAAGCACTATCACCCATTTATTCTTATACGTAAGAAAAGGTTTCACACTGTCTTCGCCCATATAAGGTGCTACGGTGATGGCGTCAAAATCCATCTTTTCCAGAAAAGCTTTGGCATACATTGCAGAAGTATTGCCTATATCTCCGCGTTTGGCATCGGCGATCAGAAAATGATGGGGGCATGTTTTGCGGAGATACAGCTCTGTTTTATCCAGACTTTTCCAGCCCCCAAGGCCGAGTGCTTCATAAAAAGCTGTATTGGGTTTATACGCCACGCAATAATCGCGTGTGGCATCAATGATGTGTTTGTTGAAAGCGAATACGGGATCGGCTTCCTTTTTGAGATGAGCAGGAATTTTGTCCATATCGGGATCAAGCCCGACACATAAAAAACTTCCTTTTCGGGTGATTTGTTCAAAAAGTTCCTGCCTGGTCATGGGCACGAAGATAAGTATATGGGCTGATTTTAAACGACTACTTTGTCAGTACTGCCAAAATATTTCAGGAACAGGATATGGGCATACAAAGCCTTGGTAAAACTGGGACTGTCCAGATACGGAATACCGAATTCACCGGCTGTCTTTTTCACTATTTCAGAAATAGCGGGGTAATGGACATGACAAACCGTTGGAAATAAATGATGCTCGATCTGGAAATTCAATCCGCCTACATACCAGTTCAATATCCGGTTATGACGGGCAAAATTAGCTGTGGTATTCATCTGGTGAACAGCCCAGTCGTTCATTATTTCACCTGTCTCGTCCGGCATTGGGAAGGTGGTTCCTCCTACCGTATGAGCCAGCTGAAATACCACACTCAGTACCAACCCGCAGATCATATGCATCATCACAAAACCCAGGATAAAAGCTCCGGGAGGATAGTGGAAAAAATAAATAGGTACGAAAACGGCGCAGAAGAGATAGATTAATTTAATTAAAACAACAGTAATCACCTGCTGACGGAATTCAGCAGCGCCGCTTCTGTTCACTTCCATTTTACGGTACACGAAGGTCTGGACAAAATCCTTGACTACGATCCAGTACAATGTGAGCAGGGAATAAAAAAAGAAAGCGTAGATATGCTGAAGCTTATAAGCGATATTGTATTTCTTGTGAGGAGAAAGGCGCATCATCTGGGCTTCGTTGATATCATCGTCATGCCCGTGTATATTGGTATAGGTATGGTGGCGTACATTGTGCTGAAGCTTCCAGTTGAATACCGCTCCTCCAATAAGGTTCAGGGAATAACCCACCCAGCGGTTCACTGCGGCATTGGATGAATATGCATTGTGGTTGGCATCATGCATGACAGACATACCAATACCGGCAATCATAATCCCCTGCACAATAAAAGTGATGATCAGGGCCAGAGGTGAGAGATGCACCATTAACATAAGTGCATAACAACCCAGGTATGTTCCCAGGAGGATAATGGTTTTAATCACCATTTCTGCATTGGCATGACGGCTCAGCTTAGTCGTATTGAAATACTCATCCACATTCGCTTTGACTGTGCTGTAAAATTTGGATTTATCCTTATTGGAAAATTTAATTCTCTGGATCATGAATGTTTTATAAAAAGCTTGTACCGGATGATTGCATGCAAATTACATATTTTATTCCAGAATCAATTTACCGGAATATGATATCTCATCACCTCTTTCAATAGTATAGATATACAGGCCGGGACACAGCTCTCCTCTTTCCAGTTTGGCTTCTGACAGGTCGTGACCATGGCTCCTGAAAGCGATCTTCCTCCTCAGACAGCGGCCTTGCCCATCATACAGGTTCAGAAAATACGGGGCCCCTGCCCGGTCCGCTATAAGTACAGTACTTTCATCTGTCAGCGGGTTCGGAAACACCCTCACCTCTCTCAACTGCCTTGCCGCATCCCTTATGGAATTCGGGGAAAGACTGTCATAAAAACTATGTATCACCACAAAAGGGTTCTGTGCAATGGAATCATTTTTAAATCGCACGAGGAACACATCATTATTCCCGCTCCCGTAGCTGGTGGTGGCACCGGCAAATACTACCGTGCCATTGCCTCCTATAGCAACAGAATTTCCGCACTGGGTATTGTTGCCTCCGAATGAGGGACCGGCAATATAGTTTCCACCTGAATCATAATGCATGATATGCATAGAAGAAGAGCCATATCCTCCTCCGGCAGCAGCTCCGGCGATCAGAAAAGAAGCATCGGCGGCCTGGACCACATCTTTGCCAACTTCCTGCCAGGCCCCGTTGGTCAACTGTTCAATCCATTGCTGCCGGCCCTGATGATCCGTTTTCAGAAGCATAAGTCCACGCACACCACTGTGAACACTGTCCATACTTCCCATCTGAATGAAGCCCTGATCCAATGTAGGTACGATTGAATATCCGGAACTGTTACGTATACAACCGTAGGTGTGAGAGTTGCGCAATACCCCGTTGGTATCAACCTGTATCAGATAAGCACTCGTATCATGATTTCCGAAACTTGTTGTAGAACCTGTAATGGTATAAAGTGTATCTCCTGTAATCGTGATTGAATTTCCGATATCACATCCCGTACCTCCGAATGTGCGGGTCCATACGGTATCACCGTTGCCGCGTGTGCGGATCAGATACACATCACCGGAGCCTGCACCATAACTGTAGGTAAGACCACAAATGACAAAGCCTCCGTCCTTTGTTTGCTTTACAGAATAGCCGAAATCCCAGTCAGCTCCACCGTATGTTCTTTGCCAAAGCATACGTCCGGATGAATCGGCACGGACAAGGTATACATCATATCCACCGTTTCCATAGCTGTCTGTATAGCCGGCAAAGGCAAATCCTCTGTCAGCCGTTGTTGTTACTGCACAACCTGCCTGGTTGTCTCTGCCTCCGAATACGGCCGACCATTGACGGCGGCACAGGGAATCAAGACGGATCACATACATATTCGTATTCCCCTGTCCGTAGCTGCTGGTAGTGCCGCAGGCAATAAAGCCATTATGAAGGGCCGGTCTTATCTGATTGCAAACATCATCAAACTTTCCTCCGTAGGTATAGATCCAGGCTGTATCGGTCTGAGCCGGCAAAGACATGCCGGAGAAGAGAGCAAGAAAGAGGAGAATCGTTTTACCCATATCAGTTAAAATGAAAAAAGAAAAAGCATACGGCAGCCCATTCTTTTTTCACATTCCCGGAATAGCCGATGGTACTGTGGCTTTCATTTTCGACAGTGCCATCTGTGCGTACATAGCCAATGGTGCTGTGGCTTGAATTTTCAACCGTGCCATCATCCCTTACATAACCCATTGTGGAATGACTGCTGTTTTCGATCGCTCCATCCATACGTATATATCCTATGGTGCTGTGGCTGCTGTTTTCAATGGTTCCATCCGTACGTATATAACCGGCTGTAGAATGGCTGCTGTTTGAAATGGTGCCGTCGCCGCTGATATATCCTGTTGTGGAATGACTGCTGTTTTCAATGGTCTGTGAAAAACCGGCTGATGTCAGCAGCAGGAAGCTATAAAGGAGAAAGGTTCGCATGGGATGGGATTTCCATGCAAGTTAGGGAAAAATTACGCCGAAACCCCACCTTCTTTCAACCGTTCCGCATTCTCAGCCATATGCAATGCATCTATCATTTCCTGTATATCTCCGTTCATGAAGTTAGGCAGGTTATGCATGGTCATATTGATGCGGTGGTCGGTAATACGGCTTTGGGGGTAGTTATAGGTACGGATCTTTTCAGACCGGTCGCCGGTGGCAACCAGGCTCTTCCTTCTTTTGGAATTGGCTTCATTGTGTTTTTGCAATTCCAATTCATAGAGTTTGGTACGGAGCATGGTCATAGCTCTTTCCCGGTTTCCGAGCTGGGAACGTTCAACCTGGCAGACTACAACAATACCGGTTGGTTTATGTGTCAGCTGTACCTTGGTTTCAACTTTGTTTACATTCTGACCTCCTGCACCACCTGAACGGGAAGTCTGCATTTCCACATCTGCCGGGTTCAGCACCACATCTACCTCTTCGGCTTCGGGCATAACCATTACTGTAGCTGCGGAAGTATGTACACGACCCTGGGTTTCTGTCTGGGGTACCCTTTGTACGCGGTGCACACCCGATTCGAATTTCAGGGTACCATAGGGGTTTTCCCCGGTAACTTCGAAAATAACTTCCTTATATCCGCCGGCGGTACCCGGTGAACTGTCAATGACTTCCATTTTCAGGCCCTTATCATCAATGTATTTGGAATACATACGAAACAGATCCCCTGCAAAAATGCTCGCTTCATCCCCTCCTGTACCAGCACGGATTTCCATGACAGCATCTTTGGCATCTTCCGGATCTTTGGGAACCAACAGATTACGTATATGAGGCTCCAGAACATCCTTTTTCTGACTCAGCTCTTCCATTTCTGTTTTGGCCATAGCCCGGAAGTCTTCGTCCTTTTCATTCATCAGCACATTTTTGGCTGATTCTATATCCTCCAGCAGTTTCTTATAGTCGTAATAAGCGGTAACAATGACTTTCAGATCTTTGTATTCCTTGTTCAGTTTGGTAAAGAGCTTCATATCCGAAATTACCTTCGGATCAGAGAGTTGTCTTTCCACATCTTCCCAACGGTCTTTAATATCCCTCAGCTTGTCTAACATGGGCGCAAAGGTAAAAAAATACATAATCCGGTGGAAGGCAGGGATACTGAAGAAGAGATTCATTACCCGAGAGGATACGGCAAAAGCCATGTGGGTTTTTGAGCGGGCCCGTGTGGGGACAAACACTATCCCTTTCAGGACAAACAACATCCTATCCGGAACAATCACCATCCCGATAGAGACAATCATTATCCTGAACCGGGCATTCACTATCCAGAACCGGACATTCACTACCCCGTACCGGGCATTCACTATCCAGAACCGGACATTCACTACCCCTTACCGGACATTCACTATCCCGAACCGGACGATCACTATCCTGAACCGGACGATCACTATCCTGAACCGGACATTTACCATCCCGTACCTGACATTCACTATCCTGAATAGGGCACTCACCATCCTGAACCGGACAATCACTATCCCTCACCGGACAATCATTATCCTTAACCGGAGAATCATAATCCTTAACCGGAGAATCACGATCCCTAACGGGACAGTCGCCTTCTTGTCCTGGACGGCAAAAGTCCTGTTGGTTTTTGAGCGGTTCTGTGTGGGGACAATCACCATCCCGCCCGAAACAGACCGTTTCTTTAAAGGGTTTGTTCGTTTTACTTAAAGAATCTGTTCATCTATCTTAGCGATAAGTATCAGGAAATATGTTTAAGTGATCAAACGAACAGTTTGAATTCCTGAACTGTCATCCAAATTACTCAAAGAAAGTAGTGTAGTCAATACGCTAAAAGACGTAAAAAAAAGTCCCGACGGGTTGATCGGGACTTCTTTATTAAACAGGCATCCGGAATTATTTTTTCGGAGCGGGAGCAGGCTTGGCAGCATCCTTATTGGCTTTGTATCGCATATCAGGAGTACCGTCCTTCTTGGTTGGACCTGCAGCAGGCTTTTCTTTATTCTCTTTGTAACGCTTATCAGGAGTGCCGTCTTTCTTGGTGGGGCCTGCAGCGGGCTTATCAGCAGCAGGTTTGTCGGCCTGGATTCCTTTTCCGGAAGTTGCAGCAGGGGTGTTTTTCTTTTCCTCTGTAGCCTTAGGCTTGGATTTTACACCACCTGTAGTTTTATCCTGTGCCAGTGTGATACCGGTGCTGAATACAAGTGCTAATAGAAAGCTGAGAATCGTTTTCATCGTTAAGTTTTTTTGGTTGAAATATGAATTACAAAGATCAGACCAAAATTAATTCATTCCCTGACACCTTTTTCTTTTTTTCGAATAATTCATTGACAATCAATCAACAGCCTAGTCCTGTTTATCGGCATCGGCTCCTTCATCCTTCCCATATTCTTCCTGTTTGTGTTGTATGGCCGTGTTTTTATTGGCACGTTTAGGGGCATTTGGGTCGTTGAAATCTGTATTGATAATACGGATCACCGTACGGCGGTTTGTTTGATGGGCTTTTTCCTTTCCGTCTTTATCCTGGATCTTTGCAATCTGCGCATCGGAAATGATTGGGTGGCTCGCGCCATAGCCTCTCGGGACAATTCGTTTTGGGTTGATCTTCTTCACATTTACCAGGTACTCATAGCAGGATTTGGCTCTGGCTTTGGAAAGTGCAAGGTTATGTAATGCAGAACCCCGTGTATCGGTATGTGCAGCGAGTTCTATCACAAAGTTTGAGTATTCCGTAAGCAGGTTATAAAGGTAATCGAGAGAATCGCGGGAGGCAAGGCGGATCGTGGCTGAATCCAGCCCATATTCCACTCTGGGAAATTTGATGATCACGGTATCACTCACCGGCACCAGACAGAAGTTGGCCGTGAACGTACGGGAATCTTCGAGTTGCAGGGTAGTTAGTTTGATACGGGAAGTATCAGCCAGGTTAAAAAAGCTCTTGGTTATTTTAGATTTCGCTCCCTCGGCAGATACACTGATGATATAGGACACGTCCTGCATAAGGGTAAAGTGGTAATGACCGTCTTTTCCTGTTTTTTGCTCCTTGTTCATCCCGTCTGAACCTATGATTGTTACCAGGGCCCCTTCCACACTGTCCGTCCTGCCACAGGCTTTTACATACCCGCCTACATCAAATCCAAGATCAGGAAGGTTGAAGGACCAGATATCATCCTTACCCTTACCACCTTCTGTCCGGTTAGAACTGAAATACCCTTTCTCCCGTTTTCCGTCAAACACAATTCCAAAATCATCACCGGCAGAATTAATCGGGTATTTCAGGTTCTCCGGTTTCGCCCACTCCCACTTATCTTTAGACACACGTTCAGCTCTGTAAATATCCAGTCCCCCCATACCCAGCATTCCATTGGACGAATAATACAAGGCTCCGTCCTGACGTATATAGGGGAATGCTTCCTTACCTGGAGTATTGATACCGGGGCCCAGGTTACGGGGCTTGCTCCAGGTATTGTTCTTTTTGTCATAGGTTGAAATAAACAAGTCTGTATTGGGTTCGATGAGTGAAGAATCTTTTTGCAGAGCTTCAAAGTCACTTTGAAACACCATCACGCTTTCATCCGGACTGAGAGCAGGGTGACGGAAATCGTATTTGGTATTATCCTCCATTCCGAAGTCAATCACAACCGGCTCGGTCCACTCTCCGCTTGATTTTTTGGTGCTCATCAGTATTCCGCAGCGCATGGTTTGATTTTTAGTACGCTCACAGCGGGTGAAGAACATTTTATTTCCCTTTGGATTGATCCAGCAGGCTCCTTCACTGGCACCACTGTTGATAGGTGCCGGAAAAGGTTTTGGGGTATCCCATTTACCGTTTTTATCAACCGTGGTATAAAACAGGTCGGAGAAGAGGAGTCCTGTTTTCTTATCAAACTCACCACCTCCTGTTGCTCCATCCCTTTTGGAAGTGAAAACAATACTTCCTTTCTTCCTGTCAAGGAACATGGGGGAGAAATCATAGTCACGTGAATTGATCTGTACCATATTCTCCACTTTATAGCGGCTTGGTTTTCCCATCCATTTCAGAGCCACTTCCGATGATTTGATTCCGAGTTCCCCGTCTGGGCTTGAAGGAACCATTTGTTTATAGCTTGTATATTCAGTGATAGCCTCTTCGTATTTTCCTTCTTTCTTAAGTGCTTCAGCCCTGTAGAGGTGAGCAACAGGATCGGGATACCGGGCAATGATGGCCTTGGAATACCACAACTCAGCATCCTTATTATATCCAGCCACGCGGTTACATTCTCCCAGCATGAATACGATACGGGCTTTGGCAGCCTTATTGGGCGTTTTGACAAGGGCTTTCTTGTAATACTCTATAGCCTCGTAGAATTTTTTGTTCTTGTAAGCCTTATCGGCATCTTTCAGAAAATTACGTTGTGCTGTTGCCGGAAACACGAACAGAATTGTAAGGCAACACAGGATAAGAAAGGGTCGGAGCTGGCGCATGATTCAGATTTTTTGTTTCTGAATCTATAACTGCGGAAAAGAAAAAAGATACAGGGTGGAGTAAGACAAAAAAACAAGAAAAGAAAAAAAATTGCTTCTTCAAGGAGATTCTTCGCCACTGCCATCACACAACTCGGCCCCAGGGTGGCTCAGAATGACAAGTACACAAAAAAATCAGGATTCGTATTCAAACTTTCCAAATTCCGAATGTATACTCACCTTCTTTTTCTCCGCCGCCTCCACCCTTCCTACGATTTGTGCCTGCAGGTTAAACGAGGATGCGATGGAAATAATTTCAGAAGCTAGAGTTGCAGGAACATAGAGCTCCATACGATGTCCCATATTGAATACCTTATACATTTCCTTCCATTCCGTTCCGCTTTGCTCATGGATAATACGGAACAATGGCGGAACAGGAAAAAAATTATCCTTGATGATGTGGAGTTGCTCAATAAAATGCAGGACCTTGGTTTGTCCACCACCGCTGCAATGCACCATACCATGCAGGGAGCTGCGGTCTTTGTCGAGTATAGCTTTGATAACCGGTGCATAGGTACGTGTGGGTGAAAGGACGAGCTTGCCCATATCCACCTGCAGGGATTTTCCCTGTACTTCAACAGTTACTTTATCTGTCAGCTTCGCTTTGCCGCTGTAAACAAGTTCGGCTGGAACGGCTGCATCAAAGCTTTCAGGATATTTAATCCCCAATGCTTTTCCGAATACATCATGACGGGCAGCGGTAAGTCCGTTACTTCCCATACCTCCGTTGTATTCCGTTTCATAATTTGTTTGTCCGTAAGATGCCAGTCCAACGATAACATCCCCTGCCTGTATGCGGCTGTTATCAACGACATCCGAGCGTTTCATGCGGCAAACGACAGTGGAGTCAACAATAACAGTCCTGACCAGATCTCCCACATCGGCTGTTTCCCCTCCTGTTGAATGTATTCCAATACCATGGCTTCTCATTTCAGAAAGCACTTCTTCCGTTCCTTTGATGATGGCTCCTATGACTTCACCCGGAATAAGATTTTTATTTCTTCCTATAGTAGAAGAGATCAGAATATTATCAATGGCACCTACACAAAGCAGGTCATCTGTATTCATTACAATGGCGTCCTGTGCAATTCCTTTCCATACGCTCAGATCCCCTGTTTCTTTCCAGTACATATAAGCGAGGGAGGTTTTGGTGCCGGCCCCGTCGGCATGCATCACAATACAGTACTGATCATCCCTGCCGAGGTAATCAGGCACTATTTTACAAAATGCTTTCGGAAACAAACCTTTATCTATTCCGCTGATAGCGGCATGAACATCTTCCTTTCCGGCCGAAACCCCTCTTAACTTGTATTTACTGTCGCTCATTGTTTTAGAAAAAAAGAAACCCCGACAAAGTATCGGGGTTTCAAAGTTAATTCATAATCTGTTTTCCAATGCTTATTTAGGCTTTTTAGGAGTATCCTTTTTAGGAGCCGGTGCTGGGGCTGGTGTAGGAGCCGGAGCAGGTGTTGGCGTTGGAGCAGGTGCCGGAGCATCTACTTTAGGCTGATCAGTGCCTTCAACTCCTGTACCCTGGTCGGAACCGTAATCTTCCTGGCTTCCTGTGATTTTAGGAACAATAATAGCACGGTCTGTCTTTGGCAGTGTAGGATCAACGAAATCTGTTTTCAGTACACGTATAACCGTACGACGGTTTTTCTGGTGCATGGCTTCCTGCTCCTGTTTTGTTTTCAGAGCATTGATTTCCTTGTCGCTGAATTTCAATTGTTTTTCACCATAACCTTTTGGCACGATACGGGCCGGGTTGATTTTCTTTTCATCAACCAGATAGTCATAGCATGATTTGGCACGGGCCTGGCTCAGAGTCAGGTTGGCTGCATCACTACCACGACTGTCGGTATGGGCTGCCAGTTCGATAACCAGTGTAGGGTTGTCAGTAAGCAGGGTAACAAGATAGTTCAGAGAATCCTTTGATTCCGGTCGCAACGTAGCTTTTGCAAGGTCATACTGTACTTCCGGGAAACGGATTTCCTTTTCGAAAGGAGCCAGACAGAAATCCTTCTTGAACACCTTGCTCAGATCTTCACCTACAGTGGTAAGCTTGCCTTTTTCACCTTCGGGAAGGTTGAAATAACCTGCAGCAAATGTGCTGCTTGCCTTATCAGCAAACACCATAACTACATACGATACGTTCGGAAGGAGTTTGAATTTGTAATAACCGGCTTTGTCAGTCTTATCTTCCAGTGAAGATCCGTCAGAACCAGTTATACGAACGGAAGCACCTTGCAGGGCCACTTTATTCTTACAGTCGGTTACAACACCATCCAGGGAGAATTCGAGGGGAGGCAGGTTAAAGGACCAGATATCATCCATTCCTTTTGTTCCTTCTCTGTTAGAAGAGAAATAACCACGGTCTTTTTTACCGTCGAAAATAATTCCGAAATCATCGGCTGCAGAGTTCATCGGGAATTTCAGGTTGGTAGGATTCTGCCATTCCCATTTATCCTTTGACTTCTTTTCTGCTTTGAACATATCCAGACCACCCATACCGAGGAGACCATCGGAAGAGTAATACAGGGATCCGTCATCATGTATATACGGGAATCCTTCTTTGCCGGGTGTGTTGATACCTGCACCGAGATTAACAGGTTTACCCCAAGTCTTGGATTTCTTGTCGAGGGTAGAGACAAACAGATCGGAATTTTCACGTGCACCTGTTTCAAGGTCGGAGCTGAAAACCATAACCTGGTCATCTGGACTAACGGTAGGGTGACGGAAGTTCCATTTATCTGCGCTGTCTACACCGAATGTGATTGGTTTGTCCTCAGCTTCCCAGCTTTGCCCTTTCTTGGTCGCTTTGAAAATCTGACAGGTGATAACCTGTTTTTTGTTCTTGTCGCAACGGGTAAAGTACATTACATCTCCTTTGGCATTGATCCAGCAGGAACCTTCGTTACCGGCCGAATTCAGATTTCCTGCCATCGGGCCCGGAGCACTCCATTTACCGTTTTTGTCAACCTTGGTTTCGAACAGGTCGGAAAACAAAGCACCAGTCTTGGTATCGATCGTAGAACCACCTGTAGAACCTTCGCGTTTGGAAGTAAATACGATGGAAAGGTGTTTTTTATCTTCCCAGTAAGGAGAAAAATCTGCATCTTTTCCATTGATCTGAGCCATATTTTCAATTTTATGGCGGGTAGGATTATCTTTCCATTTCTGAGCAATTTCAGATGACTTAACTCCGTTTTCTCCGGCAGGATCAGAAGGAACAGCTGCTTTGTAGGCATTGAATTCAATAATTGCTTCATCGTAACGATCTGCTTTTTTCAAAGCCAGAGCACGGTACAGATGGGCTTTCGGGTCAGGATATTTAGCCTTGATGGCTTTATTATACCAGCTTTCGCTCTGTTTGTTGTCATAAATATTACGGTAACACTCCGCTACCTGATATGTAACACGGGCCTTCTCTTCCTTCCTCTTTACCTTAGGAAGCGCTTTCTTGTAAAGCTCCACCGCATTGTAGTATTGCTTGTTTTTGTAGGCCAGATCGGCATCCTTCACAAAATTTTTCTGTGCAGAAGCTGATCCGAACGTGAGAGCAAGCAAGCCAAACGACAATGCGAGAATTCTGAATAGTTTCATATCGGAGTATTGTTTGTTATTACGATTGGTATTAATGGGTGCTAAAATAACCATTAATTCCTGAGAAAAAAAAATAAAAAACCCATTAAGCCTCAAAAAACGAGGCTTAATAGGGTCTTTTTTGGCAATAAAAGCCTTTTTTTATGATTTAATTCCATGCAACCTCGTTTTCAGACAGGGATTTTCGGTCAAGCATGCAGGTTTTCCCGATTTATGAACAAGATATCACAAGGCTATTGTGCTCAGATTCTGTGTTTTGCCTGTTTTCAATTACTTGGTGAACAACAGTTCCCTGTATTTCGGAAGGGGCCAGTTTTCATCATCAATGACAAGTTCAAGCTTATCGACATGGTAACGGATTTCTTCAAAATGTCCTTTCACCTTGTCACAATACGCTACAGCCTGCTTACGGTGATCTTCGATTTTATTGGCTGCCTTACGCTCCTCAATCATGGCATCCACCTTTTTCTTGATGGTCCCTACATGAGATGATATTTCACGGATGATATCGAGCTGGGGACCGGCCACATTATTGAATTCAGGAGTTTCGAAAATACGCTTCAGGCCTGATACATTATCCACCAGTATTTTCTGATATTTAATTGCCGTCGGGATGATGTGATTCATTGCCAGATCAGCCATGACACGGCTTTCAATCTGAATTCTCTTGGTATAATTTTCCAGGTATATGGCATGACGGGCTTCCTGTTCGCGGTGAGTCATTATATTCAGACGCTCGAACAGATCCAGGCTCTCCTTACTCACATAGGCATCCAGTGCAGGAGGGGTCGTATTGAAATTGCTCAGCCCCCTCTTTTTGGCTTCATTCTTCCATTCCTCACTGTATCCGTTTCCTTCGAAAAGGATCTTCTTGGACTTCTTGATATAATCAACCAGCACCTGGAACAGGGCTTCATCCTTCTCCACACCGCTTTCCATCAGTTTGTCCACATCTTTTTTAAAGAGAACAAGCTGATTGGCCATGATTGCATTCAGTACGGTCATCGCACCGGCACAGTTGGCCGATGATCCGACAGCTCGGAATTCAAATTTATTGCCGGTAAAAGCAAAAGGAGAGGTACGGTTACGGTCCGTATTGTCAAGGAGGATATCCGGAATCTTGCCGATGTCCAGCTTCAGTGCCGTTTTTTCATCTGGTGTCATCTTACCAGATTTAACACGCTTCTCCAGGTCTTCGAGTATTTCTGTAAGCTGACTACCAATGAAAATACTTACTATAGCCGGAGGAGCTTCATTGGCACCAAGCCTATGATCATTGCTGGCGCTGGCAATAGAAGCACGCAATAAGTCAGCATTGTCATGAACCGCTTTAATGGTATTAATAAAGAAGGTAAGAAACTGCAGGTTTGTCTTTGGTGTCTTACCGGGCGAAAGCAGGTTCTTGCCGGTATTGGTACTCATGCTCCAGTTATTATGCTTACCGCTGCCGTTAACACCGGCATAAGGTTTTTCATGCAACAACACCCTGAAATTATGGGTGCGTGCCACCTTTTCCATCACATCCATCAACAGCTGGTTATGATCAACAGCCAGGTTACATTCCTCAAATACAGGAGCACACTCAAACTGATTAGGAGCCACTTCATTGTGGCGGGTTTTTACCGGAATGCCGAGCAGCCAGCTTTCCTGCTCAAAATCGCGCATGAAAGCGGTGGCACGTTCAGGAATAGATCCGAAATAATGGTCTTCCAGCTGCTGTCCTTTTGCTGGAGCATGACCGAAAAGCGCTCTGCCACACATTTCCAGATCGGGACGTGCATTGTACAAGGCTGTATCGACCAGGAAATATTCCTGTTCCCAGCCAAGGGTAGCAGTTACCTTGGTTGTGTTCTTGTCAAAATACTGGCATACATCGGTCGCTGATTTATCCAATGCACTCAGTGCTTTAAGCAAGGGTGTTTTGAAATCCAGGCTTTCACCGGTATAGGAGACAAAAATCGTTGGGATACAAAGTGTGGAACCGATCAGGAATGCAGGAGATGTTGGATCCCAGGCTGTATACCCCCTGGCTTCAAATGTATTCCGTATACCTCCGCTTGGAAAAGAAGAAGCATCAGGTTCCTGCTGAACAAGCAATGCGCCTCCGAATGTTTCCATTGCACGCCCGTTATCATAGGGCGTAAAAAATGCATCATGCTTTTCGGCTGTGGTACCGGTTAAAGGCTGGAACCAGTGGGTATAATGTGTGGCGCCTAAACTGATGGCCCAGGACTTCATGCCATTAGCTACCTGTTCCGCCATTTTACGGTCTATTTTGGTACCGCTTTCAATAGCATTCATCACACTTCCGAAACCCTCTTCACTGAGGTACTTACGCATGGCATCCCGCCCGAATACATGACGGCCGAAAAAATCGGATACCTTATCCGATGGGAGTTCTACTTTAACAGGAGTGCGGCTCATGACCTCCTCCAATGCTCTGAATCTGTGAATGGCCATTTTTGAATGATTTAAGATTTATGAATGATGATTTATGATTTTTTTTCACCTCGGTGACAGAAATTTCAATTTACGCAGACAAATGTATGGCAATTTCGACCGCATCCTTTAAAAAAGCATATTTTTTTATTTACACCCCCTGTTTTTATGCCATGGTGTTAAAATAAAGTCAATTTTGCATGACTACACCCCTGATTTTTAGGCATTGTTAATAAAAAAATGCAGAGAGCGGAGAAACAGAGCGAAACAATTAATCTGTTAGTTGGTATATGGAATGGACACGGGAACTTGTCATTCTGAGCGACCTTGGGGTGGAAGGCGGGAAGCAGTCGCGAAGAATCTCCTTGGTTTATGCATTCTCGAATAGATTCTTCGGCGCCGCCCACGCTTCTATCAGCCCCAACGGGCCTCAGAATGACAATTACGTATACATTATGGTTAAAGGGAAACTATTTCCCTTTCTCCTCTTCTTTATGAACAGGAGTTACCGGAGTGGCAGGTGTAAGAGGAGCCACAGAAGGATGTTCCGCCTCATCACGGATAAGCACAGGTGCAGGTTGGTTATGCTCCAGATCAAGATCTTTTATAGCCTTCTCTACATTAGTATTCCGTTCAATTTCATTCACACTTTTCTGGATCTCTCCCTGAATATTGTCTGCAGCGGCTTTGAACTCCCGCATACCCTTGCCCAATACCCGGGCGACTTCGGGGATCTTCTTACCCCCGAAAAAGATAATGATGACGAATACAATAAGGAGGACTTCCCCTGTACCGAGGCTTTCAAGAAAAAGTAAAGGAGAATGGATGAAATACATAATGCAAAGGTAGGTAACAAAAAAAGATCCTGTTTGAAATAAACAGGATCTTTTTTATGATTTATGCCTTGGGTTCTTATTTCTTAACTAAACCATCGTCTTTCTTATCGAAATCCACCACTATCGGGGTAGCGATACAAAGCGAAGAGTAAGTACCGATAACCACACCGATCAGCAGGGCGAAGGCAAAACCTCTGATTACATCCCCACCGAACACAAAGATCGACAAGAGAACGAAGAAGGTAATGGTCGACGTATTGATAGTCCGGGTCAGGGTGCTGTTCAATGCGTAGTTGATCATATTGTGCTGCTCTGTCTTGCTCATACTCTGTTTCTGGGTCAGGAATTCCCTGATTCTGTCGAATACAACCACGGTATCTGTCATGGAATAACCCATAACAGTAAGCAATGCAGCTACGAAATCCTGTCCTATTTCAAGAGAGAAAGGCAACACCCCGTCAAAGATTACATAACAGGACATAACCACCAGCACGTCGTGGAACAGAGCGGCTACCGCACCCAGACCATACTGCCATTTCTTGAATCGTACCAGGATGAAAAGGAACATCAGGATACAGGAGAAGAAGATAGCCAGCAAGGAGGCGTACACGATATCTTTCGCAATAGAAGGACCGACCTTGGTACTGCTCATGACATCGTAGGTAGGCTGAACTTTTTTCAGGCCTGTTTCCAGTGCTTTTTCGACTGTTGAGTCGGCTTTTATACTGCTTTCATTAATTAGATAGGTAGTGGTGATCTTTACCTGGTTGGAAGAACCGAAGGTCTTTACTTCAGGTTCTGAACCGAAGCTCACCTTCAGTGCACCCCTTACATCGGCAACCTGCACAGGCTTGTGGAAACGAACCTGGAAGGTACGGCCGCCCTGGAAATCAACACCCAGATTGAATCCCTTGTTCTTCACGAAGAAGATAAGACCGATCAGGATAATGGTGCTGGAGAAGATATAGAAGTATTTACGTTTTCCTACAAAGTCAATCTTGGCATGACGCAGGAGATTCTCAGTGGCAGGAACAGAGAACTTAACAATGGCTCCCGGTTTCTTCAGCATACGGTCGAACACGATACGGGTGATGAAGATGGCACAGAACATAGAGCTCAGGATACCGATGATCAGGGTAGTTGCAAAGCCCTGTACCGGTCCGCTACCGAATATAAACAGGATGATACCGAGAATAAGTGTTGTCAGGTTGGAGTCAAGGATGGACGACATGGCATGCTTGTAACCTTCGGTCACCGCCAGTACCATACCTTTTCCTTCACGTAATTCTTCCCGCACACGTTCGAAAATCAGGATATTCGCATCTACTGATAAGGCTATAGTCAGCACGATACCGGCAATACCGGGCAGTGTAAGTACAGCACCCAGGGAGGTAAGCACACCCATGATAAAGAATACGTTTACAAGCAAGGCGATATCGGCAACGAGACCGGCGCGGTTGTAATAGAAGCCCATATAAATAAGTACCACGATAAGGGCTACGACGAAGGAGAGGAAACCGGCATTGATGGCTTCCTGACCCAGGGTAGGTCCTATTACTGTTTCTTCCACAATATGTGCAGGAGCAGGCAGCTTACCTATGCTCAGTACGTTGACAAGGTCATTGGCTTCGTTGATGGAGAAGTCGCCCGTTATAGAAGACCTTCCGTTTGGAATTTCATTGCTTACACGGGGCGCTGAATACACACAATTATCGAGTACGATGGCAATGCATTTGCCTACGTTGTCATGGGTCAGCAATCTCCAGGAATGAGCGCCTTCAGCATTCATTGACATGGAAATTTCGGGGTGACCACCATTTTGCTGGTTAAATTCAGTACGGGTATCCGTAACCACATCCCCTTCCATGGCGGCACGTCCGTCACGGCGGGTTACTTTGATTACATAGAGGTCAAATGCTTTTTTATTGCCTTTCTCTGCCTTCACACCCCAGAAGAACTTCATATTCTTAGGGATCAGCTCTGCAACACGTTTCATTTTCAGCAGGGTATTGATCCTGGCCGTATCCTTAGCCAAAGCCACACCGGCTACAGGTCCCGGTATTGCCATCTGTCCCTTGCCGTCCTTACTTGCCTGTATGGATGGGTTAAGCAGGGTGAAGAATAATGGACTCTTCTTCGCCATTTCGGTAAGGCTTTCTGCCTTGCCTTTTAATTTACTGTTGGAAGTATCACCTTTTTCTTTTTTGTTGATTTCCTCAGCCAGACTATGCTTTGTAGTATCCCTCTTCTCCCCTGCCTTGGCAGTTTTCTTTGCATCGGTATTGCCTTTTGTAGTATCAGCAGGTGTTTTAGCAGCAGAATCAGCAGCATAGAGGATTTTACTCAGCTTTTCATTTACATTATTCAGGATGGTAAGAGACTCATTGCTCTCATATGTTTCCCAGAATTCCAGATTGGCAGTACCCTGGAGGAGTTTACGAACGCGGTTCTTGTCTTTTACACCCGGTAACTCGATCAGGATACGCCCTGTATTAGGCATAAGCTGTATACTTGGCTGGGCAACACCGAACTTATTGATACGCTGCTCGAGGATGAGCTTGGCGCGTTTTACGCTTTCATCGGCTTCTGTGTTCAGCACTTTCAGTACTTCCGCATTGGTGGTAGTGAAGTTGATTTTGTTTTTCAGTTCCACAGTCTGGAAGAAAGCGGCCAGCTTGGCACCCGGATTATTTCTTTCAAAAGCTTTTCCGAACAGTTCCACAAATGTTCCCTGTTGTGACTTACTCATTTCAATAGCATCATTCACTGATTTTGTGAAGGAAGGATCGGGGTTGTAATTACTCAGGGCTTTCACGATTTCGGAAACGGAGATTTCCATCGTTACGTTCATACCCCCTTTTAAGTCAAGACCCAAGTTGATAGCATGCTGTCTAACCTGTGAGCCGGTATATTTAATGATACCCAGGCTATATACATTCTCATTGGCAATGGAATCATTGAGGTAGAATTCCTCTCTTTTGGAACGCAGGGAATCCAGATAGTGCCTGGTCTGGGCTGTATCGTTATTACAGACCTTTTTAGCGCTGTCAATAACCGCTTTGCGTTTTATATAGCTATCCGCATAATTTTTTGCATCCGAATCAATTCCATTCGCAATAAAGGTGAAGGAGAGATAAAACAGGCATGACAGAGCCATTAAGATGGTGAATACCCGTATGGCGCCTTTAATATTTTGCATATCGTAATGAATTATTTTAAAACCTAATTAATATTCTTAACCCATGATTCTCAGGAAACAGCCTGAAAAATGAAGGGTGCAAATATAGAAATCCAATCATTATTAACCAATTTTAATTCAAATAGGCCGAAAATCCGCCTTTCTGCCACTGGAATACTTAGAAAACCTCGGATAATTGCAGTAATTTAGCATTCTGGCAAGCAAACTATGTGTTTAAAAAGGCTTTTTCTTCGTTTTTCTCTCTTTGCCCTTTTCACTCTTTCTGTTTCTGATTCTTTTGCCCAGATCAGCTTCCTCCGTTATGACTCCATTCCTGTTTTCAGTGGAACGGATACGCTCAGCAATGCCTGGACAGGGGGACTGAATTTCTGCCAGTTTTCTGAAATAGACCTCAACCTGGATGGAATACCCGATCTCTTTGTGTTTGACCGTCAGGGAATAAACGGGGGAAGGATTTCTACCTTCATCAATAAAGGTACACCCGGCAAAGTTGACTACATAAGCGCTCCTCAGTACATACGCAACTTTCCTCCCTTGCACGACTGGGTCATATTGGCCGATTATAATTGCGATGGCAAGGCCGATATTTTCACCTCAGGACCTTTTGATAAGGTTACGCTCTATAAAAACACTTCTACTTTAGCAGGCGGGGTTTCTTTCCAGCTGGTAACACCGGATATTAAATCTCAGTACGGATCAAGCGGAATACTGGGACTGTATGTAAGCCCGGCCGATATTCCGGTGATTACCGATATTGACGGGGACGGGGATCTGGATATCGTTACCTATTCCATACAAGGCTGGATGGCTGAATACCATAAAAACATGTCTATGGAACTGTACGGAACCTGCGACAGTCTGAACTATGTATTGCAGCATTATTGCTGGGGACTTTTTTATGACGGAAACAACTGCACAAACTACCTCACCCTGGGCGATACCTGTGTGCCGGCTATCAACCCCATTGGATGGGACAGTCTTTCGGGCAATACAAAGCATTCCGGTACCTGTCTCCTGTGTCCTAAGCGTAATGTAAATAATGACAGGGATCTGATTATAGGCCATGTGTTGTGTAAGAACCTGACACACCTCGAAAATGTAGGAACCAATGTCAATGCACGTATGGCTAATCCGGATTACAACTACCCAGCTTACGATGTTCCGGTTAACCTGAATGTCTTCGCCTGTGGCTTTATGGCTGATGTGGACAATGACGGAAAAAAAGACATGCTTGTCAGTCCCAATTACAATCAACAGGGAGCTGCCGAAGATTTTAAAAGCGTGCTTTGGTATAAAAACGTCGGTAATTCAGATACTATGGTGCTGCACTATCAGCAGTCAAACTTATTACAGGATAAAATGATTGATGTGGGAGAAGGGGCCTTCCCGGTCCTTCACGATTACGACGGGGATGGTCTGGCCGACCTTTTCATTGGCAACTACGGGTATTATGATACGTCGGGAACTGTTCGCTCCCGAATCGCTGTCTTTAAAAATACCGGCACAGCAATCAAACCTGCATTCACTCTTTTAAGCAGAGATTTTGCAAATATCAGCACCCTCAATCTGGGTCTGACAGAGTTTGCACCCACATTCGGTGATCTGGACGGAGACGGGGATTCGGATATGCTCATCGGCGATAATGCAGGCCATGTTTACTATTTTGAAAAACAAGCCGGTCCACCTGACAGCTTTGTATACCAGCCCAACAAATTCCCTGCAGTCAGTGTAGGCCAGTATACCACTCCACAGCTTTATGACCTGGATGGGGATGGACTCCTGGATCTGCTCATCGGAAACCGCAGCGGAACAATTTATTATTACCGCAATACAGGCACTGCGACCAGCCCGGTGTTTGCATCAGCTACCACAACCCATCTGGGGAATGTCAATACAACCATAAGCGGGTTTACAACAGGATATGCTGCCCCCTACTTTTATAAAGAAGCAGGCTCCATCCGACTCCTCGTCGGTACAGAAAGCGGAGTGATCCAGAAATACGGAAATATTGACGGAAACCTGGGTGGTTCCTTTACTATGCTTGATCCTCACCTGGCCTGGATAGGAGAAGGGGAACGGGCTATACCTTATCTATATGATATCAACGGGGATGGAATGCTGGACCTCTTTGTGGGCAACTTTGCAGGTGGAGTGGAATGTTATCTGGGCAGCAGTCTGACAGGGATCAATACTTTACCATCCCTGCCTGCATTTGATTTCGGGCTGTATCCCAACCCTGCTTCGACAGAAGTAAACATACAGATTTCCGGATTCCGTTTCGGAACACTGTATATGTGTGATATCATAGATCTTCCGGGCAGGGAGGTTTATCATTCTTCCCTGAAAGAATCCCAGTCAATATTTCCTATAGCTGATCTGGCTCCGGGGATATATCTTGTACGTATCTCCTCTCCGGAAGGAATAAGGATGCAGAAGCTGATTAAAAAATAAATGGAATCCAGATAGAACGCGGATTTTCATGATTAATCATGATGTTTGGATATCTCTGATAATCAGCGAAAATCATAACAATCATGACAATCAGTGGTCTATAACGCTAGCACATTAATTTTGCTGATTTAAATCATTTTCTCTTCCCGGGCTTTCATTACATTTGCTCCAGCAATGAGCCGTTTATTTTCTTCTTTTTTTCTTTTTCTGTATCTGGCAGCAATCCTGGTGCCTTTGTATCCTGTATTGGATTATGCCCTGCACAAAGAAGCTATTGCCAAAATCTATTGTGAGAACAAGAACAAACCGGCTATGCATTGCAATGGCAAATGCCATATGATGAAGCAAATCAAAAAAGCTGCTGAGCAAGCCCCGGTGAGTCACACCAATGCAGTAGTTGCCGAACAGTTCATGCCCCATGATACGCCTGTAAGTATCAGTCTTGCTGACCATGCTCCCATCCTTTGCTGTCAGGCTTCGTTTGCCTGGCTGGAACCGCTTTCTTATTTCCAGCCAGCTTCCATTTTCCACCCTCCCTGTTGTAAAGCCTGATTTTATTTTGTCCGGATTCCTTCCGGAATAAATTTCTGTTCCGTGTTTTATTATTTCATGCTATGAAGACGATACACTGTGTCGTTTCAATCCTCCTTGGCTTATCTTCCATTGCCAATGCCCAGGATTCTGAAACGAATAAAGAAAACTGCAGTTACGATTGCTGCAGGCCCGACGGGCATGCTCCAATCGGCATCATGACCGATCATGTGCATCCCAAAGGTCAATGGGGCTTTTCCTATTCTTTTATGAATATGAATATGCTTGGCAACCAGAGCGGAACCAATGCCGTAAGCGAACAACAGGTGCTGAACAATTATACGATGGCCCCTGACAGGATGAATATGCAGATGCATATGGGGATGCTTATGTATGGCATCAGCAACCGTTTATCAGCCATGCTTATGCTCAGTTATTCCCATTCGGATATGAGCATGATAGCCCTGCCTACGGCAATGAGTATGCCCGGAATGAATTCAGGTTCCAATGCTCCGATGACAGTCAGCAACTCCGAACTTTCTGACTCGCACCTCTATTGTTTGTATAAATTAGTTGAGCACGAGCGTCAGCGAATTATTGTTGCTTTCGGGATGAGTCTCCCTTCCGGAAGTATTACTGTAAACGGTCCTACCCTGCTGGGTGAAGGACAGCGCTTGTCTTATCCTATGCAAAGAGGAAGCGGTACCTGTGACTTATTGCCCGGCATTACTTATACCGCCCAAAGGCAGGATTTTTCCTGGGGACTGGAAACGAATGCAGTCATTCGTCCTTCTCTTAACTCAGAAGGCTATGCACTTGGAAATGTGTATGAAGGCAATGCATGGTTCTCATGGCGTTTCTGCAGGTGGATGAGTACATCACTGAGGGTACAGGAATGTGTTCAGAACAGGATCAGCGGTTTCAGCAATTCCATTTATATCCTGGGAAGTAATGACCCAACAGCCAATGCAGGGAATTCAGGGGGACAAACAAGTACAGTCTTCCTGGGTATTAATGTTTACAAATTCCTCCAGCCATTGAAAGGGAACCGCCTCCTGCTCGAATATGGAATACCCTTTTATCAAAATCTGAACGGCATACAAATGCCGGTTCAAAACACATTTGCCGCCGGATGGCAGTACAATTTTTAACTGATAATCTATTCAACAATGAAACGCTACTTTATATCAGCCCTAACACTTCTTGCAATTTCAGGGCTGCTTTCTTCCTGTAACAAGGAATCTGGCATTGCTCCTCCTCCTGTTTACGGACAGATTTATTTTCATCTGCATACCAACATTGACACTGCCGAAACGGATACCCTTAAAATATGCACCGATGCTTCAGGCAGAAGAATCAGACTCCGGGTTGCTCAGTTTTATGCCTCCAATTTCAAACTTCAGAAAACAGACGGATCCTGGCTTACCATTAACCATGCTTATCTCTTAAAGACTATTGCCAATGAAATGTGCTATATCGGCTCTGTACCGAGCGGCAATTATAACACGATTGCTTTTGACACTGGCCTCGATCCGGACATGAATTCGGCCAGCCCATTGTCTTATTCAAGCGGTAGTATTTTTGCAACACAAAACCCTGCTATGTGGTTCGGATCCATTGCCCGTGGATATATGTTCCTGAATGTACAGGCCCTGGTTGACACAAGCGCTTCTCATACCGGGCCTGTGAATCAACCTGTAAGTTATCAGACCGGCACAGCCTCTATGCTCAGAACTGTTAATTTTCCTTACAAACCATTTTCGGTTGTTACCAATATGACAACATTTGTGCACATCACCTGTGATTTCGGAAAATTGTTGCAGGGAATTGATTTCAAAACCCAGAGTACCGCAACCCCTTTTAACAATGCAGTCGTAGCCAATCAGATAGCCAACAACATCCCGGGGATGTTCCGGTATGAGTAATTTTTCTTAACTTTAATCAGCTGATACATGAAAAAAATAATTTCCATCTTCGCACTGCTCCTGACCGGACTCGCATTTAACTCCTGCTGCAAGGGAGGCTCCGGTGGTCATGCAACCCTGGCCTGTTCGGTGTTTCATCATGCCAAACCCATTCCGGGATCAACCGTATATATCAAATACAATGCGACTGATTTTCCCGGCGCCGGCACCTCCAATTATGATGCTCACCTTACCGCAAGCAGCACTTCCAATATTGTCACCTTTGACCACCTCAGCTGCGGCGATTATTATTTGTATGGTGTAGGTTTCGATTCTTCTCTCATGCTGCCTGTCACAGGTGGCTTGCATTTTCAGATCAAATATTCCGATCGATATAAAGCAGAATATACTGATGTACCTGTGACTGAGTAACACAAGACATAAGACTTCTTGCATTCCCTGAAAATTTTCTTGTGTCTTGATTCTATGTTCTTGCACAATGGCACGAATAGCTTATCTTTGTATTCTAATGCTTTCAAAAAAGGTAATAGCTCCTTTCTTTTTCCTGTTCCTCTTTCTGTTTCCTTTAACAGAAAAAGGGCTGCATGATTATAAGCATAGGGATGACAGCCATTGTACCAGTGATGCCCGACACCTGCACACGCTCGAACACAGTTGTTCCCTTTGTGATTATTCCCTATCCCCAGCCGCTTCCCTCCCGGAGGCAACATGTGCAGTAAAAATCTTCATCTTTCATTTCCTATATTCCGATTTCAGAAACACGGATCCTGTTTCCGAAACTGATTTCCTTTTCTCTCCCAGAGGTCCGCCGGCTACTCTCTTTGCCTGAAGAGAATTTTCAATTATCCTTTAATTTACGGTGCATAGCCACGTTCTCTGCATTGCGTATTAATAATCCGGCCATGAAAAAATATTTCTATTTCCTTTTATTCCTATTTATAGGGTTTCACCCGCCTGCATGGGCAAAGCCTTCTGAACATCCGCTCAAAACAACCCTCAGCGGAAAAGTCCTTGACAAACAAACCAAAGCACCTGTAATAGGTGCTACAATTTATATCGCCGAACTCCGTACAGGAGCTATTTCGGGAGCGGATGGAAGCTATACCATCAATGACCTCCCGGCTATCAAGGTTTTTATACAGGTCAAATACCTGGGTTATAAAACCATTGCTGAATATATTGATTTGAATACTATAACGAAGCATGACTTTGAAATGGAGACATCCATACGTGAAGTGGAAGCTGTAGTGATCACAGGCATGTCAAAAAATACAGAAATCAAACGCAGTCCTATTCCTATCATCGTAGTGGATCATCAGTTTCTGGAACAGAACCTGAACACCAATATCATTGACGGTATCAGCAGGGTTCCGGGGGTCAATGCAGTAACGACTGGTCCGAATGTTTCCAAACCCTTCATACGAGGACTGGGTTATAACCGTGTGCTTACCCTCTTTGAAGGAATGCGTCAGGAAGGGCAGCAATGGGGTGATGAACATGGAATAGAAGTGGATGAGTATGGAATAGACCGGATAGAAATTATCAAGGGCCCGGCAAGTTTAACCTATGGATCTGATGCCATGGCAGGTGTTGTAAATCTCCTGGCTCCCAATACAGTTGCACCGGGAAGCATACGCGGAGATTTTCTGAATAATTACCAAAGCAATAATGGTATGCTGGGCAACTCACTCATGATGGAAGGCAACCAGCAGGGTTTTGTATGGAGGGCCCGTGTATCGCACAAAATGGCAACCAACTATCAGAATCCGGTTGATGGCCGCGTATATGGAACTGCTTTCCGTGAAACCGACGCAAGCGCTTCTGTAGGCTTAAACAAGCAGTGGGGTTATTCTCATCTGGGTTTCACCCTGTATGATGATTTGCAGGAAATTCCCGATGGAAGCCGGGATTCCGTTTCCCGTAAATTCACCAGACAAATCAATGAAGCCGATACCTTCCGCCCTGTCGTCTCCAATTCCGATCTGAATTCTTATAACATCACCGTGCTTCCTCAGCATGTACAGCATTACAGGGTTTATCTGAACAACAGCTTTATCCTCGGCAAGGGAAAACTGGATGTTAATCTGGGCTATCAGCAAAGTATACGGAGGGAATTCAGTCACCCGGAAGCAGCAGACACTCCCGGCTTATACCTCTTCCTTCAAACGTATACCTATGATTTCAAATACCATCTGCCGGAATGGAAGGGTATTGAAAGTTCGATTGGAATGAATGGCATGTATCAGGTTAATACCAATAAGGGTACTGAATTTATCATACCCGATTACAATCAGTTTGATATTGGTCCCTTTCTGTTTGCCAAAAAGACATTTGGTAAACTGGATCTGAGCGGTGGACTGCGTTATGATAACCGTTTCTTTTCCAATTCTGCCATGTATGTAAAACCCGATCCTGCCACGGGTTTTGATATGCAGGCTACGCCACCGGATACCGCTCATGCAGCTCATCCGTTTGCAAATTATACCCATACATTCAGCGGGGTTTCAGGCAGTGCAGGAGCAACTTATATCTTCTCCGATCATTTATATGTAAAAGCCAATGTAGCAAGAGGGTTCAGAGCTCCCAATATTTCTGAAATTTCGGCTAACGGGGTACATCCCGGTACAAATATTTATCAGATCGGGAATCCGGACTTCAAACCTGAATTCAGCTTACAGGAAGATATTGGGATTTTCTTGAGTATGAATCACGTTTCTGCCAGCGTGGAACTGTTCAATAACACTATCAGCAATTATATTTTCGATCAGAAGCTCCAGGGGAAAAACGGAAAGGATTCCATTATTGTTTCAGGCAACCAGACTTTTCAGTTTGAAGCTGTGAATGCACAGTTGTATGGAGGAGAGGTAAGTCTCGATATACATCCCCACCCCCTCGACTGGCTGCATTTTGAAAATGCACTTTCTGTCATCTATGCCCTGAATAAAGGCGGGAACGGCCTACAGGTTCCTGACGGTGCTCAGTACCTGCCTTTTATTCCACCTCTTCATACCCGTTCAGAGTTATTGGCCGAAGTGCATAAAAAATTCAAACACTTTTCTTCCACTTATATTAAGGCCGGTGTGGAATATTACGCTGCCCAAAACAGAGTTTTTTCTGCTTACGGCACAGAAACCCCTACACCGGGATATACTTTGCTGAGCGCAGGTATAGGAACGAGTATAACAAATGCAAAAGGAACTACCCTGTTCCGTATTTCCCTGCAGGGTACCAACCTGGGTGATGTAGCTTACCAAAGCCATCTGAGCAGGCTTAAATATTTTGAACCTTATCCGAACAACACCGGCGGTCATTCCGGCATATATAATATGGGAAGAAATATCAGTCTGAAGCTGGTCATTCCGTTTGATGTGCAGAAGCCAAAGGGCTGAACACAAGTCTGATGTATTTCGTAACTTTGGCAATACGGAAGAATATTTCTTTCGTATTGCCTTTTCAACCATGAATACAAGGCGCATTTTACTTTTTTCTTCCCTTATCCTGCTGGCTTTTTTAACAGCTACCTGCAGGCATGACGATCCTGTTGTGGAAACCACCGGATTTCCAAATCAGGTAGGGAAGATTATAATGACCCGCTGCGCCATTACCGGTTGCCACAATTCTGTCAGTGCTCCGAATGCGGCAGGGCTTGATATGACCACCTGGAACAGTATGTTTATGGGTGACAGGAGCGGAAATTCTGTAACCATCCCTTTCAGCCACCGTTTCAGCACCACCTTTATTTTTACGAATACCTATCCCGACCTTGGAGCTAGTCACCCTCCCACCCCTATGCCATTCAACAGTGCAAAGCTTACGCATGATGAGGAAGTGACGATCAAATCCTGGATTAATGAAGGAGCACCTGACCGGAACGGCATGATCAAATTTGCAGATAATGCCAACCGCAAAAAAGTGTATGTGCTGAATGCAGGCTGTGATGTGGTTACCGTGTTTGATGAAGGCACCGGTTTACCCATGCGCTATGTATTGGTAGGAACTGGCAGTCCCCTTGACGGTCCCCATGAAATAGAAGTTTCACCCGATGGCAGGTTCTGGTGCGTTGTGTTTCTTCAATATCCGTACATGCAATTTTTTAATTGTTCGGATGATAGCTATGCCGGACAGGCTTACCTGGGTTATGATTCGTATACTGCCATCAGTTTTACACCCGATTCCCGAAAAGTGTTTACCGTGGGTATAGATAAAGGAAAGATTGATGAAATTGATGTGAACACCTTCACAACTATGGACACCCTTCAATGTGCTGCAAACATCGGTCTGCATGGAATGTCCCTGAACCCTTCCGGAAATGCTTTATATGTAACCCTGCAGAATAATGGAAATACGCTTTGTAAATTCTATCCTTCTGCCGACAGTCTGGGGCATTATATTTCCATTCCTGTAGACGGAACGAAGAACGGAACCTCCAATCCATACACAGAGCCACATGATATCGCTTTTTCAGGCAACAGATATTATGTCACGCTTCAGCATTCCAACCAGGTGGCGGTGATGGATGCTGTGAAAGATACACTTATCACCCTTATACCTGTAGGCGTTAAGCCTCAGGATATGGCAGTTTCTTCATACCGCAATCTTCTTTTTGTGAGCTGTATTGATGACACCCTTACATTTCCAGGGAAGAGGGGCTCTGTGTACGTCATTGATATGAATACCAATTCGGTAAAAGCAACAGTGGATGTGGGATGGCAGCCATACGGTGTTGCAGTGGATGAAGACAGGGGTCTTGTATATGTTGTGAATACAAATGTATCACCAACCGGGCCGGCTCCACATCACAATACAGATTGCGGGGGACGAAACGGATTTGTAACTTTTATTGATCTCAATACACTCAGGCTTATTCCCGGCAAGAAAGTGGAGCTGGCTGCCTTCCCCCGTTCTATTGCAAAGCGGAATTGAAATGAAAACCGATAAAGTAATCCTGCTTTTTGACGGATACTGTAACCTCTGCAATTCCAGTGTTAACTTTATTATTCCAAGGGATAAAAAAGGCAGGTTTCGTTTTGCAGCACTTCAATCTGAAACAGGGAAAGCGCTGCTGAAACAGTACACTATAGAACCTCAAAGATCAGATTCAATGGTGATAATAGAAGACGGAAAGGCCTATCTGCGTTCTTCTGCTGCATTAAGGATTGCCGCCAATATGAGTTTTGGCTGGAAATTATTTCTCGTATTTTATATCGTCCCGCCATTTGTGCGGAATGCCGTATACAGCTTGATTGCGACGAATCGTTACCGCTGGTTCGGAAAACGGGAGTCCTGTCGTATGCCGGACGAAAAGGATAAAGTCAGATTCCTGAGCTGATCAGCTTTTCTTTTTCTTCTTTCTTGCAACCGGAAGCCAGAGTGTCATTGTTTTTTTTCCGCAGTCAATGACAGCTCTGTGTTTTTTCAGGATATCCCCGCCCAGAACACCGTCAATCGGATGCAAATTCATACCGGCATAGGAAATATTGACATGACTCAGATCCAGAATCATTGCCGGATAACTTCGTATTGTCAGCATCCCGAGTTCCAGCTTATCAATCAGTGTTGCCATTGTTTCCATGGAGTTCGTACCCAGCCCAGTACTCAGCTTGTTATAGGATGTCAGCTCTCCTTCTTTCAGGAATGCGGCAATGCGGGATTTATCGAAAACAGTATTGGAAGCTCCTGTATCAATCAGCATCCTTGCCTGTTTACCGTTAATCTTTATCCTGAAAACAAAATGGTATCCCAGATCATTCAACCGTAACAGACGTATTGGCACTGTAGTTTTTTTCATGGCACTGTTCTGTCAAATGAATTACGAAAGTACTAATCCTGTTTCACAAATGAGTACTCATAAAAAGAAAATCCGTCCCGGCTAAGCCTGGACGGATTTCATGTAAAGAAAAATCATTATTTAACTGCCATATTCATATTATCCAATACCGTCATCACTTCCTTGACGGCTTTGGCAGAAGAATCAAGCATGGCTTTCTCTTCTTTGTTAAGTTTAAGTTCTATGATTTCCTCTATACCATTCTTACCCAGTTTTACAGGAACCCCCAGATAAATATCTTTCATGCCATATTCACCTTTCAGTAATGCACAAACCGGGAAGATACGTTTCTGATCACGAACAATGGCTTCAACCATTTGTGCAGCTGCAGCACCGGGAGCATACCAGGCCGATGTACCCAGCAGATTAACAATTTCACCTCCGCCCTTCTTGGTGCGGTCAATGATTGCATCCAGCTTATCCTTTTCAATCAGTTCAGTTACAGGAATGCCTCCTACAGTAGTATACCTCGGCAGCGGAACCATGGTATCTCCATGCCCGCCCATCAATACAGCCTGTATGTCTTTTGGAGAACAGTTCAGTGCTTCGGCCAGGAATGCACGGTAACGGGCTGTATCCAGAATACCGGCCATACCGAATACGCGACGGGAATCAATTTTAGCCGTCAGGTATGCGCAATATGTCATGACATCCAGGGGGTTGGAAACAATAATGATGATTGCTTTAGGCGAATACTTGATGATATTCTCGGTAACGCTTTTCACGATTCCGGCATTGGTTGAAATCAAATCATCACGGCTCATTCCCGGTTTGCGTGGCAGACCGGAAGTGATCACAACAACATCCGAATTGGCCGTTTTCGAATAGTCATTCGTTGAGCCGATCGTTCTTGTATCATACATATTAATAGGTGCCGTTTGCCAGATATCCAAAGCCTTTCCTTCGGCAAAATTTTCCTTGATATCAACGAGCACAAGCTCATTGGCTAATTCCTTGTGAGCAATTACGTCGGCACACGTAGCTCCGACATTACCAGCTCCTACAACAGTAACTTTCATAGTAAAGAGTTTTTGATTATTAATTGATGAAGCTAAGGTAGAAAAGAATAATTGACCCTGTTCAGATTGATAATTTTTAAATCTTCATTTCTTTAGTATTACCTGTTAATCATCACTTTCCGATTGCTTTGCCTAAATCAGTTAAAAAAGACGTAAAAAATCATCCTCACATCCTGATATTATCCTGATTGGTCGACATATTATCTTGTTTAGTCGAATACAAGGCAGGTATCTTGATGGAATCAGATTCTTTTCGGAAATTTAATATCATATAGCCCAACATTATAATATCTATTCTTGCCTTGAAGAAGAAGAACTACACACACCTGTATAGAGTACTGTCTTGTACCCTCCTGTTATTTACTATTCATTTTCAGGCTGAGGCTCAGACGGGATGCCCGGCTGTAGTTGCAGCCGGGGCCACAACAGTATGTCCGGGTAACTGTACAACACTTAGCGCTACAGTCCAGGCCACACTCGGAACAACGAATTATACCGTTGCGGCCATTCCTTATGCTCCCTTCTCCTATACTGCCGGGACAGCGGTCATTGTCGGTATGGACGATATCTTTTCCGGAGTTATCAGCCTGCCCTTTAACTTTTGCTATTTCGGAACCTCTTACAATCAATGTGTAATCGGTGCCAATGGGGATCTCACTTTTGATCTTACCCAGGCCGGAGCTTATGATCCATGGTCACAATCAAGCGGTCCTGCTCCTAACTCTGCATACCCTACGAATATAATGAGTCCCTTCCATGATATTGATCCTGCCCTTGGTGGTACAATCACATGGGCTTTGTATGGAACAGCTCCCTGCCGGCAACTTGTAATTTCTTATAATCAGGTGCCGATGTTCAGTTGCACAACCGAAATAGCCACTCAACAGATTGTACTGAACGAAACCACCAATTATATTGATGTGTTTATAGAGAACAAACCCCTTTGTGCAACCTGGAACAATGGTGCAGCCATACTCGGTATTCAGAATACGACTTATACCACTGCCATCACTGTTCCCGGACGTAATGGTACCCAGTGGAGCGCAACCAACGAAGGCTGGAGATTTTCTCCTTCCGGAGCTCCCAGCTATACACTTACCTGGTTTAACGGTGCAACCAACCTGGGCAGCACTCCGACTGTAAGTGTTTGCCCAACTGCTACTACTACTTACACCGCCCAGCTTGTAAATACAAACTGTGACGGAACCAATATCACGCTTAACAGTATGGTAACTGTTACTGTCGGAGGTGCTCCGGTAACTGTTGTCCCTGCCAATCCTAGTATTTGTCCAGGTGGCAGTGTAAACCTTACTGCATCAGGTGCAACAACCTATAGCTGGAGCCCTGCAACCGGTCTGAATACAACAACAGGATCGACTGTTACGGCAAGCCCTACGGTGAATACCACCTATACGGTAACAGGTACAAGTACGGGTTGTAATGGTGTTGCAACTGTCACTGTTACACTGGGCGGCGGACCGGCCCTCACCCCCACGCAAACTAATGTGTTGTGTAATGGAGGAAGTACCGGAGCGGCCAGTGTAACTGCAACAGGAGGACCTTATACCTACTCGTGGAATCCGGGAGGAGCCACCACTTCCGGTATTACAGGAATCCCGGCAGGTAATTACACTGTTACTGTCAGCACCGCAACCGGCTGTACCTCTACTCAAGTATTTAATATTACCGAACCACCCGCACTGACTCTTTCTGTTGCCGGTATTGCAGCAGCTTGTAATGGAGTTTGTAACGGACAGCTGATCTGTATTCCTTCGGGCGGTACCTCTCCATACAATTTTACCTGGAGCACAGGGTGTTCAACGCCGAGCTGTAATAATATTTGTGCCGGGGCTTACAGCCTCACTGTTCACGATGCTAACGGTTGCGCTGCCACCGGTACTGCTACCGTAACTCAGCCTGCACCACTGACTGTAAATTTATTTCCCTTTCCTTCTCATTGCGGAGCGGCAGATGGAAAGGATTCAGCCGTGGTAAGCGGTGGAACGGTCAATTATACGTATTCCTGGACTCCCGGAGGCAATACCGCTGCCGTCGACAATAATCTTGCACCCGGAAACTACACATTAACTGTTACAGATTCCAAAGGCTGTAACGTACAGGGCACTTCAACTATCAACAATTCTTCGGGCGTTACTGCTTCCATTTCTGCTTCCACCAATGTAACCTGTTACAACGGCTCCAACGGATCGGCAACTGCGCTTGCAGGTGGCGGTACAGCACCTTATAACTATTCCTGGTCACCGATAACCTGCTCCACAGCAACGGCATCCAATCTTCCTACGGGATCCTATACCTGTCATATCACGGATGCTATAGGATGCACTGCCCAAACCATTGTAGTGATTACACAACCCAGCCAGGTGGTGGTTACACCGGTTGTTCCTGCTGTTATCTGTATAACCCAGAGTGCTCCGCTTACTGCTACGGCCGTTGGCGGGGGAGGTATCTATACCTATTCATGGACACTGTCGGGA
This sequence comes from Bacteroidia bacterium, assembly GCA_044448685.1. GTDB lineage: Bacteria > Bacteroidota > Bacteroidia > Palsa-965 > Palsa-965 > Palsa-965. The sequence continues at coordinate 110,867 of JBIOHC010000002.1, forward strand.
ACAGGTGTAACGTCTCCTGTATCGCCGGTGGTTACCACTACCTATACGGTTATCTGTACAGATCAGAATGGATGTGTTTCGGCTCCTGCCACGGTGGTTGTCACAGTGAATCCTCCTTTATCACTAAGCGCAATGCCGAATGTATCCGTTTGCCCCGGTGTCAATTCAACGCTTTCAGCCCTGGCAAGTGGTGGAAATGGTAATTATGCTTATGCATGGACACCTGCGGCAGGTCTTTCTTCTACAAACATTTCCAACCCGGTAGCCACTCCGGCAGCGACTACGGTATATACAGTTACTGTTTCAGACAACTGCGGAACCCCACCAGTAACAGGAACGGTAACGGTTACTGTTTATGCTCCTCCGGTGATTTCCTTCACTGCAAATGATACAACAGGCTGTGCTCCCCTTTGTGTCAAATTCACTGCTGTTTCAAACCCGGCATGTCAGAGTGCGGCATGGCAGTATGGAGACGGACTGACAGGAACAGGATGCGGAACAGTGAATCATTGTTATCCCAATGCTGGAACTTTCGATGTTACCCTGAAGGTTACGGATATTAATTCCTGTGTTTCAACTGTTACAAAACCAGGATACATCAATGTTTATCCTGTACCGCATGCGGCCTTTACGGCTAACCCGGCAAGGGTTACCATCTTAAGCCCTATTGTTTATTTTACCGATGCAAGTACAGGAGCCAATACATGGAACTGGAACTTCGGTGATTTTTCCGGAGGTTCTTCCACACTTCAAAACCCAATGTATACCTATCCGGATACAGGTTGTTTCAATGTGCACCTCCTTGTTCTGAACTCTTTTGGATGTCGTGACTCTGCTGTCAGCCCTGTATGTGTAGCCCCCGACTTTACTTTCTATGCTCCGAATTCATTTACTCCAAACGGAGACGGTCTGAATGACGTATTTGTACCCAAGGGATACGGTGTAAGAAATGAATCCTATACACTGGACATATTCGACCGCTGGGGCAACCAGCTTTTCCACAGTGAAACCTGGGATAAGGGATGGGATGGAAAAGCAAATTTCGGCGCCAATATTGCTCAGGTCGATACCTATGTATGGAGGGTTTCCTGCCGCGATTACAATAATATCAAACACGTATTTACCGGAATGGTAAACCTTTTGAAATAATACACATGTAACGTTTATAGGTAAACACGACACCTATTCAAATACGTAGAAACGCCTGAAAAAACAAATCCCCGGAATGGTTCATTCCGGGGATTTGTTTTTGAATTTTTATGTTTTATGCGTCAATTTTGGCATATTTCGCATTCTTTTCTATGAATTCCCTTCTTGGGGGGACATCATCACCCATGAGCATGGAGAAGATACGATCTGCTTCGGCAGCACTTTCAATAGTTACCTTACGCAAGGTCCTGAACTGAGGGTTGAGGGTAGTAGTCCACAACTGCTCTGCATTCATCTCACCAAGACCTTTATAACGCTGAATTCCTACAGAACTTTCCTTCCCTTCTCCGCCTGAGAGTTCCCGTACCGCCACAGCCCTGTCATCCTCATTCCAGCAATACCGTTCTTCCTTGCCTTTTTTAACGAGGTAAAGGGGAGGCGTGGCAATGTAGAGGTGGCCGTTTTCAATCAATTCTTTCATATAGCGGAAAAAGAACGTCATGATAAGGGTGGAGATGTGAGAACCGTCCACATCGGCATCGGTCATGATAACCACCTTATGATAACGCAGTTTTTCCAGATTCAGGGCCCTGTTATCTTCTGTAGTTCCCCTGGTTACTCCAAGTGCAGTGAAGATGTTCTTTATTTCCTCGTTTTCATAAATCCTGTATTCCATGGCTTTTTCCACGTTCAGGATTTTACCTCTTAAAGGCAGGATAGCCTGAAAATCACGGTTACGGCCTTGTTTGGCGGTTCCACCGGCGGAGTCACCCTCTACAAGGAACAATTCACAAGCCAGTGGATCACTGTTTGCACAATCGGCCAGCTTTCCGGGTAATCCGGTGCCTGTAAGGACGTTCTTTCTTTGTACAAGTTCCCTGGCTTTGCGTGCAGCATGACGGGCTGTGGCGGCCAGGATCACTTTATCTACAATTACTTTGGCTTGTTTAGGGTGTTCTTCCAGGTAATTGCTCAGCATTTCGCTTACCGCAGTATCTACAGATCCCATTACCTCATTATTTCCAAGCTTGGTCTTGGTCTGACCTTCAAACTGAGGCTCCTGAACCTTTACGGAAATAACAGCTGTAAGTCCTTCCCGGAAGTCATCACCGCTTATCTCCAGCTTCACTTTTTGCAAAAGGCCAGCCTTATCGGCGTAGCTTTTGAGTGTACGTGTGAGTCCGCGTCGGAAACCCGCCAGGTGGGTTCCACCTTCATGGGTATTGATATTGTTTACATAAGAGTGAATATTTTCCGAGAAAGAGGTATTATACGTCATGGCCAGTTCGATGGGAACACCATACTTATCACTTTCCAGGTAAATACAATCTTCAATCAGTTTTTCCCTGTTGGCATCAAGAAAAGCAACAAATTCCTGTAGACCGCCTTCTGAATAAAATATTTCTCCAAGGAAATTACCGGCTTCATCCTTATGTCTCTTGTCAGTCAGGGTAATTTTAATTCCTTTATTGAGGTAGGCCAGCTCGCGTATACGTGCCGCCAGTGTTTCATAGTTATACTCATGTACGATAAAGATGGAGTCATCGGGTTTGAAGGTGACAATCGTTCCGCGATAATCGGTAGGTCCGATTTCCTTCACATCGTACAAAGGTTTGCCGATGGAATATTCCTGTACATAATGCTTACCCTTGAGGTGAACATCCACACGCATCATCGTCGAAAGAGCATTCACACAAGATACACCTACACCGTGCAAACCACCGGAAACTTTATAGGAGTCCTTATCGAATTTACCACCGGCATGCAGTACTGTCAATACCACCTCGAGGGCTGATTTCTTTTCCTTATGCATGATATCAACAGGAATTCCCCGTCCATCATCCTTAACGGTGATTGAGTTATCCTCATTGATCCAAACATCAATGTTTTTGCAATGTCCGGCCAAAGCCTCATCAATGGAGTTATCCACGACTTCATATACCAGGTGATGCAGGCCTTTAAAGCCGATATCACCGATATACATGGCAGGTCTTTTGCGGACGGCTTCCAGCCCTTCCAGAACCTGTATACTGTCTGCAGAATAATCGGATGCTGAAACACTCTCTTTCACTACTTCTTCCATAGGATTTTAGGTGATTTGGATGTAATTTTGATATCTTTCAAATATAGTGAAAATTAAGCAGTTAGCCATAAAAAAAAGAGCCCCAAACAGGGTGTTTTTTATGAACAAATGTTAATAAAAATCGGAGAGGGAAACTTGCTTATCCAGACTGAATTTATACACTCAAAGTGGTCCTGTTTATCCCTAGAAGATTAACGAAATTCCGAGCATAAAATTGAATTGCTGGGCAGGATAATCATTCCAGCGGTAGTATTTTTCCGCTCCTATATTATTCAGGCGCAGAAAGCCTGAATAATAGCGGCGAAACCGGTATTCAACACCCAGGTTAACATCTGCCAGGGGCTGTATTTCTTTGGATGTAACAAGCATGGCATAGGGAGCAGTTATGCTGCGTGAATAAGTTCTGGCGAATTGCTGATTGAAAGCAAACAGATCAGCGGTAAAAATGAACGTGTTTTGCAGGTTATAGCGGGCCGATACTCCCACCCTGGTGGTAGGTGTGTGCCAGGCCTGTACTTCATGCTGGAGGTAATATCGAACATAATCAGCCTTTACGAGGAACCTGAACTTGTCGGTTTTTTGATACCCAACTTCCCCATGCAGGCTTAACAGAGATCCATCATCATAGACTACCGTGAATTTATTCCGTTGTGAGTCCAGGGTATCATTCACAAAAAAGGCAGCATTCGACACTTCCCCATACGATGCATGGGCTTCATACGAGGTATAGGCGCTTATACTGCCTCTGAGCCCACCCGCCACAGTATATTTGTAGCGTGTATTCCGTATATCACCTGCAACATCGGGATTCACAAATGGATTTTCAGTGGTAAGCAGGCGATATGTATTCCTGATATCGGCATTTGTAATGGATATAAATGGAGTGATGATATGCTGATAGATGTCATAACTCGCTTCGGCATCGGGAAGGAAGAGGTAATAAGGCTCTGTCCTGCCATACTCAGCATAAGCAGAAAGCCCCACCTTGACTTTCCATTTTTCACCTTCAGCAGCAATAAACGGATTCAGATGCACCAAACTCGAGTAACTTGTATCATGCAGGGAATGATCCCCGTGGTAGTCTACCGATCCATTCACTCCCAGAAATTCATCATGACGTTTGTATCCTGCGTCTCCCTGAAGTTCAACCCCGTTCTCACTTGATTTGTAATGATCACCCAGGTAATAATAATTCAGCCGTATGCTGTGGTTGATCTTTTTGAGTGAATCCGGATAATGGCTCAGGAGCCCTACATGAGCACCTACATAGTTAAAATACTGGCGTATGGAGTCTTTTGCATGCGAGAAATTGCCTGCATCATCTCCATAAAAGAAGACTGCATTCCGGGAGTAATCTATTCCTGCATCCAGGGTATGCTTACCGATAAACTTTCTGCCTGATAAATTGATATCATCGTCGCTGTATCCGCTGAAGCCGGGAGTTCCTCCTATCTGGGAGGATGCTGAAAGATGGCGGGCATGAATATTCCATTCATTTTCCTTGGATCGGGTACTGGAATAAAATCCTTCACCATAGGCCGTGAGGTAATTTCCTCCTCCGGCTTTCAGAAAGCCATGATACAGTTTGTTCAGGGGTTCTCCCTGCATTTTGGCTTCACGTATCGGTTCCACCTCATACCGGGTTTCCATTTTACGGGGCAACAGCTTGTAATCGATAGCAGGAGCCTGAACAGCAGTATCAATAATGGAAGGTGTGGAGTTTAGCTTCTGGGCATGCTGTTTTATTTCCGGCTGAAATGCCGAAATAACAATGGTACGGATCTCATCTCCGGGGTCAGTCTTTGTCTGGGAAGAAAGCTGGAAACTTATGCCCGACAGAATTGTCAGGATCAGCCGGCTGAATTTGTTCATCTCTGCATATCTCCTTTCTTATCTTCTTCAAAAAGCTGTTTATCTTTTTCGTTGTTTATGGGCACGAGGATATCTTTCTCTTCCTGTACAGGTTTCGCTTTCTCAGCATCCATAATCCGTGTAAGCTTTTCCTGGGCCTGGGTTTTGAGGTCAGGGAGTTCCGTATTCTTTATAAAATCGTTCAGGATAAATTTTGCATGAAAGGTATCAGCCTGAGCCAGGTAATTATCAGAAAGGAGGAGGAATGCCTTACCGGCCCATGTTTTATACCCCGCTTGCTGACGGATGATTTCGAAAATACTTTTTTCAGCCGGTTTGAATTCCTTTCTCTGGTATTGAATCTGAGCCAGATAATAAGCTGCCTCGGCTGCTGTTTCGTTTTTAGGTCCGGCTTTTACCAGTCCGTATTCATTATAGGCCAGGTTATAATTCTGGGTTTGTATGGCTGTACGTGCAATAACCAGATGGGCTTCCAGAGCTGTTTCAGGAGGAAGATTTTCAGAGCTCAGCACCTTATTGGCGGCTCCGGAAGCATTGTCATACTGTAGCAATGCCCATGCAGAACGCATCATACCAATACGTGCATCAAATGCATAAGCCGGCAATGCCTCCAGTCTCAAATAGTATTCATATGCAGGAGCATAATCCTTTCTGTTATAACAAATGGCAGCCGACCGGCGTAATGCAGGCTCCGTATATTTTCCCGGTGGCAAATTAAGTATGGCTTTGTAACCGGTAAGTGCATCTTCCGGCTTATTGTTTTTCAGATCGCACTCTGCCTTCATATACAGGGCATCATAGCTGAATATGCCGGAAGGGAATCCATTCAGATATTTGGCCAATGCCGGTGCTGCATTAGCGCAATCACCTGCCCCATAATAATCACGGGCTATTTTATAGGTGATTGAGTCTATCTGACTGTTGGAAGGCTTCTCCCCTATCCCCTGGAGATAGGTTACATAGCCCGGAGGATCTTTTTTCACCTCTGCATAAATATGCCTGATCTGAGGGAGTACATTATTCGCTTCTTCCGAATGCTTATCCAGATCTACTACCTTTTTATAGCAAATAAGGGCGTGGTCATAATCACTCTGATTTTCGTATATAAGACCCATCTGGCTGTAGCAGCGCCTCATATAAGGACTTCCGTTATTCTCTGCAATAAGCATATTATAATAGCGCACAGCTTCTTCAGGCCTGTCAATCAACTGATAGGTATGTGCCACCTCAAAACGGGCAGCCGGTATATAACCCGATTTAGGATACAGACTCAGTAAGCTTGAGAGTGCGTTAATTTTGGCTTCATATTTTTTCTCAAGGCCAAGTGACATTCCACGCTGATAGAGCGCATAATCTTTTTCCATGCTCCGGCTTGTCTTTGTCTGCACTGCCTGGTCATAAAAATCGGCAGCTGCCGAAAACTCACGGCTTACATAATAGCAGTCGCCGATACGCATACAGGCATCACAAACCTTGTCAGGAGGGGCTGATTTGTCAAGGACAAATTTCCTAAGGGCAATAATGGCTGCAGGATACTCCTTCAGCTGGTAATGCGTATAACCGATATTGTATTGAACTGTTGAATACATCGGTGTTCGCGGAGCCCCTGCTTCTACCTGGTATATTTTATAGTTTTCAAGAGCCGTTTCATACAATCCCTGATCCCCTTTCTTTTCTGCCCGTTGGTAAAAAGCTTCCGCAGTCCAGTATTTAGCCAGAGCATTGGTAACAGGGTCTACAGGATATTTCATGGCTTTTGCAAAATGCCTGACAGCCTGTTCAAATTCAAAATTCGTGTAGAGCTCCACACCCCGGTTATAGGCTATTTGCTGGTATACCGGTTTCAGGACTTCATTCAGGTTCCTGATCTGTTCTATGGATTTGAGGGCATCTTCATAATTTTTGGTAACCAGGTTGATCTTAACCAGATAAGAATAGGCTTCATCAGCACGTGCCGAATTCGGATATTCCGCAATATAAGCCTGTAGTGCCTGAATGGCCTGGTTAAAAGGGCTGTATGACAATTCATAGGTCAGCTCAGCGAAGGAAAAGAGTGCATCTTCCCGTATGGCCTTGTTGAAATGCATGCGGGAAGCCTCAGAAAAAGCATTTTGGGCAAAATGTTTGTTCTGTTTTGCCAGGTAACAGCTTCCCAGATGATAATTGGCGTTCTGACTCAGGCTATCATCAACCCCTGTTGCATCTTTGAATGCCACAATGGCCGGATCATAATCAGAGGCCATGAAATAAGCGTATCCGAGTTCATAGGAATCGGAACGGTTCAATGCATTTGTTTTATGGTATCGCTCCAGATACGGGATTGATTCCTTGAATCTGTTCGTGTGGAAATAGGCTTCACCGAGTATGCGTGCAAGCTCCGGAGCCCTCTTCGTGCTTGCCGAATCAAGCAGGGCAGGAACATAAGTGATTACATCCTCATACCGGTGACGCAGAAAATAAATCTGAGCTATGTAATACGGAACAACAGCTTCAAACGTCGGGTCTTTTTCAAGTTTTACAAACTCACTCAGAGCCGATTCATACTTCTTTTCCCCGTATAAAATATGTGCGTAATAATAGGCTGCGGGAATGCTGTATTTGGTATTCCTGCCATAGATTTCATTCAGATCGCTTTTAGCCTTTTGAACAGAATCTGTTTCCAGATTGCTGTAACCCCGTTTGAAATAGAATTCTGCTTTCTCCGTTTCGTTAAGGTCGAACACATCAACCGTATTAAACCATTCTACGGCAGCTTTATAATTTTTTTTGCGGTAATTATATTTACCCAGACAGAAACGCACACTTCGCACCCTGGGACTTTCAGGATAATCGTGAATGAATTTTTTCAGAAGGTATTCGGCATCCTTATGAAAGAGTTCCATAGCACAAACTGCTGAATAGTAATCGGCATCTGTACGGATCAGGGAATGGGAAGATGATTCATGCTGAGCCGCACGGATGAAGAGATCCTGGGCTGCGGCATAATCTGCAATACTAAAGAGTTCCAATCCTTGTTTGAATGCAGCATCCGGATCTGTATATACTGTTGTTTTCTGCGCACCGGCCTCCGTAAGGAAGAATACCAGAAACACCAGAACGGCTATACACCTCCTGGCCGGGCCTTTTGTAGTAAACCCTGTATGTTCCTGCTTCATTTTCCGATAAATACTATCAGGTAAAGGTAGGTATCATAGCAGGGTTGGAATGGATTGGTTAATTGTAAGTTATGAACGTATACATGTTAAGATTATTGCGTGCTACGGGTAATTCACTTCATGGCTTGGGCGTAAATTCGCCCTTATGACACTTGACAGGAGTATCTCACTCGAAAATGTTTCCATTTATCAGGAGCACAATCTTGTTCTGAGTAATATTTCTTTTCACATCAATAAAGGTGAGCTGGTATACCTGTTGGGTAAAACAGGCAGCGGAAAAAGCAGTCTCCTCAAAACCCTTTATTCGGACCTCCCGCTTACCAAGGGAGAAGCCAGTATTGCCGGGCATAATCTGGGAACAATCAAACGCAGGGAAATAGCTTTTCTGAGACGGAAGCTCGGTATCGTCTTTCAGGATTTTCAGCTTCTTACCGACCGGAATGTGCAGGACAATCTGCGTTTTGTACTCAAAGCCACCGGCTGGAAGAATAAAGCTGAAATGGCAAAAAGGATAGAAGATGTCCTTACCAAGGTTGGTCTTGTGAGTAAAGCATTAAAAATGACACATGAATTATCCGGAGGAGAGCAGCAAAGGGTGGCAATTGCAAGGGCATTGCTGAATGATCCCGAAGTTATTCTGGCTGATGAACCAACCGGAAATCTGGACCCTGAAACCTCTGAAGGAATTATTTCTCTCCTGCTGGACATCAGCCATACCGGAAGGGCAGTGTTGATTGCAACACATGATATCATGATGTACCAGAAATTCCCTTCCCGCATTCTGAAATGCGAAAACGGGGAACTTATCGATTCAGCATTGGCTGCTAAATAAGCTTCAAAAGTTTCTTACTATTTTCTGTATTGGAAAAATCAGGAAGCAAGACCCTTTTCCTCTCCTCAATTTCAGCAGGCAGGAAAGGGAGAGCGAACAGACGTTCTATTTCACTACGCATGCCGGAAGGTGTATCACAAACAGAACATAGTGTTTCCAGTCCGGTGTGCTGAACCATAGGCGTATTGACCACACAATGTCTTCCTGAATACAAAGCAGCAAGGAGCTTTAGCTTTATTCCCGTAGCCTGAAAAGTAGGCAGAACATTGATCTGAGCCTCCTGAATGAGCTCATGAATTTCCTGAGTCGGGATATTATCCCTGAGCTGTATCGATACCTGCTGAGCCACTGCACTGCGTAATGCAGCAGAAGGGTTTTTACCTGCAATAATCAGCGGAACGGTACAGCCCTTAAAAACTTTCTCCACCAGATAAAGGGCTGCTTCATTATTTTCTCCTACTTCCAGATTACCATGATAAAGTGCAAAAGAGCCATTACCCTCCCTGCTCTTAACCTGATCCTCTGCATGAAATGCAGAAACACAGGTGACACGCGCGTAGCGGCTTTTCAGTTCCGCTTCATCCTGTTTGGAAATAGCCAGTATGGTATCCGCTTCTGACAGGATATTCTCAAATCCTCTGAGCTTGTCAGATTCCTTCTGAAAATAAATTCTTCTGAACAGCTTTTTCTCCACCAGTGCGAGGTTGGAATAATAGGTATGCTCTATATTATGGGTGCGAACCAGTTTCTTCCTCCCTTTTAACCTGTGATCCGTGAGGTGAAAGCAGCTGTGCAGTCCTTCAAAGAGAATAGGGTAATTATCCTGCATAAGCCTTTGAACAAGCAGCTCGGACTGACGGGTGATGACAATATAAGGCAGTTTGCTCAGCAGGTGTCGTTTGTTCATCTGTCTGTGATAATAGTATACATTTTCACACAATGCTTCCAGCTCAGGACGGGGAATACGCCCATACTCGAAACAATGCAGATGAACTTTAACCCCTGCTTCTGAAAGCCCTTTGATTTTGAAATAAACATCAATAACCCCGCCGTAATCGGGTGGGTAAGGAACATCGAAAGAAATGATATGGATATGACCGGACAAGGCAGAATGCTTCAGGCGGCTAAGATAATAATTTTGCAGTCCGTAATCCTATCTTCTTACACGAGCCTGGCATATACTTCTCTCAGCACTGATTCTTCCGATTCCCAGCAAAGCTCTTCAGCAGCTTTGAGGCAGTTTGCTTTCCAGGCCTGGAGCCTGGTTTCATTATTCAGACATTCATTCAGCAGTGCTCCCATCCCGGAAGGATCCATGACAGTAGTGATACAACCCACCTGATAGTGTTCCACAATTTTTCTGACTTCTACCAGATCAGAAGCAAATACAGGTACCCCTGCTTGTATATAGTCAAAGAGTTTATTGGGCAGACTATAGCGGTAGTTGATATTCGTATCCTTGTCCAGTGTCAGCCCGATATCGGCCGTTAAAGTATAAGCCTTTAATTCCTGAAAGGGTAATCTTCCGATAAAATGCACCTTCTCTTTCAGTCCGTGTTTAGCGGTCAGCCTGTGTAAAGCAGGGATCACATCTCCGCTTCCAATGATCACTAATAACGCATTGTCAATATATTGCATGGCAAGTACAGCTTCCTCAGCCCCCCTGTCGATATTTATTCCGGCGCCTTGTAACAGAATAATCTTCCTGTCTTCCGGCAAGCCAAGCTCCTGACGTGTTTTGATCGTTGTCTCCAAGCCGGAAAAATGACGCCTGGGCAGGTTGCGCAAAACATGGAGATTCACTCCGTATTCCTGTTTATAAATACCGGCTATTGAATCATTCACCGTGAAAACATACTTCATTTTTGGAAACAGAAAGCGTTCCAGCTTCTTCCAGATTTTCTTTTTGAGGACGCTATGCTGAAGCTCCGGAACTTCACAAAAGAGTTCGTGCGTGTCATAAACCAGCGGTATGTTTTTGATTTTTGAAACCAGGTAATTGGGCAGGAGTGTATCCAGATCATTTGAAACCAGTACATCAGCTTTCTTCATCAGAAGCAGAGAAAAAAGGCGCAGCTGGAAAAAAAAATAAAAGAGGGGACCTTTCTCGAAAACGAGCCGCATACGCTGTGTTCTGTACCGTCTCGGATCAAGAGGTAAGCTCGCTCGTTGCCGTCTGCCAATGAGGACGACCTTAAACCCCATGTCATGCAAACTCGTGCAGACTTTGTGAACCCGCTGATCGGTCGACAAATCATTGATGACAGATACGATCGCTTTCTTCATATAACCTGAAAATCCGCTCAAATATACACAGGATATGAATAAACACCTGTGAATAAATACCGTCATTCACAGGAGGTCATCGGATATTCCTTTTTACTTTTGAAGGTATGGATATCCTTAAGAATCATTCTTTGCGTTCCCTGAACACATTTGGTATAGATTCAACCGCTCTGTATTTCACTGAAGTTTCGGATTTGCAAGAAATTAGGGAAGCATTGACCTGGTCGGCAGGCAAAAGAATTTCCAACCTCATCCTCGGAGGAGGGAGTAATCTGTTGTTTAAAACCGAGACGCTTAACTATCTTGTCATAAAAAATAATCTCACAGGTATTACCAGGATCAGGGAAGATGCGGATCATGTATTCCTGAAAGCCGGGGCCGGAGAGAACTGGCATAAACTTGTACAATATTGTGTAGGACTTAATTACGGTGGTATTGAAAATCTGTCTCTCATTCCCGGAAATGTAGGTGCTGGACCTATGCAAAACATAGGTGCTTACGGAGTTGAGCTCAAAGATGTCTTTCACGAACTGGAAGCCATGAACCTTGCAGATGGAACAATAGAAATATTTGATAACGGGCGTTGCCGCTTCGGGTATAGGGAAAGTATTTTCAAACAGGAAGCAAAGAACCTGTTTGTCATCACTTCTGTGACCTTACGCTTAAACAAAAAACCTGTTTTCAATACCCAGTATGGAGTTATCAGGCAGGAGCTGGATAAAATGGGGGTTCATGAACTTTCTGTTGCTGCCATCAGTGAAGCGGTGAGTTCCATACGCCGCAGCAAGCTGCCTGATCCGGCCAAAATTGGCAATGCAGGCAGTTTCTTTAAAAATCCTGAAATAGAGGCATCCCGCTATCACAAACTTAAAGAGTCTTTTCCTGATTTGATCGCATATCCCCTCGAAAACGGGAACTTCAAACTGGCAGCCGGATGGCTCATCGAATCCTGCGGATGGAAAGGAAAATCATTTGGGCATGCCGGTGTCCATGCCATGCAGGCCCTTGTACTGGTCAGTGATGGAAAAGCATCAGGAGCCGAAATATATGAGCTGTCAACCCGTATCCTCACTTCTGTTGAAGAGAAGTTTGGCGTGAGTCTGGAACGGGAAGTGAATATAATAGTATAAGGAGGAGGAATCAGGCTAATTCTTCAATAGTAAACCCCATAGATTTCAAGTCATTCCAAAATCCGGGATAGGATTTTCTTACTACTTCCGGCTGCTCAATTTCTATTTGTTCATTGACCAGTGCAAGCGGTGCAAACGACATTGCCATACGGTGATCCTCATAGGTCCTTACAACACCACCGAGTGATTTATAAGCTCCGGCCGGTTTGATTTCCAAAACAGCATCACCGGAAATTTTCACTTCACAATCCATTTTATGGAGTTCATTGTGCAATGCTTGCAAACGGTTGGTTTCTTTATGAGTCAGTGTGCTGAGTCCGTTGAACAAGGAAGGAATTCCAAGTGCTGCCACCACCACGGCGAGTGTCTGGGCGATATCCGGGCAATCTGAAAAATCATATGCAAAATTCTCTGCATTCACTTTATACTTGGTAAGCCTTACACCTTCACTGATAAATTCGGTATGCACACCAAAAAATTCAAACAAGCGGGCCACCACAGAATCGCCTTGCAGACTTTGTTCCCTTAACCCAAGAATGGTAAGATCCGCTTCTTTAGAAAGTGCCGCCATTGCATACCAGTATGATGCTGCACTCCAGTCGCCTTCCACTTCATATTCCGTGCTTTCTGATTCTTTCATTGAATATTTCTGAGCACTGACAGAAATACTATTCTGCTGATACTGTCCGTATACCCCAAAATGTTCCATCATTTTCAGGGTCATATTCAGATAAGGATGTGAAACAGGTTTATTTCCTTCAAAACGTATCGTTAATCCATGCTGTACCATCGGTGCAATAAGAAGCAGAGCCGTTACAAACTGACTGCTCACAGAAGGATCCACAACAGCTTCATTACCCATCAGAGCAGAGCCCTGTATACGGAGAGGAGGATATCCCTGTTCACCTGTATACTCAATTTTAGCTCCCAACTGACGGAGTGCATCCACCAATGGCCCTATTGGTCTTTTCTTCATACGCTCAGAACCGGTGAGGATACGGACTCCGGGAATGCATGAAAAATAAGCAGTCAGGAATCGTATGGTGGTACCAGCAGGGCCTACATCATAACTATCCTGAGGAGCTACGATATCCTGTTCTATAATACGTTGAAGAGTCTGGGTATCCTCAGCCAGTGCAAGATTTCCAACCTGAAAATCTTCTTCACAAATTGCCTGAATAATAAGGGCCCGGTTACTTTCGCTTTTTGAAGCGGTTAAACGGATGGTACCTTGAAGATTTTTTGTCGGATGCGAAATCCTATACCGGGGCATACAGCATTGTTCTTTCGGCTAAGGTAACAAATCCCTCCTAATTCACTAAATGATTTGCTCTGTGCTGGATTTTTGGTACTTTTATGAAGGTAAATTCACTACCCGAAAAGCAGAAATAAAGTATTCGTTCAACATCAGTCAGTAGCACCCATGCAAACAACCAGAAAGAGGGAGTGGATCGAGAAGCTTGATACATTACTCAAATCGGAAGATATTACGGCAGCAGCAACCGAAGTCAGGCTTATCCGTCAGGAATTCGAAACCCTGCTGACCCGTGAAAAAGAAACAGCCCGTCAGGAATTCCTGAGTGACGGAGGATTCTCCAAAGAGTTTGAATTTCACAAGGATGCCGAAGACAAGGAATTGGAAGAAAAGCTTGCTTCCTTTCAGGAGCTTAAGAAAGCACATGAAAAAAAGATAGTAGCCGAACAACTCCGCCATCTGGAACTTAAACGTGGCATCATTGAAAAAGTAAAAGCCCTGGGCGATATTCAGACACAACCCGGACGGGCGCTTAAGACCCTCAAAGACCTTCAGGCCCAATGGAAAGATGCAGGGCCCGTTTCCTCCCATGTTTATAAAGACTTGCAAAACGAATACAGCAAAGCCGTTGAATCTTTTTATTACAGCCTTGACATATATAAGGTTCTGCAGGATCATGATTTCAAGAAAAATCTGGAACTCAAATCAGCACTTATTGAAAAGCTTGATCAGCTGAGCAAACAAAACAGCATCAAAGAAGTTGAACGGATTATTAAGATATACAGAAATGAATGGGATGAAGTAGGCCCTGTTCCGCATGATAAGTGGGAAGGACTCAAAACATTATGGAGAGCCGGACTTGACCTTGTATATGCCCGGATAAAAGCGCATTATAAAAGTGTTGAAGAACAAAAGGAAAAAAATCTTGCTCATAAAAACGAACTGGTAGAAAAAACCAGGCTGTTGCTGGAACAGCTTCCGGCTGATGAAGAAGGTTGGAAAGCGAGTACGGATACCATTCTTTCTTTTCAGAAAGAATGGAAGTCAACAGGGTTTACACGCAAAGGAAAGAATGAGGCGGCATGGAATAGTTTCAGGGAATTATGCGATCGTTTTTTTGATGCAAAAAACCAGTATTATGCTGTACTGAAAGAAGGCCGGTCAGACCTGAAAAAACAGAAACTTGATCTGCTTACCAAAGCGGAAGAATTAAGCACCAGTACACTCTGGAAAGAAACTTCTGAAAAAATGATACGCCTCCAGGCCGACTGGAAAAAAATCCCAGGCATAGGCATTCATGAAGAATCAAGAATGTTTCATCGGTTCCGTAAAGCCTGTAATCAGTTTTTCGATGCCAAAAAGAAGCATTTCGAAGCTCAGGATGCTGCTGCTGTCAATGAAGTAAAGAAAAAAGAAGAAAGCCTTGCCCTTTTCCTGGCTTTTGAACCGAGCGGAGATGAAGCAAAGGATAAAGAAACCCTGCGCCAGTTCAGCACGGAATGGAAAAGCGGAGGTCAGCTTCCTCCCAAAGACAGGAAGAGGCTGAATGACCTGTTCTACCAGTACATGGATTCACTCTACCAAAAGCTCAATGTGAATGAATCGGAACTGGCCCTCATTCAGTTTACGAATAAGCTCGAACGACTTGAAAAAGAGGATCCGGAAGGACATTTGCTGCAAAAGGAATATGATCATATCAAGAAACATGCGGAACAAATACACCTCGACATACTCAAATACGAAAACAACCTTGGATTTTTCAAAAGCAGCAAAAGTGACAATCCTTTACTGAAGGATATTCATGAAAAGATTGCACTGGAAAAGGAAAAACTCCAGCTTTGGAAGACAAAGCAAAAAATGGCCAGGGAAGCACTAAACCGGGTTCTGGCCTGATTAGCCAGCCTGGTTTATGCTGCGGTAATAATTCAGGGATTCTCTCACCATTCCCGCTTCCGCATTTTTATTGATGCTGCATTCACCAATATGATTGAGCAGTGTAAAATTAAGCTTCCCATTCTCATTCTTTTTATCGTGACGCATCAGCTCCAGCAAGCGATGGTCGGCCAAAGGTTCCAGGATAACAGGACTGTAATTGGACTTTATGAATCTTGTTATAGATTCCAGATCAGGCATACTTAATCCGTTCTGGCGGGCTGAAATATATGCCTCCGTTATCATTCCTACTGCCACTGCCTCCCCGTGTAAAAGTTTTTTCTCTCCAATCTCCAGAAAGTAGCTCTCTATGGCATGCCCTATTGTATGCCCGAAATTAAGAGCCTTCCTGATCCCCTTTTCGAGCGGATCCCCTTTCACGATTTCATTCTTCAGGTATACCGATTTGTAAATGAGTTTTTCCCAAACACTTGCATCCGCCATATTAACAGTCAGCAGTTCGTCCCAATAGCTGCGGTCTGCAATGAGGGCATGCTTGATCATTTCGGCAAAGCCGCTTACCATTTCCCTCCTGCTCAGCGTCTTCAGAAAATCAGGCCATATAAACACGCCCTGAGGAACACTGAAAACACCTATTTCATTCTTCAGGTGATCCAGGTCAATACCTGTCTTGCCACCTACTGAGGCATCCACCTGCGACAAAAGTGTCGTCGGCACCTGTATAAACGGAATACCTCTTTTATAAGTGGACGCTACAAAACCACCCATATCCCCTATTACTCCGCCTCCGAGATTAATAAGCAGACTGTGCCTGTCTCCTCCCAATTCTCCTATCGCCCTCCATAAACGGATACAGACTTCAATATTTTTACTGGCTTCCCCGCTTTCTATTTCCAGCACATGAGCTTTTTCAAGCAGAGGAATTTGAGTCATCAGTGTCGGTAAACAATTCAGGGCGGTATGCTCATCAACCAATACAACTATTTTTGACAGACTGAATTGATTCCGGATCAGTTTATCCAAATCACTCAGTGCACCGGATCCTATATATATTGAATATCCGGAAGATTGAACAGGGAGATTAAGGGCCATGGATCAAATATACAAAATGCTCTTTGTGCCTGAAGAGGATTATTCATTTCTGAATTGCTAAATCAACTGATTGCCTATCTTTGCCATCCATAAAAGCTACATGATTTCGTTCGACAACACAGAAATTGCTTTTTCCGGAAAAACAGGCAGGGATCTTAACCGATCCTATTGGCTCTTTAAACTGGTCAGTAATCCTGCCTTTGTTAATTTCGGGAAAATCCTGACAAGTTTTTCCCTTGCCCTGCACCTCCCCATCCGTCCCGCTATAAAAGCCACTATTTTCAGACAATTTGTAGGAGGAGAAGATATTCTTGAATGTTCATCCACCATTGAAGAACTGGGAAAATATAATATAGGAGCCATACTGGATTATTCAGTCGAGGGTGCTGAAACAGAAGCCGCCTTTGATCATTGTACCCGGGAAACCCTCGCAACAATTAACAAGGCTGCCGGGAATAAGCATATTCCCTTTTGTGTGTTTAAGGTGACAGGGCTGGGCCGCTTTGCCCTGCTTGAAAAAATAAGTGCCCATTCTCCCCTGACAAAAGAGGAGGAAGAAGAATTTTTCCGGGTTAAATCGAGGGTGAGTGAGATCTGTGAAAAAGCCGCTGCTCATTCAGTGCCTGTTTTCATTGATGCCGAAGAAAGCTGGATACAGCAGGCCATTGACGATCTTGCCAATACGATGATGGCCCATCTGAACAAGGAAAGACCATTGATATATAATACCTTTCAGCTCTACCGAAAAGACCGGTTAAGCTATCTGAAAGAGTCATTCCGCCTCGCCGCCGACGGAGGCTACCACCTGGGAGCCAAGCTGGTCAGAGGAGCCTATATGGAAAAAGAAAGAAAACGGGCTGCTGAGATGGGCTATCCGGATCCGATACAGACAGGGAAGGATGCCACCGATACAGATTATAATGCCGCACTTGATTTTTGTGTCGAACATATTGACCGCATAGGCCTTTGTGCCGGAACACATAATGAGTCCAGCTCCATGCACCTTGTACAGATAATGGATACGGCTAAACTCCCGGCATCAGATCCGAGAATATATTATTCCCAGCTGTTCGGCATGAGTGATCATATCAGTTTCAACCTTGCCAGGGCAGGATATAATGTTGTGAAGTATGTTCCTTACGGGCCGGTGAAGGAAGTACTTCCTTATTTGATTCGCAGAGCACAGGAGAACACTTCTGTAAAAGGCCAGACAGGCAGGGAGCTTTCGTTGATAATGAAGGAGAAGGAAAGAAGAAAAAGGAAGTAATAATAAATTTTTCATTTTAAACACTAAACTCTAAATATTCAAGTAAGCATCCTTGAATATTTAGAGTTTAATGTTTATTATTTGGAGTTCCCGGGCTGTATGATCAGGAGGTAAACAAGATCAGTGTTTATTCTCGTCTCCCGGGCAGGAACAGGTATCCGTTTTTAATCCCAGATCTATCGCTGTTACAATACGTGTTTCCTTTTCACAGGCGGCACAGATGATGCGTAAATGATGGCCCCCTGATGTAGTACCTTCCATGGCGTATTTAGGGCATGGGGTGGAATGTACCTCACTCTTGCTGAAATTCACCTCTCCTTTTTTAATCAGGGCATGAATATCGGCTTCTGAAATACCCCTGCAATGCATACGGCAAACAGCGTGGTGGGTGAGCACCATAGGGTTCGTATCGAGTTGCATGACAATGCGCTTGGTAGGTAACCAGGAGGTAAGTGCATCATCCGGTCTGTTCTTCAGTAAGCCGAACCAAACAATCAATGCTCCGATAAGGAAGCCGGAAAGATACAGTGTAATTCTTCTTCTGAAATTCAAGGATATGCTGGTTAGATAGCTGCCATAAGCAGGTCAATGTCTGTATAGGAAAGTTTGAAGGTCTCGGCCAGATATTTGTTGGTCAGGGTTCCGTAATAAAGATAGACCCCGTATCTGACACCCACATTGTTCTTCAGCATCTTATCAACTCCTCCCTCCTCACCAATATTGAGCAGGATAGGTGCAAAGATTGTACTGAAGGCATAACTGGCAGTACGTGCCACACGGGATGCTATATTGGGCACACAATAGTGAATCACACCATGTTTGCGGAATACGGGTTTGGTATGATTGGTAACATCCGAAGTTTCAAAACACCCGCCCTGGTCTATGCTTACATCCACAATGACCGATCCCACTTTCATTTCACTCACCATTTCTTCCGAAACAACACAGGGTGTTCTGCCCTGTGGCACGCGAATAGCTCCAATTACCACATCGGCTGTTTTCAGATGCTTGGCCAGCACACGGGGTTGGATGATGGAGGTAAAAACACGGGTGCCTATTGCACTTTGCATGCGCCTGAGCCTGTAAACAGAATTGTCAAAAACCTTCACAGAGGCTCCCAATCCAAGTGCGGCTCTGGTTGCGAATTCACCAACGGTGCCTGCACCCAGAATTACAACTTCAGTAGGTGATATTCCTGAAATACCTCCCAGAATGCTACCCTGACCATTATTAGCATTACTCAAATACTCTGCTGCAATAAGTATAGATGTTCCGCCTGCAATTTCACCCATTGAGCGTATCACGGGGAAAATGCCGTCTTCGTCTTTTATCCAGTCAAAAGCTATAGCCGTAATTCTTTTGGCCATCAGTTCCCTGACAAAATTTTCGGGTTGTACAGTCAGCTGGAGAGAGGAAAGCAAGGTTGAACGGTTTTGCATCATCCCTATTTCTTCCAGAGAGGGTGGTGCAACTTTTAAAATCAGATCCGCTTTATACACTTCCTGAGGGCTGCTGGCAATCTGAGCCCCCGCTTCACTGTAATCATGATCCTGGAAATTCGCTGATTTGCCGGCATTGGTTTCAACAAGCACCTGGTGCCCGTCATTAACCAGCAAGGCTACCGCATCAGGAACGAGAGCAACCCTGTTCTCCTGGAATGAAATCTCCCTTGGAATTCCTATAAAGAGTTTTCCTTTTTTTCGTCCTACTTCCAGCATTTCTTCCTGGGGAAGTAGGGCACCTTTGGCTAATGTCGCCAGCAATCCTTTCGATGCGCTCATAGAGTGAGCTGCAAATATCGGAAATTTAAGGACTTGTGCTAAAAGAAATACTTCTTACCTCACTAGAAACTTTTATATCAATATACAAGCAGGTTTCCGGAAGCAAGCCCCCGGCCTTTTCCGGCCATTCTATAAAACAATAGGATCCTGATTCCAGGTATTCTTCCAATCCCATGTCAGAGGCTTCCTTTTCATTGGAAATGCGGTAAAAATCAAAATGATAAAACTTTTTTCCACTCCCTGCCTTGTATTCATTGACAATGGAAAAACTTGGGCTTGATGTCTGGTCTTCAGCACCTAACTCCTTACAAAGAGCTTTGATAAAGGTGGTTTTCCCGGCGCCCATCGGCCCCCGTAAAGCAAATACCCTCCGGGTCGGAAACAGAAGAAGCAGCTTCTTTGCAAGCTCAGGCAGCTCGGCCGGACTATGGATTTGAAAGGCAGTCACCAGCAGGGATTATTGCATTCATTCTATTTGGCACTCAGGACTATATAGGGTATTATCATCTCTTCCATAGAGATTCCACCATGCTGGAATGTATTCCTGTAATAACTCACATAATAGTTGTAGTTATTCGGGTAAGCGAAAAATTTATCTTCCTTGGCAAAAATAAAGCTCTGGCTGACATGCTGCTTTGGCAGATATGCCTCTTCCGGCTTGCGGACTTCAAACACATCGCGTTTGATATAATCCAGACTTTTACCCTGCTTATAACGCAGATTCGTATTTACATTTTTATCTCCCACTACTTTAGAAGGTTCCGTCACTTTAATTGTTCCGTGGTCCGTGGTAATAATCAATCTTCCCTTTTTATCTGCAATGCTTTTAATAATTTCATGCAGGGGAGAATGCTCAAACCAGGATAGTGTTATAGAGCGGTAAGCCGCTTCATCATCGGCAAGTTCCCTTATCACTTCCATCTCGGTACGGGCATGTGAAAGCATATCCACAAAATTATAGACAATGACATTCAGCTTATTGCCCATGAGGTTATTGAAATTTTCGGACAATTTTTTTCCGGCAGCATGATTGGTAATCTTATTGTATGAAAATTTAATGTCCTTACCCAGCCTTTTCAGATTAGCAGCCAGAAACTCCTCTTCATGCATATTCTTGCCTCCCTCCTGTTCATCATTCAGCCATAGATTCGGAAACATTTTTTCTATTTCAGAAGGAAGCAAGCCGGCAAAAATCGCATTCCGGGCATACTGTGTTGCAGTAGGCAGGATGCTGTAAAACAGCTCCTCTTTCTCCGTCTTGAAATAATTGTGAAATACAGGTTGCAGCACCTTCCACTGGTCGTATCTCAAATTATCAATCAATACGAGAAATACGGGTCCTTCCTGTTCAAGCAGGGGTATGACCTTGTTTTTTATCAGTGTATGCGAAAGAACCGGTGCATTTTTATCTTTTCCGTTGAGCCAGTTCACATAATTGGCATCAATAAATTTTCCAAACTGGGCATTGGCTTCATGCTTTTGCATCTGCAGGATCTCAAACATGCTCTGATCGGATGACTTTTGCAGTTCCAGTTCCCAATAAACGAGCTTTTTATAAACTTCCTTCCATTCATCCTGGTTAAGTCTGTCGCTGAGTGTGAGCCCGATACTTCTGAATTCCTGCTGATATCCGGACGTGGTTTTTTCACTTACCAGGCGCTTATTATCCAGGATTTTTTTGAGAGAAAGCAATATCTGATTCGGATTAACCGGCTTAATAAGATAATCAGATATTTTGGAGCCTATGGCATCTTCCATAATCTGCTCTTCTTCACTCTTGGTGATCATGACCACCGGAAGGTCAGTCTTGATACCTTTAATACGAGCCAGGGTTTCCAGACCCGAGAGCCCGGGCATATTCTCATCCAGAAAAACAATGTCAAAATTATGTTTACGGATCAGGTCCAGAGCTCCGTCACCGCTGTTTGCTGTCTGCACCTCATAGCCTTTTTCTTTCAAAAAAAGGACATGTGGTCTCAGCAGTTCTATTTCGTCATCAGCCCAGAGTATTTGAATTTTTTCCATACTATCGTTTTTCAGGTATTAAAGGTAAACTTATTCAATGAAGATCAGGAAGGCTTTTTTTACAGTTAAATCAAAATTACCCTGCATGTAATCACAAAACGATGAGCCGGGGCAATTATTGCCTCCTGATAAAATTCTAAATTTGCAGCTCAGCTTTTTTAATATAATTTAACAGATTGATTGCTTTTCGAATTAAATTAATGACAATGAAGCCGGATATTCTGAAACAAAAAATGGAAAGCCTCCTGAGGAGAATTGATGATCCTGCTTTTCTTGAAGATATGATGAATCAGATCAGGGAACAGGTTGAGAAAGAAAAGCTCAGTAAAGTACAGGCTGATTTCGCCAAAACCATCCGTAAACCTGTTCAGGGCACCCGTAAAAAATGAATCATTCCATCCCAAAGGTTTTATGAAACCTGAAACACTGAAACGAAAAATATTCAATGATCCGATTTATGGTTTTATCACCGTACCGGATGAGCTTATTTTTGAACTGATTAACCATCCCTGGTTTCAGCGCCTGAGAAGGATTAAGCAACTCGGACTTACCAACCTGGTTTATCCGGGAGCCCTGCATACCCGCTTTCATCATGCCCTGGGTGCCATGCACCTCATGTCGGAAGCACTCGATGTATTGAGAATGAAAGGGCATGTCATCACCGATGAGGAAGCCCGGGCAGCCACCATTGCAATACTGCTTCATGATATCGGCCACGGACCTTTTTCTCATGCCCTGGAACATACCATTGTAGAGGGAGTATCCCATGAAACCCTGTCAGAGCTTTTCATGACAAGACTGAACAAGGAATTCAACGGCAGGCTGGATCTGGCCATCCTTATTTTCCGGAACCGGTATAAAAAGAAATTTCTGCATCAGCTTGTCAGCAGTCAGCTGGATGTGGACAGGCTCGACTATCTGAAGAGGGACAGTTTTTTTACCGGGGTTTCAGAAGGAATTGTAAGCTCTGACCGCATCATAAAAATGATGAATGTGGTCCATGATGAGCTGGTAGTGGAAATGAAAGGGATTTATTCGGTGGAAAAGTTTATTATTGCCCGCCGCCTGATGTATTGGCAGGTTTACCTGCATAAAACAGTCCTCAGTGCCGAAAACCTCCTGGTTAATATCCTCAAAAGAGCCAGGGAACTCGCACAAACGGAACACGA
This sequence comes from Bacteroidia bacterium, assembly GCA_044448685.1. Classification (GTDB taxonomy): domain Bacteria; phylum Bacteroidota; class Bacteroidia; order Palsa-965; family Palsa-965; genus Palsa-965. Next base: position 133,856 of record JBIOHC010000002.1, read on the forward strand.
AGAATTATTCTGTACTCCGGCCCTGAAAATCTTCTTATACCACCGCCACAGTGAAAAGTCGTTCAAAAAGGATCCTCAGCTCCTGCAGCATTTTGCCGATCTGGATGACCATGATGTAATGACATCCATCAAGGTCTGGGTATCACATACCGATCGTATCCTCTCTCTGCTTTGCCATAACCTGATTAACCGCCACCTGTATGCTGTTGAACTGCAGAAAAAACCGTTCGACTTAAAACGGATCGCCCAGCTCAAACAGAAAGCCAAGCAACATTACCATCTTGCCGGCAAAGACTTGCCCTACCTGGTCTTTTCAGCCGATGTAAGCAATGATACCTACCGTCCCGACAAACTTCAGATCAAGATCCTGGCTAAAGACGGTACCGTCGTTGATATTTCAGAGGCTTCGGATCAGCTGGGGGTTAATCTTATATCCCATACGGTCCGGAAATATTTCCTGTGCTATCCTAAGGAAATTCGTTAATTTTGGGTCCAGACAATTTTCAACTACGTAAATTCCAGAATGGATAAACAACACACACTCAAAAGCCCGGTAACCATGTCCGGTGTCGGGTTGCATACAGGAAAATTTACTACCATAACCTTTAAACCGGCTCCTGAAAATCACGGTTTCAAATTTCAGAGAACAGATCTGGAAGGGAAGCCGGTAATTGATGCTGACGTTGATAATGTGGTGGACACGGCAAGAGGTACAAGCCTGGAACAAAACGGGGCCCGGGTAAGTACTACAGAACATGCATTGGGCGCATTGGTAGGTCTTGACCTTGACAACATACTGATAGAACTTGACGGACCCGAAGTGCCTATCATGGATGGAAGTTCATGGCCATTTATTCAGGCTTTGGAAGCTGTAGGCCGTGTAACCCAGGATGCTCCCAGAGAATATTATGTGCTGAAAGAAAATCTGACTTATGAAGATCCGGTTAAAAAGGTGGAAATGCTGGCCGTACCACAGGATGAATACAGGCTTACAGTCATGGTTGACTATAATTCTGAAGTCCTTGGCACTCAGCATGCCAGTATGTATAATATACATGAATTCAAGGATCAGATTTCAAGGTGCCGGACCTTCGTTTTCCTGCATGAACTGGAAGCCCTGCTGAAACACAACCTTATTAAAGGAGGAGATCTGAATAATGCCATTGTACTGGTCGACAAACCCATTACCGACGAAACACTGCTTCATCTCCGCAAGGTTTTTAACAAACCCGATGTGGATGTAAAAGGCAGAGGTGTGCTGAACAATACACAACTCCATTATTACAATGAACCTGCCCGGCATAAATTACTCGATATTGTCGGCGATCTGGCCCTGATAGGAGTTCCGCTCAAAGCCCATATCCTGGCAGCACGCCCCGGGCATGCAGGCAATGTTGCTTTTGCCAAAAAAATCAAAGAGCTTATCAAGAAAGAACGGTCGCGCAAACCCGCTTTCAGCTATGATGTCAACAAAGAACCTCTTTACAAAATTCATGACATCATGCGCCTGCTGCCTCACCGTCCTCCATTCCTTTTTATTGACAAAATCATGGAACTGACAAGTGATTCAGTTATAGGACTGAAGAATGTAACCATGAATGAAGACTTTTTCAAAGGTCACTTTCCGGGTAACCCGGTAATGCCGGGAGTAATCCTGGTCGAAGCTATGGCCCAGACAGGAGGAATTCTTGTCCTTTCCACTGTTCCTGACCCGGAAAATTATCTGACTTTCTTCATGAAAATTGATAATGTCAAATTCAAACAAAAAGTTCTTCCGGGAGATACTGTTGTATTTGACCTCAAATTACTGACTCCCATACGAAGGGGAATATGCCATATGGGAGGCACGGCCTATGTCAATAATAAACCGGTTATGGAAGCCGAAATGATGGCCCAGATTGTAAAGGTCAAGAATATTACTAAACCGGAACCTGTTTCTGCCTGATCGCCTATGTCTACACCTGTTCCTTACATCCATCCGGATGCACAAATCGGCAAAAATGTAATCATAGAACCTTTTGCCTATATAGCCAAGAATACGGTAATCGGTGATGGTTCCTGGATCGGACCTCATACCACTATTCTGGAAGGATCCAGAATAGGAAAGAATTGTAAAATATTTCCGGGTGCTGTCATTTCCGGTATTCCCCAGGATCTGAAATTCAAAGGGGAAGAAACACTTTGTGAAATTGGTGACAATACCGTTATCCGTGAAAGTGTAACGGTAAACAGGGGCACGGAAGACAGGCATAAAACAGCCATTGGCAGCAATTGCCTGCTGATGGCGTATGTACATCTTGGCCACGATTGTATACTGGGCAATAATGTGGTACTTGCTAACAGTGTGAATCTGGCCGGACATGTAGTCATTGATGATCATGCCATTCTGGAAGGTTATGTAGGAGTAGCCCAGTTTGTACATATAGGCGCTCATTCTTTTGTAGCCGGTCAGACCGGGGTGAGGAAAAACGTACCCCCATTCACCAAAGGTGCAAGGGAACCCCTTCAGTATGTAGGAGTCAATTCTGTCGGTCTGAGAAGGCGGGGATTCGATAATGAAACAATATTGCAGATAGAAGATATTTACCGGACCTTGTACGTTAAAGGTCTCAATGTAACTAATGCTCTGGCGGTTATTGAACAGGAAGCACCTGCATCGGCCCAGAAAGATCTGATTCTTAAATTCATCCGTGAATCTACGAATGGCATTATGCGGGGAATATCCTGATCCGAACCATCCCCTTCCATGATCATCACCCTTCAGAATATTGGTAAAAAATATAACCGGGAACGTATTTTCGGTGGCCTCAACCATACATTCGAAAAAGAACATAGTGTAATACTGGGATCAAACGGTTCAGGCAAATCAACCCTGCTTCAAATCATTGCAGGGCATACCAGTGCCAGTGAAGGGATCATTTCCTACGTTCATGATGAAAAACCTGTTTCACCAGAAAATCTGTTCCGCTATATAAGCTATGCAGCCCCCTATATGGAGCTGCTGGAAGAACTGAATCTGGAAGAACATATAGCCTTTCATGCCGGACTTAAACCTTTGCGTCCGGGCCTCGAACTGGATAAGATCCCGGCATTGATAGGACTTGAACGGGCAAAAAAGAAACAAATCAGACACTTTTCATCCGGTATGAAACAACGGGTTAAGCTGGGTCTGGCTATACTGAGTGATACCCCCTTGCTATGCCTGGATGAGCCCTGCAGTAATCTGGATCAGCCTGCTGTTGAATGGTATCAGGCCCTGGTAGGGGCTCATGCTTCCGGCCGCCTTATCCTGGTCTGTTCCAATGAACAGAATCCTGAGTATTCCTTCTGCAAATCAGGAATACGTATGGAAGATTACAAGAATTGAGGGATAATCTTGGTTTTTCCCCTATAAATCCTATATTTGCACCCCTCAAAAGGGTTAAAAACCAGTGTATATTCTGGTATTCATGCGTTAAAAAAAATTCCATGGCAGACACAGGAGATATCAGTATCGGTTCCGTAATCCGTTTTAACGGTGAACTTTGCAAAATAGAAGAGTATCAACACCGTACTCCGGGCAACTTGCGTGCTTTTTACCAGGCAAAAATGCGTAACCTGAAATCAGGCAAGCTGGTTGAGAACAGATTCCGTTCCGGAGAATTGGTTGAAATTGTCAGAGTCGATTACAAAGTATTGCAGTATATCTTCCCCGAAGGGGATTTTATTGTCTGCATGGATAATGAGACATATGAACAGATCTATATTTCCTCTGCGATGCTTGGCAACTCCATGAGTTTCCTTAAAGAAGGTATGGAAGTAAAAGTTTCTTTCGAAGGTGACACCCCTATCCTGGCTGAACCACCCGTATTTGTGGAACTGGAAATCACCTACTGTGAACCCGGCATGAAAGGTGATACCGCCACCAATACCCTCAAACCTGCCACCCTTGAAACAGGCGGTATAGTGAATGTACCCTTGTTCGTGAATCAGGGCGAAAAAATCAAAATTGACACCCGTACCAACAGCTATGTAGAACGGGTTAAATAAGGGTTTTTTTACTCCTTCACCGTCATTGTATTTTCACTAACTTTGGTAACAGACTGTTTCCAAAATTATGGCTGAAGAAACAAACGGGAAACAATCAGTTTCCAGACCCAAGATCAAGGATATTAAGCTAAGCTCCATCCTGGAGGTTACAAAAGCCATTAATAACAATTTCTCGACCGAGAAACTTCTTGAAATTTTCGAAAATGTGCTTCGCAGCCAGCTGAATATAGGTAAACTCATCCTGTTCAGTTATGACAGCGGCTGGACCTGCCTGCTTAAATACGGTGTCGAAGCTGAAATGGCGAATGTGGATGTGGAAAAAGAATTCGGCCATATCAAGGAAATCAGCACAATAGATTATACCTCTGCGGCTTCTCAACACACCTTCGAAATTGTAGTTCCCGTATATCACAAAGCAAGTCCCCTGGCCTATGTATTAATCGGCGATCTGAATGAAGACAAGCTGGAGGTAAGTGCTGCCATCAAACACCTGCCTTTTGTACAAACGCTGGCCAATATCATTATGGTGGCCATTGAAAACAAAAAGCTGGCTAAGGAAAATATCCGTCAGGCTGCCATGCGCAAAGAACTGGAGCTGGCTTCGGAAATGCAGAATATGCTGTTTCCAAGCAAGCTGCCTGATAACGGTTTGCTGCAGATTGCAGCCTATTATCTGCCCCATCAGCAGGTAGGAGGCGATTATTATGATTTCATTCAACTGGATGAAAATGAAGTGGCATTCTGCATGGCTGATGTTTCCGGAAAAGGTGTTCCGGCCGCCTTGTTGATGTCCAATTTCCAGGCTAACCTGCGTATATTATTACAAAGTATTACATCCCTGAGCGATCTTGTTAAAGAGCTCAACACAAAAGTTGTTCAGAATGCAAAAGGTGAAAAATTCATTACCCTCTTCATTGCGCGTTACAATATCGTGACCCGTATTCTTACTTATATCAATGCAGGGCACAACCCTCCGCTGCTGGCAACGGATTCAAGTATCAGCATGCTCAAGGTAGGGTGTACTGGATTGGGGATGTTCGACGAACTGGCAAAAGTCAAAGAAGGTGTAGTCAGCATCGACCCCGGATCAATCATTCTTTGCTATACCGACGGTGTGGTCGAAATTGAAAATGAATCAGGTGATGAGTTCGGGGTTAGTCTTCTCAAAGAGACACTGAGGAAAAAGTTTTCGAATGATATGGAAACGCTTAACAAGACAATCATTGCGGATGTCATCAAACACAAAGAATCCCGACCTTATGTGGATGATATTGCTTTATTCAGTTGCCGTATCTTCTGAGACGGAAGCCTCCCCTTTCCGGTGATAAATATCGGCGGCAACAAGCAAGGCGATAAAGCCCCAGAATGGCACGGACGCTTTATCGGTATCCAGAAAATTATTCAATCCTCCGTGGACGATATAAGTCACCAATCCGAGCAGGACAGCCAGAACTGTTATTTTCAAATCACCAGATGGCAACGCATGATAAAGCCTGGATCCTGTCCACAATACACAGATAAGAAGAACCACAAAGGATAAAGCACCGGGCACACCCGACTCACATAAAGGCCCTATATACTCACTGTGGGCATTACCCTTATTACCCGCATTGGTGCTGATCGTAGTCCTGTCACTCGAAAGCTGGAACGGCGCATATTGAAAACTGTAAGTGCCCGGGCCCCATCCGAAAAAAGGGCGCTGATAAAACATACGCATTGCTGCATGCCACCTGTTGAGCCTCTCCAGGTTGGATGCATCAGTTGAAATATTGGAGATAGACTGAACATGCTCCGTGAGGTTGGTGGAAGAATCCTGTCTGTTTTTTTCAAGTTTCATCATCACATCCGTCCAGAACAGAGCCAGGATAATACCTATACCGGCAATAGCAAGCAGAAAGGTCCGGAAACGGATCCTGAGCCTGTACACGATCAGTAAAACAAGCGCTACCAGCAGGCTGACCCAGGCAGCTCTGGTATAGGAAAGAATCAATGCCGCTGAATAAATGGCAAACAGGATGACAGAAAAGATTCGTGCCGCAGAAGAATAGGATTTATTGAACACATAGGAAACAATGAGGGGGAAATACATAGCCAGCAGAGCACCATAGGCCGTATGATCATTAAAGAAGGGGGCCATAACCCAGTGTGCAGGATCTTCTCTGAAGCCAAGCAGGGCATGATTGTATATGGTATAGCCTATGACGCCGACAAGGGGCAGGATGTATAACCAGCCGAACCTGCGAATAGCCTTTCTGTCTTTGAACATCGGCACGGCAATAAAATAAAAACAAATCACAAACCATAACCTGGCCAGGAGAAACTTGAAGGATACCACCGGCATTTCACTTGTTACACAGGTAATGAATATCCAGATAAGATTAATCATCAAAGCAATCGTCACCGGATGCTTCAGAATTTTGGGATCATACTTTCCTTCATAAAGAATTTTGAAAAAGAAGAGCAGCATAACACCTATCATCAGGGGTTCGGTAGGGAGACTAAGTCCCAGCCTTATTTCCTGATCAGCAAGGTTGATGGAAAAGGGAGTGCAGAAGACGATGATTTGAAGTAGAATATCGACCCGGACAAATGCCAGGTAAATGATAATAAGGGCAAAGGGGATGAGATTGAGCCAGTAAAATTCATAGAAGCAGCACAAGGCATTGAGTACTACGTAAGCAGCACTCAGGCTGAAAATCCACCTGAATTTTAACTGGTCTGTCAAGGCTACTTAAACTTGGAAAAAAAGTCTTTGTTCTCGATCACTACGATCACCAGGAGGCTGAAAACAAATGCCGACAACGTGGTGATACAAACAATAATCCAGCGAACAGGAGTAGACTTCTTGTCGGATGGATAAGGTTTAGCAACCAGATTCGCATACGTCAGCTCCTTTCGGCTGTCGCTCAGGGATTTATCATACGCCATGCGTATATCGGCATAGGTTTCATACGCTTTCTGGTGCATTTGCTTGAGCGATACCGACTCCGCTCCCTTGGCTTCCAGGTTTTTAAGTATACCATCCAGCTCTGTCAGTTTTTCCTTATTGGCTCCGCTGGTGATTAGCTTGTAATAACGTTTCAAAGCTTCCTTGGTCTGTATATAATAGTCAAGCAGGCCATATTTTTCCCTTAATACTTTTAAGGCCGTTTCAAGGGTGTCTATTTCGACTCTTTTAAAATCCAGTTCAGCCTTCAGGAGTTTGACTACCTCTGCCGTTTTTGAACGCTGTAATGAGCGTGCCTTCAGATTCATCATACTTACAATACTATCCACCATCATGCAGGCTTCCTGGGGATCGGTATCATATACATCAATCTTGACAGACTCAAATTCTGTGCGGCGTATATCCACATTGTCATTATAGGTATCATACAAGCTTGAATAACCGCCTTTCTTACTCAGATCGACCTGGTATCTGTCGGCCAGTTTAAACCGCTCACACACAGCAGAACGTATATCAGCCGACTGAAGAAGCTGCAGCATCTGTTCTGTAGCTGTTTCATTGCCATAGGGGGCAAGGTTAGCCGGATAAAGGATGGCTGTTGATTTGTATTTAGGTTTGATAAAAAATTCACTCGACAAAACAAAACCCAGTACAGCTGAACTGATCAGTACAAGCAGAAGCTGTTTCTTCCACTTAACAATAACATGAATAAAGACCAGATTGTCGAATACACTCACTTTTTATCGTTTTTTCTGTAACGGCTCATGCTGTCCATTAGAATAATACAGATTACGGCAATCAAGATAGCTGAAAAAGTAGAACCTGCAATAATTATCCAGCGAACAGGGTAGCTCTTCTTTTCTGCAGGAAATGCATTGTTTACAATAAATTTATGCGGAATTTCCTGTTCTGCATCCACTTTCGCTTCCTCATACTTGTTCTTAAGCATGTTTAACTGCTTTGTCTGCAAGGTCAGATTATCCCGCACCGACAAATAAGCACTGCCGTATTCAGAAATAATTTTCAGCTTCTGCTCCAGTGATTTAATCGCTCTTTCATCTCCTTTGGAAATTGCAATGGCATACTGCTCGCTGGTAACGGACGACTGGGATTCGTAGTCATACATTCCTTTTTCATTGAGCTTGTTCATGGAGTCGGCAATGAGCTTTACATCCCTGAGCTTGTTCATGTATTCGGCCTTTACAATATGAAATGCTTTGGAGGCACGTTCACGCTGCATACGGGTGGTTGTTGAATCCAGCAACTGTGCCACTACATTGGCAATACGGGATGCCGTATCCGGGTTGATATCCAGCACTTCAACTTTTACGGACATAAACTCCGTACGCTTGAAAGTGATATTGTTCTGGTATTCGTCATACAAGCGGGTACGCTTATACCTGTCAGATGGATCAATATGGTAATGTGCCATCAGGTTAAAACGCTTACAAATACGGTCCCGGATCTCATCCGAATTCAGGATCTGAAGCATCTGTTCCGCTTCTTCTTCCTGACCGAATAACAATACATCCTGCTTGGCACTTGGATTTTCAGAAAGGAGTGCTTTGGACAGGGAGCTAGTGGTAGCCGGAAACATAATCACTGTTGATTTGAACCGTTCCGGAATCAGGAAAGATACAATAGTGGATACCACAAATGCTGCGCCACCAATGAGTAACAAGGGTTTGCGCCAGCGATAAAAGAAAAAAATCAGATTTGTTGAATCAAAATCCGTGCTTTTACCGGAATTATTCGTCATGTCTGAATAGCTATTTACTTAATTGGGAAGGCAAAAGTAGGAAAATTTATCCAATACCCCGGAAAACTGCAAAACAGTTCCAATAATTTAATAATCAGGTAATTAAACTCCATTTTTTCAACTTCTTCATCCATACTTGAGCATCCGGAATATAGACTTGACACTGATTAACCCGATCAGAAATGCCCAAACAACACTGCTTGCCACCATGATTCCGAAGTTGAGCATCCAGCGGTGATTGCTGGCCTGGAACCCAAACAAACGGCTAAGGTAATTGATACCTATCACCCCGGTGATAAATACAAACAGGGTAATAAGCAGGCGGTAGTTGACCCTGAACCTGAATTTACGCTGCACAATAAGAACCTGTACAAAAGCCGTTACCACTTGTGTAAGCAGACTTACATAAGCCGATCCCATGGCATGCCAATGAGGAATGAGGATGATATTCAGGGTGATATTCAAAATCATGCCGCAGGCAGCCATTGTATTAAGCTGGCGCATATTACCATTGGCAGTAAGCAGGGTGCCGAATATATAGGTTGTTGAAATGGCAATAAAACAACACATCAGCGGGGCAAAAACCAGAGCGGAGGAATGAATATGGTCGGAATAGAGCAGACTCATTATTTCATGACTGTAAAAACAACAACCGACCGCAATTACGATAGCCGGTGTCATGATGAGTGTAAAGGACAGCTTGACAAGTTGCTCTACACTTTCCTTATACTTCAGCATTCTGGAAAAAGTCGGGAGCAGGATAACGGAAAAGAGGTATGCAATCATATTTGTTGCATCCAGCAGACGGAAAGCTTTGGCATAAATACCGGCCTGATCAGCTCCGTTAAGCATAGCCTGTTCATCCAGTTTATCGATGGCAAGCTTGAAATGTTCCTGGCTTGCCTCGGGCAGGGTACGCAGATGCGCTATTTTCTGAGCCAGCTCCGGATTGTGGGTTGGGAGAATACGTTCAAGCATAACTGCATCAATTCGGTTGTAAAAAGTCATCAGCAATACCAGGATGGCAAAAGGAAAACTTTTCTTGAGTATCATCAGGGCAAAAGGATAGCTCAGTTTCAGCTTCATGCTTTCAGCCTTGCTGGCAACAATAAAATAGGCAATTAGGGCTGTGACGAAATAAGCACCTGTCTGCACATACGCAAAAATCATGATGTCCATTTTCAACCCGAAGAGCTTACCCCATAGTATCAGGGCGCAAATGGTTATCATGATCAGTCTGTCAAGCACCGATACGACACTGTCAGTCTTGAACAAATGAAGACCCTGGAGGTTGGAGCGAAGGTACAGTACCATGGAAATAAGAAACTGATTGAAACCAAGGAGAAGCAGGAGCTTTGTAAGACGTACATCGTATCCGATGACAAGCCCTACAACAACCGAACCCAGGATATAGATCAGGGCAAGGATAAGTTTGAGGACAAATAAGCTCGAGAAATGTTTGGACAGAAGATGGTTATTCTGCGCAATATTTTTGTTGTTGAAATTCGTGATCCCGAAATCAAGCACGATATTAAGCAGAAAGGAGAAGTTGAAGAGGGCGAAATATTCACCAAAATTGACATTCCCTACCTGTCTCTGTACTTCAGGCTCTATTCCAAGCATCCAGAAGGGCTTAACCAGGAGGTTAAGAAACAGGAGTATGCCGAGATTAAGGAGAAATTTCTTTTGCATGAGCCGTCTAAAGCGCTCTAAATTACGCTTTATTCTCTATTCAGGTTTAGGCAGAAAAATGAAATTCTGTTTGATCTGCCTTTCATATGCAACAAGTTTTCCATTTTCCACAACATAGGTCCGGTAACCCAGGCTCTTCAGCAGGTCAAAACACTTACGACGGTTTTCATTATCCCAAAGTTCTATATACAGCACCGGCTTATGCTTTCTCAATGTCTCAACAGTGCCTTCCAGAACAAAGGACTCGAAATTCTCCACATCCATTTTAATACCGGTAATTTTACCGGAGTTCAAAATCTCCGGAATGGCATCCGGCTTATGCATGGGTACCTTTACTTTATCTCCCTCATTATTCTCTTCTATACTTTCATGTACAACATGACTCAGTCCCTGCATACGCACCCCCCCCACCTTGGGCATAACCATTTCTGTAAAACCTTCGGTATTGCCTAAAGCACACTCCAATACTTTTACATTCTTCAGCTTATAATGATCAATAATCCGGTACAGGGTTTTGAGGTTATGAGGCATAGGTTCTACAGCCAGCACTGTTCGTTCCTGATCCATGGCCAGATGTACAGTCATGATTCCTATATTCGCGCCAATATCGAGCACAGTACCGCCTGCAGGGAGCATGTTCAGGAATACAAAAAAGTCTCCTTCTTTTTTATCCTGTTTTAATGTATTGATCTTATACC
>JBIOHC010000003.1:0-142947 GCA_044448685.1 Bacteroidia bacterium
CAGGATACCCACTTCTCTCAGTTCTATATGTCGCCTCTGACACAGAATCCTGCCATGGCAGGTGCTGTATACGATATGCAGGCCCTGATCAATTACCGCAATCAATGGTCCAGTATAGCCACCCCATTCAAAACCATGGCTGCCTCTTATGATATGAGACTGGTTAAAAAGAAAAACACATCCGGTTACTGGGCTGCGGGCATCAATTTATACAATGACAATGCCGGTGACCTCCAGATGACCACCACACAGGTCAACCTCAATGTTGCCTATCATGTAAAACTCAATGATTATAATACACTGGGTGGCGGACTCATGGCCGGCTTTGCCCAGCGCAGCATCAGTCCGGGAGGTATAAAAACCGGTAATCAGTATAACGGTATGGCCTATGACGCCAGTCTGCCTACCGGTGAAAATATTACGGCAGCTTCATTCTCTTATATGGACCTTGGAGGTGGAATTGTCTATACCTATAACAATACAGCCGGGGCCATCAAGGTTACTGACAATCATGACCTCAAGTTTCAACTCGGGGTTGCGGTGTTCCATCCCCAGCAGCCAGGCTACTCTTTTTACAATGACGGGGAAAAACTCTACATGAAATTCGTGGTGCACGGAAATGCTTTGCTGAGCATACCCAATACCAATGTCGCATTTGTTCCCGGATTCATGTATAACCGCCAGGGCCCTGCACAGGAAATCTATGCCGGTTCACTCATCCGCTATAAACTCAAACAGGACAGCAAGTACACAGGATTCCAGAAAGGGGCAGCTATTTCTTTAGGAGCTTATTACAGGGCAGGCGACGGGGTGGCAGCAGCCATGCTGATGGAATATGCCAATTATGCCTTTGGTTTCAGCTATGATATCAATACTTCCGGGCTTCAGACAGCTACCAATGCCAGAGGAGGCATGGAAATAACCCTGCGGTTTGTGAATCCCAATCCGTTCCTCTATCAGCACGGTACACAATCCAGGTTCTGACCTCAGACCATCCGTTTGTTATTTTCATTACCTTAGGAAAGAAGAAACTCGAATCGTTTCTTCTTTCCTTTTATATTTGTTCTATATGAATTCCCAATTCAACGGCCATATCCGGTACTCTTCCTGTTTGCTTTTGATGTTGTTTTGTTTGTTGTCATGCGAACAACCGAAAAAAGAAGACAAAATCCGGGTTTGGGAATTGTCAGATCCTGAAATGCTTCAGCCAATCATTACCACCGACCAGAATGCAGACAATATCCTGCTGAATATTTTTCAGCCTTTGCTGGGTATAGATTATAAGACGATGGGGCTTGTTCCTGTACTGGCAGAACAAAGACCCTTGATGGAGAAGACGGATAAAGGAGAAATGGTCATTACCTTCCGTATACGCAAAGAAGCACAATGGGATAACGGGACCCCTGTGACAGCAAGAGATGTTGAGTTCACTGTCAAAGCTATGCTGAATCCTGCAGTCAACAATCCCGGACTTAAGTCTACAATTGATTTTCTTTCCGATCTGCGCTTGTATCCGGATGATCCGCTGAAGGTTAGTTTCGTATGTAATTCTGTTTATTTTCTCTCTGAATCTGCATGTGGCAATTTGTTTATCCTGCCGGAGTATTTTTATGATCCTCATGGATTGATGAAAACATTTACAGTTCCTCAGCTTATCAGAGAAGGAAACAAGCTTGTTGCTGATCCGAAAATAAAAAAATTTGGAGAGGACATGAATTCAGAGAAAAGGATGCGTGACAAACATTTTATTTCCGGAAGCGGGGCCTATGAAATGGTGGAATGGAAGAGTAATCAATTTCTCCTTCTGAAGAAGAAGCAACATTTCTGGGGCAACGCCTTACAGGGTCAAAATTGCTATTTTAATGCCTATCCGGCAGAGCTTGAATACAAAACTATTGGCGACTTAAGTGCTGCCATATCGGCTCTGAAAGCCGGAAACCTGGATGTGCTTTATGCAATCAAGCCAAAGGATTTCAAAATGATGAAAGAAAACAAGGAATCGGATATGGCTTATAGCCTCCAATCACCTCCCATGCTCGCATGTTATTATATAGGAATGAATAACAGGTCAAAAATACTGGGAACACTTAAAACCCGGCAGGCTTTGGCCCATCTTGCGGATGTGAAGACAATGATTGAAACCGTTTACTACGGACTTGCCGAGCCCTTGAATGGCCCCCTGCACCCTTCTGACAAGGCAGATTATGATACATCCCTCCATGCTTATGAATTTAATGTGGAACAGGCAAAAACACTTCTGGCTGAAGACGGATGGAAAGATACTGACGGAGATGGCATACTCGATAAATTGATTGACGGAGAACGGATCAGCTTCCGGATTCGCCTGACACTGAGTGCAGAAAATGAACTCCGTAAATCCATTGCACTTCTTTTCAGGGAAGATGCCCGTAAAGCAGGAATCGAGGTGAGTCTTGACGGGCAGGAATGGAATACATTTATTTCCAATCTGAAAAAACATAAGGTAGATCTCTTCATCAATTCATTCTCCATGAGCCCGCTCGGAGATGATATGAAACAAATCTGGCATAGTTCATCAGCTGCCGGAGAAGGTGATAACTATGTGAATTTTTGCAATGCCTCAGCCGATTCCCTTATCGATGCCATACGTATTGAACTGGATCCGGTAAAACGGGCCTCGTATTACAAGCAATTTCAGGCGCTCATTCACCGTGAATCACCTTGTATCTTTCTGTTTTCTCCTTCAGAACGCATTGCCCTTCGCAGGGATATACAAAATCCGGAAACATCTGCTCTCAGCCCCGGGTTCTGGCCGGCCGGGTTAAAGAAAAAATCAGAATAAACCAGCCCATATTAAGCCTGAACCTAATCCAGGTTAATTTCATATTAAGTTTTGGTCTTTCCCCCCTATTTTTCCCGTTGATTTTGGATTTGCCTCCTTTTCCATTGTACTTTCGCGGCAATAAACATGAATTCGTCTACACTTTTTGGCAATTTGTCGATCCGAACCCTGAAAAAGCGGGGCGGATTCTACCTGCTCCTGCTTCTCTCATTCCTGGCTACCGGGAAAACACCGGCTCAGGCCAGACATAAGGTGCTGGTTGAAGAGTTTACCGGTATGTGGTGCGGAGACTGTCCAAGGGGAAAATCAGCTTGTGAACACCTGGATTCTGTATACGGGAACGCTGTCATCTGTATTTCCTTGCACAACAATGACTCCTTATCCTCTCCTTATTCAGACCAACTTGCAATGGATTGTGGGGTAAGTCAGTTTCCAATTGCATTTGTTGACCGAACGGCTTTCAATGCCGGCGGAGGGGTGTTTCAGTTTATGGATGAAACTTCATCTTCCTGGGACCCTGCTGTAGCTGATCGCCTGAAAAATGAAGCTCCGGTGGATTTGATTATAAGCAGCCATTTTGACACTCCCTCCAGACTCCTGAGTACTACCCTGAAGCTCACGGCTGAAACACTGCTTAACAAACACATGAGGCTGAATTGTGTATTAGTGGAAGACAGTATTGAGACTGACCTCAAACAAATGAATTTCGGAAATGCAGATCATGATTCTCCCTGGTTTGAGAAAGGAAACCCTATCCGGCATTATGTACAGAGAAATGTGGCCAGGGTGAATCTTTCAGGCAACTGGGGTGAGGATGGAATACTGCCCCAAAAGATGAATGCCGGAGAAACCATCCTGAAGTCCTATTCCTATACCATTCCGGATGCCTGGAAGGCCGGCCACATGAAAATTCTTGCCTTTGTAACGGAATGGAACGATGCGGGAGCTTTGGTTGACACCTCCCGTTTCTCCGTTCTGAATGCTGAAATAGAACCCCTTTTTCAAAAAACCATTTCCGTACAAAGTTTGCCCTCCACTTCCAATTCATTGAAGCTTGCACCTAATCCTTTTTCTTCTTCCTGTGAGATAACTTATTCAGTTGAAGAATCAACCTTCGCAGAGGTGTTGGTTTATGCTCCGGATGGAAGAAAAGTAGCGGTTCTGGAAGACGGGGCAACAACTGCCGGTGAACACAGAATTGTTTGGGATGGAACCAGTCTCTCCGGCAACACGCTACCTGGTGGAATGTATATCGTCCGCATACAGACAGCCCATTACTGTGATTCCAGACTGCTATTGCTTAACAGATAGGATAGGAGCAGCCTCAAACCCAGATAAAGTAGGCCGGTTTTATTTTCAACTCTTTCAATTTTTTCTTCAGTTGTTCATGTTCGGTTCGGGGCCCAACGATAACGAATGTCCTGAATGTTTTCAGGCAATAGGAGGAAAGAATACGGAAGGAATTCATCTTTTCATCCTCCGCTAAATTTCCGGTATTGCAAATAGAAATTATATAGGAAGGCAAAGTGGTGGTCAGATCCGGAAATGCTGACTTACCCGAACCATCAACAGCCGCAACAGGTTCTGTTTCCGGATATTGATTCTTCATACCTTTAACTCTAATGCCACGGCATCTTCGTTCCTGCAGCCGGTCTGCAATTTGTTTGGTTATTGTTTGATAATCGAATGCTGGGTTGTCTGACATAGCTTTAGTTATTGTTCCGTTTAAGGGCCATTAATCAAATATAGCAGAAGCAATGTTGTAAAGCAAATTCCTATTATATAGGATAGATCCAGAGCAGCTTGGTGCTTTGAAAGTGAAGTGAATCATCATATACCAGGCCAAGGTAAACGTTACTTTCCTGATCCAGAAACTTAACAACCGACAACTCTTCTCCTGCAGAGGTTTCCTTGGGTGTTTCAAGCAATTCAAGCTCTGCAAATTTTCCTTCACTGATCAGATCTGTAAGCCTGTTAAGGTTCTGTTCATTATATTCTGTCATCTTAATGATATCCAGATTCCGTATTTCACGGATATCTTTGCGCTGAGATAAAATAAGTTTGATTATGCTCCGTGCAAAGCCGGCGGCAGAAAAGGGTTCCCTGACAAGAATAACGACACCAGCCTCCTTCCGGCGGAAATGGAAGAAGAGTAACCCCATGCATATCAAGAGCAGCAGGGTCAGCAAAACGATGAGAGTGGAAAAGTTCATGCAATTAATCAGCCGGTTCAAAAGAGCGGGCTATTTTATAAACTTTATCTGCCAATGCTTTATCTGCTATAGATTTCAAGGGTGTTTCCCCTTCTCCACTCAATAAATAGGTATGATTCTTTCCCTTGATCTGAACAAGGAAATTAAACCCTTCTTCTTTTTGAGCTCCGAAAACACGTGTCGCTTTATAGTAGAACACTTGCTCCTGCTTTTCCAGGACATCAAATGTTCCCCAGTTCTTCAATTTTTCTTTCAGCCGGGATACGAGGGTATCGAATGGTTGTTTGCTGGGATAAATATTGATCCCGGCTTTATGATCAAAGTTTATGGTTGCCTCTTCAAAAGTTCCTTCGTCATTCACGAGTGTCCCATTTCCGGCTTTAGCATGCTCTCCTGCAATAAGTTTGCCTTTTACATCTTTTGTCTCGATCTTCAGGCCGGCCTCTTTATCGGCTGATGAGTTCGATAAAGTTGCTTCATTTCTTTCATTGGATTTCTGTCCGCATGAAATTAATATGCACAGCAAGAAAAGGCTTATAAGCCCTTGGTATATGTTTTTCATGGGGATGCCGGGAATTGAGTTAGTAAATATACTTTAATCTTTTTAATCGATCAGGAGGAAAGGTAAGGAATCAGACAGCAGAGTCAAGCCCAAATGATTGGTTGGAGGCTTTGGGTGAGCAGATGGTGCTTTTGAGGCGATAGATTGCTGCCGGGCCGGACTGCTTTTATGCCACTCCGGTCGGTATATTCAACTCCAGAATAGCTTTATTGCAGACAGATTCAAGCCTTTTTATCAATACAGCGGTTTCATTTCCTCCAACCTGCTTTTTCGCATTCCGCTCAAGCGCCTCAATCACTTCTTTCATGGAATGTATACCCATAAATGAAAAAGATGGCTTCATTTTATGGGCTATCGCTCCCACAGTATCCCAGTCGCTTGAATCCAATGCTTTTTTCAGCGTACGGATTGCCTCCGGTGTCTGCTGGCTGAAAATCCGGATCATCTCTTTGACAAAACCTTCATTTCCTTTGGCCAGACTATGAAGATAATCCAGGTTAGTGAATTTCTCTTCCTTATTTTTTTCGTTTAGAGGTTCCCCGTTCTCCTCCTGTTCATGACCTTGTTTGCTGGTATGCATTGCTCTGATTATTTTTGAATAAAGAACTTTGGGATCAAAGGGTTTGGATATATATTCATCCATCCCGGCTGCTCTGCACTTTTCTGCTTCGCCCGATATTGCATGGGCTGTCATGGCTATAATTGGTAAAGATCCTTTTGCACCATTGAAATTTTTGCGAATAAAGCGGGTGGCTTCATAGCCATCCATTTCGGGTAACTGTATATCCATTAGTATCACATCATAATCTCCCTGTTCCAGTTTCTCAACAGCCATCAATCCATTATCTGCAACATCTACACTCCACTTCCAGTCGCCCAATACCTTCTTTGCCAAAAGCTGATTCAGGTAGTTATCCTCTACAAGTAATACTTTTATTCCTTCAATACCCGGAATTTCTTCCGGTGATTCATCGGGTTTACTAAATGGCTGTTCATCCGTATCAACTTTCAGTTCCAGTTCGAAAGAAAAGGTGCTACCCCTGCTTTCCTCACTTTCAACGGATACCTTACCTCCCTGTAACTCAACCAACTGTTTAACAATAGTCAGTCCCAGCCCTGTTCCTCCGTATTTCCGTGTAGTCGTGTTGCTTGCCTGAGTGAATCCTTCAAATATGGTGGCTAATTTTTCTTTCGGAATTCCTATTCCGGTATCTGTAATGAGGAAGAGCACTTTAACTTTGTCTTTCTCTTTTGAGATTAATTCCACATTCACCAGCACTTCTCCTTTCTCGGTAAACTTAATGGCATTCCCTACGAGATTAAGCAATATCTGGCTCAGGCGTGTAGGATCACCAATCAGATTTTCGGGAATCCGCTTATCAATACGGGTTGATAAATTCACCTCTTTTTCCATCGATTTAGGCAGCAACAGCTCTACTACCGTTGAAACTATCTGGGAAATATGAAGGCTGATTTGTTCAAACACAATTTTGCCTTTTTCTATCTTTGAAAAATCAAGAATATCGTTGATGATGACCAGCAAATTCTCTCCCGATGTCTTTATTGCCTTAATATATTGTTGAAGTTCATCCGGGAGACGGGCTTTCATCAATAAATCCGTAAAACCAACTATCGCATTCATAGGAGTACGGATTTCATGACTCATATTTGCCAGAAACTCTTCTTTGACCTTCATGCTCAGCTCCAGTTGTTTTTTAGCTACCATGAGTTCCGTCAAGGCTTTGTTACCTTTCATCAGACTGTGTTCCGCTATTTTATTCGCCGTGAGCAATTCTTCTTCCATTTGTTTACGGAGCGTTATATCTGAATCAATGGCAATTATTCTTTCCACATCCCCTTCCTGGTCAAGAACCGGCGTGAGGGTGGTAATTGTCCAGTAACCTATCCCTTTCCGGGTATAGTTCTTGTTTTCATAACTAACAGGAGCTTTATGCCGCAACACCCTTTCATAGTAGTTTTTTTGTTCAATCACATCTTTTTCATTCCCGTTCTTGAGGGCTTCTCCGTATGTGTTTTTGACATGATTAAGCGTATAACCGCTTAATTTTGTGAATCCTTCATTCACCCATTCAATCTGACCTTCCCTGTTTCGGATAACAACGGAGTTATAGGATTTTGTAGCTGCCATTACCAGTTTTTCAAGATCTTCTTCATGTTGCCTTTCGGTCACATCCTGGCAAGTACCAACCATGCAGAAAGCCCTTCCCTCGTTACTGATAAGTACTTCTCCGCGTGTATGTAATAAACGGACCGTGTGATCATTTCTGACAATACGGTGAAAAAGATTGAGCACCTGCCCTCCTTTAAGCGCCTCTTCAACTGAGTCACGGATCGCTATCCGGTCTTCCGGATGAACATATTTCAAAAACTTCTCATATGTCGCCTTCGTTGCCCGTGGATTAAAGCTGAAAATGCGCTGCAATTCTTCGGACCATGTGATTTCATTCTTATCGATATCCCAGACCCAGCTGCCGACATGCGCCAGTTTAAGTGCTGAAGCAAGCTTTTGTTTCTCAGCCCTCAATGCAGAAGCTTGTTCCTGAAGTTGTTTGGTATTCTCACCGAGCTGTTTGAGTAACTTATAACGTTCAATACTGTAGTTAATAGAACGCCTTAAACTTCGGCTTCTTATTTTTCCTTTTATCAGAAAATCCTGTGCGCCAAGTTTGACTGCATTCATCCCAACCGATTCATCCAGATTTCCGGTAAGAACAATAACCGGGGTTTCCGGGGTTTTCAGATGGACAGCCTGAAAAGTCTCCAATCCGGAGCTGTCAGGGAGTGATAGATCTACTAATATGATGTTGAATTGTCTTTCATTGATCAGCTCAAGACCCTCCTGTAATAATTCAGCACAATGCAATTCAAATCCGGGACCGAATGCTTCTTTAAGATAAATATCAATAAACCTTGCATCGGACTTATTGTCTTCAATAAGCAATATATTTATTTTTTCTTCCATCATGTCGCATGTAACCCGGGAGGAAATGGAATACTATTCCGCTCTCCTTTGTTTTTATTGTGTGTGCCTTCTATACCATATTTTTAATAAAGATACGCACACAAATATAGGCTCTGTATCTGTAGAATTCATAAGAATAGCGTATAATTAATTATTCTGAAAAATAACGCAGATATACAAATACAACAGCCAATCCAAGCAACAGAATGATTCCGGCCATTATATAATTCAGTTTCCGGTTCTCACTGGCATTTCTTTCCAGTATTGATTCATGAATTATTTCTTTCACAGCAGCATTTACCTGCAAGCTGGCAGATTCTCCTTTGGTGATATATTTATAGGCCCCCTGGTTAATCGTATTCTCAATTATTGTTTTCTCCTTATTCGAAGAAAGCATGACCACCTCTGTTTGATCCGAAACATCTTTTATCTTTTTTAGTACATCTAAACCATTCATATAGTTACCTGACTCCGGATGAAGATAATAATCAAGGAAAACTATATCCGGTTTTGAGTCCATGTGTTTCAGACACGTTTCTCCATTCATAAAGGTACTTATCCGTATTCCCGTTTTAAATTTCTCCCGAAGTTTATGTTTTACGGTGGTCATATACATTATATCATCGTCGACCAGAAAGACAGAAAGCCATGTAGCTGTGTTTTTCATGGAAGCTTGTTTTAGGCCTGACCCGAATATTCAGATCCGGATTCGAATCTTGTCTGTGTCAGGTGAAGTTTGTTTAATTAAACGATATTCAGGGGTAGGAAGGGCCTGTTTTCGGTGAATACGCAGGATTGCCGGGCAAACTGCAAACAAGGTATGGTGAACCGGGGTGTTTTATCTTCCAAAAACATATAATACAAAAAAGCCGCCCTGACCCTGGCGGCTTTCAAATAAGGTCCGGTAAGTTATTTAAGAAGGGTAAGATATCCGTGTTTATCAAATGTCTTTCCATCATGCCCCCTGGCATTAATGATGAAATAATAGGTTCCTTCACTCACCAGCACACCTGCCTTAGTCCTTCCGTCCCAGCCTTGTAATGCTGAAACACTTTCAGTAATAAGCACACCCCACCTGTCATAAATTTTCATGTCAAAATCAGAAATACCTGAGGATTTAACTAAAAATACATCATTCGAACCATCCCCATTGGGAGTAAAGACATTTGGAACATTCAAATAGGAATTAAGCTCTTTTACCACAATCACTTCTGTATATGTACTGCTGCATCCCTGTGCGTCTGTAACGGTGAGGGTTACGGTATATGTACCACCGGCACCGAAGGTATGGGTAGGATTAGAACCGGTGGCTGTACTTCCGTCTCCAAAATTCCAAAGCCATGAAATAGCATTGGCTGAACTGTTATTTGTAAAAATTACAGGCAAGGGTACATAACCGCTGGAACTGTCAGGAGTAAAATGGGCTGTTACAGCATCAACTGTCACAATGCTTGAATCTTTAGCCGATCCGCATGCATTTTTTACGACAACTGCATAGGTACCTCCCGTATTTACGACAATGCTGGATGATGTTGATCCGTTGTTCCAGCTGTAGGAGGTCCCGCCCGAAGCAGTAAGGGTAGTGGAACTCCCTGCACAAAAGCTCAGATTTCCTGTCATAGCAGCAACCGGCAATGGATTGATCGTAACAACGGCATTGGTACTATCCTTGCCACAGGCATTCGTGACAACAACCTTATAGGTGCCTGCTGTTGTTACAACAATTGAAGGAGTCGTTGCTCCGGTACTCCAGCTATATGTTCCCCCTCCCGAGGCATGTAATGTATCGTTTTGCCCGGCACAAAAGTTTAAGGAGCCTGATGAGGTAAGTACAGCAACCGGTTTTGTACCCGTATTTGCAAGGGTCATTGTATCGGTCTTCGTACACCCGCTGGCATCTGTTATGACGCAGGTGTATAGTCCCGGAGCAAGTCCGCTGGCTGTTTGTGACGTTCCCCCGGCAGGAGACCAGGAATAGGTGTATGGACTTGCTCCTCCGGCAGGGGTGGCTGTCAATGAACCATTGGCAAGCATACATGTACTATTTGTCATGGTATTATTCACGGCCAGACCCGATGATGAAGTAACTGCAATCGTTGCAGATGTAGTACACCCGTTTGCATCCGTAACCAGGCACGTATAGGATCCGGCAGCCAGACCAGCCAGGGAACTGGTATTGCCGGCAACAGGAGACCAGGAATAGGTATAAGCAGCGGTTCCTCCGGCCGGCGTCACATTGGCTGAACCATTGCTGTTTCCACAGGTGGCAGGAGACGATCCGGAGGCTGTTGTCAATACTGCGGGTTGAGTGATTGTCACCGTGTTACTAATGGGGCAAATACTCCCCCCTGTGATATCAACCGTATAGGTTCCCGGAGCAAGCCCTGTAGCAGTCTGTGCCGTTTGTCCGCCGGGTGTCCATGAATACGTATAAGGTGCTGTTCCGCCACTTACTGTTGCTGTGGCACTACCGTTATTCATTCCGTTACAGGTAATATTAACTGAACTTACTGCTACGGCTCCTATCTGTACCGGAATGGATACGGTCCCCGGAGCATTGCACGGACCGTTATCTGTAAGTGTTACAGTATAGGTTCCGCTACCGGCAGGATATGTGTGGGAAGGGTTTGTCAATGAGGAGGTATTCAAAGCACCGGAACCAGGATCACCGAAATTCCAGGTATAACCGGTCGGACAACCCGGAGATGAGTTCGTGAAATTAATGGTGTTGGGTCCTGCACAAGCATAGGTAAAACTGGCAACATTCGGACTTGTATTTTCGATCAGCACATCATCAATGGCTATTCCGTCATAACTGTTACAGGTTGTTCCGGCTCCAAACAGGAAACGAAACATGACATTGGGTTTATTAGCCAGTCCGTTCAGACAATGCTTGGCAGTAACCCATCCTCCGCTGCCATTTGTTCCCTGGCAGGATCCCACGGTAGGTCCGATCCTTCCACACCAGCCATGTTTAGGGCTTGCACTGGTCAGCCAGGTAATATTTCCGTAATTATACCAGTTGGCATTCATACAGTCAACCGGATCACCAAAGGCTCCTATGTTGACCCAGGTCACTCCTCCGTCAGTGGATGATTGTAATACAAGGCCATCGTATTTATATTCATCTTCCCAGAATATTTTAAATGAAATCCAGGGATAATTGAGGGTTGAAAAATTGAAACAAGGGCTTTGAATCCAGCTAAGTTCTGAATAATTGTAAAATGATCCTGTCAGGCCTCCTACACACCAGCATTTGGTCCCTCCTCCTGCCGAACTGATGGTAGCATGAGTCGGGCTTCCCCAGGCCCAGTCGTTATTGGTTCCACCTGTTGTCCAGGCCGGAGCGGACTCAAAACCTTCTGAGTATGGGAATGTGCTGATCACCGGCCCCACACATTGGGCTTGCAGCTGATTTGTAAACAAAAGGCAAATAAGGGAGCAAAATAATACGAACCATTGAATACCGGCTGTGCTATATTGATTCCAGGCCTTTTTTCCTGCTGTCTTCATGGCTCTTGTATAATACAACATTGATTAAATCGGAATATGTTATCCAATAAGACTATATACTATTTTAATGGCTGTGGTTGTGAAAGTGGTTTCGGATTTTCCTGAGGGATCAGGATTCTTGTAGGATATTCACTTTCAGTTTCAAATATAGTGCAAATGCACCCGCAAACCCTCTCCGAAACGAGGGATAATGAATGAGTAAAAACCAGTTAACGAAGTCTTAATCTTGGATGGCCACTGATACTTTTACAGCCTGTTTGCCTCTTTTTGATTCAGCAATCTCAAAAATAACAGGATCACCTTCCTTAATAGGAGAAAGCACATCCTTCACATGAACGTAATAATCCTGTTTATCTTCAGAACATGTGATAAAGCCGAATTTCTTAGCTGCATTGAAAAACTTAACCACTCCCTTTTTCATGTGTTTCTGCTTAACGATTCACAAGCTACAGGTTATCGAATATTAAACACCTCAGATGGTTCCGGACTCTACAAAAATAAGCATAAATATTAACAGATTGTTATACTTAATCCAATAACTATTTCTTCAGAATGAAGGATTCAGGGAGGAGATTCTCAATTTTTTTTGTTACCGGACCTTTATTGGAATTAAAAAGGACAGAGGTGCCTTTCTTACCTGTATTTACAAATTCCGCAATGACCTGCCTGCAGGCTCCGCAAGGCGGAATAGGTCGTGAAACGTTAACAGCAATGGCTATTGCTTCTATTCTCATATCCGGGCCTTCTTTTGCAATTGCACTGAATATGGCATTCCTTTCAGCACAGCAGGTAAGTCCGAATGATGCATTCTCCACATTACAACCGGTAAAGATATTGCCCTTAACGGTTAACAAGGCGGCTCCAACCTGGAGTTTGGAATAAGGAGCATAGGCTTTTTTCAATACAAGGTTTGCCTGATCTTTCAGTTCATCGTATTTCCCTTTCCCTGTTTTTTGTTTCATGCTCTGGTCAGATTAACATACCGGCAATCGTTGCACTCAGATAGGATGCCATGGTTCCGCAAATCATTGCCTTCATTCCCAACTTGGCAAGGTCTGTTTTCCTTTCGGGTGCAAGTTCTCCGATTCCTCCAACCTGTATTGCAATAGAACTGAAATTGGCAAACCCGCACAGTGCAAAACTTAGAATAGTAATGGTTTTGGCGCTGAGCATGTGATTCCTGATCATCGGAGTAAGTTCATTGTAGGCAACGAATTCATTGATTGCCATTTTTGTCCCCATCATATTCCCGGCTACATGGGCTTCGTTCCATGGAATACCCATCAGATATGCCATAGGGGCAAAAACAGCCCCGAAAATATTTTTAAGACTAAGCTGGGTTAGATCCAGACCAAGAATGGAATGTGCTATTGATGTATGGTTGCAGAGAAACCGTCCACCTTTGCCAAGACCAGCATCGATCAGTGCAATAATAGCGATTACGGCAATAAGCATGGCAACCACGTTAATACCAACCCGCATCCCGTCGCCGGCTCCATGCATGATAGCATCCATGAGATTAGCATGCGTTTTTTTAATTTCAAGTTTTACAGCTCCTCCTGTTTCTGATTTTTCTGTTTCCGGAAAGACTATTTTGGAAATTACCAATGCCCCGGGTGCAGCCATAATACTTGCAGCTATGAGATAACTGGCTGGCACACCCATTTTCATATATACGGCCATAATGCCTCCTGCAATACAGGCCATACTTCCTGTCATAGAGGCCAGTAATTCAGAACGTGTCATGCCCGATAAATAGGGTTTGATCATGATTTGGGCCTCCACCTGGCCTACAAAAGTGCTGGCCACATTCGACAGAGCTTCGCTTCCGCTTACCTTCATAAGCTTGTAAACGATTTTAGCCAGGAAAGAAACTATTAGCTGCATGAGTCCAATGTGATAAGCGACACTTACCAGTGCAGAAACGAAGATGATAGTTGGTATAATATTAAAATAAAAAATGAAGCTGTTGTTAGGGCCAAAAATTTCCGACAACTTACTTTTATCAACTAACAAGCCGAAGACGAATCTGGCTCCTTCATCCGAAAAATTCAGAAATTTAGTGACGAAATCACCCACATGCTGAAAAAGCTTCTGACCAAATGGCACCTTCAGAATAAACACAGCCAGGCATAGCTGGATCAGAAGTCCGACCAGTACAGGTCTGTAGTTGATTGCTTTTCTGTTGTTGGAAAGTAAGAATGCCAGAGCCAGAATTGCGGCGACGCCAAATAATCCAAAGTACCTGTCCATGAGAAACAAAGATATTCTTTTTAATCAGACTGTATTATTCTTCCCTGATCTCCTATAATCTTTCCTAATGTATCAACTGGAAGAACCCTTGTTTGTCATATATTTTTTTGTCCGTTCCAACGGCATGAAGCACATAATAATACGTTCCATCAGCAGCCAGCAAACCGGCTTTTGTCCTTCCATCCCATCCTTCTCCTGCATTATGAATCTCGGCCAGCTCCACTCCCCAACGGTCATAAATCTTCATATCAAACTCCGTTAATCCCTGAGAGCCTATCAGATAAACATCATTTTTTCCATCCCCGTTGGGTGTAAAGACATTCGGAACATAGATCCAGGATGGTAAATCCAACACTGTAATAACGATCTGATATGTATTGGAACATCCATTGGCATCGGTAGCTGTACAGGTTGCTGTATAGGTTCCTGCTGTAGGGTATACATGGGAAGGATTCTGCCCGCTGCCTGTTGCTCCATCCCCGAAAGACCAGGTCCAGGTTATTGCATTCGCTGAGCCGTTGGAAGTGAAGTTGACATTGAATGGAGCATATCCGGTAGTACTGTCGGCCGTGAAATGCGATGTGACTGAATTCAGCGTCACGGTAGTCTGTGCAGTGGCAGTACCGCATCCATTTGTTACAATAACACTATAGGTTCCACCTGCCGTCACATAAATCGATGCCGAATTCGATCCTGTACTCCAGGTATAGCTTGTGCCACCGGATGCAGTCAGCAGAATGGAATCGCCCTGACAAACCTTGCTGGCTCCTGTAAGAACGGCAACCGGCAAAGGATTGACAGTTACCGTAGTTACTGCACTACTTGTTCCGCAACTATTGGTTACAGTAACGGTGAATGTTCCGGAGGCCGCGACAACAATAGAGTCAAGTGTGGATCCATTGCTCCAGCTATACGTTGTACCGCCAGAGGCATGAAGGGTGACACTGCTTCCCTGGCAAAAGGTGAGAGGGCCTGATGCAAGAACTGTCGCTACAGGCGGATTACCGACATTGGCAATTGTTACCGTATCATTCAGTGTACAACCATTCGCATCAGTAACTGTACATGTATATAAACCCGGAGCAAGACCGCTGGCAGAAGAAGAACTACCACCTGACGGTGACCAGGCATAGGTATATGTTCCTGTCCCTCCACCTGCAGTAACGGCTGCTGTTCCATTCTGTGTTGCGCAGGTCGCCTGTGTACTTGTGAGTGATGCCGACAAGGCCGCCGGCTGAGTAATGGTAGCGGAATCTTTAACACTGCATCCATTGGCATCCGTTACCAAACAATAAACAATTCCCGGTCCCAGATTGGTAACTGTTGCTGTATTGCCTGTAACAGGCGACCAGGAAAAAGTATAGGGAGATGTTCCTCCTCCGGGAGTGACTGTAGCCGAACCATTGTTTCCGCCATTACAGACAATATTGGTTACTGCAGGCAAAGGAGCTGATAAGGCTGCTGGTTGTGTGATTGTGACAGCCTGTGTAATGAGACAGTTATTTGCATCGCGTATTGAACATGTATAAGAACCGGCACATAAGGAAGAGGCCGTAGCTGAAGTTCCGCCTGAAGGTGACCAGGCATATGTATATGCACCTGTACCCCCGCTGGCCGTAACTGTTGCCGTTCCGTTACAAGCTCCGTTACAGTTCACATTGCCTGAAGCACTAAGCGTAGCGCTTGGTCCTCCGCTATTATTGATGGATACTGTATATGTTTGAGGACAATTATTGGCATCCGTAACCGTTACCGAATAACTGCCTGCTGCAACGGCAGAAATAGAATCTGTTGATCCTCCTCCTCCTGCCCAGGAATAGGTGTAGGCTCCTGTTCCTCCGGTGACACTGACAATCGCTGCTCCGTTAGAGATATTACAGGTAGCAGGCCGTGTAGAAGCTGTACTCACTACGATAGCAGGAGGATCGGTAAGGGTAACGATTTTGGTTGTCACACAACCATTGGAATCTTTCACAGTACAGGTATATGAACCGGCACAAAGGGATGCCGGAGTCGTTGCCGCATTCCCTCCTGAAGGTGACCATGAATACGTCAGAGCTCCGGTTCCTCCTGTTACTGTGACATTTGCTGATCCGTTGCAGGCTGCATTACACAAGGCCGCATTTCCTGACGAAGCAGTAACAGAAGGCCCTGTACTGTTGGGCACCGTGACTGTTGTCGAATAGGTACAGCCATTGACATCCTTCACAACAACGGTATAGGTTCCTGCAGCGATACCTGTATAACTGGTTGTGGAAGAGAATCCAAGGCTGTTGAAGTTATAGGTATAGGGGCCGGTACCGCCGGTTGTTCCACCGAGGTTCACACTTCCATTTGCTGATCCGCAAGTTGCAGGAGCCGGAGTTATGGCCTGGGCAGTAGGCCCCCCATTGTTATTAATCGTAACACTGGTCGTGAAAGTACAACCGTTGGCATCTTTGACGATAACCGAATATGTTCCGGCAGGAAGACCGTTATATGTAGTCGTGGATGAAAATCCAAGGCTGTTGAAATTATAGGTATAGGGTCCGGTTCCTCCGGTTGTGCTTCCAATGCTGACGCTTCCGTTACTGGCTCCGCAACTCGCATTCGTTGGCGTAGAAGCCAGAGCAGTAGGGCCTGAATTATTTCCAACCGTAGCTGTTGTTGAGAAAATGCATCCGTTTGCATCTTTGACAAGTACGGTATATGTCCCCGCTGCCAGTCCGGAATAAAGGGTTGTGGAAGAATATCCAAGACTGTTGAAATTATATGTAAAAGGCCCTGTACCACCGGTAGTTGCACCTATTGTTACACTTCCGGTACTGGATCCACAGCTCGTATTGGTTGGTGTAGTAGCCAATGCTGTTGGTCCGGGGTTGTTCCCTACTGTGGCTGTGGTTGAATATGTGCATCCGTTTGCGTCTTTGACAATAACGGTATAGGTTCCTGCTGGGAGATTCGTATAGGATGTGGTGGAAGAGAATCCAAGACTGTTGAAGTTATAGGTAAAGGGTCCGGTACCGCCGGTTGTACTTCCGATGCTGACGCTTCCTGTATTTCCTCCGCAACTGGTATTGGTTGGTGTGGTAGCCAGGGCGGTAGGGCCAGGATTATTACCAACTGTAGCGGTAGTTGAGTATGTACAACCATTAGCATCCTTCACCACCACCGTATAGGTTCCGGAAACAAGGCCGGTATAGCTGGTTGTGGATGAAAACCCGAGACTGTTGAAATTGTAGGTGAACGGTCCAGTGCCGCCTGTTGTAGCACCAATTACCACACTTCCTGTACTTCCTCCGCAATTAGCGTTTGTGGGAGTCGTTGCCAGGGCGGTAGGCCCGGGATTACCAGATACGGTAGCAGTAGTGGTAAATGTACAGCCATTGGCATCTTTAACAACTACTGTATATGTACCAGCCGCGAGATTGGAATATACGGTGGTTGTAGAAAATCCAAGACTGTTAAAATTATAGGAATAAGGTGCTGTTCCGCCTGTTGTGGCACCTATCGTTACACTTCCATTATTGTTTCCGCAACTGGCATTCACAGGAGTAGTTCCCAATGCAGTTGGTCCGCCTGCGGAACAGGACATCTGTCCTCCGTCAGCAACCGGATTCGCTGTACCAGGTGTTTGTGTGGCAGAAATCACATATGTGCCTGCTGCTGTCAGATTCAAACTATGAGAGCCTGTGGTGGTATTCCAGGTGCCATTCACATTCATTGGTGCATCCGTCAAGGCAGCGATTGAAGCCAGGGATCCACATCCGGCAGTGCCTCCGTTTGACATTCCCGGAAAATCATTGGAAGATGTGAAATTTCCAATATTATAGGAAACAGAACTCAGGATGGCTCCGGCTGAACTTAACAACCAAATCTCTCCTTGTTTATCGACCAGGTTGCCCGGAGCTGTTCCGCCCATAGAGGTATTGGAGCTGGATGAAATATCCAGGTTGACAGAAGCAGCTAAGGGGTTGTTCCAGGGATTTCCTCCTACAGCCACATTCGCCCAAACTCCTACTCCGGGGTTGGCTGACTTTCCCGATCCTCCGATTACATAATAGGCACAAGGAGCTAATGTAGTACCCGATGGAATAGTGATGGACCACCCTTCCGGATTACCTCCTGCTGAAAGGCCGGCAAACAGGATAATATCACAGCCTATATTAACTGTTGAACATCCTTTATTATAAAGCTCTATGAATTCTCCTCCTCCGGCAGCATCACAGCTGGCACACGTAGGGGCTATGCCTAATTCATTGATGACAACCTGAGCAGAAATTTGCTGTCTGACGAACAGCAACATAAACAGGCAACCGACAAGGACGTAACAGTTCTTTTTCATGTGTTCACTATTAATTTATCAATGACAAGTCCTCTTCTAATCCGAAAAGGATTTTAACGATTGAAACAGGAAAATTATAAGGGAGTGGTTTCGGATGGCAATGATCTGTTCGATGTATTGCTCCTGTAGGATTTTCACTCAGAAAATCATGCTTAGAATAACTTATACGAATATAATAATTTGCCCTGAAATAACCTAAATCCTGCGTTATCATTAAGTAAAGAAAATCAGTTAGGGCATTTAAGGGCAAACGAAAGCCGGCCCTGGTCGGCGGCCGGCTTACCCGTTTCATGCGTTTTCAAACCTACAAACCTATTGTATGACCAGACGGCCTTCATAAAGAATACTTCCTTCATTTCTGAAACGGTAAATATAAACTCCTGGTTTCAGATCGCCTTTTTGCATTACATAATCTATCTGGCTGTTGCCTAATACAGGTACAACCGTAGTCTGTACTTCTTCTCCCAAAATGTCGAACAGGGTGAGGGTCACTTTCCCCAGATTATTAAGTTTGGAGTTAATCTGGAATTCTGTGGAAATACTAAATGGATTCGGGCCAACAGTAACATGCAGGCTCATATATTTTTCCTGTATTCCCACCGTTGGGTCTTCAAAAGCCATATGAAGTACGGGGTGTAATTCCATATTATTCGGTGCGACACCGGACTGTCCATGAGGCGGGTCAACAAATCCTACACCGGTCACAATCACTTTGGGAATATTCACACTATAATTATTACTCGTTGCCGGTCCCATAAACGAATTGGTAAAATTCCGGGCTTCTATGAAATCATTGACATAGGTTGAACTTGCCGCTTGTGCACAAGCCGGGTCTGGAATTTCTGCAATACCAGTCAATGCCCCGTCATACATAATGAGGTGAAAATCATTGTCCGATTCAAATCTTTTCTCAATTATATGGCAATGAATGGCAAAAGTTTGAAATTCAAGCGGGGCTGTACGAGGTGCGTATGAATTGGGGACCGGTGCAGGCAATTCATCGAATTGGGTAACCGTAATGGTATCAGGAGCGAAATTGATACTTCTGGCTGCTGTATCGATAAGTACTTTCTGGCCCCAGCGTTCCGTTCCTCCGCAGTTGACACTACGGTCTGTCCGTTCTCCGTCCTCCTCTTCACCAGCCACCTTAATAACTGCAGTCTTCTGAACCTGTTGCGCTTTTATACCAGATGAACAGCAAAACAAGGTCGAAAATAACAACCCCAGGATTGCATTTCCACTCACGCTGCTTATTGGGTTATTCATGGTTTAAGGGCTTTAGGAATAATTAGAAGAAACTGATTTTCATAGAAAGAAGGAAGCTTCTGGGTTGTCCGAAATAAACCATGGATGTGGTAGCATCAAAAAACGCCCCGTTGGTGGCTTCAGAGATGTACTCTGTATTTAACAGGTTCAGCACGTGTGCTGCCAGGTTGAATTCATAATGCTTATAGAGCTTAAATTTGTATCCCACATGCAGGTCAACAAGCTGGTAGTCCGGAATCCTCCAGGCATCAATACCCGGGTGGTGTTCAAAATACGGATTACCGCTGGGGTTAAGCTGCTCAGGAGTAAATTGAGCATATTGTTTCATAAAGCGGGTCCACTGCACTTTTACATAGAAATTCTTAAATGGTTCGTAACGCACATTGAGTCCAATCTGTTGCTGAGGGGCATTGGCCACATGGATTCCTTTGGCATTAACACGGACTGTATCAATCAGGTTCCCGTATTGGTCGTAAATATGGGCGAGGGTGCTGGAATTCCATTTCCAGTCAGCAAATGAAGCGATACCTCCGATAGTCACCTTGGCAATCGGTTTGATCTGGTAATCCAGTTCTATCCCTTTGTGAAGTGCATTAATTCCATTTACGTTGCCATAAGTAACGTTTCCGGTAGTCGGGTCAGTGATGGCGATAGGATATGTAAGCGGTCTGTTCTGCCAGTCTGTATAATAGGCATTCAGATTCGCGGCTACATACCTGGATTTAAATCCGTACCCTAACTCAACCGAAGCAATTTTCTGGTTTACCACACCCACTGCAGGTATTGTTCCATAATCAAACACGTTGGTGAAAGGGGGGGCTTTGATAATGTATCCTGCATTCAGGTACACGTTATGGTGATCATTGATGTTATAGTTCGCCCCGGCCTTGGCACTTCCTCCATAATATTCCTTAAGCGGGCTCTTATGGGTGAAAACAGAGGTGTCGAAGTTATTAATACGGCGGTAACTGGTTTGCACATAGGTCAGGGTCGCAAAAGTGCTCCATTTATTCTTGAGGTATTCGGTCTGCAAAAAGCCGCCTCCATAGTTCACATAGTCATCGTAGTTCTTTCCGTAAATGTCACCTACACGTTTCACTGCAGATGACGGATTTGTCGTATAATTGTTATGCTGATCGGCATAATCGACCATATAATCAGCACCCAGCAGGTCATAGACCTGGTAATAATGCGATCCTTTATACCACCTGAGATCCGGACCAACAGTAACCGTAAGGGTTTTGTTTGGTTTATAGGTCAGCGTGGAAAGTCCTCCGACCCATTTATGATTATTAACCGAACTATAGATCCAGTCACTGGCATTATGACCGGCAGCCAGCGTTGTAATACCAAAATAACTGGTATAATTTGCATTATAAATAGCCTGAAGATTCATTTGCCCATTCGCATAGTAGGGGCTTCCTGAAGCTATAGTTGTTCCTCCTCCGGTCCCGGTGGACACATAAAAGACGGAAGATAAATACAGTTTATCGTTGATTCTCCAATAATCATTCAGATTATAAAGTGGCTTGTTGAAATAGTTTACTTTGGTATTTAGGTTGGATTTGTTGTGGCTAATCGTATCCCCCTGAATGATTCCGTATTTATTAACATTTCCGGTCCAGCGGTCAATAGGTCCCCAAAGCTGATTGTATCCGATTCCATAGTTACCTGTGGCGCTTGGACTAGCTGCTGCATAGTAATTCAGATTCACACCCAGTTTTTCGGCATAGCTCTTGTCAAAGGTGGAGATATATTGATTATAGGCGCGTTGTTCATGGGTCTGGGGAGCAGAGTTGGCTGAGATTGAAATGGTATGGTTTTTAATTCTTTTTTCGGCTTTCACAAAATAGGACCACATACTGTAAGGGGTTTGATCCACCCATCCGTCTCCTGTTTTTCTTGAACCGGCTATGGTAAGCCCCCAATCACCTTTCATCCGGCCGGTAGTAGCACAAAGCTGTTCTTTCAGCATCATGTCCGAGCCGTACTCCTGGGAATAGCTGATGGAGGGTTTGGCATCAATGCCCTTGGTAATAATATTAATCGTACCACCGACAGAGGAAACCGCCAGCTTGGATGCACCCAGGCCCCGCTGGATTTGTATGTTCCGGGTAATATCTCCCAAACCTGCCCAATCGGACCAGTATACAGCACCCGTTTCCATATCATTGGTGGGGATTCCGTCGATAAGAATACCGACATTGGACTGATCAAAACCGCGGATATTTACACGTCCGTCTCCGGCACCGCCTCCGCCCATTGTTGCATACACACCCGGAGTGGAGGTGAGTAACATGGGAATATCTCTGGATGCCAGTTCCTCTTCTATACGTTTGGCGTCAATATTAGAAAACGCAACAGGGGTTTCCCTTGTTTGTGCTATGTCAGATATGATCTCCACCTGGGTAAGGGTCCTGGATTCCATACTGACAAAAATATTTTTTGTTTTCTTACCGGCATTTACCTTAATGGTTTGCGTAAGATAACCTACATAAATGATTTGTGCGGTATACGACCCGCTATCGGCCGCAATGAAGAAATTTCCAGCCACATCTGTCACTCCTCCTTTTCCGTTGGAAAGGACAATGTTTACACCAATCAGGGCTTCCCCTGTAGTCGCGTCCTTAATGGTTCCCTTCACTCCGCTTTGCTGTGAGAAAGCGACAGTAGTAAGAAGAAAGAGAATGGAAAACAGCCGGATTGCTTTCATAAGAAGAATGTACTAAAACCGAAGAGAAGCCGGAACAAATTGTTCCGGCTTGTCTGCAGCAAATGATAAATAGTGTTGATTATTGAATCTCTATTTTGGAAACATGGAATTGGTTCACTCCAAAGTAGCTCTTCACCATATAAGTTCCTTTGGAAAGGCTGGAGGTATTAAAGCTTACCCATACAGCCGGATCGCCGATCTTTTCATTGTGCACAAGCTCTCCTGCCATGTTGTAAATTTCAATCATTTCAACAGGTCTGGCAGCAACGATATTCATTGTCCCTGCACTGGAAGGGTTTGGGAATACATTGACATGAACCGCACTGGCATACTCCTGAATACCGCTGGTGTTGCAGGTACAGAAGTGAGTATTCGGGTTGGTCGAATTGGTATTTACGGCAGGATAGTACTGGGGGCCGCCGGTATGAGAATCCGGAAGACTGTCCCATTGCGTCTGAGGGTTAAAGGTTCCGGGATTGACCGGACCCATAACACCCATCTGAACCGATGGTTTACGGATCAGGGTGTGGTATTTAGTCCAGGCCTGACCACTGCATGCGTTATTATATGGAGAAACGTTCCACCAACCGTAGTGTTTTGTATCCGTATTACACTTTGGGTATTCGCCGGGACAACCCATAATATCCACACTCACCCAGGCAGGAGCTGCCGGAGTACCCATGTTTTTTTGAAGGGTCATAGACTGGCTACCACTGAAATACGTAGCTCCGGGGTAGTGAGGTACATCCAATTGATTGGCAATACGCTGCAATGTAGTATCGCAGGGAGGAGTCGCATAATGCGGGGTAGCTGTAAGAACAGAGTCTGTTGTTGTCTGGCCACAGGCAACAACAAAAGTGGAGTAAGAACCGATTGTTCCATGAAGACTTAATGTATCAGGAGTTGTCGTATTGGTGCTGTAATACAGCGCTAACCGGTACTTTCCATTCAACGTGATAGGAGCATTGGTAGGATTGTAAATTTCTACCGCTTTGTTATCTCCTGATCCGCAAACGTACATGGAGAGAAACAATTCGGAGCATGGTGTCTGAGCCACACTCATCGCCGCATAGGCCATTGCACAAATAATGAGTAATTTCTTTTTCATCTCGAAGAAGTGTTTTGGTTTAAGAAAATAAAATTAGCTGGTTTGCAGAGTGGTTTCGGATTCTCCTGAGGGCTCAAGATTCTTGTAGGATAATCACTTTGCGAATACAAATTTATACAAAAATCAATGCCTCCGACAGATTCCGGCATTCTAATAAAGCCTATTTAATTGTAATTTAACACTGTAATCATACTGTATTTCCTTATTTCAGGCAAAAACACTTTAATAAATTACTGATAATCAGGGGGGAGTGACGAGCTTCCGGATAAACTACAGAATTAACTCAGATTCCGGAATTTTCTCCGGTTCACCCCTAACATTCCTTCTTTATATACCTTTCTTCTTCCTGTATGCTTCTTTATACAATACGAACAGAGAAAGATAATAGTATCGGTAAGTACCGTTGAGATTACGTTTATCTTTGCCCACCAACATGCTAGCCTGGTTTGAAATACCGGCCTTTGATTTTGAGAAGGCCATTGATTTTTATACGAAGGTTTTTAAGTTCACCATTGAACGTAAAAAATTCGGATCTGTTCCGTATGGCATCATCTTTGAATCAGGAACAGGGATTTCCGGTGCCATCATGCAGGTCAAAGAAAAGCCCTTACCGAATGCCGGGCCCGTTTTATTCTTCAAGGTTTCCGATATGTATGAAACCCTTCAACGGATTAAACAGCTGGGAGGCGAGGTACTGAAAGAAAAATCCATTATTAAGGATGAAACCCCGGATGGTAAAACTATGATTGCCCTCACCATGATTGATAATGCACATGGCTATTATGCTTTGTTCCGCGACCCGGAAGGCAATAAAATGGCCTTGTATTCCAACTCCTGAATTTTATGTTATCAACTCACATGAAAAAACAAAAGAATTTGCTTAACAAGCTGCTGATCGCAGTTGTACTCGGACTTACTCCTTTTCTCCTTGCCTGGGGAATATTCGGACATGAACACATTAACAGAGCTGCGGTGATGGCACTACCTGAACCGGTCCAGACTTTCTTCTATAATCATATTGATTTTGTGACCCAGGAATCAACAGTGCCAGACCTGCGTAAATATACGCTTCATGACAAGGCTGAAAATCCGCGTCATTATATTGATCTGGAAAATTTCGGAGGGCTGGACAGTCTGCCATTGAATATGACAGACGCAAAGAAAAAATACGATGACAAGTTTCTGCAACAAAACGGAATCCTGCCCTGGTATTTACTTGATCAGATGGAACAACTCACCAAGGCGTTTAAAGAAAAACGTAAAACCGAAATACTTTTTCTTGCCGGTGATATAGGCCATTATATTGGCGATATGCATATGCCACTTCATACTTCTGCCAATCATAACGGACAA
Organism: Bacteroidia bacterium; assembly: GCA_044448685.1. GTDB lineage: Bacteria > Bacteroidota > Bacteroidia > Palsa-965 > Palsa-965 > Palsa-965. Next base: position 25,110 of record JBIOHC010000003.1, read on the forward strand.
ATGACCGATCAAAAAGGTATTCATGCATTTTGGGAAACACAGCTTCCTGAAAAATTCGGCAAAGACTATAATTATCACACGGCCGAAGCTGTCTTTATTCCGGATCTGAAGAAAGAAATATGGCGTATACTCGCGGCATCGCACAAACTAAAAGACACCCTCCTTCTTGCCGATAAAAAGCTACGGGCTCAGATGGGTGAAGATAAAGTATGGAAAAAGAATGCCAGCGGAGAAACCGTCAAAAACAAATTCAACGAACCGGTTCACAGCGATGAATATGCCAAAGCTTATCATGATGCACTTAAAGGAATGGTTGAAAAGCAATTAAAGCTGGCCATCGAAGCTACCTCGAGCTTCTGGTACACAGCCTGGGTTGATGCAGGCAAACCAGATCTGAGTGAACTCGATCCTCCTGCTCTGACTCAACGAAACAAGAAACAACTTGAGGAAGAAAAAAAATTGTGGGAAAAAGGGAAACTGTTCGGTATTGAAAGTGAGAAAGAGTTCTAAAATACTTCTCCCAGATTAACAAATATTCCATTCGAGCCATTGGCACCGAATCCGTAATCCAGTGCAAAATTCGTGTTGGAATGTTTGTTCACTTTAATCCGGATTCCCAAACCTGCACCCGGAGCAACCACATCGAATTTTAGCCCGGGCCATTCACTTACAGACTGGGCATTGGCAAATACCACTCCGCCCAGCAATCCATTCTCGGTCAGCACAAAACGATATTCTGCCTCGAGATAAAGCAAGCCGGGCCCCCTGTAACGGCTCTGAATATATCCTCTTCCTATATTGGAGTATGTATCCCAGGCAGTACTTGGTAAATCAAGGTATGCCGGATTCCCGCCCATTGTAATCCAGCTGTATCCCCATAAGGCAAGGACACTGTTTTTGTAACCTGGTACTTTAAAATATTTGCGTACATCCAGCATCACAGATTCCCAATTCTGGTCACTGCCCAGCAGTGTGGTATTCTGCCTGAAAACAAGATTTGCATAGATTCCCCTCAAAGGGTAAATAGAATTGCGGCGGTTATCATAAAGCAGATTCAGGGAAGGTCCTGAAGCAAAAGTAGTAGTGCGGCTGTATCCTGTTAATAAGGTATACTTCATATAATCCGTAAGGTGCCCATCCGCATATCCTTTGTCTGTTATTCCCCAATGAAGGTCCATGTTATAGCCTATTCCGATGTAAAAAGCCTCCTTCAGGTGCTTGGCCACGATCTGATGAAATGTGAAATACAAATAATCCATGTCGTCAGCATCGCTTGAAGAGGTATGGCCTCCTAAACCAAAAGTTTGCTGAGGGTACTGATAATAACGCCAATCGCCCAGCAGATTGAGCTTATTTCCCTTGGTCCATATATTGGATTGAAGCGGGAGTATAACCTGATGATTTTGAGTATATGCAAAGTACATATTAAGCACCGACAAATTCGCCATAGGCGAATTATCGGTATAAAAGGCTGCATTGGAAGCCAGTGCTACTGCAAAACGTGTCTGGAGTGTATAGCCTGCACCAGGGAGAAAAGAGGTATGTATTTTCCCTTTGACCGGAGTAATCGTATCTATTTTACAAATGGAGTCCCTCCTGGCCTTATCCAGAGAATCCTTTTTCATCTTACTTTTTCTGAAAATTCTTTTGTAAATATCTATTATATCAACCTGTCCGGCAATATCCACAGCTGCATTTCCCTGTTCCGGGATTGCACATGATGTATCTTTGGGAGGAACGGAAATGAGCTGAGCCTGGCCTGATGAAAGGCTGAAAAGAAGCAGGATGAACACCATTGAAATCCGCAGGATGAATTTCAATGGAGGAACACAATCTGATGCCGGCATGTATGCGTTGGACTGAGGATTCAGGAAAAGGTTCAACCCCTGCAAAATTATTATTATTTGTCACTTTTTGTACTATTCACCACTGGAATCCAATTCCAGCTGGTGTTCATCACAAACCCCGGCCTCCTGATTTATCCTGTGCATCTCTTACTCTTCATTTATTTTACCTATCTTTGATTCATAGGCAGGCTCTGTAAATCAGGGGCTTAATAAGGCTAAATCGGTTTGTTATTTTTGGCTCTTCGAATATGAAACGTATTGTCTTCGTTTGTTTGTTTATCCTTCCTCTGATAGCTTTTACTCAGCCCAAAAACGAGCTAAATCCAAACGGTATTAACCGCTATTACTACCCGAACGGACGTGTATCGAGTGAGGGTATGATGCGGGATGGAAAACCGGATGGTTACTGGAAAACCTACTATGACAACGGTAAGCTAAAATCGGAAGGGAACCGGAAAGAATTTCAGCTGGACAGTGTATGGAAATTCTATACCGAAGAGGGGAAGCTGACACTCGAATTCAACTATCTGAACGGGAAGAAAAACGGATACAAAAAAACCTACGGTAAAGAGGGGCATGCCGATGTGGAAGAATTATATACCGATGATATTAAACAAGGCTTTACCAACTATTATTACAAGGAAGGCGGGCTCTGGAAAAAAATTCCTTTTCAGAAAGGACGTGAAGAAGGGATGGCCTATGAATATGCCCCGGATAGCACATTGATAACCCTCATTGAATACAAAGGCGGATTTATCCGTACCCAGGAAAAAATTAACCGCCGCGACTCAAAAGGCAGCAAACAAGGAGTATGGAAAGTATTTTATTCGGAAGGGGTAATTAAAAATGAAGGCCATTATCTGGATGATATGAAACATGGCTATTTCAAAGAATATGATCCGAAAGGGAATCTTCTGAATACCTATAAATATGAATTCGGAAAGCTGGTAAAAAATGCTCCGGAACTGGCTAAACTCGAAGTGCAGGTCGACTATCATCCTAACGGAAGAAGGAAGTTTGTAGGGAATTATAAAAATGGTGTGCCCGAAGGTGTTTCAAGGGAGTACGATACCGCCGGAACTATTACCAACTCAAGGATTTATCTTGACGGGGTCCTTCTCAGTGAGGGAATATATGATGAAGCCGGATACGAACAAGGGCATTGGAAGGAATATCATCCCAATGGTACTGTCAGGGCAGAAGGGGATTACAAAAACGGAAGAAAAATAGGGCCGTGGGTATTTTACCACCCCAATGGCAAGATAGAACAGAAGGGGAAATATGATAACAAGGGTCAGCCTCAGGGGGACTGGAAATGGTATTACGAAGACGGGAAATTACTGCGGGAAGAAACCTATATTGATGGTCTTGTAAACGGCACTATGATAGAATATGCCGACGACTCTGTATCCCGGATTATTACAAAAGGCGAACTTGTTGACGGGTTAAAAGAGGGCCCCTGGTTTTTTGAAATGGCTGATTATCGTGAAGAAGGAACCTATAAAGGGGATAAACGGGAAGGGATGTGGAAACATATCTATACAACGAACAAAAAAACCAGGTTTGAAGGTAATTATACCGATGGTCAGCCGGATGGCAAGCATAGCTATTATTTTGAAAACGGACATGTATGGCAGGAGGGTAAATTTCTGTTTGGCAGAAGGGAAGGTGATTGGAAATATTATGATGAAGAAACAGGAACCCTTATATTAACCATTACCTACAAGGATGACATAGAAGTGAAATTTGACGGACAGAAAATCAAGGTTGATTCTTCCTCTAAAGACACATCTCCCAAACCAGTATCACCTGTACAGAATCAATAAATGAAAAATCTTCCTGCAAAAGGGGATGATCTCCGTGATAAAGTCCGGGAACTTGAATTGCATATCAGCAATTTAGAGAAGGCAAGTAAGCTGAAGCCCATTGACGATGAGAAGTACCGGGACTTACTGATGAACCTTCCCGTAGGTGTTATTATTTACAATACGGAATTCAAAGTTGTGTACATCAATGAGTATGTTGCCCGGATGTTCGGACTTCCTGAACCGGATCTGAAATATACTACAGACCTCAATATTTTTAATTACCTCCTTCCCGAGTATCATGAAACAATCCGTGAACGCTTCCGAAGTTTACTGAAAGGCCTGGAACTGGATTTTTACGAAGTACAGATTTCCGTGCCGGGCAAACGGGTTTTTGATATTCAGGTCAAATCAACGATGATCAGTTTTGAAGGAAAGCCTGCAGCTCAAACTATTTTTATCGATATTACCAGGAGTAAAATAGCGGAAGAAGAATCGAGAGTTAACAACAGGCGGGTCGCATCTATTCTGGACAGTATTGATGAGCTTGTTTATCTTATTGAATTCAGCCCTGATGGCAGTAACCGTCAGATCCGTTTTATCAGTTCCCAGATTTCGCAAATGCTCGGAATCTCTCCGGAAGAATATGTTTCAGGATCGGAAAAGCTGCTTTCTCATTGCCATCCGGATGATGTATCGCGGATTCTTATGGCTCCGGAAATCCTGAAAAAGAATAAAAAACCGGTAGAACTTATCTATCGTTTCCGCCGGAAGGATGATCAGGAATACAGCTGGATTGAAGAGCGAATTCTTCCTCAGTTCAATGAAAAAAAGGAATACACAGCAAATCTTGGTATCATGCGTGTCGTAACCGACCGCATTAACTATGAATCCAGATTGAAAGAAAGTGAGGCCATGCTCAATATGGTCCTCAACAGTATTGATGAAGTTGTGTATTACATGGAGTTCAGCGGCGATATAAGGCATCTCCGCTTTGTCAGCAATAATATTGAAGATATCATTGGTTTCACGAGCCTGGAATTCCGGAACCACAACGGATTCTTCCTTGACTATATTCATCCTGACGACCTTCCGCGTCTGAAACTGCTGCAGGGCAAAGCACTGGTAGAAGGCAAAACTGCTGTGTATAATTACCGTTTCAGACATAAAAAAACAGGAAAATATATTTGGATTGAAGAGCGTGTATTCCCAAAATACAATGAGCAGGGAATACATATTGCGAATTTTGGCGTAACGCGTGATATTACAGAAATCAAGGAAGCTGAGCTCGCTCTCAAAATTAATGAAGAGAAATTCAGAATGCTGGCCGAAAATGCCCGTGATGTTATATTTAAGTTCTCCCTTCATCCCCCGCATTATGAATATGTAAGTCCGTTTATTTTTGAACTTACAGGCTATACTCCAGAAGAATTTTATGCCGATCCTTATCTGAGCTTCAAAATAACACACAAGGACGATATTCATATTGTCGGAGATTCAGAAAAACTGCTCAGGGATCAAAAAGCCATTTCCAATGTGATGAACCAGAGCATTACCCTTCGTTGGGTAAAAAAAGACGGTTCCGTGATCTGGACAGAAACACGTAACATTCCGGTGTTTGATGAACAGGGAAAGGTTGTTGCTATTGAAGGAATATCCAGGGATATTACCCAAAACAAAAAAGATGAGGATGCACTGCGTGACAGCGAAGAACGATTCCGTATTCTTTCCAATGCTTCATTTGAAGGGGTTGTACTGAGCGACAGGGGCGTTATTATTGATGTGAATGAACGATTTCTGGATATCTTCGGCTATAAGACCCGGGAAGAAGTGATAGGCAAACCGATCCGTACATTTGTAATCCGTGACAGCAAAAAGTTTGTAGCCAACCGGATCAGCAATACCGGGCCTTTCTCTTCCTTTGAAATTGTATGCCGGAAAAGCGATGGCAGTGAAATCTTTATCGAAGCCAGAGGCCAGAACATTCCCTATAACGGAAAAAAAATAAGAATCACCTCCATCAATGACATCACCCAGCGTAAACTGTCGGAAAATACGCTTAAGGAAAGCCGGGAGCGGTATAAAAATCTGATTGAATCCTCACCGGACGGAATTTTTATACATGACCAGAAAGGAAATGTTCTTTTTGCAAATCCCGCTATCCTGAAAATGCTGGGGGTCAGCTCTCTCGAAGAATTTGGAACAAAGTCCATTTACGACTATTCCCTTGCAGATGATATGACCAAATACAGACGCAGAGGACGCGACCTTGTTGAAGGCAAGGATCTTCCTTTTGTGGAAACCAAAATCAGAAGAAGGGATGGCAGTTTTCTGGAGGTGGAATCAAAGCCTATCCTGTTCAATTATCTGGGGCAGCCCTGTGTACTGATTTTCTGCCGTGACATTTCTTTCCAGCGTCAGCTCGAAAAAGAACAGTTACGCGCTCAGATTGCAGAAGAAGCATACAAAAAACTGCAGCTGGAAATCGAACAGCGTCAGCGTACAGAGCGTCAGTTACAGGCTACTCAAAAATATACACGAAGACTGATCGACAGTTCTCTGGATATGATCTGTGCATGTGATAAAGCAGGATACATAACAGAATTCAATCATGCGGCTCAGAAAACGTTTGGATATACACCGGAAGAAGTCATGGGCCAGCCTATTACATTCCTCTACGGAATACCCGGTCAGTGGATGCAGGTAAATGACGAACTTTTCCTTGGTTCAGGAGCATATAGCGGGGAGATCGTCAATAAAAAGAAAAACGGAGTTGTCTTTACTTCCTTTATTTCAGCCAGCGTTATCAAAAATGATTCCGGTGAAGTGATCGGAACGATGGGCGTTTCAAGAGATATCACAGAGCTCAAAAAGACGGAAGAACAGATTAATCTCCAGGCTGCCAAGCTTAATTCCATTATCGAATCTTCCTCACACTATATATGGACCTTCAGCCGGGATATGAATCTGACATCTTTTAATCTGAATTTCGCTCAAATGATGTTCAGACGATACGGATATCAGGTAGAGGTTGGATCTAACCTGTTCAAGGGCAAATTTGTTTCTTCACACGAACACAATGACTTCTGGCTTATCAAGAGTCTTGCTGCGTTTAACGGAATTCCCCAGAATTTTGAAAACAGCTTTTACCATCAGAATACAGGTACAACCAGCTGGATGGAAGTATTCCTGAACCCTATCTATGGAGTTGATAATAAAGTGAGTGAAATTTCCGGAATTGGTCATGATATCACAGAGAAAAAACTTTCGGAAGAAAAACTCAAACAGAGTCTGAAAGAAAAAGAAGTGCTCCTGAAGGAAGTGCACCATCGGGTTAAAAATAACCTCCAGGTTATTTCCAGTATCCTGAATCTTCAATCATCCTATGTAAAGGATAAGCGCACCCTGGAAATTCTGAGAGAAAGCCAGAACCGGATAAAATCCATGGCTTTTATACATGAAAGCCTGTACCAGACCAAAGATTTTTCAAGTATTAATTTTACGGAATACGTAACCAACCTGACCAGTAATTTAGTACATTCATACCAGGGATTTGAAGATCAGGTAATACTTGATCTCAAAGTGCAGGAAGTATACCTCAATCTGGATTTAGCTATACCTTGCGGACTAATAATCAACGAAATTCTTTCAAATGCACTTAAATATGCTTTTCCAAAGAATCGCAAAGGGAAAATCAATTTGAGGCTCTCCCATAAAAATCAGGAGATCTCATTAGTCATACAAGATGATGGAATAGGACTTCCGGAGCACATAGATTACAGAAACACAGAATCACTTGGATTACAGTTAGTTGTGACTTTGGTTGATCAATTAGGCGGACAAATCCGCTTAGATCGTTCAAAAGGAACTAAATTTACCATCGTATTCAGAAACCCAATCAAAAACAGTTAATATGTCAAAGATTAATATCCTGATCACCGAAGATGAGAGTATTGTGGCGAAAGATATTCAGATGAGTCTGAAAAAACTCGGTTATAATGTCATTGGTATTTGCAATAACGGTGAGGATGCAATCCGAACTGCGGAAGAACACCGCCCTGATATTGTACTCATGGACATCATGCTGAAGGGTGATATGAGCGGTATTGATGCTGCCGATCAGATCCGGAAAAGACTTAATATTCCGCTTATCTTCCTTACCGCCTATGCGGATGAAAGCACACTAAGCAAAGCAAAGATTACAGAACCTTATGGTTATATTATCAAGCCTTTCAAGGAAATTGATCTGAGAACAACCATTGAAATGGCACTTTACAAGCATCAGAAAGAAGATGAAGTGAAGAAAGAGCGTGATTTTCTTTATTCTATCGTTGAAAACAAGGATGCCAAGGACATTATCTTTGTTAAATCCAATTCCAGACTGGTTAAGGTACGGACAAAAGACATTTACTTTGTTGAAGCCCTAAAAGACTATGTGGTTATAAACACGTCCAATGCGCGTTATACCATTCACTCGACCATGAAGGATATTGAACGCAAATTGTCTCCGAATGAATTCATCCGGGTGCACCGGTCGTTTATTGTTAGGATAGACAAGATTGTTGCTATTGAACAGCCGAACCTCATTCTGGAAGATGAGAAAAAGCCGATTCCAATCGGAGGATCTTATAAGGATGATTTATCCAAAAAGATTAATCAGGTCTGAAGCCAATTAACAGGATATCATCTACCTGTTCGAAACCTTTTTTCCAGTTGTCGAGTACTTCGTCCAGCATTGCTTCCTGCTGTTGAACCGGCTTGCCATAACCGGACAGCAGCGTTTCCTGCAGCTTTCTGATCATCATTTTTTTACCGTCTTCTCCTCCCAGCTGATTGACATACCCGTCAGTAAACAAATAGAGCTCCTCACCTCCCACTAAAGCAATTTCCTTCAGGAAGGGCGTACCCTGTTCCTGACATTTGACCTCGGTAATGACAGAATTCCGTATGACATAAATCGGATTCGCTGTTGTGACACAGATTACACTTTTCCCTGTTTTGTTAATACGGCAAATTGAGAAATGAAGTTTATTGGCAAAATCCTCCCCTCCCCCTGTCTGTTTTAAAGTGGCAAAGATTCCATCCTTGATATGACTGACAAGTGTATCCAGATCCCTGATATTTTCTTCCTGCACAGCTCTGTTAAGGAGGTTGATTCCCACCAGGGAAATAAATGCCCCGGGAACACCGTAAAGCTTATTATCAACGACAACAACAGTCACCTCCGTTTCATTGCTGTGGACCCAATAGAAATCGCCGCTCACAATTTGCTTGGGCCTGTACAAAAGAAAGCTTTCAGGAATAATTTTCCGGATTCGTTCGGGACGTAACATAACAGATTCCTGAATACGCTTGGCATAATGAATACTATCCGTAATTTCCTTATTGTGTTCAGAAATCTGAATCTTTAACAAGGACAATTGTTCATTCATTCTTTTCCGCATCCTGAACCTGTTGTATAAAAGGAGACTGAACAGAATAACACCCAATATGGCTACTCCGAGGCCAGAAATGAATACCCTGTCCTTTTTGAGCTGGGTTTCCAGTACTTCCGCTTCTTTCCCTTTCAACTCATTATCCTTATCCTTCTTTTCCGATTCATAGCGGGCTGCCATATCAGCTGACTGTCTGATACTTTTTTCCGCCAGCAGAGTGTCTTTCCATGTACGATACTTCAGAAAATGTTCCAGAGCCATTTCAGGATTACCTGATTCTTTATAAAGCTGGTGATAGCTTTCTTCTATTTCCTGTATGTCCTCCTTGCTTTGAAGCTGCGAAGCCAGCAACATTGCCGAATCGAGCATCACTTTCGCAGTCTTGTAATTCTTGCCCGCAATGGCAAGTGACCCGAGGTCCATATATGCATTGCTGATTCCATAGGTATTGTTAAAGCGCCTGCTGAGCAACATGGATTTTTGGTAATAATAAAGTGCCGAATCCGGCTTTTTCATGTCCTGTTCTATAATTCCAAGGTTCAGGTATGTACCTGCAAGATGGGTGGAGTCTTTCATTTCCAGTTTCAGACCCAGCGACTTCGAGTAGAACCCGAGTGCGGTTGCATATTTACTCTGGGTTTCGTAAAGAATTGCAATGTTATTGTACGTATAGGCAAGGCCGAACTTATTGTGCACCTGTTTGAAATTCAACAGGGCTTTCTCCAATATCTCCAGCGCCTTGGTATATTCATGTTTGCTTTTATAAACGTTGGACAGGTTGAGCAAAGCGCCTGCAATTCCGGTTGTATCGTGTAAGTCCTCGTACTGGCCCATGCTTTTAAATCCATATTCAATGGCTTTATCGTAATCTCCAAATCCATGATAAATCAGGCTCAGTTTATTATACGACTTTGCAATCTTCAGTGGGCTTTTCTCCGCTTCGGCCATGCGTAACATCTCCTTCGCAAATGGCAGGGCATCGGAGGGTTTAGTATAGAGGTATTCAAAAACAAGATTGTGTAAAATAACGAAACGTGCAGAATCAGAGATGGATGGGGTCAGGAGTTTTTTTAACGAATCCCCTTTCCCGTTGTTATCTATGACACTTGCATGCACAGGCACACAAGTCCCCAGCAGAACAAACAATACAAACAGTAATACTCCCTTACACATAGGGTGGTTTTCAGACACGGATTCCAATAATTAATATATCATCAACCTGGAACATATTGCCTTTCCATTGTAAATGAATTTGCTCCAGCATTTCACCCTGTTCCTTCATCGTTTTGCCCGCATTTGCCATCAGAAGTTCTTTCATTGGCTTATACTTGAACTTTTTACCCATAGGCCCCCCGAACTGGTCGGCATAACCATCGCTGAGCACATATACACAATCTCCTTTTTTGAGCTGCTCGTTATGTCTTGTAAATGGTATGGCTCCGTCTTTTTCCAACGTTCCAATGGCATGTTTATCCGGCTTTATTTCCTGCATTACCCCATCTGAAATGATATAAACAGGATTAAATGCCGCAGCAATACTCATCTCCAGTGTTTTTGTATTCAGGGAGCAGATGGCAAGATCCATACCATCCTTTATTTCCTTATGTTCCTTTGAATTTCTCAACCTGATCCGGATTTCAGCGTCGAGTTCATGCAACAGGGCTGAAGGATCAACTATTCCTTTACGGTGTACGGCATCCTGGAGAATATCCATTCCCAGAAATGAAAGCAAGGCTCCCGGTACCCCATGACCAGTACAATCAACAGCCGAGAAAATAAGGATGTCTCCTGTTTTTTCAATGAAATAGAAATCACCGCTGACAATATCCTTGGGCTTGTGAAGCACGAAATATTCGGGCATAATTTTCAGCAGGGTTTCTTCAGCAGGGAGCATTGACCGCTGGATATTGCGTGCATAGTTGATACTTCCTGTAATTTCTTCCTTCTGTAAACGCAGCCTGTCATTCTGATCCTGGAGGATATGATTCGCTCTTTTCTTAACCGCTCCTCTGTTATATACCAGTCCGGCAACCAGGAAAAAAAGAGCAATGCCGGTAATAAGGCTTCCCTTGTAAAACCGGTCATGTTTAACTTTTGCAGTATCAAGTGCAATACTTTCACTCAGTATTTTACCCGCTAGTTCTTTTTTATCGTCCTCATAACGGGTCTGCATTTCAAGGATTGCTTTTTCATTTTTTTCATTGTAAATACTGTCCTTGAGCATTGCATACCGCTCTGCATATTTAAGAGCGTCCGGAAAATTCTTCATCGCCTTGTAGACAATACTATAGCGTTGAGCCGTCTCCATTAACATCTCTTTTGAACCCAGCTCTTCAGAAACCTGCCAGGCCGAATCCAGGAGTGCGAGGCTGGCAGGCATGTTTTTAATATTGAAACTGCATTCAGCAAGGTTATTATAAGCAAGGCAGGAAAGATATTTATCCCCGCTGCTCTTAGCCATTTCCAATACCCGCCGAGAAAGAGCCAATCCTTCCTTAAAATTATTTTTAAACATATAGATAGAGGCGATATTATTCAGAACCAGGGCAATTCCTTTGGTATCTTCCAGCTCCTCCCTGATACGGAGTGCTTCATTGTAATAATACATGCTCGAATCCAGCTTGCCCTTTTTTTTCATGACCAGGCCAATATTGGTCAGGGAAGAAGCCATTCCCCATTTATCCCCTACTGCCAGCTCCTTAGCCAGTGAACGGCGCTGGTATTCAAGAGAGAGGTCTAGCTTACCCTGTGCCTGGTAAACAATCCCTATATTATTAAGCGCTTTGGAAGCGTTTATCTCATCATGCATTTTTTCGAAAATGCCAAGTGCTTCGAAATAACTGGCCACTGCTTTGTCATAATCGCTTTGGTCGTCCCATACCAGACCAAGATTCAGATAACCCCTGCCCTGAAGTTTAAGATTATTGATCTTTTTTGCGCGGCGTATCCCTTCGAGGTAGTTTTTCTCCGCCTCCTTCATATTGCCTTTATAATAAGCAGCGAGACCATAACCGATAAAACAGGTTGCTTCCCCTTTTGAAAATGAAAACTCATTGCTGATAGCAAAAGCCTCATCAATATATTTTTTAGCTTCATCGGGATTGCTCCTGACCAGTTCTCTGGATACATTGATAAGTGCCATTGCCCTTGTCGTGTCACGTTTCGCAGGGATGGAACGGATAAGGCTGTCAACAAGCTTATGCTGTGCCGGTAACAGGACAGGAGAAAACAGGGTTAGAAAATAAAAGGCAATACAAATTCGCATTTACCGGGATTGTGCTATGGCTTGTTCAAGATCAGAGGCAATATCTTCAATGGCTTCGAGCCCAACAGAAATACGTACCAGCCCGGGAGTAATCCCATTGGTCATTCTTTCCTCTTCTGTCAGTTTGGCATGTGTGGTAGAAGCAGGATGTGTTGCAATCGTGCGGGTATCGCCCAGATTGGCTGTCAGAGAAGCCATTTTTAATGCATCCAGAAATCTGCGCCCCCGTTCTATACCTCCTTTGAGCTGGAATGTAAAAAGTCCGCCCCCCAGTTTCATCTGCTTTTTCGCTATTTCAAACTGTGGATGTGAAGGCAGCATTGGATAACGCAGCCAATCCAGTTCCGGATGTTTTTCAAACCTTGTTGCCAGCGCCAGTGCATTGGAAGAATGCTTTTCCATACGGAGACTGAGTGTTTCAAGGCTTTTGGAAAGTACCCAGGCATTAAAGGGAGAAAGAGCGGGTCCTGTGCTGCGGCAAAAAGTATAAATTTCCCTGATCAGTTCTTTACGGCCCAGGATTATTCCACCCAACACACGTCCCTGCCCGTCAATAAATTTTGTCGCCGAATGCGTTATCAAATCTGCACCGAATGTTACCGGCGTTTGCAAAGCCGGGGTCGCAAAACAGTTATCTACATTCAGAATGATTCCATGTTTTTTTGACAGCTTACCCAGCCATTCCAGATCAATAATATCAAGGCCCGGATTTGACGGGGTTTCAACAAAAATCATTTTTGTTTCCGGTCTGATCAGTTGTTCAAATGTCTCGGGCCGGTTTGCATCAGCATAAGAATAGCTGATTCCCCATTTGGGAAGAAACTTACTGATTACAGTATGGGTAGAACCGAAAATGGAGCTGGCAGAAAGCAGATGATCCCCGCTTTTCAGAAAAGCCATAAAGCTGGCAAACACAGCCGACATTCCTGATGCAGTGGCATATCCATCTTCCGCCCCTTCGAGGGCGCACATTTTATCAATGAATTCCTGGCTGTTCGGATTTGAAAAACGGCTGTAAATATTGTCATCACTTTCATCGGCAAATGCGGCACGCATTTCTTCTGCAGAATCGAAGGTGAAGCTGGAAGTGAGATAGAGCGGAGTGGAATGTTCCTTCTGACTTGTCTGATCAGTCTGGATACGGATTGCTTTCGATTCGGGTTTCATCTAGTGTGCTTTCACTTTCACGGAATAGTTCATACGTGTACCTGATTTTTCAAGTGTTGCTGCTACAGAGCAGTATTTTTTCATGCTCAGGTCAACCGCCCTCTGAGCCTTCTCCGGATCCACTTTGCCCTCAAAATAAAATACAAGATTAACCTGTTCCCAGAGGGAAGGTTCCTTGCCTTGCTCCCGCTCACCATCAATCTGTATACGGAAATCCGTTACCGTCTGCTTCTGCTTCTTAAGAATCAGGAGGATATCGATGGCACTGCAACCTCCAAGACCCATCAGCAGCATTTGCATAGGCCTGACACCCGAACCATGACCTCCTATATTCTGTCCGGCATCCATAGCTACTGCATGTCCTTCTTCATCCCTGGCTTCCATTTGAAAGTCTCCATCTGTTCTTTTCAGCTCTATGCGCATCATTTGAATTTTTATTCAATGGTTTCAAATATACATAAACGGGGTGTTTTTTTAGTAGTTTTACTCAATTAAATGAAGCCTGAAACTTATCTATACAATGCCTCCTTCACAACCGAGAGCGGGGTTGTGTTGCCCCGGCTCGAAATTGCCTACCATACTTTCGGAAAACGGAATAAGGACGGTGATAATGTAGTATGGGTTTGCCATGCCCTTACGGCCAATTCGGATGCGCAAGACTGGTGGCCGGGTATCATCGGTAAAAATGCACTCCTTGATCCGGATAAATACTTTATTGTTTGCGCCAATATCCTGGGATCCTGTTACGGTTCTTCAGGTCCCCTGAGTCTGAATCCCGAAACCGGCAAACCCTATTTTTACTCTTTTCCCTTTATCACTATTCGTGATATGGTTCAGGCTCATATCCTGCTCCGTAAATACCTGGGTATTGAACATATTCATTTGTGCATGGGAGGATCTATGGGCGGATATCAGGTTCTGGAATGGGCGCTTGCCGAACCATCCGTTTTTAGTAAACTTTTCCTGATAGCCACCGGAGCTGCCGAATCGGCCTGGGGTATTGCTATTCATACAAGCCAGAGGCTGGCAATTGAAGCGGATCATACCTGGAAAGATAGTAGTACTGTTGCAGGGGCAGGCGGATTAAAAGCAGCCCGTGCCATCGGGATGCTGACATACCGGAATTACAAAGCCTTTGTAGAAAGTCAGAATGATGCCGAACATATATTGGGTACTTACCGGGCTGAATCCTATATCCACTATCAGGGTGAAAAACTTGTAAAACGCTTCAATACCCAGAGTTACCACCTCCTTACACGGGCTATGGACTCCCATCATATCGGACGGGGCAGGGGAAGTCTGGAGAAAGTACTGAATACGATTATGCTTCCTGTACTTGTTGTCGGTATAAGCAGCGACCAGCTCTGCCCGGTAGAAGAGCAGAAGTTTCTGGCTCAGCATATTCCCAATGCGGGCTATCATGAAATCGATTCACCTTACGGGCATGATGGTTTTCTGATTGAATCGGAAAAGCTGACCGTAATATTGAAAGCTTTTATCTGATCGCACAAACCTCTTGGGCCTTAAAGATCTTGGAGGTTTATTCCATCCCTACATGAATCAATGCATCCCCTTCATTAATCACCGGTTTGTTATTGATACCGATAATAAATCCTGTTTCAGGGGCTTTGAGGGTGGTTTCAATTTCTCCGTATGGGTCTGAAATACTTCCAATGATCTCATTCTTTTTTATGAAGGATCCGTATTTCTTGGTTGTGCGGAACATGCCTGAAATATCGGCACGGACCCAGGTGGTATCATTCAGTATACGGCTGGGTGATGATTCGAGATCTATATCAATCATTCCCAGATTCTTCATCAGTCTCAGACAACCTGTCACGCCTTCGGCAATTGCTTTTTCATTGAAACGCATGGACTCCCCTGCTTCATATACCAATACAGGCTTTCCTTTGCGGGATGCTTCGAGGCGGAATGATTTTTCCCTGTAATCGGCATTGAGAATAAACGGACTGCCGAACATTTTGGCAAGTTCCAGATTCCGGTGATCCTTAAAGACACAACGGATCTGAGGATAGTTATTGATGCGTGCACCACCGGTATGGAAATCAACACCGAGATCTATCTGGGGCACTATTTCATTCATCATATCATAGGCTATGCGGCTGCCCAGTGATCCGCTTTGTGTACCCGGAAAACAGCGGTTCAGATCTTTGCCATCGGGCAAATCACGGGAATGATTCAGAAAGGAAATGATATTGATGATGGGCATAGCCAGTATAGATCCCTTTTTGAGCTTGCTGAGATAACCACCGCGTATAAGCTGACGGATGATTTCTATTCCGTTGATCTCATCACCGTGCATGCCGGCACTGAGCAATACCACCGGTCCTTCGTGCTGTGAGCGGAATACATGCACGGGAATTTCCATGATGGTACGCGTCGGTAAACGGTACATATTCATGTTCACTTCCTTATTTTCACCCGGACTGATAACTTGCCGGTTAATGATGATTTGTTTGGGCATAAGCGTGTTTAAACTTCTTAAGGAGTATGCGCTTCATGAAACTCATTCCGTTCCACATATTCAATAATCTTTCCGGCAATATCAATTCCGGTTGCTCCTTCAATACCTTCCAGACCGGGTGAGGAATTCACTTCCATAACCAGCGGTCCGCGTTTAGACTGAAGCATATCCACTCCTGCAATGGCCAGGCCAAGCTTTTTTACAGCTTTGATAGCCGTTGATTTTTCTTCCTTGCTCAGGTTAATGACTGTTGCTTTACCTCCCCTGTGAAGGTTGGAACGGAAATCTCCTTCCACTCCCTGACGCTTCATGGCTCCCACTATTTGTCCATCCACCACAAATGCACGTATATCGGCTCCTTTTGCCTCTGCTATAAACTCCTGAACCAGAATATTCACCTCCACACCCAGGAAAGCTTCGATAACGGATTTTGCCGAGTTGTATGTTTCAGCTAATATGACTCCTATACCCTGGGTGCCTTCCAGCAATTTAATAACTGCCGGAGCTCCTCCTACCTGTTGCAATACATTGTCAATATCCTTTGGACTGGAAGCGAATGCTGTTTTAGGCATATCCAAACCGGCTTTTGCCAGCAACTGCAGGCAGCGAAGTTTATCCCTTGAACGTACCAGGGCCTGTGATTCAACAGCTGAAAATACTTTCATCTGTTCAAATTGCCTTACTACAGCAGCTCCGTAAAAAGTGACAGAAGCTCCTATACGCGGGATAACGGCATTCACACCTGTTACTTCCTTTCCTTTATAGTAAATATGAGGATGATTTTTTTCAATCACCAGCACACATTTCTGATGATCAATGATCACCATTTCGTGGCCTCTTTTTTTTCCTGCTTCCATCAGGCGGCTGGTCGAATACAATTTGGAATTCCTGGAAAGGACGGCTATTTTCATAAACCAATGTATGATTTAAGATGTGTGATTTAAGATTTAGGAAGGGTGGTTATCCTGCTTTGATTTTTAACGGTGCAATTCCTAACTGGGATACATCCACCACAAAACGATTCTTTAAAAATTTTCTTCCTATCAGTACGGGATAACGCATAGAGCCTCTGTTGGTGAGCGAAATTACGGATTTAATTACCCGTCCCCCCATTTTTACCCTGGTTTTAATGATAAAACGCCGTTCATTCTCACCGAAGGAATTTTTAATATCCTTCTGACTATAGATTTTTGTTGAATGGTCTGTTTCATTGTATTCGGGATGGGTAGGATCCAGGAGTTTAAAATGCAGGACTCCGTTTTCTTCCCTGATATCATGACAGTGCAATACTGCGGTATAGGCACCGGTATCAATCTTGGCTGTAATCTGGAATAAGCCCAGATCGGGAAAATCAACCTCCTCCCGTCTGCCGATCAGGTTTTTTGCTCTGTGCTTTTTTCCCATATGGAAAGGATTGGAGATTAAAGATAATATTTAATCTCCGGAAAAATATACTTTTGAGGTCAATGAATTCCAAAGATTCTCTTCCATTGGATTACCTTATCGTTGGTCAGGGCCTGGCCGGATCCGTACTCGCCCATCACCTGATTCAAAAACGTAAAACCTTCCGTATCATTGATAAACCTTCCCTTTCCATAAGTTCCAGGGTAGCCGGAGGTTTATTCAATCCGGTTGTATTCAAGCGTCTTGTCAAAAGCTGGATGGCCGATGAACAGCTCGAAGCCGCCGAAAAGTTCTATACTAACCTGGAAACGCTGTTCGGAACACGTTTCTTTCACAAAAAAGAACTGCTTAAAATTTTTGCCGAACCTCCGGAAAAAATTCTCTGGGAAAAGAAAAGACTGGAAGAGGTTGGCAGATACCTGAGCCCGATCATCGAAGGCCCTCCAGATGAAAGCATACAAGCCCCACAGGGTTATGCCCGCGTTAGCGGAGCTGGTTATGTAGATGTTTCTCTCTTTCTGGATCTTTCTTCAACCCTCTTTAAAAAACAGGATCTGCTTGTCGAAGAAGCTTTTAATCACCCGGATTTGAAGTTGGAAGCAAGCACCGTGGTTTATAAAAACATGCGTGCTTCCCGCATCATTTTCTGTGAAGGACATCTGGCTTCCCAAAATCCCTGGTTCAGCTGGATGCCTTTTAACCTGGCCAAAGGTGAAGTGCTGACTGTTAAAATTCCTGGGTATTCACGTACCGATGTGGTGAACAAAGGTGTATTCATTCTACCCATAGGCAATGATCTCTTCCGCGTTGGCTCTACCTTTGCCTGGGATAAACTGGATGAAGTCCCCACAGAAGCAGCCAAAGAGGATCTCATTTTGCGCCTCCAAAAAGTATTGAAACTTCCGTTTGAAATTGTGGATCATAAAGCCGGTATCCGTCCTACTGTCATCAACCGGCGACCACTTATAGGAGTACATCCCGATCACCCTGCATTATGTATGTTCAACGGTATGGGAAGCAAGGGGGTAATGATTGCTCCTTACTTTGCTGATCATTTCATTGCTCACCTGGAAGATCATTCTCCATTGAGTCATGAAGTGGATATACGGAGATTCTGGAAGTAAAGAAAGCATTGATGGCTCCATTACAAAATAAACAATAGCGTCTGTTTATTCAGAAGAAGAGTGTATTTCTTCAAATGAAGCGTGTGAATGTGAAGAAGTAGATGCTGTTTCTTCACAAGGAGTGTGTGAATGTGCAGATGTAGCGTGTGTTTATTCACAAGGAGCGTGTGAATGTGAAGAAGTAGCGTGTGTTTCTTCACAAGAAGAGTATGAATGTGCAGAAGCAGCGTGTGTTTCTTCACAAGGAGCGTGTGAATGTGAAGAAGTAGATGCTGTTTCTTCACGAGGAGCGTGTGAATGTGCAGATGTAGCGTGTGTTTATTCACAAGGAGCGTGTGAATGTGAAGAAGTAGCGTGTGTTTCTTCACAAGTAGAATATGAATGTGAAGAAGCAGGGTGTGTTTATTCATAAGAAGAGTGTGAATATGAATAAACAGCGGCTGTTTTCGAGTACGCAATTCTGCCCCCTATTGTAAGTTGTTGATTTTCTGAGTTATAGCTAGCTTTTACTATGTCCACTTCGGGGTTTCCTCCATCTGTTTAGGACCCGAATTGACAACATCAGGCACTTTTGTGTTGATAATCAACATCATACACGTTTTTTCGTCATACTTTCCCTGACTCTTCCCTATACATATATATATGTATAGACAGCCCTATCCGGGCCCAAAGCAATACGGCCTGAATCACAATCCTTTATGGATTTTTGGTCTACCTTGCATCCATAGGCAAAAACAACCCGCTTTATGGACTTCAAACGCATCTTCCTCTTTTCCTTTCTCGGCATTTCTATCCTTGCCGGAGCTCTTACCTACAAACGTCCTGTCGTAAAACCTCCCACACAATATGTTTTTACAAAAGGCAGTTCCTATTTACAGGAATGGAAAAAGATTGATTCACTCATCAACAAGGGTCTGAACAAATCGGCTCTTGATCTGGTGATCAGTTTGTATGATAAGGCTAAAAAAGAAACGAATGCGGCTCAATCGGTAAAAGCTCTGATGTATCGTATGAAGCTGGAAGCCGAAATGGAAGAATACTCGGTTGAGAAAGCAATCAGCTTTCTGAAAGAGGAAGCTGCATCGGCCAAATATCCTTTACAACCTGTTATACATTCTGTACTGGCAGATATTTACTGGCAGTATTATACCAATAACCGCTGGAAGTTTTATAACCGTACTCAGACAGTTAACTTCAGCAATAATGATATCACAACCTGGGATCTGACTCATCTCGTTGATCAGTGTATTAAAGAATACCAGATTTCACTCCGCAATACAGACAGCCTCCAGCATACACCTATTGATCTCTACGACGATGTGCTGGATCTTCATCCCGACACCCGTCATTTCCGTCCTACCCTGTACGATTTCGTCGCACACCGCGCCATTGATTTCTTCTCGGCCGATGAGCCAGGCATAACCCGTCCTGCCTATCGGTTTGAAGTAGACAAACCTCTTTATCTGGGCACATCCGAAACATTCATCAATCTGAAGCTGGAATCAAAAGATACCCTGTCAATGAAGTTCTATGCCCTGAAAGATCTTCAAGCTTTACTTGCCTTCCACCAAAACGACAAGGATCCTGCTTCTCTTGTTGATGCTGATCTGAAAAGACTCAAGCTGGTAAGAGCACATGCTGCTTTTGAAAACAAGGACAGTTTGTATTTCCAGTCACTCCAAAGCTTGAAATTTCGCCTGGAAAATAAATTCCTTTCCTCTTCCTGCAGGGCAGAAGTTATTTATGAGATTGCCAGATGGATGTATGAGCAAGGAGAAAAATACAATCCCCTGAGCTCGGATATTCACCACTGGGATAAGAAAGAGGCTCTGAACGAATATTGTAAAGATGCCATTTCAACCTTCCCGAATTCATACGGAGCCAAAGAGTGTGAAGTGCTGCAAGGAGAGATCCTGGCCAAAAGCATGAGTATTAATACCGAAAGGGTGAATGCACCGGACAAACCATTCCGCTCACTTCTTTCCTGGAAAAATATGAAGACCGTTTATATGCGCATTGTCAAACTGGATGTTGACAAATTCCAGAAAATGAATGAACGCTTTTATGGGGAAGACCTCATCAAGCAATATCAGAAGCTTCCGGCTTTCAAAGAATGGGAAGTGTCTGTTCCCGATGAGGAGGACTATAATCAGCACCGTGCCGAAATTGAAATACAGGCTCTTCCTCTGGGTCATTACCTGATCCTGACAGGTTCTGATAAAAATTTCTCGTATAAAAAGCAGGGGATTTCCTATACCCCGGTTTGGATCTCCAACATCAGTTATGCAGACAGAAGACGTAACGACGGCAGTATTGAATTTTATGTACTTCACCGTCAGACAGGGGAAGCACTTAAAGGGGCCACAGCACAGTTATGGATTGAGAAATACAATTACCTGAGCCGTAAATATGAATGGGTAAGGTCCGATAGTTATACCTGCGATGAAAACGGATATTTTCATGTTCCACCCACGAAAGACTACCGCAACTTTAATGTGGAGTTCGCCTATGGTGCCGATAAATTCTACCTCGACAATTCCTATTACCAATATGCAGGTTATAAGGAACCGAAAATTAAAAATCCAAAAACATTTTACTTTACCGACAGGGAAATATACCGTCCCGGACAAACCGTTTACTTCAAAGGAATTTGCCTGCAAAGTGACGGAGAGCAAAATGAAATCCTGAAAGCACATCCTGTTACGGTAACCTTTTATGATGCCAATTCTCAGAAAATATCCAGCCTGGACCTGATCAGCAATGAATACGGAAGCATTACCGGGAGCTTCACGGCTCCACAGGGTGTGATGAACGGGCAGATGTATATTGCCGACGGGTATGGCTCCAAATATTTTTCTGTTGAAGAATACAAAAGACCCAAATTTGAAGTGACGGTAAAACCCGTTAGCGGTGCTTACCGCCTCGATGACTCTGTTACCGTAATGGGTATTGCCAAAGCCTATTCAGGCGCAAATATTGACGGAGCGGCTGTCAGGTACCGCGTGGTACGTTCTGCCATATTCCCCTATTGGTTTTACTGGTACAGAGGCTTCTACCCTCAGAGTCCTGCTGTGGAAATCACCAACGGATTTACCACCACCAATGATACAGGAGGTTATAAACTCAGCTTCAAAGCTATTCCGGATCATGCTATGGATAAAAGCTGGTCGCCTACCTATACCTATACCGTTTATGCAGATGTAACTGACCTGAACGGTGAAACCCATAGCAATACCGGTTATGTAAACATCGGTTATAAAGCTTTTAACCTTTCTATTTATATTCCTGAGCGTGTCAATAAAGAAGAGAAACAGCATTTTGCTGTATCAACCCTGAATCTGAACGGACAGTTTGAAGCGGCAAAAGGGAAAATAGAAATTTATAAACTGAAGGACCCCGGACGTGTGTTCCGTAAAAAACAATGGGAACGCCCCGACAAGTTTTTAATGACAAAAGATGCCTTTTATGCCGCCTTCCCTCACGATGCTTTTGATGAGGAAGACAATATGTATAAATGGGAAAAGGGAGAGAAGATGATGGATGTGCCGTTTGAAAATACTGCCTCCAATACCGGAACCATCCTCACCCCAAAAATGAATTACCGTACGGATACCCTTCGTTTGAAAAATATAGGGCAGTGGACGAGCGGTTATTATGTGATGGAAGCGCATACGAAGGATAAATTCGGGGAAGACATAAAGGATATAAAGTATTTCTGTATTTATTCCAACCAGGAGAAAACGGTTACCATCCCGGAAGTGGACTGTTTCAGCATATTGAAATCGGATGGGGAACCGGGAGAGAAAGCCAAAATTATGATTGGCAGCAAGGAAGATGTGCATGTCCTTTTTGAAATTGAGTATAAAAATGAGATCGTCAAAAAAGAATGGATCAACCTGAACGGACAGCAAAAGGAGCTGGAAATTCCTATTGAAGAGAAACACCGGGGCGGGTTTGCCTATCACCTTGTATTCGTAAAAGACAACAGGGCCTACCAGCATGATGGCACCATCATCGTACCCTGGACCAATAAACACCTTGATATTACATTCGAAACCTTCCGGGACAAACTGCAGCCGGGAGAGAATGAGGAATGGAAACTGAAAATCAAAGGTCCTAAAGGGGAAAAGGTGGCTGCTGAAATGATTGCCACGCTTTATGATGCATCTCTGGATGCCTTCCGTCCGAATTATTGGGATTTCAGTATTTACAATTCCTACTATTCAAGTATGTACTGGGCTTCGGGCGAAACATTCGGACCGGTTGCTTCACAGCTCTATGCGGACAACTGGAATCCTTATATATCCATGCCATACCGGTATTATGAAAACCTGAACTGGTTCGGGTATTCATTCGGAGGATATAATTACTGGGGTTCCAGAGGGTATGGAGGTGCCCCCGGGCATGCGAGCAACAAATCCATGGCTCAGACAGCTGCTCCGTCATCACCGGCTGAGGAAAAAGAATCAACCGGGGAAGATAATTACAGGGATTCATCCAAAAATTCAGCTAAAAAGGATAGCGGTGGTGATAAACTGGCTATGGATGAAATGGATTTACCGACCGGGGGTGTAGTGTCAAAAGTGGGTGGAAAAAGCCGGCTAATCACCGAAAAATCGGAAGATGGTGATGAGCACAGTGGCAAGGATGGCAAGAACCTGAATTCGGTCAAAGCCCGGAGCAATTTTGCCGAAACAGCTTTCTTCTTCCCTACCCTGAGCACAGATGAGAACGGGGAAGTGATTGTCAAATTCACCGTACCTGAAGCACTGACCCGCTGGAAAATGATGGGCTTTGCCCATACAAAGGATTTGAAATACGGAAGTATCGGCAACACGCTCGTTACTCAAAAAGATCTGATGGTGGTGCCCGATGCACCCCGATTTTTAAGAGAAGGGGATGCAATGAGCTTCACCGCGAAAATTACCAGTCTGGCCGATGCCAAACTGACCGGAACAGCACAACTTCAGTTTTTCGATGCACTAAGCATGAAACCGGTGGATGATAAACTCCTGGTGAAAGCAAACAGCGTTCAGAATTTCACAGTTACCAAAGGATCCAGCATTGTGCTGAACTGGGATATCAGGATTCCGGAAGGACTCTGTGCTGTAACGTATAAAGTAGTGGCAAAGGCCGGCAATTTTGCCGACGGGGAAGAAATGGCGCTGCCTGTACTCACCAACCGTATGCTGGTTACTGAAACCATGCCTTTACCGGTAAGGAGCAAGCAGACCAAGATATTTACGTTTGAAAAGTTCATGAACCAGAACAATCATTCAACCACCCTGCGCAACCATAAACTGACACTGGAGTTTACCGCCAATCCGGCCTGGTATGCTGTACAGGCCCTGCCTTATCTGATGGAATATCCCTATGAATGTGCTGAACAAACCTTCAGCCGTTTTTATGCCAACAGTATAGCATCTCATATTGCCAACTCAAGCCCTAAGATCAAGTCCGTTTTTGATTCCTGGAAGTCGCAAAGCCCGGATGCTCTTCTTTCCAATTTGCAAAAAAATCAGGAATTGAAATCCCTTATGCTGGAAGAGACACCCTGGGTGCTGGATGCAAAAGATGAAAGTGAACGTAAAAAACGCGTTGCCCTGCTCTTCGATATGAATAAAATGGGCAATGAATTGAGCAGTGCACTCCGTAAGTTGCAAAAAATGCAAGTATCAAACGGAGGGTGGCCATGGTTTGAAGGAATGCCTGATGATCGTTATATCACCCAGCATATCATTACCGGCATGGGACATCTCGATCATCTGGGGGTTAAAAATATCCGGACGGATAATACGACCTGGAATATGGTCAGTAACGGAGTCCGATACCTCGATGCCCGTATCCGGGAAGATTATCAGTGGATTCTCGATCATGACAAGGCACACCTGAATGAAGATCATATAGGATCG
Source organism: Bacteroidia bacterium (assembly GCA_044448685.1). Lineage (GTDB taxonomy): Bacteria > Bacteroidota > Bacteroidia > Palsa-965 > Palsa-965 > Palsa-965. The sequence continues at coordinate 49,554 of JBIOHC010000003.1, forward strand.
GAACAGATTCAATATCTCTATGCCCGGAGTTATTTTAAAGACATAGCTATTGACAGCCGGAACCAGAAAGCTTTTGATTATTATAAAGGCCAGGCACAGAAATACTGGCTGAGCAAGGGACGGTATATGGAAGGTATGATTGCCCTGGCTCTTTTCCGTTATGATGACAAGAAAATTCCGGCCGATATTATGAAGTCCCTGAAAGAAAATTCCCTTAACAGTGAAGAGATGGGAATGTACTGGAAGGAGAACTATGACGGCTTTTACTGGTACCAGGCTCCTGTTGAATCACAAGCTCTGCTGATTGAAGCATTTGATGAGGTGGCAAAGGATCAGAAATCCGTCGATGATATGAAAGTCTGGCTGCTGAAATCAAAACAGACTCAGGACTGGAAAACAACCAAGGCTACTACCGAAGCTTGTTATGCTTTATTGCTTCGTGGAACAGATTGGCTGGCTACGGAAAGCAATGTAGAGATTACGATGGGCAGCCAGGTGATCGATCCGAAGAAAATGGATGATGTGAAAGTGGAAGCCGGAACAGGGTATTTCAAGAAAAGCTGGAGCGGGGATGATATCAAGACCGATATGGGCAAGGTAACCCTTGTTAAAAAGGATGAAGGCGTGAGCTGGGGTGCTGTTTACTGGCAGTATTTTGAACAGCTCGATAAGATCACTCCCCATGAAACACCCTTGAAGCTGACCAAGAAACTCTTTCTGGAAAGAAATACAGCTTCCGGACCCGTTATAGAACCCGTTACATCCTCTCTTACCCTGAAACCGGGTGACAAGATAAAGGTTCGTATAGAGCTGAAGGTTGACAGGGATATGCAGTATGTGCATATGAAAGATATGAGGGCTTCCTGTTTCGAACCTACGAATGTCATTTCACAGTATAAATGGCAGGATGGACTGGGATATTATGAAAGCACACGTGATGCCAGCACCAATTTCTTCTTTTCCTGGCTTCCTAAGGGTAACTATGTATTCGAATACCCCTTAATGGTAACCCATAACGGAAATTTCTCCAATGGTATTACCAGCATACAATGTATGTATGCACCGGAGTTTGCCAGTCATTCGGAAGGTATAAGGGTTAACGTAGGGAAGTAAAGAGACCCAAGACACAAGAGCCAAGACTTAAGACTAAACGGTTAATGTCTTGATTCTATAAGAATGCCTTTAGCAATCAGGACAAAACTGATTCCGATGAATAAATGGGACAGGTCATTGAAGTTACACCAGACAGGGTGTATGGATAGTTTGAAAGTATGGAAGATTGCCGAACAGAATGATACTCCTATGCCTGCTCCTATCCATCCGCTTCCGGTCACCCCTTTCCGGAGCCCGGTTAGGTGAATAATCATTACCGGCACCATACCTGCTGCAACCTGTACTTTGACCACTTCGAAATTCCGGAAGAGCAGGATCAGGACAATGAAACACCCCAGCTGGATTAATGCAATCGTTTTATAAATCCTGTCACCCCTGCCGCTTTTTCGCAAAAAGTCAACAGTAGCCATCTGAGCAAAGAAGACGGACAAGCCTGAAACTACATTCATAACCATCCAGGTATTGTAGTGTGCTGCATCAGTCTGATAGGCTCTCATGCCATGTACAAGCGCTCCGGTGAATGTACTCAGTCCCATACCGGCAAAGAAGAAGGACCAGGAAGTGGAAGCAGCTCCTGTTTTTTGAGATCGGCGCAGGCGGAAGATGATAATTAAACAAAGGAGGGCCAATAAAAGATCGGTGAGAGCCGTGACCGGTTCAGAAAGTAAAAAAGACCCCAAATGAATTCCGTTGAAGGATGTTTGCATCGGTTACGAAGGTACTCTTTTCCATAATTCATTGTTCTCAATTCCTATGTATGCCTTTGGTAGCATGTGCTTGAAGGCTTTTATAATTCGATTTTCGGGATGCAAAGAGCACATTCGGAGCATTTTTTTGCGTTGAAAGAATAAAAAGGGCGAAGATGCTCCAAATGAAAATATTTTTTTGCGTTCGCACCGCTTCCGGAATGCGCCGGAAATTATTTTGACAGCGCAAGAATAAAAAACTATCGGCCTTCTGAATTCCTTTATTCATAGATGTTTCAGAGCATCAAACAAAAAATAATTTGGAATAAACGAGACATGAACTGGAAGCGTTAAGGAGGAACAGAAAGATGAATGAGGAGGAAGTTTGACGTTATCAACACACTTGTGTTGAAAAAATAAAGGTGATATATTTTTTTTACCACGTAATTTTTTCTTACTTCGTATCAAATAAATTCAAAAACCAAAAACCATGGCAAAAAAAGTAGCAAAAAAAGCAGCTAAGAAGCCTGCTAAGAAAGCAGCTAAGAAAGCAGCTAAGAAGAAAAAGAAGTAATTTCTGATTTCGTAAAAAGGCTCCCTCGGGAGCCTTTTTTTTTGAACTGTTTTTTTTCTGTTCCCTTCTAAGTACTGAAAACAGTAGTGTTCAGCTCAGCTCCCGAGCCAGGCAATGCCGGCAAACAGATCTTGCCCTGTATGAAAGTAATCCCATTGAAGACATTATTTTTTATCAGCAATGGGCCATCCAGATCAGCCCAATCACAAAAAGGAGTAAGTGCTGCAGCAGCCGAAACTGCACAACTGGATTCTGACATACATCCGATCAGAATCTTCAGATCAAGGTTTTTTGCCATCCGGATCATCTCCCGCGCTTCAGAAAGTCCCGTACATTTCATCAGTTTGATATTGATTCCATGAAATCCCTCCTTACACTGTTCAATATCGGTCAGGCGCTGGCAACTTTCATCTGCAATGAGGGGCAATGGACTTCGCTCCTTTAACCAGGCATGATCATCCATACGGTTTTTGGAAAACGGCTGTTCCACAAATGTCACCTGCATGTCTTTCATTTTGTAAATCATATCCAGAGCCTGGTTTCTGTCCTTCCACCCCTGGTTAGCATCCACCGAAAAGGGCTTGTCGGTAACCGAACGTATTGTTTCGAGCATATTCATATCTGCCTGTCCCCCCAGCTTCACTTTCAGTATCGGATATCCTTCCGCTTCCTTCACCTTTTGAATAATCAGTGGAGTCTCATCCATCCCGATAGTGAATGAAGTACAGGGTGTCTGTTCAGGATCAGCTTCAAAAAGTTCAAAGAGGGGTTTATTCAGCATTTTCCCCAGCAGATCATGAAGGGCAATATCAACAGAAGCTTTGGCAGCCGTATTCCCTTCGGCAATGGAATCCACATAACGCATCACCTCTGCCGGATCAAACAAGCCGTTTAGCTTTTCCAGTCTGACCTGTTTCAGAAAGGAAATAACGCTTTCATGACTTTCTCCCAGATACGGAGGCATGGATGCTTCTCCATAACCTGTATAACTATCCTGTTCGATACGGGTAAATACGACAGGGGTTGTACTTCTGACCCCATGTGCGATACGGAAGGGGTGTTTGAATTCAAGGGTAAAAGATTTCCAGGTCAGTTTCATCTGTGAATACGAAGATAGGCTACATTTACATTCGTTACCCAATGGCTAAGATGCTGAAATTGCTCCCCCGGAATCTGGTTTCCTTTATTACGGCAATCCTTGTTTGTTCCATACTTATTTGGGGGAAATGCAACAATAATTTCAAGGATAAGGTGAGCCTTGCAATCACCTGGGATATTTATGGATATTACCTCTACCTCCCTTCTGTTTTTATTTACCACGACCCTGATCTGGAAAACAAAGTCTGGCTCGACAAGATTCAGAGCCAATACCCCTCCTCTTCATATATATATCAATACAGTCTCACCAAGGTCAACCGCCGGGTCAATACCTATCCGATGGGGCTTGCTATTTTTTATACCCCCGCGTTTCTGATAGGACATACAATAGCCAGGATTGCAGGTTTTCCGGCCGACGGATTTTCACCCCCCTACCAATGGGCCCTGGTTATTTCATCCATGCTATTCTTTTGCCTGGCTATTTTTTTGCTGCGCCGGTTATTGCTGCACCTCTTTCCCGACCTCCTCACTTCCGTTCTGATCGTACTGGTATGTTTGGGAACCAATTATTTTTTTGAGGCCGGGCTGGACAGCACCATGCCTCACAACTATATGTTTGTTCTCAATTGCCTGCTCATTCTCTTCACTATGCGCTGGCATGAAACCTTTCATATCAGGTATGCCATCTTTCTTGCCTTTACCCTGGGGTTGGCAACTATTTCCAGGCCTACCGAACTCATCTGGATCCTGGTTCCCATATTTTGGGGGGTATCCGATAAAACGTCTTTTCATGGCAAACTTACCATGCTTCGCACACATTTCCTGCAAGTCATTGCATTCGGTGTCGTACTTATCCTTACCGGACTCCCACAGCTCCTTTACTGGAAATGGTGTTCCGGTTACTGGTTTTCATACAATCACACAGAGCATTTTGCGTTTACCGAACCCTTCACCTGGGATTTTTTGTTCAGCTATAAAAAAGGCTGGCTGGTGTATACTCCCCTCATGATTTTTTCTTTACTCGGATTTTATTCCCTGTACCGCAATCGCCGTGATCTCTTCTATCCTTTCCTGATCTTTATCACAATTAATATTTATGTGCTGTCGAGCTGGGAATGCTGGTGGTATGCCTCCAGCTTCGGACAACGTCCAATGGTCGAATCGTATCCCTTACTTGCTATTCCGCTTGGATTTTTAATTGCTACGGCTTGGAAAAAAGGATGGCTTGTTCGGGGCTCCTGTTTGTTACTGCTATCCGCCACCCTGATACTTAATCTTTTTCAAACCTGGCAGGTAACTGACGGTCTGCTTGATTTGCAGCGTATGACCAGTTCCTATTACTGGAAGATATTTGGGAAAACGAGTGTGTCGAATGAAGACCGGGACAAGTATTTGGAATTGGACAGGGGTGACTGGCATGGGGCTTTTACCGGAAAGGAAGCTGACTTCAGCAAGAAAGTCATTTTCTTCAGAGGGTATGAAGATCCTTGTTCTGATACAGATATGCATTATGTAACAGATACGATTCATTATGAAGGCAGGAAGGCGCTCAAAATCCAGAGTCCCAATATTTTTGCATCTGGTATCAGAAGGCCTTATAATGACCTAACCGGACACAGACATGTCTGGATCAGGATGACAGCTGCGGTTTATCCGGTTACCGGCCTTGACTTCAAAAATATTGGGTTTGTTGCCTCTATTGAAAGCAAGGGCCGGGCTATCGATTATGTTACCTATGATATGGAACAGGCGAAAGCCAAAGCAGGTCAGTGGAACCTAGTATGTTTTGACTACATGACACCAAGCCTCTTTTACAGAAGCGACAAGGTTGACCTCTATTTCATGAATCTGGGGAAGGATCCCGTATTCATAGATAATCTGAAATTCGAACTTTGGGAGCCAAAGGACGAACCCTGATCCTGATTTTCAAAATCCGGAATTTGATCCGGCATTACGTGAATTATTCTATATTTGCTCAAACAAACCAAATTCCTTCCCATGAAAAACGTCGCTTTCCTGATGGCAATAGGTACCGCTCTTTTATTCAACAGCTGCGGACCTAAAAAACCGGATGCCATAGAGGTTCCTAAAGGCTTTCAACTTGTTGATCTGAATCCTTATGGTTTTTCAGCAAGTATCATTGTTCCCGATTCTATCACTGTACAAGGACAGCTTGAAATAAAGCAATCGGCCGGTGTGGAAATAAAACGCGGGAAAGCATTTGATATCGTCATCAATACCGCCGAAGGCGAACTGGCCGATATGACCAAACAGAAATCCTTTATCAATGCCGAAGAACCTAAGAAAGTAAAACGCTGGATCCTGGATGAACCGACAGCTATCACCTATGAGCAGCAAATTGCCGACCTGAAACCGGAAGTTCATATATACTGTATCATGCAGATCGGGAATATGAAATATGCCGTTACAGATAACCACAACGGAGAAGATACCTTTAATGAAACCAATGCCAAAATGATGATGGATGCAGCTAAATCTATCAAGGCAATGGAAGCTCCTAAGAAACCTAATTAACACGCTTCATATTATACCGCATCTTCTTCCCCGGTACCCATACCGAGATAGTGTCAGCTGAAACCCGGATGATATAAAAAAGGGATGTGATTACCTTGCGTTCCTTTTCATCTGAATGGAGAGGCACTTCCTGATAGCATTCCAGAAGTCCGTCTTCCTTATCCTGTTTCCATTCATACCGGTAGGCAAACCTGGTTTTTTCGGGTGAATAGGAAATGATCACAGAATCGGGAGTGAACTGCAAATTCATTTCCGTACTGTCTTTACGGATAGCCCATTTCCCGAGAACGGCTTTCTGATTAACAGGGTTATGACAGGCCGGAATTCCGAGCAGCAACAAAACAGCAATCCAGACAGGAAACGGTGGCAAATAAAAATGCCTTACCGGAAACGATTGTTTCCGGTAAGGCATGATAGTAACAGAATCCTTACTGAGCTTCGAGGCTCTTGGATTGGCGTTTACGAATATTTTCATCGAGATGAATTTTCCGCATCCGGATGGATTTGGGCGTTATCTCCACATATTCATCACCCTGAATATATTCCATTGCTTCTTCAAGTGAGAAATTGATTTTGGGTGCAATACGTACTTTTTCATCACTTCCGGAAGCACGCATATTCGTGAGTTTCTTTTCTGTACAAAGGTTGATGACCAGATCATCCGGACGGATATGTTCTCCGATAATCTGACCCATATACACTTCATCACCGGCATCAATAAAGAATTTGCCACGATCCTGCAGTTTATCAATAGAATATGCAGATGTTGAACCGAGCTCCTTGGAAATAAGTACTCCGGCATTTCTGCCCGGGATCGGACCTTTCCAGGGTTCGTAGGCTTTGAAACGGTGGGCCATGATAGCTTCACCGGCAGTGGCTGTAAGAATATTGTTACGCAAACCGATGATACCACGGGCCGGAATATCAAATTCAAGATGCAGTAAATCACCTTTGGGTTCCATAACAAGCATATCACCTTTACGCTGGCTTACCAGCTCTATCACCTTCCCTGAACTTTCTTCCGGAACATCAATGGTCAGTATTTCCATCGGTTCATGTTTCACCCCATCCACTTCTTTGATAATAACCTGTGGCTGCCCAAGCTGAAGTTCATACCCCTCACGGCGCATTGTTTCAATCAGGATAGAAAGGTGCAGAATACCTCTGCCATATACCAGATAAGAGTCAGGTGAAGTGGTTTCTTCCAGGCGCATAGCCAGGTTCTTCTCCAATTCCTTGAATAAGCGGTCGCGCAGGTGACGGGAAGTCACGAATTTCCCTTCCTTACCGAAGAAGGGGGAGGTATTGATGGTAAAGAGCATACTCATGGTAGGCTCATCAATTGGAATAGGTATAAGACCTTCCGGATTCTCAAAATCAGCAATGGTATCACCGATTTCAAATCCTTCAATACCGGTAATGGCTACTATTTCACCAGCTTTTACTTCTTCAGCCTTTTTCTTTTCAAGTCCTTCAAACGTGTAAAGCTCCTTGATACGGCTTTTTATCACTGTTCCGTTTCGCTTAACAAGTGAAACAGGGAAGTTTTCTTTTATAGTGCCGCGGAAAACCCGTCCAACGGCAATCCGTCCTACGAATGTGGAGTAGTCCAGCGAGGTGATCTGCAACTGAAGGGATCCTTCATTCATCGGTGCCGGTGGCACATAATCAATGATACGGTCAAGCAGATAACTGATATCGGTAGTTGGTGTTTTCCAGTCGGCTCCCATCCACCCATGTTTGGATGAACCATAAACGGTTACGAAACTGAGCTGATCTTCTGTTGCACCGAGGTTAAAGAACAGGTCAAATACCTGGTCATGTACTTCATCGGGACGACAATTCGGTTTATCCACTTTATTGATCACCAATATTGCTTTCTTTCCCTGTTGCAATGCTTTCTGGAGTACAAAACGGGTTTGAGGCATCGCACCTTCAAAGGCATCTACCAGCAGGATTACCCCATCGGCCATATTCAGCACCCGTTCCACTTCACCTCCAAAGTCGGCGTGACCGGGAGTATCAATGATATTGATCTTGTGGTCTTTATAACGAACGGAAACGTTCTTGGCAAGGATGGTAATACCCCTTTCCCTTTCCAGGTCGTTATTATCAAGGATCAATTCTCCTTTGTCCTGGTTATCCCTGAACAATTTGCCCTGTAAGAGCATTTTATCAACCAGGGTCGTTTTCCCATGGTCAACGTGTGCGATAATCGCGACATTTCTTATTTTTTGCATAGTCTCCATAGCCTTTCCTCAAATAAGCCGCAAAGGTACTAATTTATGGGACATAGAGAGGGGATAACCTATTCTTAACTATTGATAATACTCGCCTGAAGTCATAGGAGAGAGTATATGGAGCAAGGAATCATTGATGATTATTCTCGATTTTGTGAAGTGATTCCCCTTTTTATCGCTTGTTTTATGCATAATAATGGGAAATTGAAGGGTTTGATAGAAAGAAGTGTCTTCTTTGAACCAGCCCGTTTCCCTGTCACCTGATTTCAAACGCCCCGGTATCCAGTGAAGTCCTTTATATACGAGCAGGTTATAATCCCCATCGGGAAGGCTATACATATTATAGCTTTCTCTGGAACGTATAAACTCATTCCGCATTTTCCGGGCCGGGCTTTCTTTTTCGACCAGGCAAACCACCACATCCTGTTTCAGCTTATTGACGAGAAAAAGAGCGTTCTGACTCCGTTCGTCATACACTCCTTCTCCAAAAATACTGTCATAGGGTGAGTCAGCGGTATGGATATCGCGTTTTTCTTTTTCAATAGCCTGTGCCCTCAGGTATGCATCTTTGTGCTTTTCAACGAAATCCCTGATTTTGAGCTCCCGTTGTGATTTATCCCCGTTATAGTTCAATGCAAACAAAATGATGAGCAGGATAGAGATTCCAACATAGATGGTCCGTTTGCGGTATGCTTCTGAAACAGCAATCTTGTTTTGACGATGTCTGTTTAATGCTTCCCGTCTCAGGTATTCCTTCTTAGGATCCTCTGCCTGTGGCTGGGCTTGACGTCCTTTGGATGCATAGTCTGCTCCTCCATACATTAGCTTGAAGTCATATTTCTTCCGGTCCATATCATCCGAAAGTGTCTGATAGGCCCTGCTTATTTCCTTGAACCGTTCTTCGGCCTGGTGATTACCGGGGTTACGGTCGGGGTGGAATTGTTTAGCCAGACTCCGGTAAGCCAGCTTGATTTCTTCAGCTGATGCCTGCCTGCTTACACCGAGTATCTGGTAGTAGTCCTTCATTGGCTATTCTAAAGATAAGGATTTAGGATTAGGGATTAGGGATTTAGGATTTATGTGATTGAAGAAACTAATCCGTTTGAAGAGGTATCTTTGACCCTTATAAGATCAAAACGCTTGGGCAAGTATAAAAATTACGTCTTACTTCATTTTATCGTCTTTATCTGGGGGTGGACAGCCATTCTTGGCAAGCTGATTACCGTAAGTGCGTTCGATCTTACCTGGTACCGTACACTAATAGCAGCTCTTGCCATTTTTGTTTTTCTGAAACTGAAAGGCATCTCCTTACATACCACCAAACAAGGTCTTATCAGGTTTTTCGGGGTAGGTGCTGTAGTAGCCTTGCACTGGATCTTTTTTTATGAAGCCGTCAAAATCAATGTATCATTAGGGCTTGTCTGTTTCTCCTCCGGCACCTTCTTCGTTTCCCTGCTTGAACCTCTGTTTTACAAACGCCGTATTGTCGGTTATGAAGTATTGATCGGTTTGCTTGTCTTCTCTGTCATCTTTCTCATTTCCGATACCACACTACCCCCTCAGGAAGGTTTACACTATTTGCTTCAACAGTATCTCAGCCCCAATCAGGCTGTAGTTATCTTTAGTTTGCTGGGAGCGTTCACCTCCGCTTTATTCGCTGTTTTCAACGGGATGCTTGTCAGAACCTATGATGCCAAAACAATCACCTTTTATGAAATGGCAGGCGGTTTTCTTTTTATGAGTCTTTACTTTGTCTGCACCACTCATTTCAGCTCAGCCTTCTTCCATATAAGCGGAATGGATATACTATGGCTGTTTATACTGAGTATTGCCTGTACGGCTTTTACGTTTGTTGCAAGTGTATCACTCATGAAGGAGTTAAGCCCCTATACTGTTGTACTTTCCGTTAACCTGGAACCTATTTATGGTATCATCCTGGCATGGCTTATTTTTGATGAAAAGATGGGAGGCCGTTTCTACCTGGAAGGGTTGTTGATCATGGCCCTGGTATTCGGAAACTCCCTGTTAAAAAGCCGTTATGGCAAGCCGGCCTGAGCGTTGTTCTGAGCCGAATTCCCTACCTTTGTATTCATGGCCCTGATTAAACCATACTGTAACAGTCTTACCGTTTATTCCCGTTTTCTGACCCGTGAAGTGAAGGTTGGAAACATCGGAATAGGAGGCTCCAACCCTATCCGGATTCAGAGTATGACCACAACCGATACAATGGATACTGAAAAAACGGTGGAACAAAGCATACGCATGATAGAAGCCGGATGCGAGTTGGTTCGTATCACCGCTCCAAGCATGAACGAAGCCCGTAACCTGGAACGGATAAAAAACGAATTAAGAAAAAGAGGATATATCACCCCACTTGTTGCCGATATACATTTTACCCCCAATGCTGCCGAAGAAGCCGCACGCATCGTTGAAAAAGTAAGAGTCAACCCGGGTAATTATGCCGACAAAAAGAAATTCGAACACATTGATTATTCAGATTCCTCGTATGAAGCTGAAGTGGATCGTATCCGAAAACGATTCTCTCCCCTGGTAAAAATATGTAAGGAATATGGTACTGCCATGCGTATCGGAACAAACCATGGTTCATTGAGCGACCGGATTCTGAGCCGCTACGGTGACACACCCGAAGGCATGGTCGAAAGCGCCATGGAATTCCTCCTCATTTGCGAAGAACAGAACTATCACGACATTATTCTCTCCATGAAGGCCAGCAATACCCGGGTCATGGTTCAGGCCTACCGCCTGCTGGTTCAGCGTATGATGGAGAAAGGGCAGAACTACCCTTTACATCTGGGTGTTACAGAAGCCGGTGAAGGAGAAGACGGACGTATCAAATCAGCTGCAGGCATCGGAACTTTACTCGAAGATGGCTTGGGTGATACCATCCGTGTTTCCCTGACCGAAGAACCAGAACTTGAGATTCCGGTTGCGAGGGATCTTGTGGCACGTTATCCACGCAAACCGAATAACCCTGTCTCTCTCCCGGAAGTAGCAATTCAAAACAATCAATGGGATCTGCCTTATGATCCTTATACCTACCAAAAGAGAGTAAGTACTGAACTTCTGCACATGGGTGGTGAACAGGTACCCCGTGTTGTTGCAGATTTCAGCAAGGTTGAAAAAATCACACCAGCCTCCCTCTTTGCCTGTGGTTATACCTACTCCCCTGCTTTGGATAAATGGCATATCAGCGATCAGGCTGCAGATTTCATTTATATAGAAGATCATGTGCTGGATTTTGAACTGCCTGGTACCCTAAAAGTGATTTATGCGGTAAGGCATGATCTCAGGATTCGTTCCGCACCGAATCATTATCCGATTGTGACCTATCAAACTTATCTGGGAAACAAAGATGCATTTACCGGACCTGTTTTTGCCGTTACCTATGACCCGCTCTTACCGATTGAGGAACTGGACCCGAATGTTATCCTCGTATTGAATACCGGTGCCTTTGATACCCTGGCATCTTTGAGACGGGTTTTCATCCTGCTCGAACAACGGAATATTCCAAATCCGGTAATGATCTTATGGAAGAATAAGGAAGACTCTGCTGAAAAATATCTGCTGAATGCATCTACCGATCTGGGAGGATTATTGCTGGATGGTTTCGGAGATGCCATCATGCTTCAGAACGATTCGGTTTATCCCGCTAAGGACCGCAATGCATTGGCTTTCGGAATCCTTCAGGCATCCCGTTGCCGTATTTCCAAAACAGAATATATCTCCTGTCCTTCCTGCGGACGTACGCTCTTTGATCTCCAGGAAACCACCGCCAAAATCCGCAGCCGTACCAGTCACCTGAAAGGCGTCAAGATCGGTATCATGGGTTGTATCGTAAATGGCCCGGGTGAAATGGCTGATGCCGATTACGGATATGTTGGTACCGGAGTTGGCAAAATTACCCTCTACAAAGGCAAGGAAGTGGTGGAACGCAATATTGATTCGGAAAAAGCGGTAGATGCGCTTATTGAATTAATACGAAAGCATGGGGATTGGGTGGAGATGGTGGATATAAAAGAGGCACTCTAAGCAAGGCGTAATAGAACGCGGATTTTCATGATCCTCATGATTAAATATGATTCCTTTTTATCCGTGAAAATCATTCTACAATGAAATTAGAATTCCTTTCTGATCTGACAGCCGGTGGTCGTTATAAACATGTAGTCTCCGAAAGGTTAGTTCGTCTGTATGACTTTAACCGTCAGGAAGCCACAAAACTCAGGGCGGCTATTCTTGAAGAGGTAATCACTCATCACAAAGCGCTTTCTTTATCCAGCCTGGATTTTATCCAATCCCTTAACTCCAATCTGACATTCCGGATTTCACACGAAAATGTCGGAATTACAACTACAGATGGAATGGTTCTGTTTCTGGACCAGACCATAGAACAGTATAAGGAAATGCTAAATTTAATGGAGCCTTTTTGTGAATCGGAATCCAGTGGTTATCAATGGCTAATTGAAACCTGTGAAATTGATTTGCTGTTCTCTCCAGGTGGTACCTGGTAAGGGGTTGTTTGTTTTGTACGTATCTTTTTCCTATATTTGTACGTAAGACGAAAAGACGATGGACACCAAACTGACCCTTAAATTTGACCAAAATATTATTGAAAAGGCCAAGGATTATGCAAAAGGCCAGGGAACCAGTCTGTCTAAATTAATAGAGAATTACCTCCTCCACATAACAAGTCTGAAAGGAAAAGAAGAAAAGATAACACCCCTGGTCAGAAGTTTATCGGGTATTATAGATCTTCCGAAAGGAACTGATTCCAAAAAGGAATATGTCAATTACCTTGCCAATAAATATAAATAATGGATAAGGTTTTTGTCGATACCGATATTGTCCTCGATCTGTTAAGCAGCCGCCATCCGCATTATACTCCTGCCGCCTATTTGTTTTCAGAAGCAGACAAGAATAAACTTAAGATTGCGGTTTCTTCTCTTTCTTTTTCTAACTTGAATTATATCCTTTCCAAACAATATTCATCCGATCAGGCCAAAAAGAAGCTCCTTAATTTCAAAGCTCTGGTTACAGTTCTTGCAGTTACAGATAAGGTGGTTGATTTGGCACTTTCATCCGATTTCAGGGACTTTGAAGATGGGCTTCAATATTATACTGCTATAGAAAATAACTACAGTATTCTACTAACCCGGAATTTACGCGATTATAAATCAGCCGAAATCACCGTAATGACAGCCGAACAATTTATGAAGGGAAAGGATTAGACAGAATCCTGATTATCCTGATGGTCACCATTAATCATGATTTGATCAATCCGCGAAAATCATAAGAATCATGAAAATCCGCGTTCCATCACGCCTTGGGCAGGAACTTACGAATTCAGCTTCAACACAGCCATAAAGGCACTCTGAGGAATCTCCACATTACCTACCTGACGCATACGCTTCTTCCCTTCTTTTTGTTTCTCGAGGAGCTTACGTTTTCGGCTTATATCACCTCCGTAACATTTGGCAGTAACATCTTTGCGTATGGCTGAAATGTTTTCACGGGCAATGATTTTGGCTCCTATGGCAGCCTGAATGGCAATCTGAAATTGCTGACGCGGAATGAGCTCTTTCAGTTTCTCACACATCTTCTTACCCAGGTTATGGGCATTGTCGCGGTGGATAAGAGCCGAAAGGGCATCTACCTGATCACCGTTGATAAGGATATCCATCTTCACCAGTTCGCTTTCGCGGTATTCGGTAGGATGGTAATCGAAAGAAGCGTAACCTTTGGAAATTGTCTTGAGGCGATCGTAGAAGTCGAATACCACTTCACCCAACGGCATATCGAATACCAACTCAACCCTGTCGGTGGTAAGATAGGTCTGGTTTACAATCACTCCGCGTTTTTCAATACAAAGGGAGATGATAGAACCAACGAAATCGCTTTGAGTGATAATGCTTGCCCGGATAAACGGTTCTTCCACATGTTCCAGCCTGTTGGAATCGGGTAACTCAGAAGGATTGTTGACAACAATCATTTCACCCTTGGTGGTAAAGGCTTTATAGGATACGTTCGGAACGGTCGTGATAACCGTCATGTTGAATTCACGCTCCAGACGTTCCTGTATAATTTCCATATGAAGCATGCCCAGGAAGCCGCAGCGGAAACCGAAGCCGAGCGCGGCAGATGATTCGGGTTCAAAAGTCAGGGATGCATCATTGAGCTGAAGTTTACCCATTGAAAAACGAAGCTCTTCAAAATCGTCGGTATCAACCGGATAAATGCCGGCGAATACCATCGGTTTCACATCTTCGAAACCCTGTATGGCAACTGTGGCAGGATGGTGAACGGTTGTGATGGTATCACCCACTTTCACCTCTTTGGCTTCCTTAATTCCGGAAATAATATACCCTACATTACCTGCGCTTACTTCCGATTTGGGGCTAAGTGCAAGTTTCAATACACCTACCTCTTCTGCTCCGTATTCATGGCCTGTAGCCATAAACTTGACTTTATCTCCCTTACGCAGGGTTCCGTTCTTTACTTTGAAATAGGCTATAATACCTCTGAAAGAGTTAAAAACAGAATCGAACACCAGTGCCTGCAAGGGGGCATCCGGATCACCTGCAGGTGAAGGGACCCTATCAATAATCGCCGTCAGTATATCTTCAATACCCAAACCTGTTTTGCCGGAAGCATGTATAATTTCATCCCTGTCGCAACCCAGCAGTTCCACAATCTGATCTTTCACCACTTCAGGCTCTGCACTGGGCAGATCCACTTTATTAAGAATAGGGATAATCTTCAAATCGTGTTCCAGAGCCAGGTACAGATTGGAAATGGTCTGTGCCTGTATCCCTTGTGCAGCATCCACGATGAGCAAGGCTCCTTCACAGGAGGCTATGGAACGGGATACTTCATAGGAAAAGTCGACATGGCCGGGAGTGTCAATCAGGTTGAGCACATAGGAGGTTCCTTTCCAGTCATAATTCATCTGGATGGCGTGGCTCTTGATGGTAATACCTCTTTCCTTCTCCAGGTCCATATCATCCAGCACCTGGTTTTCCATATCACGGGAAGAGATCGTCTTGGTAAATTCAAGCAGACGGTCGGCCAGGGTACTTTTACCATGGTCAATATGTGCGATGATACAGAAATTACGGATTTTTTGCATGCGCTGCCTGTCCTGTTTTTAAGGATGGCAAAGATACTGTTTTACCCTAGAAAATCAATTACACAGATGAACTTGGACTTAATATGAGGGCGTATAGCGGTACCTACTGTTTTGTAGACCGGGTTGAGGATGATTTTCCGGTGTCCGAAGGTAGGTTCTTTGTGATCGATAAGCAGGTGGCAGACGATCATCAGTCCTTCTGTATTCTTATAATCTATGCATTCTCCCTTGTCGCCTTTAAACTGCCTGATACGCTGACTGAATTTGACTCCGGAAGAAGAGGCATGTCCTTTCATCCCGGTTGTTCCCATATCCATAGCATGTTCCACAGGTCCTGCAATAGTCAATGCTTCATTGGGAGTCAGCAAGCCTGCCGGTGCTCTTCCTTTCAGTGCTTCTTTAAGGGAACGGTATTCATAGGTTGTATCCAGCTTCAGCCTTTTTGCGGTTTTATCCAGATAAATGGAGGAGAACTCATCGGGATGGGTTCTTACCAGGTTCAGATACAGGATCACGTCCTTTTCTGCCTGAGTAAGATAGGCAGCATTTTTAGCTGTATTGCATTGATTGATAATGGACGAATCCAATTCCTGAGCGCAAAGTATACAGGAAACAGGGAAAAGCAGGACAAGGAGGAGTGTTTTCATAGAATTCTATGCGAAAGATAAGGATTTCAATGCATCCGGAGGTTTTCACTTCCTGATTGATATTAATTCCCCGGAGCTTCATACATTTGCAGCCTAATAAATACCAGTATGAAAGTTACAGAGCATCTGAAACATGCCAAGTCGACTCTTTTCTCCATTGAAATCCTTCCTCCCTTAAAAGGGAAAAGCATTCAATCCATATTTGATTCCATTGATCCATTGATGGAATTCAAACCATCTTTTATTGATGTTACCTATCACAGGGAAGAATATCTGTATAAGAAAAGAGAAGGCGGTTATCTGGAAAAGGTAAGCATTCGTAAACGCCCGGGTACGGTCGGAATCTGTGCTGCGCTGATGAATAAATACAAAGTGGATGCCATCCCCCATATTATTTGCGGAGGCTTCAGTATAGAGGAAACCGAAAACGCCCTTATTGACCTTCAGTTTCTGGGTATCGATAATGTACTGGCATTACGCGGCGATTCCATTAAAACAGAACCGACATTTGTTCCGGAACCCAACGGACATTCCTATGCGCATCATTTGGTGAAACAGATTGTGAGAATGAACGGAGGGCATTATCTGGAAGATGAACTGAGGGAAGTGGCTCCGACCAATTTTTGCATTGGAGTTGCCGGTTACCCCGAAAAACATTTCGAAGCTCCCAATATGATCGCTGATATGAGGTACCTGAAGGCGAAAATTGATGCCGGTGCACATTATATCGTGACCCAGATGTTTTTTGATAACAGTAAATATTTTGAATTCATCCGCTTGTGCAAGGAAATGAAAATTAATGTACCTGTCATACCCGGAATCAAGATACTTACCACCATGAAACAGGCGACCTTGCTTCCTAAGACATTCAAGATTGATGTTCCCCAGGCCATGCTGGAAGAGATTGAAAAATGTAAAACCGATGCAGCTGTAAAAGAGGTGGGTATTAAATGGGCTATTCAGCAATGCAAGGAGCTTATTAAAGGAGGAGCACCCTGCCTTCACTTTTATACCATGGGGGTTTCGGATGCAACCCGCCGTGTTGCGTCCGAGGTTTTTTAAACGGGGGCTTTCTTATTCCAGGCCATTTTCTTTTCCATGGATTCCTTAATATCCTCCAGTTCCCCTTTCGGAATTGCAGAAATAAGTTTACGGGTATAATCCGTCTGAGGCCGGTGATAGATATCATCTGCATCACCCATCTCTTCTATCTTACCCTTGTTCATGACCACCATCCGGTCGCTCATGAATTTGACCACACTCAGGTCATGTGAAATAAAGATGTAGGTAAATTGAAATTCCTTTTTCAGTTCGTTTAACAGGTTTAATACCTGTGCCTGTACAGAAACGTCAAGGGCTGATACAGACTCGTCACAAATAATAAACTGAGGATTAAGAGCCAGGGCCCGGGCAATACAGATACGTTGTCTCTGACCTCCTGAAAATTCATGGGGATAGCGATAAAAATGTTGTTCACTCATATTTACCCTGTGCAGGAGCTCAATAACCCGTTCCTTTCTTTTCCTTGAGCTTTCAAGGATACCATGTACCTGCATGGGCTCCATAATCGCTTCTCCGATAGTGATACGTGGATTGAGAGAGGAGTAAGGATCCTGGAAAATAATCTGAATATCTTTCCGCATAGCCCTCAGATCAGACAAGGGTATACGGGTAATATCCCTTGCTTTGAAAATGATAGACCCTGCTGTAGGTTCAATAAGGCGGAGGATAGTACGACCCAAAGTTGTTTTTCCGCAACCAGACTCTCCAACAAGCCCAAGCGTTTCTCCGGGATAAACATCAAAACTCACATCATCTACCGCTTTTACATATTCCCTGGCTTTACCAAAAAGTCCTTTCCTGATTGGAAAATACGTTTTCAGATTCCGGATTTCAAGAATAGGCCTGCGGGCATAAAGTTCTGAATGCGTTACTTTCCTTTCTTCCTGTGTAACGGTGAGGCTGCTTGTTACCTGTTCAACCGATTTATCACTTTCGGTCATATTTCCATCGGTATCGGTAAGCATGAAATCCGAAACCGTCGGAAGCCAGCGCAGCCGTTTATTAAGAGGTGGCCGGCAAGCCAGTAATCCTTTTGTATAGGGGTGTTGTGGGTTGGAAAATATTTCCCATACAGAGCCCTGTTCCACAATCTTTCCTTTATACATCACAATAACCTTGTCGGCCAGCTCAGCAATTACACCCAGGTCATGTGTAATGAACAGAATACCCATATCATGTTCACGCTGCAGTTTTTGCATCAGCTCAAGGATGGTTGATTGTACCGTAACATCCAATGCTGTTGTAGGTTCATCAGCAATAAGTATGGACGGCTTGCATGACATGGCCATGGCTATCATGACACGCTGTTTCTGTCCTCCTGACAACTGATGCGGATAAGAGTCAAAAATATTTTCAGGACGGGGCAGCTGTACTTCACGAAACAGCTGAATGGTCCTGGCCTTTGCATCGGCCTTAAACAATTTCTGATGCAGGATTAAGGCTTCCATAACCTGATCACCACAGGTATAAACCGGATTCAGGGAAGTCATAGGCTCCTGAAAAATCATGGCTATCTCATTCCCTCTGAATTTGCGTATGTCTTTTTCAGGAAGGGATGCCAGATCCAGTACTTCGTTGGACCGGGAATGAAACATTATTTTACCGCTGGTGATTTTCCCGGGAGGATCCGGAATAAGGCGCATTATTGAAAGGGAAGTGACTGATTTTCCGGAGCCTGACTCTCCAACAATACCGATAGTCTCTCCTTTATGCAGGGTAAAGCTTATATCATTTACAGCCTTGACAATTTCGTCTTCCGTTCGAAACTCGGTAGTCAGATGTTTTACTTCAAGGAGTACCTCTTTATTCACAATCAGGCAGTTAGATAAGCTTAATCCCCTGGAAATCAGGGGCCGTAAAAATAGGCCTTGTTATACGAATATACAAGGCGCTTAGTTCCAAACCGGATGGCATTTTAGACGGGCGGGGCTTATTGCCAGATAAACGCTGGACTTTACCGTGTTATCAGACGGAAATATGCATCCATAAACCCCCGGATCAGGGTTTTGCTTCTTTTTCCGTAGGGTCTACCTGACTTTGAAAAGGAAATATTGTCAGGGTTAGTTCTCCATACCCATAATCTGCGCTTTCATCACCCAATGTGATTTGAGCTCCTTCCTTGCCCTGATTTTTTACATACCAGACGAGCAGAGCTTTTTCAGTTTCTGGGTTTCCATACTTTTTTGTGAAATACTGCTTAAGGCTGGTGAAAAGCCAGTCGAAATTTTTGGCTTTTGTCCGGTAAATATTTATTCCGATCTCATTCAGCCCTCCTCCGTCAAAATCATAATAATAAGCACATTGAATAGTGTCGGGAAATGCTATGCTGTAAGAAAGATAATTTTCCTCTTCTTCATCAGGCTTCATCGTTTTTTCAGTAGCCTTTACTGAAGCTGGTGTGGCTCCCATATTGACACCTCTGAAAAGTCCGCTATCTGTAAGAAGCAAGCGTTTCATAACGGCATTATAATCTTCAACCTTATTGTATGGAACTTTGGGAGTGGAACAGGACCATACAGCAAGGCCAGAGAGGGAGCAAATAAAAAAAACAAGGCGGGGGGACATGCTGTAAATTTAGTAAGAATCAGGTTATGACCACTTGTTCCTCCCGAATGAGGGGTCGGCCCTGCATACGGAGCATAATTTGGGCAACAGTCAGCACATCTTTCTGACAATAGGTGACAATCCTGTCCATGTTCTTCTCCTTGTAATACACTTTATAGACCATACTGCCATCAATATCATCTTTAGGGGTGGGAATATTAAAAACAGCGGCAAGAAGGGAAAGGGAGGTAAAGCTTTTAAAATCTCCGAATTTCCATAATTCCATAGTATCCAGGAGTTTTACCTCCCATGGCTTTTTTCCTGCCAGATCCAGGATAGCTGGTACAGCAAGGCCATGTACAAGCATTCGCCGGCCAATGAATGGGTAATCAAACTCCTTTCCATTATGGGCGCAAAGTAAACTGTCTTTTTTATTGAAATACTTAACTACCAGGGCAGAAAATTCTTCCAGCAATTTCTTCTCATCATGTCCGGAAAAGGATTTGATACGGAAATCATTTCCCCTGAGGAAGCCGGCTGAAATACAGATTATACGTCCGAACTCTGCATAAATACCGGCACTTTTATACAGTTCGGAAGGCCCGTCATCATCCTTCTCTTTACGTATATAACGCGCTTTATGATCCCACAATTTTTGAAAGGGTTCGGGAACACTGGCATAATCAGGATAAGCCGGAACTGTTTCAATATCCAGGAAAAGAATGGTTTCTGTTTTTATATCCTTGAGCATGCCTTAGCGGATGAGTACACCCTTTTTCTTTAACAGGGGCACCTGGATGAAATGCTGCTCCTGAATACTTTCGGCAAGGAATATATATTGCTTATCGTACATTACATTGTTGATATAGAAACTGACCCAGTATTCATTGCTCAGGCCGAAAACTTCTTCCTGTATTGGTTCTATTTTTACATATTCACCCGGGCCGACCGTATCCAGAAAATGACGAAGTGTGGATGTTTTACGGGGTTCTCCGTTCAGCTCCCCATACCCGGTAGAGCTGACCAGTACCCCTTCTATTACTTCCTTCTTATAATTGATCAGATAAACGTTCCATTCCTGAACTCCCTGATCATTTAATTCCTGAACAATAGCGACCCCTATGTCTTCAACAACCGGGGGTTGAATATCTTTTTTCATACTTAAACAACACTGTTTACCAGAACGAATATACGAAGCTTTTTCCCTCTGATGAAGGTTATAATCCGGTTTCCAGACCGGCATCAATCCAGTCAAAAAGGTCAACCGGGTGGTCATGTCTTTTTTCTGCTTCCCTTCGTTTTCCAAGCCGGACTATGATCATCTTAACATCCGGAATGACGATGATATACTGACCCAGGATTCCCCTGGCATAGAAAACAGCATGCCCTTTATATTCCGGCAATATCCACCAGCTGTATCCGTAACGGAGGTTTGCCGAACCGTCATCATCTACCAGGCCAGCTATTTTTACCGATTGCAATACATAGGCCCGGGATACGAGTTGTTTGCCATTCCAGCGTCCGCTGTCGAGATACAATTTACCGAAACGGGCAAAATCACGCGCATCGGCATTAAAACAACAAAATGCTTTCTCCATTCCGTCTTTGTGATCCAGACTCCACAGTGCCGGCAAATGGGCCCCCATCGGTTTCCATAATTTCTCGCTTGTATATTCGCTTATTTTTTTTCCGGTAGCTTTCTCAATCACCAGACCGAGGATGGCTGTATTTCCGCTCAGATACTGGAACACTTTACCGGGCTCTGTTGTTACCTGATATTTATACAGCAGTTTTTCAAGGTCGGGTCCGTAATATGCCTGAGCCGGAAATGCAAGGGGGTTTTTATAATCCTCATCGAAATTAATTCCAGAACTCATTGTCAGCAAATTGCGGATAGTCAGTTTGCCATTCATCCCGTTTTTAAACTCAGGGATAAAATCACCTACCGGCTGATCCACACTTTTTATTTTTCCTTCATCAATGGCAATTCCAGCAAGTATGCTTACCACTGTTTTAGCCATGGAGAAGGAATTGGTGCGTGAAGTATCCGAGAAGCCATCCCAGTAATGCTCATACCTTACACTGTCATTACGTATGACCAGGAAGGCGGCCGTACCGAGCTTTTTGTTTTTCTCCGCGAATTTACCCGACCCTTCCTTCTGATTGCAGTTTTTGGCATTCGGCCATTCCCATACCGTTGCATCATTCCGGATTATACGGTTATCGAAGTTGTTGTAATTATCTATCCCCGGGGTACTGCGCCCTTTGAAATAGGTATCAGCCATGCCCTTGTATAAATATGTTTTTCCGCTGATGAGGATAAATCCGTTGATGAGCACAAGCAATACCAGTACGAATATACCAAGGCCTTTGAATAGTTTTCCAAGCATGTTTTATCGGTTTATGGAATGGTGAAAAGGGTCGGTTTAAGAATGGTGAAGCTGCTGTCCTTCCCGTCCATTCCCAGATTCAGGCTGTCCCCAATTAGTTGGAAACGCCGATCCTTTATTTTTTTAACCCGCTTCTTGAAATAATCGTGATAATCCTTTTCGTCATACAGATAATTGGTGTATACGTCAACTGATCCAAAACGTTGCCATTTATTATTCCGGAAACCGTATACACTTAGCGTGTGCCAGGCACTCGTAAACCAATCAGGCACAAAAGCTATTTCACAAATACCGTTATTATCCAGATCGCCAGCATTGGCAATTGTACCACCTATTCCCGTCAGACTGTCCAGATCCGGCAGATGACAGCTGAATCTTATCCGGCATATGCAATCTCCCTTGCAATCCATATCCTTTATCCGGGGTGGTATAAGAAATGCGGTATCTCCAATTCCGTCCTTGTTCAGATCGCCTATCAGGATGGTATCGACAGAAGCCTTTGTCCATGTTCCGGAACTGTCGGCAGAGGCTATCTCCCTATGACTCTCTGGTTTTGTAACCGATACTGTATCCTTACGGAGTGTATCCATTCCAGACTTTCCTGATCCGGATGAGCCGGCCCCGCAGGAACATGCGGAGACAAGAACCAGTACAGCCAATACCAACAAAACAGGCTTCCGGACGATATTCATTATTCCTTGTTTTAGCGGGTATGGACCAGTTCACAGGCAAATAAATCCGAAAAATGTTTTTTAAGCTCCTGCATCACTTCTTCCATATCAGGAGCTTCTCCCAATTCTTTAGCAAGGGAAGTGACTGCTTTATCGGTAATGCCGCAAGGGATAATATTTCCGAAATAACTCAGGTCTGGGTGAATATTAAAAGCGAATCCATGCATGGTTACCCATCGGCTGGTGCGGACACCGATGGCACATATTTTACGGGCCTTTGCAGGATCCTCCGGATCCATCCATACTCCGGTAAAGCCGGGAAAACGCTCTCCTTTTAAACCAAAATGAGCCATCGTAAGTATGATGGCTTCTTCCAGAAAACGCAGATATTTATGAATATCGGTAAAGAAATTATCCAGGTCCAGAATCGGATAGCCGACCAGCTGTCCGGGTCCATGATAGGTAATATCTCCGCCTCTGTTTATTTTATAAAAAACAGCCGATTTGTCTTTCAGGCCCGCTTCATTCAGCAGTAAATGCTGCTCCTCCCCGCTTTTTCCAAGTGTATAAACATGAGGATGCTGGCAACAGATAAAGTGACTGCAAGTCAATACCCTGGATTCTTCGGGCAGATCCCTGTTTCTGATTTTCTGTGAAACGATTTCCTGAAACAGTTGTTCCTGATAATCCCATGCCTCTTTGTAATCTATAAGACCCAGATTATGAAAGAGGACTTTGTTCATCGGTTGGAAGGAGCTGCTTTACCATGCATCCGGGCAAGGCTTGCCACGGCATTATAATTTGGAAAGATGGGTTTTAAGCTGATTGATGACATTGATTTCATTGGCATCATACCCGCGCCTCTCAGCAAGGTCAACGGAGATCCAGTCTCCCAGATGTATAAAATAAATGCTTTTCTCAATCATAGTCTTACCCTTTGACCAAAGCTCTGTAATATTCGGAGTATACGTTGAAATGACACTTTTGTTGATTTCTATCCTTGCATTATTCCGCTCATATTCCTCCTTATCACGAAACAGGATAATAGCAATGTTCTCATTCTTTTCTCTCCAGCCAACAAGTTCATTGTGGTTCATTTCCGGTATTACCTGGTGCCAGCAAAGCATTTTTGCGTTTTCATTTAATTGCTGACGAAAACGTACGGCAATTCCTTCAAAATAAGTGGTACAGTATATGACAGGAAGCTTGCCATGAAGTTTCTGACTTACCAGCGCCGCTTCTTTGCGAATTGTTTCTTCTTCCGTATCAATAAGGCTGATTGAAGCTTCCAGGTCAGATTTTACATGTGATCCTATGATCTGGTGAAACTGCAGGATAAATAATAGCTGTGTCAGGGAGTAACCCAGGCATGCCCTTGGAGGCATTCCACCGGGTACGGTAATCAGGTCAAGCTTTTTTTCATGTGCTATTTCAGAAACTTTGCCTCCGGAAGAGACGCAAACTATTTTGGCCTTTTTTTTCAGGGCCTGTTCCATACAAAAGAGGGTCTCTTCTGTATTTCCGCTATAGGAAGAAATAATAACGAGCGAAGCTTCACTTACATAAGCCGGAATAAAATATCCCTTGCTTACTAGTACAGGTACATTCGCTTCCAGCGCTACGAGTTCGGCAACAATACTCCCCCCTATTCCGGATCCGCCCAGACCGCAAATAAGAACATGCTCCGGCTTTGTTCCGGACTTTGTCAATACTGCCTTTTCACCGATCTTAATGGCTTCTTTAAGTTGTCCGGAGAATCCGGTAACCAGGTTCTTCATATTGCTGCTTTTGAAGGGATAAAGATAGAAAAAATCAGGGAGTGGGCGATTCCGCCTCTTTCGGGCTGTCCGAAGGGTGAAAGTGCCTGAATACCAGCATTCCTTTGGCTTTACCGAGCACTTTAATCAGTGCTTCAGCACTTGCTTCCTTCACTTGTTTTACCGACTTAAAAACACGGAGTAAGGTCTGTGCAGAAGTATGACTTATTCCCTTTATTCCGGTAAGCTCCGTTTTAATGGTTCCTTTTTCTCTTCGCTTGCGGTGGTGAGTAATTCCGAAACGGTGTGCTTCATCCCTTATCTGTTGAATGATTCTTAATGTTTCCGACTTCTTATCCAGATACATAGGCATGGAATCTCCCGGATAGTAAATCTCTTCCAGGCGCTTGGCAATACCTATGATTCCGATTTTACCCCTTAAACCCAGTTTTTCCAGGCTGTGCAATGCTGCACTCAGCTGCCCCTTGCCTCCATCAATAACAATGAGCTGCGGCAGTTCACCCCCTTCTTCCTGCAACCTTCTGTAGCGCCGGTATATGACTTCCTCCATCGATGCAAAATCATCCGGCCCTTCCACTGTCCTGATATTGAAATGTCGGTAGTCTTTTTTGCTGGGACGGGTATCTTTAAAAACTGTCATCGCAGCCACCGGATAAGCTCCCTGTATATTGGAATTGTCGAAGCATTCTATATGACGGGGTTCAGACTGAAGACGCAAGTCCTTCATCATTGTAGCAAGGATACGGCGGGTATGACGCTCAGGATCTACCAGGCTTTGCTGTCTCTGCTTTTCCTTGCGGTAGTATTCAACATTGCGGGCCGAAAGATCCAGCAATTTTTTCTTATCCCCCCTCTGTGGAATGACGAATTCAACACCGGGTATCTCTATACCGGGTGAGAACTGAACAATTATCTCTTTTGAGTCGCTCTGAAACCTGTTCCTGAATTCGGCAATTGCAATCTGTAACAGCTCTTCCTGATTCTCCTCTATTTTCTTCCTGAGTTCAATAGTATGCCCAAGTACTATTGCCCCATTCATCACTTTCAGGTAATTCACAAAAGCCGTGTCCTCATCCGATGCGATAGAGCAGACATCCACATTGGTGATGGAAGGACTCACAACGGTCGACCGGCTTCTGTAGTTTTCAAGTATATCGGCTTTCTCTTTAATAGCCTGGGCTTTCTCAAATTCCATTTTACCTGCATGCAGCAACATTTGTTCTTTCAGGTGCTTGAGAGGCTCGGCAAAATTGCCCCGTATAATTTCTTCCATACGGGCAATGGAATCATTGTATTCTTCCTCCGACTGATGGCCTTCACAGGGTCCTTTGCAATTACCGATATGGTATTCGAGGCAAACCTTGAATTTCTTCTTTTCAATGCTCTCCTGATGCAGACTCAGATTGCAGTTACGGGTAGGATATAATTTATGAATCAGATCGAGCAGGGCATGCATCATTTTTACATTGGCATACGGGCCAAAATACCGGGAGCCGTCGCGGAGCAGCCTGCGTGTATGAAACACCCTGGGAAAACGTTCATTCTTGATACAGATCCAGGGAAAGGTCTTGTCGTCTTTCAGTGCAACATTATAACGGGGCTGGTACTTTTTGATGAGATTGTTTTCCAGCAGGAGTGCATCCAGCTCGGTTTCGACAATGATGTATTTGATATCGGCAATACGGCGCACCAGCATGGCTGTCTTGGCCCTGTCATGATTTTTGACAAAATAGGAGAGTACCCGTTTACGTAAATTGATTGCTTTACCTACATACAGTATTTTGCCCTCTTCATCAAAATACTGATACACACCGGGTGAATCCGGCAAAGAACGGAGCTGTTCGGCAAGCTTGTCGGGGGCGTTCTTCATATCCGGTACAAAGATAGCCCTTCTGCTTTGCCAGAAGCGTAATGAATGGGAAAGAAGTTCAGGAACCGGGTCTTCTTCCTTTTAAAACGAGGGGCAAGATCCCAGACGGTAATGCGGTTTATGTTTTTTACACGCAAAACCCATTGAAAATGAAATTTCATGGGCACCTGCTGTCGAGTTTGTGAGCCTGGACATGGTAACATCATAGCTGTAACCAACTCTGAAAGTACCCAGATCGGCCCCCAGCAGAAGGATGAATGCATCCATATTACGATACCAGAGCCCTACTACAATCGGACCCTTTTGAAGATACAAACCCAGATTCAGTTCCTGAAAATCCTGTTGTTTCTGCCAGATAATATTCGGAGAGACTATTACATCAGAGTTTCCGTTTGGCCCTACCGGAATTTTCAGTCCTGCATGTGCTGTATATTTAATGGGTAATGTGCTGCTCCCGTCGTTAAACAGGGCTTCATTAGGCTGGGTAAGGTGGCTTGCAGCAAAACCGACAAAATAACGTTCGCTGAAGAGGACAGCTCCGGTAGAAAAATCAATATTGTTACGCGGACTTACATTGGGATTTTCAGCCGTATTACGTACAAACCCATTGATGGGATTGATCATATCCCCGAAGGTAAGCTTGCTCCAGTCGACCGATTTCTGACGATAGCTTACTTCCATGGCTGCTGCCAGTGAAACCTTCCGGTTCAGGGGCTGGTGATAGGAGTAAATGGCACTGATGGTATTGGTTTTTATTGTGCCTTCTCCGGATGCATCACTCGTTGCAATTAGCCCAACGCCCCCATGAATCCCATCCACCATTTTATCAAAAGAAACGCTGTTGGTTACAAAGGTTCCTGAAATATTCGGCCATTGATTCCTATAGTTGAAGCACAAGCGGGGGCAAAGTTTGCTTCCTGCCAATGCCGGATTGAGATAGATAGGGTTGGCATAAAATTGCGAAAACTGTGGGTCCTGAGCTACAAGGATGGAGGTACTTGCTATAAGGCAAAACAGGCCCAAAAGGAGTTTGGCTTTTTTCATTGTCTTCCGTTTTATGCCCGGCAGGATTGGGCGTTTATTGGAAGACGGGGGAAAGGTTAAAAGGTTGCCTCTTTAAAAAAGGGGCTGGCTCTGAAGGCAGCCAGCAAGATGCAGGCTTGTCTGCCCTGGTAAATCAATAGGGATCCAGGGGGCTGTGATTTTCCTTAAACTTAGGATTCTTCAGCTTGGTTTTCTTGAGTGTATCGGTTTTTACAGGGGCCGGATCAGCAGGTGAATTATCCGTTGTGGTCTTTTCAGCAGGAACAGGGGTTGTAACAGGTTCTGCCTTTTCAGCGGGTTTTTCCTTTTTGGACTTACGGGAGAATATGGATTTACGCTCCGATTTGCTTTTTGCAGCGGCTGTTTTGCTTTCAACAGGGCTTTCTTTTACGGAAGAATCCTTTTTAGAAGGGGGGTAAATGACAAAATCATTCCATCCTACATTCACTTCTGTTTGTACAGCATCTGTTCCGGTTTTTTCCCTGGTATTGAATATCACTCCCTTTTTCGGATCCACCATATCCGGATAAATCCGGACTTTCTGGGCATCTGTTCCATTCAGCTGAGGCTGTATAGGTGCCACGGTAGATACATTTCTGTCAGCCTGCATACGACGGTAAGAGGAGGATTCGTTGTTTTTGGAAGCGTTTCCTGCAGAAAGTAAATAGTTGGAGATTTTTTCGGTTTCGGTAGGGGCTGTGTCAAGGGTTTCTTCTTTTGCCGCAGCCATTACTTCAGGCTGTGGTTTTGGCTGTTCCTGTACTGTTTTTGCCGTTACAGGAACGGAGGTCATTTTAACAGGTGTTACAGATTCCTGAATTTGCTTTTCGTTTGTAGCGCGGCTTTTAGAACCGGCCGTCAGCCTTATCACCAGAAAAGCAAGAGCTGAGCAGGCAATAATGACTGCCACGGTATTCAATGAAAACTTCCACTTAAACACAGGAGAATGCTGGGGCATAGCCTGGAGCCGGTTTTCCATATCGCTCCAGTCAGCCGGATCAAAAGAAGCCTCATAGCCTTCCATGGAAGACTTGACTTTTCTTTCGAAATCGTTATTTGCGTTATTTGTCATCTTTCAATTTGGTGATGAGTTGTGAAAGATTTTTTTTAAGATTGAATTTGGCCTTGTTCAGGTTTGATTTGCTGGTTCCTTCACTGATATCCAGCTTCTCTGCTATTTCCTTATGCGTGTATTCCTCCATCACAAAGAGGTTGAATACGGTTCTGTATGCCGGAGAAAGCTCCTGAATAGCCTTAATAATGTCCTCCTGGCGGATATTCCTGAACAAATCCTCTTCTTCTATCTCGTCTGTCTTTGTCACTCCCATATGGTTGGCATAAACAGTATTTACAATCAGGTATTCATGTCTGTTTTTCCGGATATGGTCAATGGCTGTATTGACCATAATCCTTCTTACCCATCCTTCAAAAGAACCGGTATGCCCGAAATTGCGGAGGTTCCCGTACACTTTCATAAAGGCCTCATTCAAAATGTCTTTCGCTTCATCCCTGTTCTTGGCATAACGCAGGCAAACGGCCATCATCTTCCCATGATATCGCTCATAAAGCAATTTCTGGCAGGTTCTGTCCTGCTTCACACAACCATGGATGAGATCAGCTTCAGTCATAGAACCGGGTAAGTTCTCTGCAATTTGTACGTATATAGACGCAGAAGGATTCATTTGGTTGCCTCCGAGGGGTGATACCAGGACAAGAATACTACTATAAAATTAATGAAATTTCTTAAAAAAACAAGAAAACAGGAGGTCGGAACAGGAGAAAATGATATTATTTAACATTATAATAAGATATGATCTACGTTTCGGAGCTTTTTAGCGCAATATCTTCCGTACAAAAGCCACTGTAAAGTAGCTCATGAGAAACACACCGGTAAAGCCTTCAAATGCTGCAACAGCCTTGAGGTAACCAACCGGAATATAGTCTCCATAACCGATTGTAAAGAAGGTTATGAAGCTGTAATAGAGGCTGTTCCAGAATTCATATTCATGATTCAGCTCCGGAGGTAATGTGCTTACGACAGCTCCCAACCCATGTGGACTATACGTAGTACCTGCATAATAAATAAGGCTGAAAAGGGTTACAGCCAGCAATGCATTTGCCAGTACACGGGTCGGGGCTGTGGCATAACGTCCTATGAAATCGAAGACATACTTCTGAAAGTAATACTGAGGCCATGCTTTCAGGGCAGCCCGTGGGCCGGCTTTCAAACCTTCTTCCAGGCTGGCTTTTGATTCACAGCGTTTAAATTCCAGATAGGCACCGTCTTCATCTTCATACTGACCGTTATTCCTGAAGTTTTCCTTCAGAATCCGGAATTGCTCCGCCTTTTGGAACAAGGTTGTTTTTTTCTGATTATAAATAAGGTCGAATACATTATTTCCTCTCCAGTCAATAAATATCCTTCCCAGAATACGCATGTCAACAAAATTCATGGCTTGTATCACCACATTTTCGTTTTCCGGTTTCACATCCAGAATATCTCTTACAATGGTGTTGGTAAGATCTGCCATTGCACATTGCCCGAAGCGGAAGTCTGTATAACAATTCAAAGGACAGCCATGGAATGAAATTTCATCTGCTTTAGCCCTGTTGAAGCTCAGAGAGCCTGTTCCGAAATCAACCTGATCAAAATGCGCATTCCCCTTCCCGAAATCAGCCTGTTCAAATGATTTATGACCGATGCCAAAAACAGAATTCCGGAATGTAACCCTCCCGTCACCGAATTCCACACCTTCAAAAGAAACATCTCCGTTGTTGAATTCAATACGCCTGAAATCTATACGCCCTCCTCCGAATTCAACATTTTTAAAATCCTTTCTTCCTTTTCCGAAGCTCGCCCGTTCAAAGGTAATATCTCCCTTTGAAAATTTGGCGAATTTGAAATCCACATTGCCATCACCGAAATACGTGTTTTTGAAATCCACATCCCCACTGCTGAAATCAACATCCACGAAATTCAGATCACCCGTGCCGAAATTGGTATTGTTAAAGGTAACTGCTCCATCACCGAATTTAACAGACTGAAAGCTTGTGCTCCCGCTTCCGAATTTGGTACGTTTAAAACTGACCTTGCCATGGTTGAAATTTGCATTCGCAAAATTGGTTCTTCCGTTTCCGAAAATGGCTGATTCAAAGATTGCCTGGTCTCCTTCAAATTCGGCATAACTGAAATCCGTTGTTACGTCGCAATCGAAAAACGCTCTCTGTGCGTGCCATCCTTTAAGCTTTACACTGGCATGTTCTTCCAATCCATGAAGGGTTCTGTATTCAGACAGGGAAAAATTGAGTACATAACAGCCATCTAACAGCAGTTCTTCTTCCCGTTCAATTTTGAGATAAAGTTCTTCCTTGCTTACAACACCGAAACGGTGTACTGCCACTTTTTTATCATTCTCATCAAAAAAACTGACTTCGGCACATTGATTTCTTCCGTGAAAAGGCTTGTCCTGGAATTCAACATGGAACCTGAGCAAATGATGTTCATGAAGGGGGCTTTCCAGCATAGGAATGGGAAAAGTTGGTCTCCGAATGTAGTAAAAAAAATGCCAGCCCGGGTCTTTTTGAGGTTCATAAAGATTCTTACTTTAGCTGACCGAACCCATGTTTTCAATCTCCAAAAACTTATGAAATCATTTTTCTCCCTTTCTGTGGCCGTTCTTCTTACCATACCAGCATTTGCTCTTGCTGAAAAGGATTCTTCCGAGGTTCATCTTGTTGCCCATCATTTTTTTGCTGGCACGTTTTTTAATTTTTCTTCTAACGCCAATACCCGTACCAATGCAAGCACCCTGGCCCTGACAGGAACCTCATCCACAACATATGGAGGAGATCTCACCGGAGGCTTTATGCTGACTTCAAAATGGGCGTTTTTAATCAAAGGGGGGTATACTGAAAACCGTCCTGTCACCTATCAGAATCAACCTGGTATTGGAAATATCAGCCTGAATGATGATGATATTGTCTATAATGTGACACCGACATTCCGTTATTACAAGCAATTGAATGATGATAATTTTTTCTTTTTGCAGGCCCGTTTCCCCATTTCATTCGGAACGTATTATACCGAAAATTATGACCCTTATAAAAGAGCCATAACGTCCGATATCTATAACAAGTTCGGGCTGGGGGCATATATCATGCCCGGGTTTTCCTCTTTTGTTTCCAGACGTATTGCCGCTGAAATCTCGGCAGGCTCATTCGGCTATTCTTACTATGATGGTAAGGATGCCAAAGGTAATACTACCCATACCGGAGGCTTCGACGGGTTATTATACCTCAACAGTGTAAGTCTGGGTTTTGTTTTTTATTTTTAAAGGGCTGCTGTTTCCCGGCTTTTTTCCATGGCTGCTTTTTCTGCGTCAGTCATATTGACAACTACATATTTACTGACATCACCTATCTGAAGTTCATCAATAACATCCACGATTTTACCATAAGCTGTTTTTTCCATTGTTTTCAGAATAAAATAGGGAGCCTTCGGGTCTTCCTTGATTCGTTTTGCAGATTCCAGATATTCCTTTTTTGAAATGCTACCCGATTTGAATGCCACAGCCAATTCTTCTGTACGCTGTATGTCCGTTCTGTTGCGTTCAACAATCAGCTTCCGGAGACCTCCTTTATCCAGTTCAATGGGTTTGAGTTCTGTAATGCCTTCTTTGAACATGCCATGATAATAAAAGAGCTTATCCTTTTCACCAAGCAAGAGGGTATTTGCCAGGCTGTCCTTAACTTGCTGATGATCGGCCGATTCTTTGGGATATGACAATTCCATTACTCTTGGCTTTGCAAGTGTTGTTGCCAGGATAAAAAAGGTGAGCAGCAAAAATGCCAGATCCACCATAGGTGTCATATCGATTTTTGCCGGCCTGTTATCACGTCTTCTTCCCTTTTTAGGGCTTGTTTCATTGCTTTGAATATCTGCCATGGCTAAAGGGTTTGTTAGTTTACAGTGAAAATAATCCCTTCCTGAATACCGAACCAGTACTTATTAACGCCCGGTTGAATTCATTGTACCGATGGCTGTATCCGCCAAAAAAACGGTATGTCCGTTTTCGTTTCAATGCATTTTCATTGCCAGGACACATGCTTTTTTGAGTTGCTCTGTTCGTCCGCGTGCATTGAACACATCAAACAGGATGAGGTATATACCAACCGCAGCCTTCTGCCTGTTATCACAGGTTCCATCCCAGGTCAGGCTGCCTTCTTCTCCAAGCAATACATTCTTCATGAGGTTCCTCACCAGGATTCCGCGTGAATCGAAAATGTTCAGATTGCCGATATATCCCGGTCCATCCAGATGGTAGTGAATTCCCAATACATCCATGTAGCCGTCATCATCCGGTGAAAATATTTCATCGTCCAGGCTTAAAACCGACGTTCCTTTTGTTTGCATCCATTGTGAATTCCTGTCTCCCGGAGTGCCGAACCCTGCTGTTTCAGCTGCCGAATGCCAGTTGCCTGCATTCTGGGAAGGCTGATCATAATCAACCCTTTCCAGAGCTACTCCTTTTGTGCTTGACAGGAGCGGGAATTGCCAGGACGAAGAATAATTTACCTGATCCAGCACTGTTCCATCTTTGGCCAGCACAGCAAGAGATCCTCCTCCCATATTCATTTTAGGCAAGGCCGGCATATCAATG
The DNA here is from genome assembly GCA_044448685.1 of Bacteroidia bacterium. GTDB lineage: Bacteria > Bacteroidota > Bacteroidia > Palsa-965 > Palsa-965 > Palsa-965. The sequence continues at coordinate 82,610 of JBIOHC010000003.1, forward strand.
AAGTTCTCCGGATGCTGAGTCCGGTAATGCTTTTTGATTGTATTGCCGTTCCTGCTGAGTACACAATAATCTCCCGGAAAGAAAAGAAAGCCCGAATTACAAATCAGCTTCCTGTCGGAAACAAGACCCGTTACCGAATCCAGTGAAGCTATATCAACATCTTTAAAATCCAGGACTTTGTTGGACCGGTTATACAGCTCTATGTATTTTTCTTCTCCCGGCTTTTCATCCGCCAGTATTTCATTTATGACGAGGTCATTTGGCATGGGTTTATCCGGTATAGCAAACTCCAGGCTTCTTTCTTCCGTTTGTGAATTTCCGGCACAATCCTTTATTCCCCCCGTTACCTGCATGGTATAAAGGATACCTTGCTGTAAAGGGCTGCTCAGAAAAAACAGAATTCCAGAATAGTCATTCCGGACAGGTTTCAGTCCGGAAACGCTCAGCCCATGATCCATGCTGTACCTGCTTTTGTCAAAGAGCGTAGTGCTGTCAAGAGGTTCGTTAAAATACAGGCAGATGGTATCGGGGGAAAGGATTCCAACCCGCACGGGGAATGGGCTTGTCTGATCCGGATTAACTGTCCTTGCCGAATTTGTTTTGCAAGGTGTTCCCCCCTCAGCATTATTGGATGCCGTCCAGTTACCTTCTCCTCCGCAAGGGTTGGAAGGATCTATTTGTTCCAGTGACCAGCCCCCTTTTTTCTTGAAGGCATCCCCGTACCATGAATCGGAATAGGTTACAGAACTCATCACACGTCCTGAATCCGTACACAAGGTCAGTTCCGCCCCTGTATTGTTCAAGGCTGAAAATCCTGTTAAGGCATATACCGGAAGAGACGGGTCAAATGCTGCAGATGCCGTTGCCGGACAAATGAGCAGGAAACTATCCGGCATAATATTTATGCCTTGCAGGGTATGAGTCTTCTTACCCTGGGTAAGCGTCCATCCATCGAGGGAGATGGGCATGTTTCTTCGGTTATACAATTCAATATATTCATAGGGAGGGAGGCTGACCGGTGGATTGGGATTGGCCATGATTTCATTTATCACCACATCGAAAAGCCGGGGAACATAGCGCCAGAAAACGGAAGTGTCCGGATTCATTTTATCCCCGTTCCGGTTTTTGATGTTGTTGGTAAGTAGTCTGTATCGTTGATTGGGAGTGATGGCCTGTGAAAAGCTGAGGTGTACCAGACCGGCAAGGGAAGCATCCGGGATGCAGGAAAGGGGGTTTCTCAAACCCTGATCACAGGTATAATTGCCTGCCGTTACTTCTGTCAAAGAGTCGGGGTTCAGATTGAACTGGAGGTCCAGCTGGCGGTCTCCTATAGTTTGAACAGAAAGCACTTTGGGTAAGGTATGATCCACAAAAACGGGACCTGCATAAAAATCGTCCCAGTAAAATTTGCTGGCATCAGTCTTGGTATACAATGCCCAAACACCCATAAAGGAGCAGGAGATAATTGATGTATCGGTTCCTGTGGCTTCCAGTTTATAGTTTGATCCTGCAAGGGGGTCAACCAATAGCTTCCAGGTTCCGGAAGAATCCCGGAGTACTTTGACGGTGACTGCAAATGAATTTGCAATTTCTCCGTTTACTCCCCGGCAAACAGAAACGGAGCCGGTTCCGTTTTGCCTGAAGAGCTCCACTGCATCATTGCTTCCCGCTTCCCCAAACTGAAGGTAATAACCATTCAGGCTGTCTTTGAGGTTAATCCTGTCGGATACCAGATACACCCTTCCGTTATTATTACCCGAAGGGGAGAAGTTTTCCCGGATATAAAACCTCCACTCCTGATTGCCGAGTCTGGTAACCGGAAAGGCTGATGCCAGGCAGGCATTTCCCGGGCCTGTATCATGCAGCTGAAGCTGGGAGAGGGCATTGACGACGAACAGATCTGAATCGCCGGTCCAGTGGGGATTATGGGTAAAATCACCGTCTGAGAAGTCATCGGTAACGATTTGTGTTCTGCCTGCCAGTGGCAGGAGCAGGAACAAAAGAACGAGCTTATACATATGTACAGAATGCCCCGAAGCGAATTTAAGACAGTGAAGGCGGGAAGTCAAGCCAGACGAGATTCAATTTGGTGCCATTTTTATGTTTCGGTCCGACCAAACTTTTTCGGGTGAAACGTATTGGTATTGAAAATTTACTGATATTTGTACCCTATGTCAAGAACAACAACCTGCATGAAGCATAAGAAACCTGCCCGGTACGGGAAAGGCTTCTGATGGTGCATGCATCGGGATATACGAAAGGCCTTTCCAGACGGAGAGGCTTTTTTGTTTAAGTATTTAGTTGAATATGAACCCAAACACACAAACAATGAAAGTAGCAGTAGTAGGCGCCACCGGACTGGTAGGCACTAAAATGATGCAGGTACTGGAAGAGCGGAATTTTCCGGTGACAGAATTTATTCCGGTAGCTTCTGAAAAGTCGGTCGGGAAGGAAGTTGTTTTTCGGGGAAAATCCTGGAAGGTGGTGGGTATGAAGGAAGCAATCAGTCGTAAACCGGCTATAGCACTTTTTTCGGCCGGAGGCAGCACATCTCTTGAATGGGCTCCTCAATTTGCAGCTGCAGGAATAACTGTCATAGACAATTCCTCAGCCTGGAGAATGGATCCGGGGAAGAAACTCATTGTACCTGAAATCAATGCTACTGAACTGACAAGCTCCGACCGTATTATTGCCAACCCGAATTGTTCAACTATTCAGATGGTGGTTGCACTCTATCCCTTATACCTCAAATACGGTATCAAAAGGATTGTGGTTTCAACCTACCAGAGCGTAACCGGAACAGGGGTAAAGGCGGTTACCCAACTGATGAATGAAAGGCAAGGTGTAAAAGGAGAAATGGCGTATGCCTACCCTATTGACCTGAATGTGATTCCTCAGATAGATGTTTTTACCGACAATGGGTATACAAAGGAAGAAATGAAAATGGTCAATGAAACGCGGAAGATCATGGGCAATCAGAACATACAGGTAACTGCAACAACAGTCAGGATACCGGTTATGGGAGGGCATAGTGAAGCCGTGAATGTAGAGTTCGAAAAAGAGTTCACACTGGAAGAAGTAAGGTCATTGCTTACGAATGCTGCCGGAGTAATCCTGACCGATGATGTAAAAAATCAGAAATACCCCATGCCAATGGATGCACATGATAAGGATGAGGTGTTTGTAGGCCGCTTAAGAAGGGATGAAACCCAGCCTAAAACACTCAATATGTGGATTGTTTCTGACAACCTGCGCAAAGGAGCGGCCACCAATGCCATTCAGATTGCAGAATACCTGATTAAACATAAACTGGTTTGATTAACTGTTGCGAACCGGGAATGAGGAGCCCTGCTGTATAACAGCAGGGCTCTTTTGTGGAAGAGCTTGTAAAGGAAACATCTGTACGTCTGACCCTTTGATGAGCATAGCGTTTACCGGATCCTGTCTGTTCAGGAATGCAAAACGCTCTCCGAAGAGTTCCTGAAAATCCAGACCTGCGGAATAATCATAGAGCGTATAGAGTTCCCATTCGGGGTGAGCAACCCGGAATTTGAATGTCTTGCCTTTACCATTCCTTGAAAATCCGTAATAGCGGTGCTCCAGAAAATATTCCCGGGTTTGGGCCTCGGGAATAAAAGTGTTCCGGAATGCCTTTGCCTGAATGCTGTAGGGAATTCCATTTCTTTCCAGGATATAGCTTACCCTTATTTCTTTCTCATCCCCCTCTACCTTGCTGAGGATTTGCGCCCTTTCATAATGCTCTTTATAAAACGTGTTGGCAACAGTATTCATAAGTCTGCCCGGTGCAAATTCACGGATAAAGACCACCCCTTTGTGATCCTTGTCGTGCACATAAAAACGCAGGTTGAGTTCTGAGAAATCCTGATAAAAAGGAGCTTTTATTCCCAGAAAACGGGTATCCAGAAACTGAAATGGAACAATGCTTAGAAAGGCCTTTCCTTGTTCAATATCCAGTTCCACCCCGGAAGGTAAATAAGGTTTCAGCACATCCGGATTCACGGCATAGGTAATATTGATGAGGTTGGTCCAGCGGGCACAGAGGAAAGGTTTCATCGGTTCTGGTTTAGAAGCTGACAGGACGGATTTTCCGCTTCCTGTTTAATCAGTCTGTTCCTTTCTTCCAGAAAGCCTTTCATATACTGGGTCAGGAACAGTTTACAAAACAGGCGACCTAATAACCCTAAAGGAGATTCAAAATCAAATACATCTTTCATTTCTGTCCCGCCTTCTATTCTCTGAAAGAGATGCAGGTGGTGTAATTTCCGGAAAGCCCCTTGCTGCATTTCACTTACAAAGCGAATCGGATATTCGAATTCGGTAATGCGTGATGTCAGGTTTTGCCATATCCCCAGATGCCGGGCTCTCCAGGTTACTTCATCATGCAGCCCCATCAGTCCCTTTGTTTTACCTGCCAGGACACGTTCTCCTGTTTTAGAGGTGGAAAGCAAATGCAGTTCCACACTCCTGGAAAGATCAAAACAGATTTCCGGACTGGCCAGAATGCGGGTGTGTAAAATAATGCGTGGCATGCTACCGTGTATGTGTCAAATCAGCAATTGCTTCAGAAGCTGTATTGAATTTGAAAACAAATCCATTTTTCAGCAGGCGTCCCGGAACAACCCATCTGCTTTTTAATACCAGTTCTGTTTCCGTGCGGAGAAAGAATGCTCCTATGCCCAGCATCCAGCCCGGGGTACGGAAGCTGAACGGAGCTCCTGCCGCTTTACGAACCAGAGCCATAAATTCCCTGTTTGTACACGGAACCGGAGCCGTGCAATTAAAGGCCCCTTTCCAATCCTTATGTTGTATGCAGGCTGCAACGACACCGGCAAAATCCTTTTCATGTATCCAGCTCATGTATTGATTCCCGCTACCCATCGCTCCTCCAAGACCTTTTTTGGCCAGCCCGGTTAATACAGGCAAGACCCCATGATCTTTTCCAAGCACCATAGCAATACGCAGTATTATTTTACGGGTATGAGGGCATGGATATTTGGCAAGCGCTTCTTCCCAATGGGTACATATGTCTACAGAAAAACCCTTTCCCACTTCCCCGCTCTCTTCATCCATAGGCTTGTCTTCGGCATGTCTGTAAATGGTTGCTGAACCGGCATTGATCCACACAGGGGGTGGTAGTTTGCAAGCTGCAACAGCAGCACCCAAAGCTTCTGTGCTCTGAACCCTTGAGTTCATTATCTCTGCCATGTTCTTTTCTGTATAGCGGCAATCCACTGAGCGCCCGCTCAGGTTGATGAGGACATCAGCTCCTTCGAGCTCCTTACACCAGAGCCCGGGATTCACTCCATCCCAGTAAACAACCTTTGCCCCGCTTACTTGTTCATTCCGCTTGCGGCTTAAAATGGTATAGCGGGCCTCCTTATAAGGGAGGAAACCTATCAGACTTTGGCCCATTGCACCGCTGCCACCGGCAAGGATAATGTGCAAAGGTTTGTTTCGGTCAATCGGGGCTGTTTTCATGCTTCTTACGTTTAGTTCAATACTTTCAATAATTATTGAAACATTCGGACAAAAAAATTATTTCAGCAACTTCATCAAGGCGCTGAGGTACCATACTTCATCTGCTTTTGAAATGGATTCCAGGACCCTGTCGGTACGGGAGGCGAAATTGCTGATTCCTTCAATGGATTCATTGAAGGCTTTTATGGCCGGGTCTTTCTTATCTCCATCTATTTCCTGCAGCTCTTCCAATACTTTGAAGATTGGCTCGAGTTCCCTCCTCCTGCGTTCTTTCACCACCTGTCGGAACACCTTATAGATATCCTTCTCGGCCTGGAAAAACTCCCTTCTTTCACCCGGCTTCAAAGCTTTCTGAACCAAACCCCAGTCTATCAGTGCCCGTATATTCAGGTTGGCATTGCCCCTTGAAATCTTCAGTTCATCCATGATTGTTTCGGCAGAAAGGGGTTCGGGCGAGATGAGCAGGAGGGCATGAACCTGTGCCATGGTGCGGCTTATACCCCAGTTGGACCCAAGTGTTCCCCAGGCTTCTATAAACTTTTCCTTTCCTTCCTGCAGCTTCATGTGTTGGGATTAACACCCCAAAGGTAGGATCTCTTTTCGAACTTTCAAAATATAATGAAAGTTTACTAATAACCCCTCCCTTTAGGGAGGAGGTGAAGGGAGGGGATTAAAGGGGTTTATTCCAATTTTTTCCGTAACTTGCCTATTCTTCAGGTCTGATTCGAACCAATAACCTGAAGTACACCATCATGAAACAACTGTTTATTCTGTGTCTCTCCCTGTTTATTGCAGGCTCTGTCTCTTCCCAAACAGTAAAAACTGAAAAATGGAAGAACGGAAAGGATAAATCCACAGGAGCCTATAAAATGGATATTCCTGTCAGCGCCAATGCCAGCAAGGAAGACCTGGCCAAGATAAGCGCACAGCTGGTGAAAGTAGGAACCTGGAAATACTGGTTTGAAAGCGGACAACTTCAGGCTGAAGAGAATTATACAGACGGACTGCGCAGCGGCATTCAGAAATCCTGGTATACCAATGGTAAACCGGAATCAGTTGTTGATCTGAACGCGAAAACAGCCATCTACTGGTATGATAATGGTCAGAAACAAAGTTCCGGTCAGGTGCTTTCGAATGCAGCCCCTACAGGACACTGGACTTCCTGGCATTCCAACGGTGCAAAAAACTCAGAAGGTGTATACAATGCCGCCGGAAACAAAGAAGGATCCTGGCAGTTCTGGGATTCCAATGGCCAGCTCATTGGTCAACAGACATATAAAAACGGTATTGCACAAAACTGATACATTTCCATTATCCCTCTTCCTTCTTCTCTGCTCCCGGTTGGCGGGAGCATTTTTTTTAGTACCGGGCCCATAACAAAGCCCATCCTTAAAACTCAATTATGTCAAGAAAATTTAAAAAAACAAAACCGAATAAATCCTCCAAGTATCTTTTTGAAGATGTCGTAAAGGCCCTCAACAATAATCCTTCCCGGTCTTATAATTATAAACAGATTGCTTCCCTGCTGAATATTGAAGAGCATGCTCAAAAAATGCTCATTCAGGCTGTGTTGGTAAAACTGGCTGAACAGGGACTGGTAAAAGAAGTGGAACGGGGTAAGTTTCAGGCTTCCAAGACAGGAGCCACCATTACCGGTGTGGTTGATATGACTCAAAGCGGTTCCGCTTTTATCATTTCTCCCGAGTCGGAAAAAGACATCTTCGTCTCCAACCGCAAAACCCTCAATGCCTATCAGGGCGATACGGTGAAGGTGCTTGTGTATCCCAACAGCGGAACAAGGAGACCAGAGGGAGAGATCACCGAAATCATCAAGCGGGTTAAGGATCAGTTTGTAGGTACCTTACAGGTATCCGCCAATTTCGCATTCCTGGTACCCGATAATGCAAAGACAGGAACGGATATTTATATCCCTCTGGATAAAATAGGAACAGCTAAAAACGGACAAAAAGTAATAGCCCGTGTTACAGACTGGGCTACACGCGGTCATAACCCTATCGGTGAAGTGACGAAGGTGCTGGGCAATGCCGGTGAACATGAAACAGAAATCCATGCCATACTCGCAGAGTTCGGCCTGCCTTACGATTTCCCAAAAGATGTGGAACGCTTTGCCGATTTACTTCCTGTTGAAATAACGGCAGCAGAGATTGCCAAACGCCGTGACTTCCGCGATATCACCACCTTTACTATTGACCCTCACGATGCAAAGGATTTTGATGATGCCTTGTCATTACGCAAACTCAAAAACGGGAACTGGGAAATAGGTGTACACATTGCCGATGTATCCCATTATATAAAACCCGGGAATATCCTCGATACCGAAGCGCTTGCAAGAGCAACCTCGGTGTATCTGGTCGACCGGGTTGTGCCTATGCTTCCAGAAATCCTTTCCAACAATATCTGTTCACTACGGCCAAAGGAAGACAAACTTTGTTTCTCTGCCGTATTCGAAATGGATGATCAGGCCCGTGTGCTGGAACAATGGTTCGGACGCACCGTTATACATTCCAACCACCGATTTTCCTATGAAGAGGTACAGACAATTATTGAAGCAGGTAAGGGCGAATATGTCAGTGAGATCTTAACCCTGGATCGTCTTGCAAAAATATTGCGTGCCGAACGTTTTAAACGCGGCTCCATAGCCTTTGATAAGCTGGAAGTTAAATTCCACCTCGATGAAAATGCAAATCCTACCGGGGTTTATTTCAAGGAGATGAAAGATTCCAACCGCCTCATTGAAGACTTTATGCTGCTTGCCAACCGTAAAGTTGCCGAGTATGTAGGAAAGCCCAGAGAAGGACAGGACAAGAAAAAACCAAAAGAGGGGAAAGTCCCCAACCGCTTTTTTGTGTACCGTGTGCATGACACCCCTAATGAAGACAAGCTTGAAAACCTCAGCCAGTTTGTAGCCCGTTTCGGTTATAAGATCAAGACCAATACAGAAAAAGCCATTGCCGAAACCATGAATACCATGCTTAAAGAGGTACATGGAAAGCCTGAGGCAGGAATGATTGAAACCCTGGCAGTACGTTGTATGTCAAAAGCAGTCTATACAACGAATAATATCGGTCACTATGGTTTAGGATTCGATCATTACACCCATTTCACATCTCCCATACGCCGTTACCCCGATGTACTCGTACACCGCCTCCTCCAGCATTATCTGGATGTGGATCAGGGCCGCCCTTCCAAACTCTATCTGGATGAAAGCGAACTCGAGGAAGAGTGTAAACATTCTTCCGAACGGGAAAAGCTGGCAGCTGATGCCGAACGTGCTTCCATCAAATTCAAACAGGTACAATACCTGCAGGATAAGATTGGAGAAGAGTTCGACGGTATTGTTTCAGGTGTTACCGAATGGGGACTCTTCGTGGAGATCACAGAAAATCATTGTGAAGGTCTTGTACGTATACGGGAGATGAAGGATGACTCTTATTTCTTTGATGAAGAAAATTATTGCCTCCGCGGACGAAAACCAGGCAATATATTCACTCTTGGTGATGCAGTCCGTATCAAAGTCAAAAATGCAGACCTTGTTAAAAAGCAGCTTGACTTCGAACTGGTAAAACGAGCCGAAGCAAAGAAACCGGAAAGCCCTGCTCCTGAAAAAGGAAAAAAGAATACTCCTGCCAAACAGGAACAGAACAAGCCGGAACAGAAAACTGTTCCGGCCAAAGAAAACAAAAAAGGATCCGAAACTTCATTCAGTGATGAGTGGGGGTTTGAGGTGTGAGTCCAAAGCCTCTTTTATTATGACTTTTTTCTCCCTGCCTTCTCTTAAATACAGGATTCTGTTCCTGATATTGCCTGTCTCCTATTTACTGTTTGCTTTCCAGCTCCTTCATGCCGGAAGCGGTTTTTATATGAGCGGGCATGATCCTGTTTACCCCTACCTGATGAATGCCCTTAACCTGGCATCAGGACATATGGAAGTAGGTATTTTCGAACATCCCGGTACTCCGCTTGAAATTTTTGGCGCTGTTATTATCCGTATCCGCCATCTGTTCTGTTCAGACGGCCTTTCCATTACGGAAGATGTAATCAGGCATTCGGAAGCTTATCTCTATACCCTGGCTTATTCACTGATTACGCTCCTGGCACTTGTTTGCTTCCTGACCGGTAATTTTGTTTACCGTAAAACCGGTAAACTGATTCCCGCTATATTGCTCCAGCTTGTTCCGGCTGTATCTCCCGACATGATAGAGCATGCCCTGCTCCTGAAACCGGAAGCCTTTATCATCCTTATCAATATTTTTCTGGCTGCCTTTCTGTATGTGAAAGCTTTTGAAAGTAAGGAAGAGAATCCCTGGGGAACAAAAACCATCCTCCTTACCGGTATGCTGATGGGTGTTCTCATCGCCTCTAAAATTATCTGTGCCCCCTTTGTCATGATTGTACTGCTCTTGCTGAAAGATGTACGCAAAATGATCCTGTTCTCCTCTTCTGCTGCTATTTCCTTTTTTCTCTGCATTATTCCTATCCTGTCGAAATACCAACTGGTTATCCATTGGATTAAGGATTTATGGAAACATGACGGGCATTACGGGCAGGGGCAAGACAGGGTCCTGGATCCCCACCTGTTCTTCTACAATTTAAAAGTAATGGCTTTGTCCAACCCTCCTTTTACGATTGCCTGTTTAGTACTTACTGCTGCGGTGGTCAGTATCCTTTTCCGGAAAGTGTACCGCAAGGAACCTTTCGGTTCCGGAGCACGTTTCCTTGTCGGCGCATGGATTTCCTTCTCTGTCCTGATCTTTTTTGTGGCCAAGCATTTTTCCTATCACTACCTTATCTGCGCACAGACTTTTATTCCGGCAGTTCTCCTGGGAAGCGTAAGTTTGCTCTCTCCCTTCATTCAGGTTGGTTTTATTAAACGCTATTCCAAAGCCCTTGGGTTGATGCTGGCTTTTTCATTCCTGGTCTTCACCTGTGGACGGCAGTGGTATGGACTGCGTTTTTACAAACAGGTTCAAACGGCTATGCAGGGAACAGAGAAATTTATTGCCACTCAGGAACACATTCCTTTTATCACAATCAGTGAGGATCATTCCTGCTTTGTGGAGCCTTCGGTATGGTTCGGGATTATGTATACAGGAGCACTAAGAGATTCCTATTTTACATTGGCCAGGGCCGCTTACCCCTTGTGGAATTATTACCTCCCTGCCTCCAAAAACCTGTTCCATTGGGATGAAGAAGTGTTTGCAGCAGACCTGTTCCGCAAATATCCCCGGGTGATGGTTTATTTTATTGACCGATATCCGGAAGAAGAAAAAAAGGTGATGGATGAGCTCTGCACTTCACCCGATGGAGTGATGATGGGTGCTTACCACAAAGTCTGGTCTGAAACATTTATGACGGAAGATGTTTTTATCATTGATGTGGCAGCTGACAAGGTACCGAAAGAACAAGCTCCCCGCCTTCTGATTACAAGTGACCTGGAAATCCTGAGTGCCGGGGGAAAAGAATTCTCTTCTTCTGACGGCTTATTTCATTTTCAGAAAGGGGAACTGGTGAATCATCAGGAATTTCATTCGGGCCACAATTCCGTTCGCCTGGATGCACAGCATCAGTTTGGCCTGGATCTGAATTTTGAAGTCAGGCCGGGCGATTATGTGGAGACGAGTGTATGGAGGAAGTCCGGAGATGAAAACGGGGCCATGGTTCTAACAGCTAAAGACGCCAGCCGATTTTACGGAGCCTGTTCCTCGGTAACGAAAACGGAAGCGAATGGATGGTCTCTTATCAAATGCAGGGTGCGTATTCCGGATGATTATCCTGAAAAACTGATTTATTTCTATCTCTACTATACAGGGAAAAAAGAGGTTTACTTTGATGATATTCAGATCAAAGTCATTCCTTCCAATTCCTGACTCTTCATTTCAGATAGGGTTGTAAAAGGTTTTTCCATATCAGATACCCTTCGTCAACCAGGTGTATTCCATCCCAGGTCAGACGGGGATTGATGGCTCCGTCACTTACAAAATTATCATGCAGATCTACATAGGTAATAGACTCTTCGGAGGCCAGTGTTTTCAATGCCTCATTCTCCTCTAATACGACCTCATTCACATCGGCTGTGGAAGTGAGCCAGCTATCCTTCATGCGCACTGGTAAAATACTCTGTATATAAATAAGGGTGGAAGGACTCTGCTGCTTCACCTGTTCAATAATGGCTTTGTATTTTCTCCTGACCTCTTTCACAGGTACGTGTTCAACAAGGTCATTTATTCCTACTTCAATAAATAATCGGGAAGGGTGCAGGGAAATAACCTCGTCCAGTCTTTTTTGAACTCCCTCCAGGAAATCTCCGGTTATACCTCTGTTGATGATAGTTGAATCGCCGAGAATTCCAAGGTCGAATAATTCGGTGAGACTGTTTCCGAGAAAAACAATCCGGCCTGATGTTCTGGGCTGGGCCCTGAACTCAGCCATGCGTTCATTCCAGTGCTGCCCGTTCAGGGTTATATCAATGATCTGTCTGATCTTGTGACGGCGGTAAAGGGAAAATGAAAAAAATCCGATCACAACCAACAGAAATAATATGGAGCTGATCCTCCTCAGTGTGAATTTCATAATTTGTTCAGTTAGCCAGATAGGGTATTAATGCTTTTTCCCAGATCAGATATCCGTAAGGTGTCAGGTGAACTCCGTCTACAGTCAGATCCGGATTCATCTCTCCGCTCTTTTCAAACAAGGGATAAAGATCAACAAAAATGACATGGCAGCGTCTGGCCAGGTTTCTCAACTCTTCGTTCTTCTCCCGTATGATACGGTTGAACAAAGCATTACTCATCAATATACTCGGGTGACAAATCACAGGCAGAATACTTTGAATATAGATTCTTGTTTGTGGCAGCTGTTCTCTTATCTGTATAATCATTGATTCCATATACCAGGGTATTGCATCATAGAGCTGTGTAGACATGATGTCATTCACTCCTCCTTCCAGAAAGATCCTTGCCGGTCTCAGGGATAGCACTTCATTCATTCTTAAATGCATATCATGCAGGAAGTCACCCGGAAGCCCTCTGTTTATATAGCCTTCATTCCTTAACAGGTGAAAATGAAAAAAGCCAGTCAGACTGGTGCCTACAAATACAGTTCCCCCCGGGATTCGCGCTTGTACAGTTGATTCATTCCATTTCTGCATGTACCAATCAAGGAAGCACCCGTTCACGTTTGGGTCGTCGTTGCATACTTCTGCAGGCTTAGTGTGCCGGGTACAGCCAGGTGCCAAAGCCAGAAACAGAATAAGGGCGAGGGGGGAAAAGGATTTCATTTGCAAACATGAATTCGTGTTCCGGTATTAATAAGGTTTCCGGCTCAGGCCAGGTTATCGGTCAGTTTTTGCATTTCCAGAGCAGGTGACTTGCGTTCATACAGTACCCGGTAAACCGCTTCGCTGACAGGCATTTTAACCTTGTATTTCTTATTGATTTCATGAATGCATTTTACACCGTAATACCCTTCGGCAATCATACTCATTTCGAGCTGGGCGTTTTTAACCGAATAGCCTTTACCTACCATTGCACCGAATGTACGGTTACGGCTGAACTGGGAATAGGCTGTAACAAGCAGATCACCCAGATAGGCCGAATCCATGATGTCGCGGTTAATGGGGTGAACCTTGTCAACAAAACGTTTTATTTCCTGTATGGCATTCGAAATCAGGACGGCCTGAAAATTATCTCCATAACCCAGCCCATGATATATTCCACTTGCTATGGCATACACATTTTTTAGCACAGCTGAATACTCTGTGCCGTAAATATCATCCGAAACGGTTGTTTTGATATAGCGACATTCCAGGCAGGATGCTATATAGGCCGCTGTTTGTTTATGCTGTGATGCAATAGTCAGGTAGGACAATTTTTCCAAAGCAACCTCCTCTGCATGACAAGGGCCGGTAATTACTCCGATACGGTTGAAAGGAATACCAAAGATCTTATTAACATATTCCCCTACAATCAGGTTATGCTCGGGAACGATTCCCTTCACAGCTGAGAAAACTGTTTTCCCTTTGAAGAGGTCTTTGCCCAATCCTTTCAGTAAAGAGTTCAGAAATGCAGAAGGTACTGCCAGGATCAGAATATCCGCATGGTGTATTGCTTTCCGGATATCAGAAAATAAATGGAGCTTGTCGGTATCGAACTGTACCGAGCTGATATAATTCGGATTGTGTCCGTACTTTTTTATAAACGAAATGGTCTCTTCCTTCCTGACCCACCAGGAAACCGACTTCATATTGTTGCACAGCATCTTAACCAATGCAGTAGCCCAGCTTCCACCTCCTATAACTGCTATTCTGGGCTCCTTCATGACCTATGCTTCAGGTCGCATTTGTGGGAAAAACAATACATCCTGTATACTGGGCACATTGGTCATAATCATGGCCAGGCGGTCAATACCCATACCCATTCCTGAAGTAGGGGGCATTCCGTATTCCAGGGCTCTCAAAAAATCGTGATCAATATACATGGCTTCTTTATCGCCCCGTTCCATCAGTTTTACCTGGTCCTCAAAACGGTTACGCTGATCAACCGGGTCGTTCAGCTCCGAATAGGCATTGCACAATTCCTTGCCATTCACCATCAGTTCAAAACGCTCCACCAGTCCTTCCTTACTGCGGTGCTTTTTACAAAGGGGTGACATTTCAAGCGGGTAGTCGGTGATGAATGTAGGCTGTATATAATTGCCTTCGCATTTGGCTCCGAAAATTTCATCAATCAGTTTTCCCTTGCCCATAGCTTTATCGGCATGTATACCCAGCTTCTGGCAGGTATCACGAAGCTGGTTTTCATCCATAGCCGAAATGTCTATTCCAGTATGCTCCTGAATAGCCTCGTACATGGTAATACGTTTGAAGGGGCGCTGAAAGTCTATGACCTTATCACCTACCTGTACCTTGGTATCCCCGTGCAGATCCATAGCCACTTTTTCAAGCATCTCTTCGGTAAAATCCATCATCCAGTTATAATCCTTGTAGGCCACATAAATCTCCATCACGGTAAATTCAGGATTGTGGGTGCGGTCCATACCTTCGTTACGGAAGTCTTTGGCGAATTCATAGACTCCGTCATAGCCACCGACAATAAGTCTTTTCAGATACAGTTCATTGGCAATACGAAGGTACAGTGGAATATCGAGTGCGTTGTGATGCGTTGTAAAAGGCCGTGCTGCAGCACCTCCGGGAATAGGCTGCAGAATGGGGGTTTCCACTTCAAGATAGCCTTTGCTGTTAAATGTTTCACGCAAAGACTGTACAAGTTGTGTACGCTTACGGAAGCGTTCTCTTACTTCAGGATCGATGATCATGTTCACATAACGCTGGCGATAGATGAATTCGGGATCGGTAACATCATTATGCGATACCCCTTCCGCGTCCGTAGTAACAACAGGCAATGGACGGAGGGCTTTGCTGAGTATGGAGTAGTGTGTGACATGTATGGAAATTTCACCGGTCTTGGTGGTAAATACATATCCTTTGATTCCTACAATATCTCCCAGATCGCTCAGCTTTTTAAAAACTGCATCATACATTGTCTTGTCTTCACCGGGACAGATATCATCGCGGCGAATATAAAGCTGTATACGACCTGTGCTATCCTGTATGACTGCGAAACAGGCTTTGCCCATATCGCGTATGCTCATGATACGACCTGCAATACTGATGTTTTTATAGCTTGTCTTATCTCGTTCGTAATTCTCCTTGATATCGCGGGCGAATACATTTATTTCAAACAGGTTGGCCGGATAGGGATCTATACCCAGGTTTCGCAGTTCTTCACATTTCTGGCGACGGATAATTTCCTGTTCGGATAAGTCTTGGGACATTGGAATGAGTTTGTGCAAATATAGAAATTTAGGGCTCTATTCAGCGAGGAGCTTTTGGAGAAAACGATCATTTTCCTCTTTAAACCGGTCGAAATACACTCCCGTTCCGGGGCCGGTGAAACCGGTATAGATTTTCCTGACCCGTCCTTTTTTATCGATATAGATTGTCGTCGGGAAAGCCATCACGGCATTCAGCATAGGAAGGGCTTCTGAAGCCTCCCGGGTTCCGGATTTTCCTGTTATCAGAAAATCATACCCTGCATGAAAACGGGTTTTGACCTTGTTCAGATTTGCGGCTGCTTTTACCGGATCGGTAGTTTTTTCAAATGCCAAAGCCACCACTTCCAGTCCTTTTGCGTTCAGATTAGAATACTCCCCGGCAAGGTAAGCCGTTTCATCCATACAGTTCGGACACCAGGAGCCCATGATCTGTATGATCACCACTTTGTTTTTGTAGCGCTCATCTTCCAGACTTACATCTTTCCCTTCTGAATTCTTGTAACGGAACGCTATTTTATCAAATCCTTTTTTAAGAAAGGTCAGTGAATCCGGATTATGAAGGGAGAATTTATCATTGCGCCGGGCAGTCCATTTCTCAAAACCTGTAGTTCCCGAATATGCATCACCGGAAAGTGTGGAGTCCGGTTTTATTTTCCATTTGAAATAATAGGCATGACTGCCATCGAAGCAGGACATATAAATCCAGTCTGTACACGCATACCCGCTCAGATAGCGGTAGTCGCCTGTTTCGGTCAGAAAGGTTCCGTTTACGGAATGTTCACTCTGGCTATAGCGGAAAATTCCGATTGCTTTATAGCTCGGTTCATCAGCGGGGCTGAAGGTTACTTCCCAGCGGGAAGAGGAAAGGAGATTAAAGACCGGCAATGATTTATCGCAGGTAAATTCCCTTCCATAATACGCCCTGAAAGGTGTTTCCTGATGATCCTTGCGGGAATGGTTGATCCAGGTTCCTTCCATCTCCTTTCCCCCCTCTTTCACCTGTATGCGGAATTCGGAATCGTACAAAGGCATTTTGAAATTGAAGGAATCAACAACAGCAGTGATTTGATCTATCTCTATTTTCTCTTCTCCATTGCGTATTTCAAGTGATGTGCCTGTCTTGGTTTTTTTATATTCAAAATAAAAAGGGAGTCGGGTTGTTCCGTTGAGCTGCAGTTCGCCCTGCCAGGTACCGGCTTTGGGGAGTATGGCTTTCTGTGCGCAAGCCGAAACCGCTGCAAAACTGAGTAAGAGAATGACGTGTAAGGCCCTTATTTTCATGAGCCTAATTTAGGTATTATATCAGCAGGCTTACCCGACTTTTTCTTAACTTTGAGTCATGCCCAAGCTGATCATTCATAATCCTCCACTTAGCCGGGAAGAAATAGCCGACAGGAGACTCGAAGAGAACCTGAAAAGGACTCCCCGGGAACGGATCGCTTTGATGTTTGAACTCAACAAGCTATCAGCTAAGCTTAAAAAAGGCCCGTTGAAAGAGCCTCAGGGACTCGGAGTGGTTGTAAAGCGCAGCCCCCTATGAGTTTGTTTGACCCGGACGGACTCAGTTTTCTTTCTGCCCTTCACACAAACAAGGTTCGGTTTATGCTTGTCGGAGGAATCGCCGTTAACTATTATGGACATTCCAGAGCAACCGGAGATATTGATTTATGGGTTGAGGACTCCCTTTCAAACCGGCACAATCTTGTATCTGCATTAAAGGATTATGGGATTGAACAGGCGGAGATTTTTTTAACGCTTCCATTATTGGCTGGATATTCTGAAGTACTCCTCAACAGCGGCGTATACATTGACCTGATGTCAGAG
This sequence comes from Bacteroidia bacterium, assembly GCA_044448685.1. Taxonomy (GTDB): domain Bacteria; phylum Bacteroidota; class Bacteroidia; order Palsa-965; family Palsa-965; genus Palsa-965. The sequence goes on from JBIOHC010000003.1 coordinate 99,785, forward strand.
CTCCAGTTTTTCAAAAAGGACTCCTTCTTTGAATGTTATGAGTTGGCTGAGGTTTTTGAAGTTGACCAAATTGATCTTAAAGTCCTCCACATTAACCGCCTCATAGAAGAGAAAAAAAAATCGTCCCGATCCAAAGACCGGGATGATGCAGAAATGCTGGAAGCTATTCTTCGTAAACGGAAAGTCTGATTCCTAGATATTGAAATTAATCCCTTGTGCCAGCGGCAACTTGGAACCGTAATTGATCGTGTTGGTTTGGCGGCGCATATATACTTTCCAGGCATCGGAACCGCTTTCCCTTCCTCCACCTGTTTCCTTCTCACCACCGAAAGCACCACCTATTTCAGCACCGGAAGTTCCGATATTGACGTTGGCAATACCGCAGTCTGAACCGGAAGCAGCCAGAAAGGCTTCCATTTCGCACATGTTATTGGTAAAGATTGACGATGATAGTCCCTGCGGAACACCGTTCTGCATGGCAATGGCTTCTTCGATCGTTTTGTATTTCATGACATACAGGATAGGCGCAAATGTTTCTTCCTGTACAATATGATATTCATTCTTAGCCTCTACAATGCAAGGCTTCACGTAGCAGCAGCTTTCGTATCCGTCGCCTGCAACCACACCTCCATCCACAACAATTTTTCCGCCTTCTGTTTTGGCGCGCTCAATAGCGGTGAGGTAATCATCAACCGCTTTTTTATCAATCAGTGGCCCCACGTGGTTATTTGCATCCAGTGGATTTCCGATTTTCAGCTGTCCGTATGCATTCTTCAGCACATTCAGGGTTTTATCGTAAATGCTTTCATGAATGATGAGCCTGCGGGTGGAAGTGCAACGCTGACCGGCAGTACCAACAGCTCCGAATACGGATCCTACAAGCACCATACTGAGGTCTGCGTGCTCGGAAACTATGATTGCATTGTTACCACCCAGTTCAAGGATTGTTTTTCCGAAACGGCGTGCAACACTTTCGGACACGATACGACCTATACGGGTTGAACCGGTAAAGGAAACCAGGGGAACACGTTTATCATTATTCATCAGATCCCCGACCGGATTACCTATAAGCAGACAGCTGACTCCTTCCGGGATATCATTCTTTTTCAGTACATCGGTAATAATATTCTGACAGGCAATGGCACAAAGAGGGGTTTTGGAGCTTGGTTTCCAAATACAGACATCTCCGCAAACCCAGGCTAGCATGGCATTCCAGCTCCATACGGCAACAGGGAAGTTAAAAGCTGAAATAATTCCAACAATTCCCAATGGGTGGTACTGTTCATACATACGGTGCTGGGGACGCTCACTGTGCATGGTAAGACCATAGAGCTGACGGGAAAGACCCACAGCGAAATCACAGATATCGATCATCTCCTGCACTTCGCCTAAACCTTCCTGCAGGCTTTTTCCCATTTCATAGGAAACGAGTTTGCCGAGGGGATCTTTGTATTTGCGCAGCTGGTCGCCCATCTGACGTACCATTTCTCCTCTTTTCGGTGCTGGAACATCCCTCCACACCTTGAATGCAGCCTCGGCAGTTTTTACGATATGCTCATAATCGGCAGCGGTGGCCGTATGGATGGAGCCGATCAGCTGCCCGTTGACAGGAGAAAATGATTCTATTTTAGGACCCTTGGTCTGGAAATGTTTTGTTCCGGTAGATGCTCCATAATTCTGGGCTTCTATACCGAGTTGTTTCAATACCTGTTCGATACCGAATGTATCCTTGGAAAGTGTGGTGGTTGACATATGCAGTGTTTTTTGGTAAAGCCTTGCAAAATTAACACAATTGCCCGAATCAATGCGGCTTGGGCTGTGTTTTGTTCTCCACAGTCTGTGCAGGTGGTATAGACCTGTTATAGATGATTTTAGCAGCTACGGAAAGGACCTGATTGCTGATCTTTTTGGGATCATTCTGTCCGGGTTCGAATTTTACCTTTGCCAGTCCCCCTCCGACTTGTTTGCCAAGTACATCATAGGTTGTAAAATGTACCCAGGCTTCCCGTTGAGGAACAAGATCGGTAGAAACAGCACCTTTCAGATCCAGTTCGGAGATAAAAACAAACAGTTCGGCTCCGTATTTTTTATGCATGGCTTCGAGTAATCCGGGCTGGTTGATAACGGTACGCATATAACGCTCTTCATCACCGTGAGTAGGTGTGGTGATCTGCCCGTTGCTGACACTTTTCTGATCATCCGGTTTTTCCTTTCCCGAGCAAAGAGTGTATTTGTAACCTATAGATTTGTAAATAAACCGGAGATCCTTGCCTGTCTTACTCGTGTCTTTGAGCAGGGATACAGGTTTATAGGTAATCTTAAACCTGGACATGAGCTGATTGTCTAAGCCCTGACGAAGAGTTTCCCTTATCTGAGGCACTGTCATCTTTGTTTCCTTATTGATGCTTCTGTCAATATCCGACATATACATCTTCCTTTCGGGAGGAATGATCAGCATCTTTGTCTTAACCGGTGCAGGTGCTTTATCTGCTTCATTATCCTTCTTCTCCTGAGCAGTACCAGCCAGGGAGTAGAAAAACAGGATCAGGAAGCAAGAGGAAGCAAACCTGTTCATTGGCAGGATCAGTTTCTTAAATGCCTGAAGACATCATTGCCATTGGCAAAGACAAAGAGGGCAAGAAGCAATACCATTCCGGCCAGCTGTGCATATTCCATCACTTTCTGGTTTGGTTTGCGCCGGGTAATCATTTCATACAACAGAAACATGACATGGCCTCCGTCCAGAGCAGGAATAGGAAGAATATTCATGAATGCAAGAATGATGGAAATAAATGCTGTCAGATTCCAGAACGAAGCCCAGTCCCATACCGGAGCAAACAAGCTGCCGAAGGTGCCGAAACCGCCCATCTGTTTGACCCCTTCTTTCGTAAAGACATATTTGAAATTACTTACATAAGCACTCAATTTTTCCGAAGCAAGTTCGAATCCTTTGGGGATAGATTGAAAAAAGGAATAGTGTTCTGTTTTCGAAGGCAGGAATTTATCATAACTGCGCTGATAGACTCCAATATGTCCATCGTCTGTAACATTTACCTGTATTGACATTTTCTTTCCATCCCGGATTATTCCAAGGCTGGCAGTTTTTCCTGACAGAGGTTCTATCTTAGGAAAGAATTCCTCGAAATAGCGAATAGAATCCTTGTTGACAGCAACAATCTGATCTCCTTTGCGGATACCGGCTTTTATTGCAGGATCTCCCTCACGTAAACTGTTAACAATGAAAGGATAAGCCGGGGCAATAAGACCCTTTTTCTTCTTGGTAAGCAGGGTTTTCTGAACAAAGGTATCGGGTATTAAAATAGTTTTTGTTTCTCCGTTTCTGTCAACGATAAAGACTTTTGCCTTATCATTTACAATTTTAGGCCCTATCTCATCAAAATTCACAACCTTTTTTCCATCTATGGAAATGACCTTGTCTCCGGTCTGAAAACCCAGGTTAACCATTTCAGGGACAAATACAGCTCCAAACTTCGCATTCTGAATCGGCAATACTGTTACACCCCATACAAATGCAATCATGCAGTAAATAAGGAATCCCAGAATTATATTGACGGTAACACCACCCAGCATAACAATGAGTCTTTGCCAGGCCGGCTTGGAACGGAATTCCCAGTCCTTGGCAGGTTCTTTCATCTGTTCCTTATCCATAGACTCATCGACCATGCCTGCAATTTTTACATAACCGCCAAGAGGCAGCCAGCCAATACCATATTCGGTATCGCCTTTTTTAAATTTGAACAGGGAGAACCAGGGATCAAAAAAGAGGTAGAATTTTTCCACTCTTATTTTGAACAGACGGGCAGGAATAAAATGTCCGGCCTCATGTAATATGATGAGTATAGAAAGACTGAGAATCAGTTGTGCAGCCTTGATTAATATTTCCATTAGGGTGTTTTAATAACGTGTAAAGTTACAGAATTAAAGCCAGAATCAGCGTTCTATCATTGCTGTTGTGAGCAGACGGGTTTCCTGATCTGTTTCAATATAATCGGAATAGGATGGTTTGTCAATAAATGCAATCTGCTGCATTGCCTTTTCAAGGATATCGGGGATGGAGTTGAAAGCTACTTTATCATGCAGAAATGCTCTGACAACCACTTCATTAGCTGCATTGAGTATACACGACATATTTCCTCCCTGTTTAAGGGCTTCGAAAGCCAGTGGTAAGCAACGGAAGGTTTGGGTATCCGGTTTTTCAAAGGTCAAGTTAGGGTATTTCAAAAAATCAAAGCGCGGAAAACGGGAAGGAAGCCGCTTCGGATAGGTAAGTGCGTATTGAATTGGCAGCTTCATATCGGGCAGGCCCATCTGAGCCTTCATAGATCCGTCTTCAAACTGGACAATAGAATGAATGATACTCTGAGGATGTATAACCACATCGATCTGTTCCGGACGCAGGTGAAAAAGCCACTTAGCTTCAATCACTTCCAGACCTTTATTCATGAGTGTGGACGAATCAATGGTGATCTTTGCACCCATATCCCAGTTTGGATGCTTCAATGCCTGCTCCTTCTTTACTTTAGCCAGGAACTCCAATGATTTACCCCTGAATGGGCCTCCGGAAGCCGTGAGATAAATTTTCTCAATCTTATTGTGGAACTCTCCGGCAAGGCATTGGAAAATGGCTGAATGCTCGGAATCAACAGGATAAATATTGACCCCGTTTTCTCTGGCCATTGCCGTGACCATTGCTCCTGCAACTACCAGGGTTTCCTTATTGGCCAGGGCAATCTGCTTGCCGGCCTTGATGGCCGACAGGGTTGAAGCTAGTCCGGCATAACCCACAATAGCTGTCAGCACCATATCAATACTTTCCATTGTAACCACCTGTGAAATGGCTTCCTGTCCGGCAAATACCTTAATGTCTTCTGCTTTCAATGCTTCCTTCACCAGGGCATACTGATGTTCATCGGCAATAACTACCGCATTCGGCCTGAACTCCAAAGCCTGGGCTATAAGGAGTGCTGCATTTCCATTACCCGTTAACACTTCCACCTGAAAGTGCTCCGGATGGGCTCTTACCACTTCCAAAGCCTGAGTGCCGATGGAGCCGGTAGAACCGAGGATGGCTAAATGTTTGGTAAGGGCGGAATCCTGTTTGTTTTTTTTCACAATAAATCTTAAAATACCATATAATCCTGTGGGTCAACAGCGCTTCCGTTATACCACAATTCAAAATGAAGATGGGGACCTGTACTTTGTTCTCCGGAATTACCTACAATAGCAACCGGCTCTCCGGCTTTTACATATTCTCCTGTTTTTTTAAGCAGAACCGAATTGTGTTTATATACCGACAGGAGGTTGTTGGAATGCTGGATCTGAATGACGTATCCTGTTTCGCTCGACCAGCCTGAAAAAACCACTGTTCCGTCAAGTGTCGCTTTCACAGCTTCATTCTCTTTTGTAACAATATCAATGCCATAATGCTCTGTTGCCGGACCAAAAGAGGAGCTCACCATACCATTGACCGGTGAAAAGAAAAAGAATCCCGCTATACTGTTTTTACCCTTGGAAACGGCATTCACAGTAAGGGTGTATTTGTCCTGCGCTTCATATCCGCTGCGAAAAGCAGAATCATTTTTGGAGTTTTTGGTGTTTATCTTCTTGTATTTTTTGGTCGAATCTGTTTTCACCTTCTCCGGTTTGGGCGTGCTGTCCCCGTTCAAGACATGTGTCAGATTCCGTATATATTCTTCCCTGGCATGTACAGCCTGGGCCAGAGAATCTGTTTTAAGAGCCAGCACAATCAGGTCCCTCTTGGTAGCTATTTCCGAAGCATATCCGGGTATGTATTCACGAAGCGGGGTAAATGCAATGATACTGGTTACAAGGGCTATCATGATGAAGGAAATAAATCCTACGGCCATGAATACATTCAGGGGACTGAGTCGAAATGAGAATTTTTCAGCAAAGGAATCGTCATTCAACAGCACCATACGGTACTTTACCTTGAGACGGTCAAATAATTTTCTTTTCTTTTTTTCTTCTGACATGCCAATACAACAAAGATCGCAAATTCCGATGAAGAAAGGAATTCCTTAATTTCACCCTATGGAACAAACCCGTTTGGAACAGATTCTGGAAATGCTGAATGCCGATCCTGCTGATTCCTTTCTTAACTATGCACTTGCTCTGGAGTATGAAAAGGCAGGAAAACCCGAAGAGGCAATCCGTATGCTTGAAAAATTGCTGGAAAGAGATCCTTCTTATACCGGAGCGTATTATAAGCTCGGGCAGCTGTATGAAAGCGTGAAAGAACTGAAAAAAGCAGCCGACTGTTACAGAAGAGGTGTTGTGCTTACGCAACAGCAGGGCCACACCAGGACCTGGCGGGAACTCAAAGAAGCTTTACAGCAACTGGATGATCAGTGAACCGGTATTCAGGCTTTTTCAACATGTACAGCAGTGCCATAAGCAAGCACTTCTGTAACTCCGGCCATAATTTCATTGGCATCATAACGCATTCCGATAACGGCATTGGCTCCCATTTTTTCGGCATGATCACACATGATCTGAAAAGCATCTTCTCTCGCCTTTTCACAAAGCTCGGCATAGATGGAAATATTGCCGCCGAACAAAGTTTGAAAGCTGGCACCTATATTCCCAAATACACTGCGGGAACGTACCGTAAGTCCTCTTACGACGCCCAGGTTGCGTGTAATTTTAAATCCATCGAGTACAAATGCGGTGGTGATATTAGATTTATCCATGTTTAGCAAAATTGGTGTTAGGTTTATTTATTTGAATTCCCAATCGAACTTGTCCAGATCGAGCAGGCAATGTTTAAGCAGATCTATTGCAGCCCTTATATCACTTTTATCGGCCATTTCAATAACCTGATGGATATGACGTGTCGGTATGGATACCGCGCCTGAAATAGCTCCTCCGGGGGTCATACGCTGAATTCCTGCAGTATCTGTTCCTCCGGCAGGAAGGATTTCATCCTGGTGTTTGATTTTATGTTTTACGGCTACCTCCCGCATATACCGAACCATGCGGTAATCGCAGATGGTAGAGGAGTCCATAATTTTAATTGCGGCACCCTTTCCGAGACTTGTGACCTTTTCATGTTCCTTGGCTCCCGGCACATCGAATGCAATGGTGGTATCAAGACCGAATCCGAAATCCGGCCGGATCTGCATTGCACTTGTTCCGGCACCACGAATCCCCACTTCTTCCTGAACAGTAAAGACTGCATAGAGATCATACGGAAGGTTTTTGATTTCCCTCAGCACCTCAAGCAAAATAAATACGGATACCCGGTTATCGATTGATTTGCAGTTCACACAATTCCCCATCTCTATCAGTTCACGCTGGCGGGTTACCACATCACCCGGACGGATGATCTTTTCCGCGTCTTTCTTTGACAAGCCAAGATCAATGAAATAATCACTCAGAGGCACCACTTTGGCTCTTTCTTCTGCACTCATCATATGAATAGGTTTACTGCCCATCACACCTATCACATCTTTTTTTCCATGCACGATGACCCGTTGAGCTGTCAAAGTTTTAGGGTCGAATCCTCCCAGCGGAATGAAACGTAAAAATCCGTTTTCGTCAATATGGGTTACCAGGAAAGCAATCTCATCCATATGAGCCGCCACCATAACCTTTTTCGGTTTCTTTCCCTTACGGAATACGGTCACATTACCCATACTGTCGGTGGTGATGGAATCGGCAAAAGGCCTGGCTTCCTTTTGTACAAATGCTCTTACCCGCTGTTCATGTCCGGGAGCGCCGGCCATTTCACAGATTTTTTTCAGCAAGGCTACATTGATTTCTGCCATGGCTATTCAGTTATGATAGAAAGTTTTAACATATTGGTACGGCCCCGTTCCTTCATGGGCATGCTGGCAATGTTGATTATCATATCATCAGTGGCAACCAATTTCTCTGTTTTCAGAAAATCTTTCAGATCGGAAATAGTTTGGTCTGTACTTTCATACCGGTCGTAATAGAATCCTTTCACGCCCCATACCAGACTTAATGAAGTCAGCAAAGACCTGTTATCCGTAAAAATATAGATATTCGCTTTGGGCCGGTGACTGGAAAGTTTGAATGCGGTATAACCTGAATTGGTCATTGAAATAATCGCTGTTACATTCGCCTGGTGTGCCATTACACAGGCGGTATAACAAATGGAGTCGGATACGAATGTCTGTGTTTTGAGAGCCGGGGCATGCTCCCTGTGATATATTTCATTTTCCTGCTCCACCCGGGTAATGATCCTTTGCATCGCTTCTATGACTTTGACCGGATATTTCCCAACGGAGGTTTCTCCGCTCAGCATCACGGCATCTGCTCCATCCATCACCGCATTGGCCACATCGTTTACCTCGGCACGGGTAGGTGCAAAATTTGTGATCATGCTTTCCATCATCTGCGTGGCAATGATGATCGGTTTGGAGGCGGCGATACATTTGTTGACGAGCATTTTCTGAATCATCGGTACCTGCTCGAAAGGGAGTTCAACACCCAGATCACCACGGGCTACCATCACTCCGTCGGTCATATCAATGATATTGTCAATTTCAAGAATCGCTTCCGGTTTTTCAATTTTGGCTATGACCCGGGCTTTGAATCCTTTTTTACGTATCAGCTCTTTCAGTTCAACAATATCTGTCACGGAACGTACAAAGGAAAGGGCAATCCAGTCCACATTTTGTTCGAGTGCAAAATCAAGATCGCGCAGGTCTTTTTCAGTCAGGCAAGGAAGGGAAATACGTGTATTGGGCAGATTTACACCCTTTTTAGAGGACAGAAAACCTCCGAATATCACTTTGGCATTGACCTCATCCTTTTTGTTAGTTGAGATTACTTCCAGCATTATTTTCCCGTCATCAATCAGGACCTTATCTCCTACAGCCACATCTTTCGGAAACTGAGGATAGGTGATATATACCTTTTCGGCTGATCCTTCACATTCATGGGTGGTTATCAGTATCTGATTTCCGGCCACCAGTTCTGCTCCGGTTCCTTTCATCACTCCAATGCGGAGTTTGGGACCCTGCAAATCAGCCAGCATGCCTACATTAAAACCCAGCTCCTCATTGATAGTGTGGATATTGGCAATGGTTTTCTTGACAGCCTCGTAATCACCGTGTGAAAAATTGAGTCTGCATATATTGACTCCTGCCAGGATCATGTCCCGTAATACCTCTATCGAGGCTGTAGCCGGCCCCATGGTAGCTACGATCTTTGTCTTGTTACCTTTCATGGATTAAAAATCGAATGTTTACGAATGTACGAAATAAGGATTATATGAATCAGGATGAACCTAGCTCAGAAAATAAGATTTTGCCGGGATTTAAGGGTTGCAGGATTGATGGAATGTACGGCCAGGATAAAAGGGATTTCGCGAACACGTTTTAGTATATTTTCCTTGTAATCGGAATCATATGCACCACGTACAATCAGAAAGTAATCGAATGATTTGTGTTCAGGAATCAGAAATCCTGTTTCACAACGGTTGGAAACAAGGAAAAAACCGGAATCATTGTCGTCATGAAAATGTTCAAACACGGCATACACTTCCGGGGTTCCTGCCTTACGCGGATTTATGACAAGGTCTTCTCCTCGGCAAAGATCTATATCCAGTTTTTCCCTCAGTGCCCAGGAAATGCGGTAATCTTTTTCATGGCAGGAAATTCCGAACAGGATAAAGTCGAAATCATATTCTACATCGAGGGTGAATTTACTCACTTTATCCTTGATTACGGTTAGGCAATTGTTGCAATGCTTGTTCGGCTGCTATCTGTTCCGCTTTCTTTTTAGAGATGCTTTGGCCTTTGCCAAAAGCCTGCTGATCAATACGGGCTTCCACCACATAGTGTTTTTCATGTCCGTTCATCACTTCTTCAATGACGACAAACGCAAATGCTTTCTTTTCTTTCTGGGCCCATTCAATGAACTTACTCTTGAAATCTGTTTCTGTCTGTTCAATTTCCTCCATATCCAGATGCTGGGGGATTATTTTATCCTGAATAAAACGATAGGCAAAAACATAGCCTTTATCCATATAGATGGCTCCGATCAGGGCTTCGAATACATCTCCGTGTACGGAATGGCTGTTACGGGAAAAACCGAAATCGGCATCTATGAATTGTTGCAGACCGAATCGCTGGGAAAGTTTATTGAGCTGGTTACGGCTTACGATTTTAGAGCGCATTTTGGTCAGGAATCCTTCGTCTTTGAACGGAAATTTCTTGTAGAGGTAATCGGCAATGATGGTACTGAGTACGGCATCGCCTAAAAATTCAAGACGTTCATAACTGTCTTTCACCCCGTCTTTTATTTCGGGTGCTGCCGAGCTGTGTGTAAAAGCTTTGCGGTAAAGGGAAATATGATCCGGATAAAAACCCAGGACATTTTTCAGTGATTCCCGGAATTTTCTGTCTTTAGAGAAAAATGTCCTGAATCGTCCGAACAAGAGGTGGGGATTAAGCGGTGTATTTTTTGAAGATGACCGAAGCATTATGGCCTCCGAAACCGAAGGTATTGCTTAAGGCTGCCCTTACCACCCTTTTCTGTGCTTTGTGGAAGGTAAAGTTCAGTTTGGGGTCCAGTGCCGGATCATCCGTAAAATGGTTGATGGTGGGAGGAACCAGGTCGTGTTTGATGGCGAGTATGCATGCCGTAGCTTCGATAGCACCGGCAGCACCCAGCAAATGTCCTGTCATCGATTTGGTAGAACTGATATTGAGCTTGTAAGCATCTGCTCCGAACACACCCAGGATAGCTTTTGTTTCGGCTACATCACCCAGGGGGGTTGATGTACCATGCACATTGATATAATCAATGTCGGAAGTCTTAAGTCCTGCATCTTCCAGAGAGAGGCGCATGACATTGAGAGCTCCGAGTCCTTCCGGATGCGGAGCTGTAATGTGGTTGGCATCGGCAGTCAGACCGCCTCCGCATAATTCGGCATAGATTTTAGCACCCCGTTTGAGTGCATGTTCCAGTTCTTCGACAATAATACAACAGCCTCCTTCACCGAGTACAAATCCATCCCGTTCCAGGTCAAAGGGACGGGAAGCTGTTGCAGGGGAGTCATTTCGGGTCGAAAGTGCATGCATGGCATTGAACCCTCCGATACCACTTTCATTGACAGCGGCTTCCGAACCTCCGGCAACAATAATATCGGCCTTACCCAAACGGATGGTATTCAAAGCATCGATCAGGGCATTGGTTGAAGAAGCACAGGCTGAGACAGTGGTGTAATTGGGTCCGCGGAAACCGAACATGATTGAAATATGTCCGGAACAGATATCCGCAATCATTTTAGGAATAAAGAACGGATTGAAGCGGGGGGTCCCGTCTCCTTTTCCGAAAGCAAGCACTTCATCCTGGAAGGTTTTTAAGCCTCCTATACCGGAGCCCCAGATAACGCCCACCCGATCCGGGTTGGCGTTTTCCTTGGTTATTCCTGCATCCGCTACGGCCTGCATGGAAGCAACGATACCGTAATGGCAAAAGGGATCTACTTTTCTGGCTTCTTTGCGGTCGAGGAAATCTTCCACATTGAAATTCTTTACTTCACATGCAAAACGGGTTTTGAATTTACTTGCATCAAACCGTGTAATAGGTGCCGCCCCGCTTACCCCGTTGCAGAGGTTATTCCAGTAGGACGTCACATCATTACCGAGCGGTGTTATCGCTCCAAGGCCGGTAACTACAACCCGTTTAAATTGCATAATCTGCTGTCAGTTAACTTATTTCGCGTTAGCTTCTATGTAGGTAATCGCCTCTCCAACTGTGTTGATTTTTTCTGCCTGATCATCGGGTATGGCAATATTGAATTCCTTTTCAAACTCCATAATCAATTCAACAGTATCCAGAGAATCAGCTCCCAAATCATTGGTAAAGCTGGCTTGAGGAGTTACTTCTTTTTCATCAACTCCAAGTTTGTCAACGATAATTGACTTAACTTTTGCTGCGATGTCTGACATTTTATCTTAGGTTTTAGTGTATAAATTTGGTGCAAAGATATATTTATTGTAGAAATGGCAAAAATCTATGGGATTTGAATGATTTTAACCGGGTTGGTATAAAAGAACCGGGAGGCGAAATTAAGACTATTTTTGTGCCGTGAAGAAAATTTGTGTCTTTGCTTCCGGAAATGGCAGCAATGCTGAAAAAATCATCCGTTATTTCAGGGACAGGCATGATGCCTGCGTAGCCCTGGTTGTTACAAATAACCCCCGGGCGGGTGTTATTGAAAAAGCCCGGAACCTTGGTATTCCTGTGTATTGTTGCAGTATGGAGGAGCTTAAGTCGTCTGAAGGCCTGTGTGTCAGGCTTTCACATGAAAAAATGGACCTTTTGGTACTGGCCGGATTTCTGCGTCTCATCCCCCCTGCACTGTTAAAAGCTTTCCCTGACCGCATTATCAATATTCACCCTGCCCTGTTACCCAAATTCGGGGGCAAAGGCATGCATGGAATACATGTACATCAGGCTGTAATTGATGCGGGTGAAAAGGAAAGCGGTATTACCATACACCGGGTCAATGAACACTATGATGAAGGGGCTATATTACTTCAGAAAACATGTCCTGTACTTCCCGGTGACAGTGCTGAAGATCTGGCAAGGAGGGTTCTGGATCTTGAACATCGCTATTATCCTTCTCTTATCGGGACTCTAGTGGGAAGTACCTGATTTATTGCCTTTTTTTTTTCTGTTTTATTCACTATCCTTGCCTCCATGAGTTTTGTCTCCCGTCTTCTCTTTTCCAGCAAGTCCCGGGATGGTCAGGATATCATTGAGATGAACCGGGGGCTGGTCATACGCCAGTTCACAATCATCACCCTTGTTTTTACGGTTGCCGGAGCGTTCAATCCCTTGTTTTTCCATGAGTACACTCCGGTTCTGGTATGCGCAGTACTTTGTATTCCACTGATCATGAGCTGGTATTTGAATAAGCAAGGCAACCTTGATACTGCAGCAACCCTGGTTCTTATTGTTGTCAATCTTCAGATATTCTATTTTACTTCCTATTTCGGGATGCAAAGCGGCATTTATGTTTTCTACTTTCCTTCTGCCATGTGCTCGGCCTTTCTTTTCAGCTGGAGCAGGAAGCGGGGCTTGTTGCTTGGTCATATAGGCCTGGTTTTTTTGCTATGTGCTTTGTTGCTGACCCCGGCACGTACTCTTTTTACCGGCAGGCCTATAAACGGACTTTCGCTCAGCCAGGTTCTTACTTTTGATCTTGTTATCTGTGTCTGCCTGCTTATTTACTTTATACAACTTGTAACCCGTACCAGCATATTGCGTCAGAAGGAACTGCTGCGGTATATTGAAGAGCGTACAGAATCGGAAGCAAGCATCAGGGCTTCGCTGAAGGAAAAAGAAACACTGCTGGCCGAAGTCCACCACCGGGTAAAGAATAACCTGGCCGTGATTTCCGGATTGCTGAACCTGCAGATGCATTCGGCCAAGAATGATTATACACGCAATGTATTGCTCGACTGCAAAAGCAGGGTATCATCCATGGCTTTGGTACATGAAAAGCTATATAAAAGTCAAAGCCTGTCGGAAATAAATCTTCATAATTATCTTCCCGACCTTATCCGGGAAATACGTAATTCCTTCGAGGATTATGATGAACAAATCAAGGTGAAGCTATCGGTTCCTGATGTGTTACTGACTGTATCGGAAGCCATACCCTGCGGGCTTATTTTGAACGAGCTTGTGACGAACTCATTCAAACATGCTTTCCCTGTAAAGAATAATGCCGAAATCGGGATTACCGTAAAACGGATCGGGAAGCAAGTGCATATTTTTGTTTCTGATAACGGCATAGGAATGCCGGAAAAGGTTGATCCTTTAAAGGCAGAAAGCCTGGGTCTGATCCTCATTCAGAGCCTAGCCGATCAGGTTGGAGGGGAATACGAATTCAAAAATACCTGTGGCACACACTTTTCTCTTATTTTTACACCCAAAGAATTACTTGTATGAACACCCTAACTGATCTGATGAAAACATTCGAAAATCTGACTTATAATGTGGAGGCTGGAATCTGCACAATAACGATTAACCGGCCTGACAAACTGAATGCCCTGAACCGCCAAACCATTTCTGAATTAAGCAAAGCACATCAGCAGGCCTTGCTGGATCAGGATGTATACGGAATTATTCTTACCGGGTCGGGCCCCAAAGCATTCGTTGCCGGAGCCGATATCAGTGAGTTTATTGATCTGGATCCTGTACAGGGTATGAAGATGGCACAGGCTGGTCAGGATGTATTTAAATCTATTGAACTTTCAGCCAAGCCGGTCATCGCTGCTGTGAATGGTTTTGCACTGGGAGGAGGAAGTGAACTGGCCATGTCTTGTCAGGTACGCATTGCTTCAGACACTGCCCGGTTCGGACAGCCTGAAGTCAATTTGGGCCTTATACCCGGTTATGGTGGCACACAACGTCTGACCCAGTTTATAGGCCGGGGTAAAGCCCTTGAACTGCTCCTTACAGCTGATATGATTGGAGCTGCCGAAGCTTTACAGCTCGGACTGGTAAATTATGTCACCACGGCGGATGCGCTGATTCCTAAATGTGTGGAACTGCTCGGCAAAATGAAAACCAAATCACCCCTTGCTCTTGCAGGTGTGATCCGTTCGGTAAACGCCTATTATGATAAAGGTCAGGATGGATTCCGGAAAGAGGTCGAAGAATTCGGAAAATGTTTTTCTACTGAAGATTTCCGGGAAGGAACGAATGCTTTTTTGGAGAAAAGGAAGGCTTCCTTTAAAGGGAAATAGACATAAGAGGCAAGACACAAGACTACATTCAAACGATCCTCTGTCTTGTGTCTTGATTCTAGTGTCTATTTACCTGTCTTAATATAAGAGTCCTCATCTTTCTCATAGAAGAAGCTCAGCCCCTTGTATTGAGTGATAAATTTCCGAAGATCGGCTGATGTCGTGAATTTTTCATCAATATTCTGGGTTACGGACTGAAGCTTGCACATATTATCACCTCCGCTCATATCTATACGGTAGAGGTAGTATGTTTTAGGGTTTGCTTTTTCTTCATAGATATTGAAGAATTTATCTCCTGCTACATCGGAAACAAATCCCATATACACTGTTTTTTCACCGGACGAGACGGTCGTCTTTTCAATTTTATAATTGAATTCGTCGGTCTTGCTTACCAGGTATGAATAGTCTGTTGAGCTTCGCTGCTCCCATTTGCCCACCAGTGCAGGCATCACTTTCACCGTTGGTTTTTCATCAATGGCGATTTCGGTTCCGTAAGGACAGCCCATGAACAACATGGATACAGCCAGTACCAGCCCGAGTTGTTTTAATTTTTTCATTCTGTAAGGGGTTTTTGGTTGGATGAACAAATGTATTTATTATTTGAAGCACCCTTGTTAAACGAGGAATAAAAATTGTGTTGTTGATGATTTTGTACCTTCGCAGCAAACCTGCTTGATAGCTTGGCAAACCTGCATAGAAAACTGGCTGGTCAGACGGCTGTATACGGATTCAGCACGATTTTTGGCCGCCTGTTAAACTATTTACTTATTCCTCTTTATACCCGGATGTTTCTGCCGGCCGAACTGGGCGTTTTTGTTGAATTCTATGCCTATGTCTCCTTCCTGGTCATCATTCTTACCTATGGAATGGAAACAGCCTTTTTCAATTTCAGTGCAAAGGAAGAAAATACAGATACTGTATACAGTACTGCCTTGCTGTCGCTGCTTGTTTCCACCTGCCTGTTCCTGCTTCCGGTATTCTTTTTTACCGGCTCCCTTTCATCTGTTCTCCGTCATCCCGATCATCCTGAATATATAACCTGGATAGGCCTTATCATTGCTCTGGATGCTTTCACATCCATCCCTTTTGCCCGGCTCAGGCATCAGAACAGGGCTATGAAATTTGCATCTATCAAAATGATCAACATAGGAGCCAATATAGGATTCAATCTCTTTTTTATTGCCCTTTGCAAACCGGCCTATGAAAACCCCGACTCCTGGTTTCATACCATGGCACTTCAGGTTTACAGACCTGAAATCGGGGTCGGTTATATTTTTATTTCCAACCTCGTTGCCAGTCTGGTAGCCCTGCTGCTGCTCATGCCCGAAATGTTCCGTATCCGTATGCATTTTGATCCTGTGTTGTGGAAAAAAATGATGCGCTATGCGCTTCCTTTGCTTATTGCCGGACTGGCAGGAATGACAAATGAAACGGGCGACAGGATATTGCTTAAATACCTTTTACCGGCCGATATCTCCGATGCTCAGGTGGGTATTTACGGAAACTGTTACCGTATTTCCATCATCATGACCATTTTTATCCAGACTTTCCGGTATGCTGCCGAACCTTTTTTCTTCTCCCAGGCCAAAGAATCCAATTCAAGCCAGGTTTATGCCGATGTGATGAAATATTTTGTCATCATCTGCTCTCTCATCTTTCTGGGCACCATGCTGAATATGTCATGGATACAGGCATTTGTCGGTCCCCGCTTCCGTTCCGGATTGGGTGTTGTTCCTATCCTGTTACTTGCCAATCTGTGTCTGGGTATATTTTTTAATCTCAGTATCTGGTACAAACTGAGTGGCCAGACCCGTTTCGGTGCCTATCTGACCATTTACGGAGCCATTGTCACGTTGGTCCTGAATTTTCTCTGGATTCCCTCCAAAGGAACTTTCGGAGGGTATATGGGCTCAGCCTGGGCTACCCTGATTTGTTATGCCAGCATGATGATCCTCTCGTATATCATAGGGCAACGGAAATACCCTATTGGGTATGACCTTGCTCGTATTTTGGGATACCTTTTTATATCCTTAACTTTGTATGCTTTGGGGCGATTTATACATACCGGACATGGTATGGTTGACCTGCTCCTAAAAAACGCATTGCTTCTGGTCTTTCTTTCCCTCATCTATGTTATGGAAAAGGAGAATCTTAAAGCCATTATTTCCCGTAAGTCATGAAAATAAGGATTATCAATCAGTCGGGTTATCCGCTGCCGGCATACGCTACGGCAGGTGCGGCGGGAATAGATTTGCGTGCACAGCTGACAGAAGATCTGCTGCTCGGCCCCCTACAGCGCTATGCGGTACCTACAGGACTGTTCATGGAAATACCAATAGGGTTTGAAGCTCAGATAAGGCCACGCAGCGGACTGGCTTTTAAACACGGTATCACCGTTCTTAATTCGCCGGGTACTATTGATGCTGATTACAGGGGTGAAATTAAGGTGATATTGGTGAACCTTTCTAATGATGCCTATACTATCGTGAAAGGGGAGCGTATTGCACAGCTGGTCATCGCAAAACATGAGCATGCTGAATGGGATCAGGTTGAAATATTGGATGAAACAGATCGTGGCTCAGGAGGATTCGGGCACAGTGGAAAAATGTAATTTTTCAGTAAAATAAGAACCAACATTATTCTGATTTATGAAGATTATTGTACCCATGGCTGGAATGGGAAAAAGGATGCGTCCTCACACACTGACAATTCCCAAACCCCTCATCCCTGTTGCCGGAAAACCGATTGTTCAGCGCCTTGTTGAAGATATCGCAAAAGTATGCCAGGAGCCTGTTGAAGAAGTTGCCTTTATCATAGGTCCCGCCTTTGGCAAGGAAGTGGAAGCAAGTCTGAAAGCTGTAGCTGAAAAGCTGGGTGCCAAAAGCAGTATCTATTACCAGGAGGAAGCCCTTGGAACAGCTCATGCAATTTATTGTGCCCAGGCATCCTTATCCGGTAAAGTTGTCGTTGCTTTTGCCGATACTTTGTTCAAGGCCGACTTCAAGCTTGATTCGGGACAGGAAGGCATTATCTGGGTTCAGAAAATTGAAGACCCGCGTGCATTCGGCGTTGTTAAAGTGAACAAAGGCAATATCATTACGGATTTTGTTGAAAAGCCTGAAACATTTGTTTCTGACCTGGCAATAATCGGAATTTATTATTTCCATGACGGAGACAACCTGCGTAAAGAAATCAAATACCTGCTTGATAACAATATTCGTGATAAAGGGGAATACCAGCTTACCAATGCCCTTGAGAACATGAAGAACAAAGGGCTTCGGTTTTCGCCCGGCAAGGTGAGTGAATGGCTGGATTGTGGTAATAAAAATGCAACGGTGTATACCAACCAGCGTGTACTGGAGTTTGTTAAAGATCAGGAACTGCTTGTTGCAAAGAGTGTGAAACAAACAGACAGCCGGATCATTCCTCCCTGTTATCTGGGCGAAAATGTGGTGCTGCTCAATTCCACCATTGGCCCCCATGTCAGTATCGGCGCCAATACAACTGTTGAAAACTCCGTTATTAAGAACAGTATTATTCAGGAAAACACAAAGATTTATCAGAGTAATATTGTGAATTCGATGGTAGGAAGCCATGCTGAACTAAGCGGGCTTGATGCCGAGCTGAGTGTCGGCGATTATAATGCTATTCACAACAAATGATGCCTATTCGTGCCCGTCATTGTTTTCTTCTTTCCGCTGTTTTCTCTGTTTTGCTGCTTCATTCCTGCAAACTTCGGGAACATACACATCCCGGTCCGGGTACAGTATCTGGTCCGGCAGAGGGCAGTGTGGAAGAACTGAAAAGAAGATTCGGAGACGCCTGCAAGGAAAAAATCAAGGGAAATATAGAGCTGGCGGCAACCGGATTCAATGACTGCATTCATCTGGATCCGAACAATGCCGCTTCGCATTATGAACTTGCCGGAATTTATAACCAGCAGGAACGTAACGACCTGGCCCTGACTCATGCCAAAACCGCTGCAAGCCTGGATCCGAAAAATGAGTGGTATCTCTACCTCTATGCCCAGATTCTTCAGGAAACCCATAAACCGGCCGAAGCTGCCGAAGCATTCCATAAGCTGATGACTCTGAATCCCGACAAACCTGAATACTATTATGGTTATTCGGATGCCCTGCTGTATGACGGAAAATACAAAGAAGCAATACGGGTGTATGAGGAGATAGAACAAAAACACGGAGCCTCGGAAGAAACAACACTTCAAAAGGCTAAAGTATATGACCGTATAGGCGAAACAGATAAAGCAGAATCCGAAATACATAAGCTGATAACCAAAGACCCTGCTGAAACCAAATACTATGTGTTTCTTTCCCAGCTTTTTCTGGATAAGGCTTCCGCTTTCAAAGCCAAAGGGAATACGGAAAAGGAACAGGAGATGACAGAGAAGGCTCATTCCCTTTATAAAGACCTGTTGAAAGCAGATCCCGGAAACCCCTACGCATTGCTTTCTCTGGCCGAATATTACCTTGGCAAGGAAAAACATGACAGTGCCTTTGTAGAATATAAATCGGCACTGGAAAATCCCGATCTCGATATTGACAGTAAAGTTAAAGTGGCTCTTAAATATTTTTATGAGTCGGAAAAAGATGAAAAACTCAAACAGGAATGCGAAGAGTTGTGCCGTATTCTGATAAGTATCCATCCTAAAGAAGCGAAGGCTCATGCTGTTTATGGCGATTTCCTTTACAGGGAAAAACGAAAGGATGAAGCCAGAAAGGAATACAGAAAAGCCGTAGACCTTGACAAAAGCAAATATGTGATATGGAACCAGCTCCTGGTCATTGATTCGGAACTCAATGATTATGCTGATATGCTGACCGACAGCAAGGAAAGCACAGAGCTCTTCCCCAGTATGCCGATTCCTTATTTCTTTTACGGACTGGCCCTTCTGCAGAACAGGAAATACGATGAGGCCATTGATGCTTTTAACGGTGGAGTGATTTATGTGCTCGATAACAAACCTCTGGAAAGCCAGTTCTATGCAAATCTGGGTGATGCTTACCATAAAATAAAAACCTACAAAAAATCGGACGATGCATATGACAAGGCACTGGCCCTTGACCCCGACAATGCTTATGTGCTGAACAATTATGCCTACTATCTGAGTCTGAGAAATGAAAATCTCGAAAAGGCTGAAAAGATGTCCAAACACTCGAACGACCTGGATACCAAGAATGCCAACTTCCAGGATACCTATGCCTGGATTCTGTACCGCCAGGCTAAATATGATCAGGCCCTGGAATGGCAGAATAAAGCCCTTGGAGCCACTTCAGACCCAAGCGCTGTCATGCTGGAACATTACGGAGATATGTTGTTCCACCTGAATCGCCCGGAAGATGCCCTGAGCTACTGGCTGAAAGCAAAAACAAAAGGCGGGGGATCAGAATTCCTGGAGAAAAAAATTGCTGATAAAAAGCTGTATGAATAACTCCACCTTCGCTAAAGCTACGGTGGACAAGCCTGCCCTCTTCGGTATCCGAAGCCTTGGCATAGGATATCTACTACTGATTGTTTTATTGTCGGCTTGTCATACCGGAAAGAAAATAACAAAACTTAAAGCCGGAACGGAACTCTTTCTGGCCGGTGATTGCCGGAATACAAAGGCTCTGCTGGACAGCATGAAGAAGCATCAGTTTCATTTCGAGACCCTTTCATCCAAACTGGATTGCGAAGCCCGTGGAGACAGCATGAAAGGAAATTTTGAGGTGACCTTACGGATCAAACGTGACAGCGTCCTATGGATGAATGTCAGCGCCCTTGGAGGACTTGTTAAGGTTGCCCGAATTGTCATTACCCAGGATTCTGTGTTTATGGTTAATTATATGGACAAACGGAATGATACCGTAGGCTCCTATTTTAGAGGTGATTATAGTTATATCAATAAGATGTTACAGAGCGATTTCGACTTTGAAATGGTTCAGAGTATACTAATCGGCAATCCGGTTACGTTTTATGAAGAGAATGAGAAGCTCCGCTCTTATGGAGAAGACGGAAAATGTGTGCTGAGTACTATCCGCAAACGCAAACTCAAAAAGGTGGTGAACCGTAACAGGGAACTGACCAAGACCGACTCGGCCCAGACAATCTGGCTCGACCCTCAGACACAAAAGATTGCTCACCTCCTTTTCAACGATTTCAACAGCCGGCGCAGCTTTGATGTCAGCTACAGTGATTTCTATACCGCTTCAAACGGGTTGCTGGTAGCCGGGAAAGTCCGGTTTCAGATACGCACCCCGGAAAAAAACCTTATGCTGGAAATGGGATACAGAAAAGTGAACCTGAACAAATCGCTTGAATTTCCGTTTAACATACCCGAAGGTTATAAACGCATCTTTATCCGGGATCCGAATGGGCAACATTAAACCTATCCTGTTACGTTTTTGCCTGGCTGCATTCCTGCTGCTTTGCATTATCCTTCCTGCCGGTGCCCAGCATCAGGATAAAAAGACGCTGGAAAAGAAAAAGAAAAAACTGAAACAGGATATTGAACTGGCCGAAGCCCTGCTTAAAGAAACCAAACAAGGCAAGAAAAAAACCCTGAACACCCTGGTAGCACTGAATAAAAATATTGAAAAGAGAGAAGAACTTATCTATACCATCAATTCTGAAATCAATCTGATGAATCATCAGATTGATGAAAACAATGCTTCCATCAAAAACCTTCACGGGGATATTAAAAAACTGAAACAGGACTATGCACACATGGTATACTTTGCATACAAAAACAGGGATAATTACGATAAACTGATTTTTGTTTTTGCTGCAGCGGATTTTAACCAGGCTTATAAAAGACTGAAATACATACAGGATTATAATGAAGCCCGGAAAAAACAGATAACATCCATTTCCCAAAAACAAAAAGAGCTGGGCCAGCAGGTACAAAACCTGGAGCAGCAAAAAACGGAAAAGAAAGACCTGTTGGGTAATGAGGAAACAGAGAAAAAAGACCTGACCCAGAAAAAGGAAGAAAAAGAACAGGTATTGTCAGACCTTCAGGATAAGGAAAGTCAGATTAAAAAGGACCTGGAAAAGAAAAAGAAAGATGCCGAACGTACCGAGCTTGCCATCCAGGCACTGATCAAGGCCGAAATAGAACGTCAGCAAAAACTGGCTGCTCTGGCTGCCGAAAAAGCTGAAAAAGCAAGGATCAAGGAAAACGCCCCTCCCCTGAAGCATACAGAAAAGACTGTTGCCAGCACCAAATACCACCTTTCAAAGGATGAACTGGATCTGAATCAAAGTTTTGCCAGTAACAGGGGCAAACTACCCTGGCCCGTTATCCAGGGCATCATCACTGAAGGTTTCGGCCCGCATGAACACCCTTCTATCAAGAACTTTATTACGGTCAACAACGGGGTTACAATAAGCACCGGAAAAGGCTCCCTGGCCAGAAGTATTTTCCAGGGCGAAGTAACCGGCGTGACAAGCATCCCCGGGGTGGGGAAGCTGGTCATCATCAGGCATGGGGAATACCTGAGCGTATATTCCAACCTGGAAGAGGTTTATGTTCAGACCGGTGACAAGCTGAAAGCCAAACAAAATATCGGTAAAATACAATTCGATCAGGAGGAAGGCCGGACAGAAATCAATCTCCAGATCTGGAAAGGGCAGACCAAACTGAACCCGGAAGACTGGCTTTATAAGGATTAACCCCCCTAAAACCCCTCTTTTCACAATTTCTTAGTATCTTTGTACCGTTACTAAAAATTCAGACAATGTCAACTATTCAACATGCTGGTCTGCTTGGCGGACTGGGAGCTCCGGAAATAATTCTGATCCTGGTTATCGTATTGCTTATGTTCGGCGGAAAGAAAATTCCAGAGCTCATGAAGGGCCTTGGACAAGGTGTGAAAGAGTTCAAAGACGCATCCAAACAGGCTGATTCTAAGGATACAACTTCCACTCCTACAACCACAAGCGCCCCTACAGAGAAGAAATAACGCTTCAATTTTTTTGATTCTCCCAGCCTGTGCATCCTTACTATTCCCTTTCCCATACCCAAAAAGGCCTTAGCGAGGGGTCATTTACCTGTGATACCGTACTGCGCCATTTCCTGGCCCGTATAGAAGCGGAAAAACACCTCAATGCATTTCTGGAAGTGTTTACAGAATCAGCCCTGGCTCAGGCGGCTGAAGTAGACCGTAAACTAAAAGCCGGTACTGCCGGCAAACTGGCCGGACTGGTCATTGCCCTCAAAGACAATATCTGTTACAAAGGTCATGTGGTGACGGCTTCATCCAAAATACTGGATGGATTCCAGTCTCTCTATAGCGCAACTGTTACTGAAAGACTGCTGAAGGAAGATGCTATCATCATTGGACGCTGTAACTGCGATGAGTTTGCCATGGGTAGCTCGAATGAGAACTCTGCCTTTGGCACAGTTCTGAACCCCCTGGATCCCAAACGTGTAAGCGGAGGCAGTTCAGGAGGATCAACAGTTGCCGTTGCTGCCGGTCTTTGCCATGCAGCCCTGGGTACCGATACAGGCGGTTCTATCCGTCAGCCAGCTTCTTTTTGCGGGGTCGTAGGGATGAAGCCAACTTATGGAAGAGTGTCACGACATGGTGTTATTGCTTATGCATCTTCCTTTGACCAGGTAGGCCCCCTTACCCGCACCGTAGAAGATGCCGCTGCCATCCTCGAAGTCATTGCAGGCATGGATGAATTTGACAGTACACTTAGCACCAAGGCAGTTTCTGATTATACCTCCTCTCTTTACAATAAGACAACCTCTAAACGTATTGCCTATATCAAAGAATGTGTGGAGCATCCCGGACTGGACCCCGAAATCAGAGACTCTGTTAAGAATCTGATCGAAGAGTTGAAAGCTGCCGGACACACAATTGATGCTATAGATTTTCCGTATCTGGATTACCTTGTACCAGCCTATTATGTGCTTACCACTGCCGAAGCAAGCTCTAATCTGAGCCGTTACGACGGTGTGCATTTCGGTTACCGCAGCCCTAATGCCACAGACCTTGAAAGCACGTATAAGAAGTCCAGAAGCGAAGGCTTCGGACCGGAAGTAAAAAGAAGAATCATGCTTGGCACCTTCGTATTAAGCGAAGGATATTACGATGCCTATTATTCCAAAGGACAGAAAGTACGACGCCTGATACAGGACAAAACAAAGGATATTTTCAAAGATCATGACTTTATCCTCCTGCCTACAACCCCGGGCACTGCTTTTGAATTCGGCGCGAACTCTGCCGACCCAATCAAGATGTATCTGGAGGATATTTTTACAGTCCATGCCAATCATGCCGGCATACCGGCTATTTCCTTGCCGCTGGGAACACATAGCAACGGACTTCCTTTTGGGATACAACTTATGGCCAGCCATTTTGAAGAAGCATCCCTTTTTCAGTTTGCCAATATGCTGATGAACAAGACCGGGTTGAAAACCTCTGCCTGAACCCTTCCTTCCTGTAAGCTCTTTTGATTACTATTGTAGAAGCTGTTTTT
Source organism: Bacteroidia bacterium (assembly GCA_044448685.1). Lineage (GTDB taxonomy): Bacteria > Bacteroidota > Bacteroidia > Palsa-965 > Palsa-965 > Palsa-965. Next base: position 124,048 of record JBIOHC010000003.1, read on the forward strand.
TATACGGTCTTACTGAAAAAATCAGGTGTTTTTTATCTTTTTTGCTTATTATTAGGTTAAATCGACCTGAAAATCAGGTTTTTTTACAACAAATACCCTATATTTACGTATACTATATAGATAATATCCCCGGGCTGATGAGATTTTGCAGGAAAACATACCTAATATCACTTCTGTTTCTTGTCTGCTCCTGCCTGCTCCCCAATACCTCCAAAGCCCAGTTTGATTCCATTCATTTTAAGGATGATCCTGTCGTTGCCATGCTCGACAGCCTGACCCGTCTTAATTTTTTCAATAAGCCGGCCCGTACGGCTAAATTCAAATACAACCTTCCGCCCGACTCCATTCCACGCTTCGACGACCTGATTTATGAAGCCCGTATGGCTAAACTGGATGCCGCCTCTCCCTTCGACCTGGTTTACAATGAACCTGTCAGAGCTTTTATCGATCTGTATGTTGTCCGTAAACGCCTTCTTGTTTCGCGTATGGTAGGCCTGAGCCAGCTTTATTACCCTATGATGGAAGAAGTGCTGGATAAATACGGTTTGCCACTTGAACTTAAGCACCTGGCTGTAATCGAATCTGCCCTTAACCCCAATGCCAAATCCCGTTCAGGTGCAATGGGGCTCTGGCAGTTTATGTTCAATACCGGTAAATTGTACGGTCTCAATAATACTTCTTATGTTGATGACCGCTGCGATCCTTACAAAGCTACTGTAGCGGCTGCCGAATACCTGAAGTTTTTGTACGGACTTTTCGGAGACTGGCAAATGGTGCTTGCGGCCTATAACAGCGGTCCCGGAACAGTGATGAAAGCCATGCGTCGCTCGGGCAATAAAAAAAGCTATTGGGAAATACGTCCATTCCTGCCCCGTGAAACACAAAGCTATGTGCCCGCATTTATTGCCGCCAATTATGTCATGAATTATTATGGGGAACACAATATCTATCCTTCCGAACCCCGTAAAAGTTTTTTTGAAACAGATACGGTCAATATCAAACAGCAGGTAAGCTTCGAACAGATTTCCCATGCTCTCAATATTTCCATGGACGAACTGGTCTTTCTTAACCCTATGTACAAAAGGGCTATAGTGCCTTATCCGAATGGGAACAAACCCTATGAACTCATCCTGCCCGCTTCCAAAGTAGGAACCTTTGTTACCAACGAAACGGCTATTTATTCCTGTCTGAAAAAAGATTCCGCACTTGCAAAATCAGGTATGGCGGCTGAGGAAGTTCGTAAATTATGGACCGTACAAAAAGGCGAGCACCTCAACCTGATAGCACGCTCCTGCAAATGCACCGTTGATGACCTCCGGACCTGGAACGGACTTACATCGAGTTATGTAAAACCCGGTCAGAAACTTATTTATTACGCCACCACTTCCAGACCCATACTGTCTGCCCTGCCACCTGTACAAACACCTGCTGTCGCTAGCCAGGTGGTTCAGAATACGGATCCGGCACCTGTTGCCGCCTATAAGGGATTTGTATACTATACCATACAAAAAGGGGATACGCTCTGGATCATCAGTCAGCGTAACAAAACAACCGTTGATGCCATCAAACGCCTCAATGGATGGGGGAAAAATTTCAAACTCCTGCCTGGCAGTAAGATTAAGGTCGCTAAAGCTTAAACAGGATTCAGCAGCAGAGGCAGGAAGCAGTCTCAAAGATCATGCGTTTAATAATAATTCCCATTCTGTTGTTAGTATCCGTTGTCTGCATGCCGGCTTATTCCCAAACCATGAAGCCTGTTATTACCCGTACCATGACAGCCATTCCGGGAAGCACGGACTACCTGGTAACCATTAAAATTCAGACCAATGATGCTACCGGTTTCGGACGATATTCGGAATCGCTTCCCGACACAGCCAGAATACTCGAATCAAGTATAAATTCAGCAACGGCGAACACTAAAATGGAAGGAAAAATGATTCAGTTCACCTGGACAAGTCTGCCTGTCAACAGGGAAGAAATACTTTCCTATCAGATAAGATATTCATCTCCCCCTTCCTCTTCCCAACTCAATTATACCGGAATTTTCGGCTATACAGCTCAGGGGCGCGCTTGTACCGTGAAAACAATTATTTATACCACACCGAAAAAAACGGTGAGGCTTATTCAACACTAATCTGGCTATCATGCATAAATTCCTGACCGCTCTGTTTATTATTATCAGTTCATCTCTGCAGGCTCAAACAAAGGTAACACGTACCTTTACCTCCATTCCAGGCTCTGCCGATTATCAGGTAGCCCTGAAAATAAAATATGAAAATATAAACGGTTTCGGTAAGCTGGAAGAGATCCTTCCTGAAGGTGCCAGAGCAATCAAGCCCGGACCGGAAAATGTCTGTACCATTATTAATGACGGTACATTACTTAAATTTATCTGGACCTCCTTTCCTCCCGGAACGGAAATCAATTTAACCTACCGCATCACATTCCCTCCCGGTACACTCGCTGCATCCAATATGCATTATGCCGGAACATTTCGGTATGTGGATGACAATAAAGTAACGGTGGTTTCTGTTGAATAATACAATTCCCCTGAAGCATTACCTGTTTCCTTAGAAGGACTACGTATTTTCTTAGAAGCATTACCTCCTTCGATCGATGCATGACACATTTACCTGGAAGCATTCCCTCCTTCGATTGATGCACGATACATTTTCCTGGAAGCATTACTTCCTTCGATCGATGCACGATACATTTTCCTGGAAGCATTACTTCCTTCGATCGATGCACGACACATTTACTTAGAAGCATTACCTCCTTCGATCGATGCACGACACATTTACTTAGAAGCATTACCTCCTTCGATCGATGCGCGACACTTTTACTTAGAAGCATTACCTCCTTCCGGGTAAATAGGTCTTCTTCTTGCTTCTGATTTTTATGTGTCTGTTAATGAGTGGATTTCATCCGGATCTGGGGGCAATCCTTTTCCATCATCTTTTTAGTATCCTCCAGAGCTTCCTTCATTTTCACCCTGGCTGCTGCATCGATATAGGCCGGGAGAGAATCTTTCAATACCATTTCTGCAGGAAAAACAATGTGTTTCTTCATTAAAGGACTTGAGCCTCGGTAAACCCAGGTAGGAATATAATCTGCCAGTGGTTTAAGATATGTTCCTTTTGTAATGTTCTTCCGAAGCGTAAGGCTGAAGATGACTCCTGCATCTGTATACCTCCAGTACTGATTGGAAAGAAAATTCCCGAGACTCCAGGCAACAATACCGGTATCAAGTGTTGCATGTTTTGTTTTATAATAATTCACCGGGCTTATCACATGAGGATGTCCGCCTATAATTATATCGGCTCCGTATTCCTGTGTCTTCCTGACTGTCTGTTTCTGAAAATCATTGGGATCACTCTGGTTTTCTTTTCCATAATGAAACCATACCAGTACCAGTTCAGCACCCTGGTTACGGGCCTGCATAATATCATGTTGTATAAGCAAGGTGTCGATCACATTTACTTCGTATTTTTTTTCCGCCGGCACCGGTGGTTCATTCGTGCCATAGGTATAATTAAGCATTCCAAGTTTAATACCTTTAATATTCAGGATACGGACAGAGTCATGATCGGCCTGTGACTTAAAAGTGCCGGTACTGCCGATTCCCTTTTGTTTCAATATGTCCAGCGTACGCAACAGGCCTGCTTCCTTGGTATCCAGACAATGGTTATTGGCCGTAACCACAAAATCAAAACCTGCATTTTTCAATGCATCAGCATATATATCAGGGGTATTGAAAATAGGATACCCGGCCAATGGTACAGAAGGCCCGGCAAAGGTAAGCTCCAGATTACCCATCGTTACATCTGCCTGTTCCAGGAAAGGTTTTACAACAGCAAAACTTGGGTTGAAATCATAGGTGCCATCCGTTTTCCGGGAGTTTTCGTACTGGGGAACATGGCACATCAGATCGCCGGTGAAAGAAATGCGAACAGTCAAAATAGAGTCTGGGCGAGGACCGCCAATGTTTTTCAAACCCCTTTGGTCCTGTTTTGCCGACTGAAACTCAGGTGTCAGAACAAGCAACAGGAACACAAAAGAAGCCAGGAATAAAAGCGGGGTTTTCATAACTGATGCGAATTTAGACTATTTGTCGAGACCTGGTACTTGTCAATCTACCCGAATTACCCTAATTTCCCTCCGAATAAACCCAATATGATAAAAGCCGACAATCTCAGCAAAGTGTATGGAAGTGTCAGAGCCCTGCAAGATGTCTCATTCGAGATTATGGACGGAGAGTTTTATGGCCTGCTGGGTCCTAACGGAGCCGGTAAAACAACCACCATCAGTATTCTGAGTACTATCCTGGCTCCTGATAAGGGGTCTGTAATAATCAACGGATTCGACCTGCATAAAGACCGGGAGCAATGCAAGCGCAGCATTGGAGTGGTACCCCAGGAAATTGCCCTCTACAATAAGCTTTCAGCCTATGACAACCTGCTGTTCTGGGGAAGTCTGTATGATGTCCCTACCGCAGAGCTGAAATCAAGAATAGAGGAGATCCTGGCCATGGTCGGGTTGTCGGATCGTAAGAATGACCGTATCGATACCTATTCAGGCGGAATGAAGAGACGTATCAATATAGCCTCCGCCCTCCTCCACCGCCCCAAAGTGCTGTTTATGGATGAGCCTACAGTAGGAATAGACCCTCAGAGCCGAAACCTGATATTTGAAGTTCTCGAAAAACTGCACAAGGAAGGGATGACGATAATCTATACCACCCATTATATGGAAGAGGCCGAACGCTTTTGCGACCGTATCGGAATTATTGATCAGGGTAAAATCATTGCACAGGGCACATTGGGGGAATTGAAAAACACGGGAGGTCTGAAAGAAAGTGTGGTCGTCACCTTTTCCAACCTGACAGAAGAGGAGAAAGCCATCATGAATACCACGCTGAGCGGAGAGTTTCATTTTACCGGCAATGCCCTCACCTTTTATTCGCCTCATATCAGAACAGATTTGGGGCACCTCGTTATTAAATGCAATGAATCCGGTGCTGAAATCAGTCATATAGAAATACAGAAAGTAACGCTGGAAAGCGTATTCCTTTCCTTAACCGGTAAACAACTAAGAGACTAACCCGAAGCCATGTTTAAACTTGCCATCAAGGATATCAAATTGTTTATGGCCGATAAAAGGGCTATGCTCCTTACCCTTCTCCTGCCCATACCACTTATTACTCTTTTTTCACTTGCCTTTGGAGGGATAGGCAGCAGCGGCAATTCAAAAGCATTGGTTCTCATCACTTCTGATGAAGACAAAACTCCCGAAAGCAAAAAGTTGATAGTACAGCTTGACTCTCTTAAGGAACTGGACATCAAACTTACCAATACCGATACAGCAAAAAACTGGATACGAAAGGGAGATGAGGATGCCGCTTTGATTCTGCACAAGGGCTTTCAAGACTCCATCCGAAACGGAAAGCCTCTGCCATTAGAGTTGATTTATGACAAGGCCAAACAAGTACAGCTGGGAATATTAATGTCGGCACTGAGCGGAAACCTCATGCGATTTGCCGGTACTCAGCAGTTTGAAAGCAAGGCTATTGCTCAGTTTGATGCACAAAACCCGACAATGGATTCTGCTTCAAAAGCCGGAGTACATAAAATGATTGCTTCCAATTTCAACGGAAAATCAGGCAGCGGGAAAGGAACAGAAGATGCCCCCCTGCTTAAAACAACAGCCATAGAAGCCCAAAAGGAAAACACCCCCGGCCTTATACAGGCTGTTGCTGGTACAGCAGTGATGATGTTATTATTCAGTGTGGCTGGACTGGGAGCCAGCCTTCTTCAGGAAAAAGAAGAAGGAACCCTGAAAAAATTATTGTTTGCTCCTCTCAGTCCGAGCAGCATATTGTTCGGGAAAATGCTGAGCGCCAATTTAATTTCCATCGTTCAGCTGAGTATCATGTTCACTTTTTCCTGGGCTGTGTTCGGTTTGAATATTACTGCAGCACGCCTGCCGGGCCTGATACTGATGATTGTGGCAACAGCCTTTGCATGCTCTGCTTTCGGTGTTTTTCTGGCATCGTTTGCCCGGAACAGGGCACAGGTACAGGGCTTGTCAACACTAATCGTACTCACCATGAGCGCTATAGGAGGCAGCATGATACCGATTTTTGTCATGCCTTTCTGGATGCAGAAAATGGCCGTAGCTTCTGTTAATTACTGGAGCATACAAGGGTTCTATGATATCTTCTGGAGGGCCCTGCCTTTTACAGATTCACATTTCCTGTTGAGGGCTGGGGTATTATTCGGAATAGGAATTATTCTGAATCTGGGAGCGATACAGTTTTACAAAAAGAATATTCTGAATATCGCTTAGTGTGCTTTAACCGGAAAGTTCATATTCACATTCATCTTTACCTTCATCCCATTCATCATTCCCGGGCTGAATTTTAATTTCTCCACATAGGCCTTTACCGCTTCGTCCACACCATATCCGACTCCGCTTAATATAACACAGTTGGCAACTGTGCTGTCTGTCTTGATATCAAAACTCAGGCTTACCTCCCCTTCTACATATTTCCTGATAGCCTCTTCCGGATATTTCACCTTCATGCGGACTTGTTCAAAAAGAGCTTTCTCTCCTTTCGGATATTCCGGATCACGGGTGGCTTTCACCGTGATATTCTGAGGGTCCTTGGTTTGGGAAAAACCTGCTAATGGAATCAGAAAGAGAAGGAGGAGGAAGAGGTGCTTTTTCATGGTTATGGTTATTTACTTAAACAAGAATGAATATAACACAGACTCAGATCAATCGTAGCTTCAATCCCTTTTATATGCGTACGCTCCACCCCATGTGATGCTGCTACACCCGGGCCGATAAGCGCAACGCGGAAATCATTCCCTGCCTTCAATGCCGCAGAACCGTCAGAGCTATAAAAAGGATATACATCCTGCTTGAACGGAATCTTGTAACGGGTAGCCAATTCAACAAGCGTTTTGCGGAACTCATAATCATAGGGGCCTGAACTGTCCTTTACACAGATAGAACAGCTTTGCTCATTGCCTTCACAGGCTGTGCCCAGCACACCCATGTCAATGACCAGCAGCTCTTCAACTGTTGATGAATAGCCGGAGGTACCCCCATGTCCTACTTCTTCATAATTGCTGAAGAAGAGCTCAACAGGCGCTTCTATCCCCTCTTCTTTCAGTCTTCTGGCAATTTCAAACAGCACATAACAACCCGCTTTGTTATCCATAAAGCGGGATTTTATAAACCCGTTTTCATATTCCCTGTAGCGTGGTTCAAAACAGATGATATCGCCGGTATGGATTCCAAGGGCCTCCGTTTCCTTTTTATTCGTCACTTCCTCATCAATGCGTATATGCATGGTTTCTTCATTCCGCTTTTCTGATTCCCGCTGATCATTGGCATGTGATGAGGGATTGTTGAGCAACAAGGTCCCGGTAATGACTTTTCCGTTCAGCGTATGAATATTGACATATTCCCCTTCGGCACTGGTCAGGGAAGGGCCTCCGAGTTTGGAAAAACGAAGCGTACCGTCTTTCCTGATTCCGGAAACAATGGCGCCAAGTGTATCCACGTGGGCAGCGATGGCCAAACTGGGGCTTTTGCCCAAAGCGCAGCGCACAGCTCCTTTGTTCGTCCTTTCTGGCTTGTATCCATATGATTTAAGCAGGTTGAAAATATAATGGCAGGCCTCCCGGGTATAACCACTGGGTGAATCTATTTCCACCAACTCGCGTAAAGTATCGTAATCTGACATAGTCCGGTCTTTCTTCAAAGATAACCAAAACCTTGTCGGCAGTGTGCTGCGTTTTCTTATTTTGGCCTTCTAATTAAGGATAATGAAAAAGCACGTTACTGTCTTTGTTTTCCTCCTGCTCTCTTCCATCCTGTTTTCCCAAAACAGCTTTGTTACTGACAGTCTGGATACTTATATAAACCGGGAAATGAAATCCTGGCAGGTGCCCGGTCTGGCCATTGCGATTATCAAAGATGGTAAGGTGGTAGCCTGCAAAGGGTATGGAATTCGTGATATAACCCATCCCGGCCAGCAGGTGGATGCCAATACCTTATTTCAGATTGCTTCCAACAGCAAGGCTTTTACCGGCACATCCATAGCCCTTCTTGCTTATCAGAAACGTCTGAGTATGGATGACAAGGTGAATAAGTGGCTGAAGGATTTTAAACTCAAAGATCCTTTTGCTTCTGAAGATGTTCGTATACGCGACCTGCTTTGCCACCGCCTCGGCTTCGAAACCTTTCAAAGCGATTTCTATAACTGGGGCGGGACTCCAACGCGCAAGGAAATCATTTCCAATCTTCGCAATGTCGATGCCGTTTATCCTTTCCGCAGTCATTATGGATATTGCAATGCCGCCTTCCTTACTGCCGGTGAACTGATTCCGCTTGTAACAGATACCACCTGGGATGATTTTCTGAAATATCACTTCTTCCAGCCCCTTCAAATGAAGAGAACCTCAACCACCTGGAGTACAATCAATACGGATAAAAACGCCTGCCTGCCTTATACCCTGGTAAACGGCAAGCTGGTGGTAATGCCCTATGTCAATGTCGACAACCTCGGCCCCGCAGCTTCCATCAATTCCAATGTGAATGATCTTTCACACTGGATTATGATGCAGCTTGACAGCGGACGATTTGAAGGCAGAACCATTTTCCCTTTTGCCGTTCTTCAAAATACCCGCACATCCAATACGGTAGTGAAGGATGTGAACAACCCATTCTTTCCGGGCAAACATTTTGAAACTTACGGACTCGGATGGCTCCTGGATGATTACCAGGGAAAGAAAATAATCAGCCATGACGGAGGAGCTAACGGTTTTGTTACCACCACTTGCTTCATACCCGAATTGAACCTGGGTATAGCCGTACTCACGAATACCGATCAGAACAGTTTGTACGCGGCACTTCGCCAGCAAATCATCGATTCCTATCTGAATATGCCCTGGAGGAATTACAGTGCGTTTTATCATATGCGATTTGTTCGGGGCCAGGAAAAAGAAGATATAGACCGTAAACAACAATATGATTTAATAGCCCAACACAAGCAACCTGCTCTGGAACTCAAAAACTATTGCGGCAAATACCTCAATGCGGTGTATGGGGAATTGGAAGTGAAAGAAGAAAAAGGGTTGCTGGTCATTCGCTTTGCTCATCATCCGAACCTTAAAGGCGAATTATCCTATATGGACAAGGAAGCATTTCTGTGTACCTACTCCGACCCTGAATACGGAGTGGAAGAAATTCCTTTTCATGAAAATGAAGGGAAGGTGACAGGTGTTACAATTCGGGTAAATGGCTTTATTGACTTTATGCCTTATGAATTCAAAAAGGTAAATCCATAAACGATCCGACAAAAGAAATGAAAACCCGGATGATTTCCCTGCTTGCTGCATTCGGGCTATGTATCCTGCTCGCCTTTTCAGGCATGCAATACCGGGAACATGAAGGCCCGGTAAATGTCATCACCTGGGATGTTTTCGGATATTACCTTTATCTGCCCTCTGCGTTTATTTATCACGACCCTGGCCTCAGCAATCCAAAATGGCTGAATGCAGTGCGCAAGGAATATAACCCCACCCCTAACCTGTATCAGGTGGTTCCTGGCAAGGGTGGCAGACAGCTGAATATATATACGATGGGGCTTGCAGCCTCCTATGCTCCCGGTTTTTTGATGGCTCATGGGTATGCACACTTGGCGGGTTATTCAGCCGACGGTTTTTCAGTCCCCTACCAATGGGCGATGTTGCTCTCTGCTTTTTTATATTCCTGTTTAGGGATTTTCCTGCTCCGATACCTGCTCCTCCGTTTCTTCAGCGATACCCTCACGGCCTTTTTAGTTTGTCTCACCGTGCTGGGAACGAATTTTCTTTTTCATGCCGGGCTGGAAGGAGCTATGCCCCATAATTTTTTATTCAGCCTGAATTGTCTCCTTCTTCTTCTTACAATGAAGTGGCATGAAACGTATAAGCTCCGTTATGCATTGCTGCTGGCTTTCTTCTTCGGCTGGGCTATGTTATGCCGCCCGAGCGAAGGGGTATGGGTCCTTATACCCTTGTTCTGGAATGTAAAAGACTGGGCTTCTTTGCTTGCAAAATGTAAACTGTTGGTGCAATACAAAAAACAGGTCCTCTTGAGCGCGCTGGTTATTTTCCTTGTTCTCTTTCCACAGTTGCTGTATTGGAAATGGACCAGCGGATACTGGAAACAGTTCAATAACCATGCGGAGGGGTTTTCGTTCCTGTCGCCCTACACCCTTGATTTCCTGTTCAGCTATAAAAAAGGCTGGCTGCTTTATACTCCGCTTATGCTGTTTGCTTTGGTGGGATTTTACCCCTTATACAAAAGCAAACGTCCTCTGTTTTATCCCCTTGCCTTGTTTATTGTTGCCAACATCTATGTGTTATCGAGCTGGGACTGCTGGTGGTATGCATCCAGTTTCAGTCAAAGACCGATGGTGGAATCCCTGCCTGTGATGGCTCTAGTGATGGGTGTTTTTTTGCAATTCCTGTGGACTGTCAGGCCGGTGGTGCGGTATCTTGTTCTGACCTGTATGGCCTTACTGATAACCCTCAATCTTTTTCAGACCTGGCAGTACTGTGCCGGCATTCTGGATGGTGAGCGAATGACAGAAGCGTATTACTGGAATATTTTCGGAAAGACAGACTTAAGCGAAGCTGACCGCGATTTGCTTGAACCTCCTGGTCTTCCTCCCGGCCCATAATCATACTGTCATCAGCCCAGGACTTCCTCCAGCACAGCCATTGATTTTATTTCCTTAATGCTGGAGATATGCAGACGGAAATAATCAATCATGCTCCTGACCAACACCCTTCGTTCAGATCCCGTCATCTGAAGCTGATGGCTGTTTTCAAAATTGAGGTTTAGTATTTTTCCGAACTGTTTCGAAATATCACCCTCCAGAAAATGAACATGAGAGGGTTCATGATCCTGAAACTGACCTTCGGCCAGATTAAAAAAAGGCGTTTCGGAACTGTATTCTCCCTGAGGGGCAAAGCCCAGCATTGTGGCCAGCCTGCACAAAAATACGAGATGAAAGTTGGGATTGTTTTCGGTGCTCAGGTCGAGCATCTCCAGGGCCTGGCTGATAAACTCGAACAGATCGGAATGAGGAGCTTCTTCCCGTATTGTTTTATACAGCACCTCATTCAGAAAAAGAAGAGTGGAGCTTTTGCGTATATCGGCTGCAATATTGTTCCAGGATTGAACAGCTGTCATATCACTGATACGGTGCAGTGTGTTTTTTTCCCGGTTGCTCACATTGATCTCGACCAATGCCAGTGGTTGGAAAAGGGATGCTTTTATTTTTGCTTTTTTGGAACGGGCGCCGGGAACAAGATAAGAGCGTAACCCGAATGCTTCTGTGAAAATATGAACGATGACACTGGAATCGGTATAGCGAATGGTTCGGAAAACCAGGCCCCGTGTTTTATGAAGCATTAATTGATGAAGAGAATTTTTGTGATGATGGTTTGTTTTCCATCTGTATCCGAGCAAAAAACAAGATATACACCGGTATGAGCCCGCTCGCCTTTGAAATTATTCCCGTCCCAGATAGCCTGGCCGCCTAAAGCGGTAGTCTGGAAAATCAGGTTGCCGGTTATATCCGTAATCTTGACATCCGCATTGGTCGTAAGCCCTTTGATGGCAATAGGGCCAGTATACTCATGTCTGACAGGATTGGGGAAAGCAAACACATCATTGAATGCCACATCCCCTTCTGTGGCAGTACTCCGGTAAGAAATAACGCCCTGGTCTGTTCCAAAAAACACTTCTCCGGTAATCCCGTTCACGGTAATGGCATTGATATTATTGGAAAGGATGGGGCTGTTGCTGGTGTTGAAATTTGCGATCTGCTGGGTACCATCAGCCGACATCAGAAACACACCTCCTCCCAATGTGCCAATCCATTTCCGGTTGGCTCCGTCAACAGCGAGGGTTGTGACTGTTTGTCCTTCCATCAGAATCTGTACATGAACTCCTTGTTGAATGAGTATCTGCTGAGCATCATAACCGGTAGATGCAAACATATTGTCCGGATTATAAAAAACTCCGATACCGGCATCGGTGCCTATCCATACCTGCTGGTTTTTATCCTCTACCAGACAAAACACATCGGTTCCGGGAATACCTCCTAATCCCTTTGTAAACTGCAGGTGTTTTACCTTATCATCACTCGGATTTGTAATTGTAGCGTTATCATTATAGATCAGTATTCCTCTTCCCCTGGGCAGGATAGCCCATTTTACACCATTGGTTCCGGCAATGACAGCGCCGATTTCAACATTGGAAATTGCCGAACGGCAGTCAAAGGCAGTCCACCTTCCGCTGGCTTCCCGGCAATGAAGCAGATAGGGTGTATGCATATTGGTTACCCACAGGTTCCCGTTGGCATCATAACACATGCCTCCGACATCGGTTGCTGTATCCGTTGCAGAGCGTCCCTGTAAAGTACAATTGGCATGGTGCACATTATAGATATTATTCAGACCCCAGTTTGTAAATTCAAATACTCCGAATCCAAGTGAGCCATACATGATATGATTAGCATTGTTCGGATCAATGGCTGTGGAAAGGAAATCATAATCCCTTCCTAGAATGGTATAATCAAGATAATTGAGCGTTCTCCAGGTCTCGGCTGTGAAGGTGCTGATACCGGAGTTGTTATACATATTACCCCAGTTATCGGCATGACTGCCGGGAACCATAGAAATCATTCCATTGCTATAAGTCATGGCATAGCAATCTGTCTTTTTCGGCCCATTGGGCATATAGCTGATACAGGAATATGTATTTACTGCATATACAAGTCCGAATGACCGGTCGGCAAACCAGCAGTCAAGCCCATTCTGTGCCTTGATACCCATATTCGCATTCAAAGGATTGGTGTTCCCATTGAATGTATAATTGAAAAAACTGTTTATCGGGGGCTGAGTAGTATAGGTCTGATCCCACAGAAAAGCATTTCCGTCGTTGGTAGAAAGCAGATAATTGCTTGTGGCGCGGAGGCTATGACAATTCAATGGATAATGTTGCCCGTTGGCACCTGTAAATCTCGACCAGGATGTGGCAACAGGATCATAAATATAGGTCGTGTCCTTTCCCCAGGAACCATCAGTAAGCTGTTTGGAATAGTTAACGAATACCTTTCCTGAAAAAGTAGTAATCGTATTATATATTCCGGTAGGTAGGGTTACAGATGCCGACCCGGTCATGATATGCCAGTTACTGAAATTGGCCAGGTTACTGCTGCTTAATGAAGCTTCATAAACACAGGTGGCGGTTGCAGCATACAGATTCTGTCCGTCTGAAGTAATGTCGAACACATTAACATAGGCTGCACTTGCACCAATGATATAGGTATCATGAATTTCCATCTTATCCGTATCCAGCACCACAATACCGAATCCGGTTGCCAGATAGGCAAACTGATTAATGAAGAAAATGGAATGAATGGTTTTGTCGCCTATAAGTCCGCTTAATTTAATATCCGGCACATTGGTAATCTGCTTGTTATAGACAATATCGACATTCCCGTTTTTATAGGCAACAACGAGTTTGTTATTATAGGTATTCAGATTTATGGTGCTGATGGAGATATCCGAAAGACCATTGATTTTATTGAGCCTTTCAATAGAATTATCAGCTTTGACATAGGCAAACAAGCCTCCTGCTGAAGCGGCCCATACCCTGTCAGGCCCATCAGCCACTGCAACTACCTCGGCATAAGGCAGATGGTCTCTCCATTGGCCAATAGCCGGAGTTTGGGCAGTAACCACAAAAGAAAGCAACAGGGCAACAAATGAGTTGAAAATATTGCGCATGTACCGCTTTTTCACAAGTATAAGGTTTAATAGCGAGAAAAGGAACGGTAAAAGTGGCAATATTATTGTGTTTGAGCAAATAAATACCCTCTCTCCCCTTTATTTTCTTGTTTTATACCCGATGTCCGATTTCGGGTTGCAAAACCTGCAAAAGCGGAATGTGTTTTAACCGGAAATCTGCTATTGACGTGTTTTTTACTTTTATCTTTCGCGATCCGGTTAAAATCCGTTTTCCATGTCCGAAACGATAGACGAATCTTGTGTCTGTAAATAAACATAACAATAGCTTATATGAATCTTATGAAGGAAGTTTTTCTCAAGCCTATTATTCAACCCGGGATTTTCCTGATTTACCTGTTCCTTCTCATAGGGGGTATTAACAACCTTGGGCTGGCCCAGACAGGTATCAAGCAAACGATACGCGGTAAAATAACCGACAAAGACAGCAAATCAGGAATGCTTGCCGTAACCATACGCTTGTATAAAGATTCTGTACTCCTTACCGGAACCAGCTCCGATGCCGGGGGCAACTACCGCTTACCGGATGTGCCAATCGGGAAATATTCCCTCAAAGCAAACCTGGTCGGGTATCTGCCTTTTGTAACCAACAACATCGTGGTCAATACCGCCAAAGAGGTTATCCTCAATTTTGAGATGGAAGAGTCTGCCGTTAAAATTGAGGCTGTCGTGATTACCTCTTCAGCACACCCGGGTGAAGCGCAAAATGATATGGCGATGGTAAGTGCACGAACTTTTTCTGTAGAGGAATCAAACCGTTATGCAGGAAGCCGGGGCGATCCCGCCCGTATGGCTTCCAACTTTGCCGGTGTACAAGGGGCTGATGATTCCCGTAATGATATAGTGGTAAGAGGCAATTCTCCCCTTGGAGTCCTCTGGAGACTGGAAGGTGTGGACATTCCCAATCCCAACCATTTTGCTGTTGCCGGAACAACAGGCGGGCCGGTGAGTATGCTGAACAATAAAATGCTGGAAAATTCCGATTTCTATACCGGTGCCTTTCCTTCTGAATATGGTAACGGTATTGCCGGTGTATTTGATTTGAAAATGAGGAACGGGAACAATGAAAAAACAGAACTTACAGCTCAACTGGGCTTTCTGGGCACAGAACTGACTGCCGAAGGCCCCCTTTCAAAAAAGAGCGGAGCTTCTTATCTTGCAACCTATCGCTATTCTTCCCTCGCACTTTTCTCTGCTGCCCATATCAATATAGGAACCAATGCCGTTCCTCATTATCAGGACGGCTCGTTTAAACTTAATTTTCCGCTTAAGCACGGAGGAGATCTTTCCTTTTTTGGACTCGGAGGAATGAGCAATATTGATATTGTGGTCAGCAATTACACTTCCCCCGCACAGGATTTATACGGAGTCAATAATGAGAACCAGCTCTTCGGTTCATCTACCGGAGTAGTTGGCGCTTCCTATTCCAAATCAATCAATGCCAACTCCTATTTTAAATTTACCCTGGCTGCATCCCAGTCAGGCTCATATGGTAATCAGGGTATCGTATACAGAGGAGCCAGCTTCAAACTGGATTCCGTAGTTCCCAATCTGGCATTCCGGTTCAGCGACCAGAAATATTCATTCAACTTTTTGCTGAACAGAAAATACACGTCTAAACTTAGCCTGAAAACCGGCATCTTCAACGACCTGTACCGAACTTCCACAATTGATTCAGCTTATAATATCAATACCTATAAATGGATGAACCGCTGGGACAATACCACCACCTATATGCTTTTCCAGCCCTATATTCAGTTAAAATATAAGCTGAATGACCAGCTTGTGTTTACAGGAGGCTTGCATGCCCAGTATCTTACACTGAACGGAAGCAAGGCCCTGGAGCCCCGTATGGGAGCCCGTTACACCATTAACAGCAAACAATCTGTTGGCTTTGGAGCCGGTATGCACAGCCAGATGCTGCCTACTTATGTGTATTTTTATCACCAGCAGGATGCCCAGGGCAATTACCTGCGCGACGCCAACGGCAATTATTACCTGCACAACCTGAATGTGGATTTCATACGAAGCGCACATTTTGTCCTCTCCTATGATAATTATATAAGCAAGGGTACCCACCTGAAGGTGGAAACATATTACCAGCACCTGTATAATGTCCCTATAGAAAAAAAGAGCTCTGCTTTTTCACTGATGAACCAGGGATCCGGTTTCTCCCGTTTCTTTCCGGATACACTGGTGAATAAAGGCACAGGAGATAATTACGGAGTTGAAATAACACTGGAAAAATTTTTCAGCAAATCCTTTTTCTTCATGCTTACCGGTTCTGTCTTCAACAGCACATATACCGGCAGTGACGGGGTTGTAAGGAATACGGACTTTAACGGGATTTATGCAGCCAACCTCCTTGTAGGAAAAGAAGTGAAACTTTCAGCCCGGCAAAAACTAAGCCTGGGTCTTAAAATAACAGCAGCCGGAGGGCATCGCTTCACCCCTATTGATACTGCCGCTTCACGTCTTTCGGCAGATATTGTATATGTGGACTCCAAAACAAACAGTCTCCAGCTGAAAGACTATTTCCGTATTGATGCAAAATTCAACTATATTTTGAACACCAAAAAACTGACGCATGAAATAGGGCTGGATCTGGTGAATGTGACCAACAACAAAAATGTCCTTTCCCAATCCTATAACCGTGACGGAGCTGACAGAGCCAATCACCCTATCGTTAATACATACCAGCTGGGCTTTCTGCCTTTGTTCTATTATAAAATTGATTTTTAGCCTGTCGCCATGGTATACCTGCTTTTTATTCTGCGGTTTCTCCTGCGCTTTGCTGAAGGTTTTCTGTTTTTTGCTGTATCCTATTTTCATTTTGCATTCTGGCTGCCATACTATACGGTAAACAGCTCGTTTGTACAACCGGCACAAGGGGTGGAAATTTTTATTGAATCGAACGGGGTACATACCGACTTCCTCCTGCCTGTTCACAGCCCCGATAAAAACTGGATGGAGGAATTTCCCTGTACGGACTTTCAGAAAGTTGACTCTTCTTTTAATTATGTAGCCATCGGTTGGGGCGACCGGGGGTTTTATCTCTATACCAACACCTGGGCCGACCTTACCTTTACAACGGCCTTTAAAGCAGCCTTCGCACTGGATTCTGCCGCAATGCATGTCACGTATCAGAAAATACACCCCGTACAGGACGAGATGATAAAACGCCTGGTGATAAGCCCCGCACAATATCAACAACTCATTGCCTACATTCATTCCGGGTTTAAAAAGAGGAACGGCAAACTCTGGCATATCCAGGGTCACACCTATGGAGTTACCGATTCCTTCTATGAAGCCACAGGCAGTTACAGTCTTTTTAAAACCTGCAACGTATGGACCAATGAAGGGCTGAAAGAAATTGGCGTAAAAACAGGAATCTGGTGTCCGTCTGAAGAAGGGATACGGAGAAGATTCTGATTTTTATCTGATTGCTGCTCTTAGCTGAAAATAACTGTTTTGTTTCCGGTAACAAAGACCCTGTCTTCAAACACCTGGCGAAGTGCTTCGGCAAGCACCATACGCTCTACCTCCTGCCCTGCCTTACGCATGGCGCTGGCTGAAAAGGAATGATCTGCCTGGATTATTTTCTGGGTAATGATGGGTCCTTCATCCAGATCTTCGGTAACAAAATGGGCCGTGGCTCCGATCAGCTTCACTCCCCTGTCGTGAGCTTGTTTATAGGGATTGGCACCAATGAATGCCGGGAGAAAAGAATGGTGTATATTGATAATTCGATGCTTAAACCGCCGGATATATTCCGGTGATATAATCCGCATGTATTTAGCCAATACCACATAATCCGGATCGTAGCTTTCCACCTTTTCGAACATCTCTTCTTCAAAGGCTTCCCTGCTTTTCGCTTCGTGTGAAATACAATGAAACGGGATTCCAAGCTTCTCCGTTATCTCTCCCAGTTCCGGCCTGTTGGCAATAACAGCTTTAATGTTTGCATTCAATTCACCGAAATGATTCCGGATAAGCAGATCACTCAGGCAATGGTATTCTTTGGTGGCCATCACCACGATCTCCTTTTTCTGACGGGGATCAAGGGTAATACCTGTTCCTGCAGGAAGTGCATTTTTTAGCTTTCGGAGGAGATCATCAGGCTGAATAGATCCGGTGAACGTAATGCGTATATAGTAATGAGCCGAAACCTCATCCACATGTTCCTTGATCTGGAGCAGGTTCTGATCACTCTCGTAAAGAACCCTCGTAATACCTGCTGTAAGCCCTTTCTGGTCGGGGCAGTTGATAAGCAGCAAATGTGTTTCCAAATTCATACGGGTAAGTATTGTGAATCAAATATATTTACATAGACGAACATCATTGGATTGGAACAAGTTGAATTGAGGGTACTCCACTGTGCGCTACATTGTATATAAAGCATGAATAAGAAACAAACGACAATGAATCTGTTAGATTTTATCATAAATGTTTAAGATTAAGAAAAAATGGAACCTCTTTTATTCTCTTGACTAACTAAGACAATGAATGTAAATTAACAAACGCAGTAAGAATTTTTAATAAAAATGCTAAAATCAACAGACCTAAATCGAGCTAGCTATAAGAAAAAAGGCCACAGCAGCCAAAGTAAGCGTGCCTAAAACAATGCCGACAATAGCAATCCACCTGCCAAAGTATTTTTCCTTAAATTTCTGAATCCTTCTAATACTAAGGATACCGAATAAGAGACTTAATGCCCCGGTAATGATTGAAAACTGAAAAAGATAGATAGATAATAATAATGCAATTGAAATAATTCCAAATAGAAAACTGAGAATTGCAAATATGGAGATTTTTCTATTCTCCGAAGGAGTGGTTATGGATAGATTTGGGGCTATTCTTAAAAAAGGAGTAGTTTTAATGTAGTCGTCATGCAAAGTATAATGGTATAGAAAATCAGGACAGGAAGTTAAAGTGGAAATTTAACCCTAACTTACCTGAACCATGGAAAAACGAGCAAGACGCAAATTCAGCGCAGACTTCAAAACGAAAGTCGTAATCGAAG